>JBMYWP010000073.1:0-18684 GCA_049607525.1 Flavobacteriales bacterium
ACACCATTAATCAACTACTTATATTTTTGTAATTTCTTAACTTAATGACATTGCCCTCAAGGGGATAGAGTTAAAGTGAAGTAAAACTTCGGAAGAACAACACAACAAGAAAATCTCATCACTCTAATCTCATCGTCCATCACTAAAAAAATAATTTAAGGTTGAGCAACATTCGGATTACTCAAAAATACCATCTTTCATAAACAATACTCGATCAGAAATTAAAGACAATTCCTTGTTGTGTGTAACTACAACAAAAGTTTGATTAAACTCCTCCTTTAATTCCATAAAAAGTTCGTGTAAGGCTAAGGCATTTTGAGAATCTAAATTCCCAGAAGGTTCATCTGCCAGAATAATTTGCGGATCGTTTATTAGAGCTCTTGCAACGGCTACCCTTTGTTGTTCGCCACCACTCATTTCATTAGGTTTTTTATCGGACTTAGATCCTATACCCAATCTTTTCAATAAGTCTAATGCTTTCTTTTCTGCTTGTTTTTTATCTATTCCGGCAATCCATGCTGGCATACAAACATTTTCCAAAGCTGTAAATTCAGGTAACAAGTGGTGAAATTGGAAAATAAATCCAATGTTCTTATTTCTAAATTTTGATAATTTTTTAGATGAATATTCAGCAATATTTTCATCCAGAAAAAGAACATCACCACGATCTACGGTGTCTAATGTTCCTAAAATTTGAAGCAAAGTTGTTTTTCCAGCACCAGAAGCACCCATTATACTCAACACTTCTCCTCTTTGAATTGTAAGGTTAATACCTTTCAAAACCTCAAGGTTACCGTAAGATTTAACTACATTTTTAAGTACAATCATTTACTTTTAAATTAAAAAACACCTTAAAAATAAGGTGTTTTAATGTTATAAACTAATGCATGTGCATTAGGCTGTTTTCTTCTTTCTATAATAACTTAACCCTTGAAAAAGAGCAAAACCAATTAGGAAATACATGAGGTAAGATTTTGTTGCCCCTTCTCCGTGGATTACGGTAAACACTCTATCCCATCTTATATTCCCCATTTTATCTCTACTAAACCAAACAAAAATAGGTTTTCCAACGATGTGGTCTTCTGGAACAAATCCCCAGAAACGAGAATCTAAAGAGTTATCTCTGTTATCTCCCATCATCCAAAAATAGTCCATTTTAAAAGTATATGAGCTTTCGGCTTTTAAATCGACCATTGCTTTTCCGTTTTCCCAAGAAATTTCATGACCTTCATACTTGTTAATGATTTTTTGGTATAAATCGAAATTATCTTTCGTTAACTCAACAGTCATTCCTTTAGCAGGAATAACAATTGGACCAAAGTTTTCAGTATCCCAACCATGATCTACACCTTTAGGAAACACGTTCACTCCTTTAGAGTTCATTCCTGGTTTTATAGGTTCTATACTTTCAATATTTGGCAATTTAGATAAATATGTTTTAGTTGCATCCGAAAGCATCATGGTATAGTAATAAATCCCGTTTCTTAGTGCAGGTTGTGGCGATACATCCCAAATATTATTTTCATAAAGTTTTGGGAAAATAACAGTACCATCTCCTCCTCTTTTGGCTCTATATCTAATTTTTGAACCAACGGTATAAGCATGTTGAAGTTTTGTACGGTCTCCAACATTCAGTTTTTTATCGTTTATATAAACCGTTTTATCTGTAATCTGGAATTTATCTCCAGCAATACCTAAACAACGCTTTACATAGTGCGTTTTTTTATCGGTTGGCATAGTAGGATACAAATTGTCTTCAGGATAATTGAAAACAACAATATCGTTATTTTTAACCGAAGTAAACCCAGGTAATCTATGGTAATCTAATTGAACCGACTCACTATATGGTTTTACATCTGTAGTTCCCCAAACATAGTTATGCATAAATGGTAACGACAAAGGTGTATTTGGTCTGTATGGTCCGTAATGGTATTTAGACACAAATAGATAATCACCAACCAACAAAGATCCTTCCATAGAAGATGTTGGAATGGTAAAAGGTTGAATGACGAACATATGAATTAAACTGGCTCCAATGACCGCAAAAACAATCGCGTTTCCAAATTCTTGTAAAAATCCAACTTTTTTCTTTTCTACCTTCGGACGTTTTTTCCAGAACGTCCAGTTAATATTCTTCCAATAGAAATAATCGGCAATGGCCAAGACTCCAAAATAAAGCCAATCGAATCCGATTAGCCAACATAAGGCTAAGTACCCAACGATAATAGCTAAAAATTTCACGTGCTTATTCATTCTTTTATAATTTTTTGTGAAAATACATATTAATTTTATACTTCTACTCCATGTTAATAAAACACTTGGTCAATTAACTGAAATTAGCTTGAGAACAATACATCTCTCATAGAGAAAGAACCCGATTTACCAATGATCCATTCGGCAGCAACAACAGCGCCCAAAGCAAAACCATCTCTATTTATAGCCTTGTGTTCAAAGGTAATCTTATCATAAGGGCTGGTATACTCTACAACATGTGTTCCAGGCACTTCTCCTGTGCGCTCAACATCAATAAACAAATTGTTCGCATTTTTATTTTCTAAACTCCAATTGTCTTTTTTAGATTGATGTTCTAAAATTCCTTCTGCCAAAGTTATTGCAGTACCACTTGGTGCGTCAACTTTATGAATGTGATGAATCTCTTTCATCTTTACGTCAAAACTTTCGTGGTTACCCATTACCTTAGCTAAAGTCTTATTCATTTCGAAAAATAAATTAACACCCAAACTAAAGTTTGAAGCATAAATAAACCCTACTTGTTTTTCGGTTGCTAAAGTTTCTATTTCGGATACTTTATCTAACCAAGCCGTTGTTCCAGAAATTGTTGGAACATGGGCTTCAAGAGATTTTGATATGAAATTAAAAGCAGTGTGTGGCATACTAAAATCTATTGCTACATCTGCTTTTTTCAGATTTTCTAAAGTTAATTCGTCTAAATTTTTAGAACCTATTTTTAGAACGATTTCATGACCTCTTTTAATAGCAATTGTTTCAATGGCTTTTCCCATTTTACCATAGCCAAGTAAAGCTATTCTCATTTTAAATTGATGTTTATAGCAATTCCAGATTGCATAGATTGTGATTGAAAATCGTAATTGAATGCCGGATTTATATTTAAAGATAAGTCATCGGACACATCATAGTTAAACAAATGTGCATCGACATAAGCATCGGCCATTTGTAATAAATAAATTCCGGCTGTAATAAGAATAGCTCTATCTCTTTCATTTCTGAAGTTTGCAGCATTTATTCTAAGTGCAGAAATGTCTGAATACACATTTGCATATTTGTCAACTTCGCCGTTTTCTCTCTGTGTAATAGCCTTATCAAACCCTTTAAATTTATTGTGATTATAAATTAAATAGGCTGTAGAACCAGCTAATGCTCCATAAACAATTGGAAGTTTCCAATATTTTTTATTGTAAATCTGTCCAGCACCTGGTAAAGCTAAAGACAAAAGCACAGCTTTTTTTGGGCTATGTTCCTTTGCCTCTTCTTTTTTCTGAGCCAAACTTGAATTTGAAATAAACAGAAGCATCAACAATAAGAAAAAAACACGATTTATGTTATTCATGATTCAACATTTGAATAATACGCTCTAAATCTTCCTCGTTTTTGAAGTTTATGGTTAGCTTTCCATTTCCTTTTTTACCAAATTTAATATTGGTTTTTGCTTCAATAGATTTAGATAAAAGATCGTTTCTATCAATCCATTTTGTGAAATCTTCTTTTTGAGTTTGATTTACTTTTGGTGCATTTATCTTTTCTTTAATCGACTTGGCCAATTCTTCGGACTGACGAACAGACAATTGTAAAGCAATAATGCGTTTATATACATCAACCTGTACATCTTCATTAGAAATACTAAGTAAAGCTTTTGCATGCCCTTGAGAAATCATACGATCTCGTAATCCAGCCTGGATAATAGGTTGCAATTGCAAAAGACGTAAAAAGTTACTGATGGTCGATCTCTTTTTCCCCAAACGAACACTAACTTCATCTTGTGTTTGGTTGCATTCATCAAGTAGTCTTTTGTAAGAAAGTGCCACTTCTATAGGATCTAATTCTTGACGTTGAATGTTTTCAACAATTGCCATTTCTAGCATTTCCTGGTCATTGGCAGATCTTACAAATGCAGGAATACGTTCTAAACCGACCAATTGAGAAGCTCTTAAACGTCTTTCTCCACTTATTAGCTGATAAGAATCAACATCTATTTTACGAACAGTAATAGGTTGAATGATACCCAATTCTTTTATAGATTGAGCCAATTCGTTTAATTGTTCTTCATCAAACAAACTTCTCGGCTGAAAAGGATTGGTTTGAATAGAAGATATATCTATTTCGGAAACCGATTTAAAAGATTTGAATTTAGGTTTTGGTTTAGAGCTAGCGGGTGTCCCTTCCGACTGTTTATCCAGAATAGATTTGGGTTTAACCGAAGTTGATTCACTATCGTCTCCCGAGTTCAATAATGCGGAAAGTCCGCGACCTAAAGCTTTTTTCTTTGCCATTAGTTTTCATTATTTGTGATAAGTTCTTTTCCTAGGTTCATATAATTGATGGCACCTTTAGAACTTGCGTCGTATAAAATAATATTTTCTCCAAAACTTGGAGCTTCACTTAGCCTAACATTTCGCTGAATAATAGTTTCGAATACCATGTCTTTAAAGTGTGTTTTCACGTCGTCTATGACCATATTAGATAATCGTAAACGCGAATCGTACATAGTTAACAATAAACCTTCAATATCCAAAGAATTGTTATAACTATTTCTAACCCCTTTTATGGTATTCATTAACTTTCCTAATCCTTCCAAGGCAAAATATTCGCACTGAATAGGAATGAGTACAGAATTTGCAGCGGCCAAAGCATTTAATGTAATTAACCCTAAGGAAGGTGCACAATCTATTATAATATAATCATAGTATTGCTCAACATTCATTAAGGCATTTTTCAACATATATTCTCTATCTTCTTTATCTACCAATTCTATTTCGGCCGCAACCAAATCCATTTGAGATGCAATTAAATCTACATTAGGACTATTGGTTTCTAGAATTAATTCTTCAGCTGGAGCTACATGCTCTATACATGCATACGTTCCAGCTTCTACTTCATCCGGATTAATTCCAAATGCAGAAGTTGCGTTTGCTTGAGGATCTGCATCAATAAGCAAAACCTTTTTTTCATAAACACCTAAAGCAGCCGATAAATTCACTGCAGTTGTTGTTTTTCCAACACCACCTTTTTGATTTGCAACAGCAATAATTTTAGCCATACATCCTATTATAATTCATCAGCTAATTTACAATTTTAGATCAGGAGAATTCAAGTATTTCTCGAAAGTTATTCACAAATGAACCAAAAAAAAGCCATTCTTTTCAGAATGGCCTCAAGTATAAGACTTAATAATTTTGTTTTTTTTCTAAAAAACTGAACGTGGAGCAGTTTGCACTTTACGGTGAGACTCTCTACAGTCGAAACAGTAGTAATAAGACTCAGACCAAGTTGTTTCTTCAACACGACCACAGCTATCACAAGTTCTTAAGTTTGCACGGTTATCGTTTTCACGACATCCACTACAATAGAACTCAGCACCATGCCAGTTTGTTAATTCTGCATCACCACAAGACATA
The DNA here is from genome assembly GCA_049607525.1 of Flavobacteriales bacterium. GTDB lineage: Bacteria > Bacteroidota > Bacteroidia > Flavobacteriales > CAJXXR01 > JBMYYR01. Next base: position 5,655 of record JBMYWP010000073.1, read on the forward strand.
CATTCTCTGTAATGTTCATTTCTTTCTAATTTTAAGAAATCAATGTGTTCATCTAAATAAAGACTTGGGTAATCAAATAAATATTGTTTAGATTGAAGTCTTACATCTGTAGAACCAGCCAATCCGATTAACAATATACGTTTACCTAACATACGTAAACGGTTGATCATAGGAATATATCCAGGATCTGAAATAATAACAGCAGCAACGTCGAAAGAATCTAAAGCAGCATTACCCATAACAGAAGATGTTAAAGCAATGTTTAAAGATTTGTCTTTTGGCTTTAATTCAGGATCGTTTTGATAATCAATTTCGAATACCTCTGTTTCGAAGAAACAATCTTCTTTTAGGTATTTGTAGAACGACTTTTGCTTACTCGAATTAAATTCTGGTTTATTAACCGGAATAGATCCGAAGAAGTTTGTACGAACTAAATCGATATTATTATTTGTTATTTTCTTTAAGTGATTACAAACTAAGGTTGGAAATTTTTTGTAATCTACATCATTCTCATCGTTTTCAAATGCCTCAACTAATTGTTTTTTGTTGTGAAACATCCATCCACCGTCGATGAATAACATTGTTTTAATAGCCATAACTTTGGGGGTTGTTGTGATTAATTATTTATTAAATGCTTGGCAAATATACATAAAAATTTAAATTGTATGTTTCATTCAAGTATTTAATATTCTCTCATTCATTTGACTACAAATTTACAATAAAAATTCTCAATAACGAAAACTATATTCAAATAACTGAAAAACAATCCATAATAATTTTCAACAAAAACCTCAAACCCAATATATTTATTAGCTTGGAAGCACTTTATTTGTTTTGTATTCCGTCCAAAAAACAATTGAAATTGCAGCCACACTTAACACCAAGAAACCTGCAATTAATGGCATCACATTCCCTTCATACAACTGACCCAAATAGGCCGAAATTGGAACAGATATCATTGTGGAGAGTGACCCAATAACCGAGGCTCCAATACCAGCCACCTTTCCTAAAGGTTCCATAGCAATTGCATTTAAGTTTCCAAATAAAAACCCAACACTAAACATCATAGGGATTAATAATAGAATAAAAACAATAAAATTTGGGTTTCCAAAATGTTGAATGTAAAGTACAAAACCTCCCGAAATTGTTATTATAGCAACCAAGGCGGTTTTAATAATTTTATACATACCAAAACGTTTTACCAACCGTCCGTTTAAGAAAGAAGCTAACCCTATAGAAATGGCGATAATAGCAAAGTACATTGGAAATGTTTCGGTTTTACCGTACAAATCTTGGAATATTTGTTGAGACATATTCAAATATGTCATAAAGGCCGAAAAGATTAGTCCTGCAACAATAGTGTAATTTAAGGACTTTTCATTCTTAAATATAGCCACAACAACTTTACTTATTCTAGATATTGAGAATGGTTGTCTTTGTTCCACTGTCAAAGTTTCTTTTTGTTTAACAGCAAACCAAACCGTTACTAATGACGTAAAGATCAGTAAACAATAAAAAATCAATTTCCAGTCGCCAAAGAAGAGAATACCTTGGCCGATAAACGGAGCAAGTGTAGGTACAATAATAAAAATGGTCATAATAAATGACATCACTTTTGCCATTTCATCACCTTTAAAAACATCTCTAATTAATGCAATACAGACAATCCTATTGGCTGACAAACCAAAACCTTGCAAGACTCTACCAATATTCATAAGCGTCATATCTTTAGCGAGAATACACAGAAAAGAACCTATTAAAAAGAAAACAAATCCAACATAAATGGTTGGCTTACGACCAATACTATCAGAAATTGGTCCATAAATGAGTTGCCCTATTGCTAAACCAAAAAATATAGATGTTATGATCTGCTGATTTTCATTAGGATCTGTTACAAGTAAGTCTTTACCAATAATACCTAAGGCTGGTAAAACAGCATCTATAGAGAAGGCCACAAATGACATCATTAATGCCAATAATGGAATTGAAATTTTATTTTGATTCATTTTCTTTGGTTGTACCCATTGGTAAAATGGGAATGAACGGCAAAACTACACTTATTTAACCCCACAACCCAATAAAAAATGACAAGAAGAAAAACATAAATATACTAAGGATTTGAAATTGTAAACACCTGAATGTTTTTCACATTTCCAGATGTATGATTCCCAATAATATATTCTACACCACTGTAGTCTAAAATAACATCTGCCCTATTATCGAAATCGTCTCCCAAAATCTGTTGAAACTCGACTTGTGCTTGGTCATTCAGTTTCATGTAATAAATACTTTCGTTCGTATTGTTTGGTGCATTTGTTCTTCCAACAATAGAAAAGGATTGATCTTCTAAAATTTGAAACGTTTGGCCTCCGTCATGAAATTCGCTACCATAATGTTTTTCGTAAATCTTATTTAAATCAGAATCGAATTTCATTAAAACCATATTGTGAAGAATATCTTCGTCGGCCGAATGCCCAAAAAGAAACACATTCCCAAATGGATCGAGTTTCATTTTCCTTGCCTCTTGATATTCGTTTCCTCCAAAAACCAGTTTTTTGTTTATTTCAAAATTTAGATCAAACTCATACAACGTAAAGTCAGTCGGTTTGGTCGGGTCGTCTACCACATGTCCGAAAACATAAAAACGGCTCCCACCTTGGTGCATAACCATATCCGATGTACTCAATAAAACAGAATGTGGAAAAGCCTTTGAAAGTGATAACTCGCCATTTTTATATTGATAAAGTACAAATCCCCAAGTTCCACTCACTTTATCTTTACGCCTGGCTAAGATAATGAAACTATTTGGCTCATATTCCATCATTTTCACGGCATACTCATCATGCTCTGATGGTATTTTAACCACTAGTTGTAAAGATGTTTTTAGATTTGATCTGTAAATATTGACATTTCTTATTCCATTTGTCTCTTGCTGATCAACCAACAAAAGATAAGTTCCAGAATTTGTCAAAATTTGAACACCATTCGCCTCTAATCCTTGCAAAAATGAAAATCTCTCAAGCCTCTCCTTTTTTTCAACATCAATATGACTGATATCAATCCCTTTTGTCGTTTTATTCGTAGTTAGGACTCCCAAAAGGCCATCATACATAAACGTTGCATCTTCCACCCATTCGTAATCATTAGAAACAATTGTGAAATCGTTTATTATGGGTTCAAGTTTTGAACTAGAGTCGTCATTTGGACAACATGAAACGACTACAACTAACAATAATATAAAGTATTTCAATATCTTTTTCATATTACATTTTAACCTTTAAAATGGCAAATTATTATTCAAAGGTATTCTTTTCTTTTTATACATATATGGTTTTTGTAGATTTCATTTTATCTAAACACTATTGGAAATATCAATGTTTTATTTAACGTGGGTTGGATGTAAAAAAATGAAACATCTCGATACATTTTTCGTTAAGTTACTCGTCACAAAAAACACTAACATTGATGCAGTTATATAATATACTGATAGTCCACCACTTTAATTCACAGGTTTTACTTCCATTATTTGTCCGTTCGAGTGAATTGTTTTGGAATGCAATGGAAAAGCAATTTATATCGAGAACACGCACTAACAAAATCGATCTAGGAACACTCGAAAGTTACGTCATTTTAATAACTTTATAAAAAAATATATCTGGGGTCTCGATGTGACGATTTAAAATACCTATTTTAAATTTAACGACTATTCAGTGGTGATTTTTGTGGCCAAAAGAAGCAAAAATTGTACTTCTACTTTCTCTAAGTAATAATCGAAAATAAAATTTTGACATATCTATTTCTTACATCGAACTCTCTTAATTTAAGGAAATGGACTAGAAAAAAGTATTCTTAAAGTAAAAATATAAACTAAAAAAAGCATTGTTTTTCAACAATGCTTTTTTTTTAGTTATTTGAATAATCAGTTATGATAACAGATTTTTGAGATTCCGATGACGCTGAAAATGTTCCTAAAGGATATCGATCTGGATAAGTTAAATTTCCTATTACACCTCTAACTTCTGTTTGAGGGGTATCATCTCCCGAAGATGCATTTGCATAAAGTTTTCTAAAGTAATTGTATGTCTCGAAACTGATTCGCTTCATTTTTACTTGCAGTTTAAATGGAGGTTTTTCCTCTTTTGGTTTTATATAACGATCTACAACTCTAAACTCTTGTTTTCCTGGCCCCATAAAAGAGTCATCAATCAAAGAAAAGAAAAAATTAGACCCACCATGATTATTTTTTATAAGTGTATCATTAAAAAACACTTCAAATTTAAAATAATCCTGATCTGGCGAATTGATAAACTCTATGGTGGTTTCATATACCGAATCTCCTGCAAAATTCAATTCTCCTTCCAAAAATACACGGTCAACCTGAGGCACTTCAGTTATGATACTATCTCGCCCTGAAAATTCTTGAACTTCTCCATCCAGAGATGCTGTAATATTTAAAGTATATCCATTACCGACTTTTGCAATTAAATCGTTTGTAAAATACTTCCCTTTTACATCTGTAGATTCTTGAAAAATGGTTGTGGTTCCTGTTTGATTATTTACAACTTCAACATTTGCGCCAGTTACAGAATTATCACTATTAACATCATCAAAATAATACCTCGACTTACTTAAAAATATTTCTTGGTAACCGCTATCTACCGCGTTTAAATAATGGACCACATTACCATCTACAACCAGCCTAGTACTTGACTGATCATCTAAATCAACATCAATAATTTTAGTACAAGATGTAAAACCCACTGCTAATATCGCTATATATAAAACTATGTTTTTCATTTGTTTGTCCTTTAGAATTTAAAGTTCCACGTAATACTTGGAATAATTCCAAAGTATGTTGTTTGTTCCACTTGATTTTGTCCTGTATCTTCGTTTTCAATAAACGCAATACTCGCCGCATTGTATCTATTATACAGATTATAAATACCAAAAATCCATTCGGTTTCACCCCATTTTTTAGGCTTTCCCTTTAACGTTGCTCCAACATCTATTCGGTGATAGATCGGTAAACGGTGTTGACTTCTTAATCCATTATAGTGTCCGTATTGTACTCCATCGAGCGTAAAAGAACTTTCAGGATAATTCACTGGAATACCAGATGCAAAAACAAAATTGGCTGAAAGCGTTAATCGCTTACTTAATTTATAAACTCCAGTAATGGATAAATCGTGTGTTTTATCGTGAGCGGCTGCATACCAATCGCCATTATTAATTCCTTTTTCACCTTCAGCACCAAATCCTTCGATTTTTAATTCCGAACGCGATAAAGTATAACTGATCCAACCAGTTAATTTCCCGCTGGTTTTCTTAAAATATAATTCTAAACCGTAAGCACGACCAATTCCAGGTAAGATTTCTCCAGCAATATGTGGGTTTTGACTCAACCTTGGTAAATCTTTATAATCAATGACGTTAGAAAGGTATTTATAATACGTTTCTGCTGAAAATTCATATTTGTTTTTGTTGAAGTTTTTAAAATATCCAACAGAGATTTGATCAGCCATTTCTGGATCGATGTATTCATTATTTGGAATCCAGATGTTTAATGGATTTGAAGAAGTCGCATTTGATACTAAATGTAAATTTTGCATCATTCGGTTATATCCAAGTTTAATTGATGAAGTTTCATCTATCCCGTATTTCAATCGCAATCTTGGTAAAAGTCTAAAATCTTGTGAAATAATTTCGTTATTGTCATAAGTTTTATAACCACTTGGAGTTTGGGTCACATAGTCTTCCAATTCACTATCCCAATAAATAGGTTTATTGTTTAAATATTGAGCAACAGGCTGGTCTTTGTCCCCAACATTTAAATACCCACTTAGTCTTAATCCATATTCAAAATCGAGACGTGTATTGAATTTTACTTCATGACTTACATAAACCGAAGGTTCAATCCCGGTTCTAATACCCAATAAAGAATCGTTTCTGTTTAATTGTTCATCATATTCAATATCTCCTAAATTTATTTCATATCTCGATACATTTGCACCAAACTTAAGTGTATTGGCATCATTTATATAATAATTATAATCGTTTTTAAATGACAAATCTTTTACTGAGGACTTCCATAAAAACACATCTTTTATTTCAAGATCGTAATTATAATTAGAATAAACCAAAGAAGCATTAGAAAATAATTTTGGCGAAAATACATGGTTCCATCTTAAGGTAAAGTTTGTATTTCCCCAAGCCAAGTTGAAACGATCACTAAATCCAAAAACATCTCTACCAAAATACCCCGATAAGAATAATCGGTTTTTGTCATTTAATATATAGTTTGCTTTTGCATTTAGATCATAAAAGTACATTCTAGAATCTTTTAATGTTGGATTTGAAGACAATGGTAGGAATAGATCGGCATAAGAACGACGACCAGCAACCATAAACGACCCTTTGTTTTTTACAATTGGCCCTTCAAACATCAAACGGCTCGATAATACTCCAATTCCTCCAGCACCATGATATTCTTTCATGTTACCTTCCTTTTGTCTGATGTCTAATACCGAAGATAAACGACCACCATAATAAGAAGGGATTCCCCCTTTGTACATGGTTGCATCTTTAATAACATCTGAATTGAAAACAGAAAAGAAACCAAATAAGTGAGATGAACTAAAAATAGATGATTCATCGAGCAAAATTAAGTTTTGATCACTTTTTCCTCCACGAACATTAAATCCATTTGCTCCTTCTCTTGCAGTAGTAATACCTGGTTGTAGCGTGAACGATTTAATAATATCTTGTTCTCCTAATACAACAGGAATTTCCTTCATTTTTTGAGGATCTAACTTTATTGTACTAATTTCTACTGACTTAATATTATGATCAGATTTTACATCCGACAACACAATTTCATTAATAACATTTGAAGAGGCCGACAATTGAAAATTCATAGTCATATTGCCCTGTAAATCAACTTCAATTTCCTTAGATGTGTATCCGATATACGAAACATTGATATTGTGCTTCCCTTTAGGAAGTGTTAGCGAATAAAATCCGTACACATTAGAACTGACTCCCTTAGAAAGTTCTTTTACAATAATATTTGCTCCAATTAATTCTTCACCAGATGCCTCATCTTTAACATAACCACTTATGGTTACATTCTGGGCAAACAAGTGCAAAGTAAACAAGAAAAAAAGTCCAAAAAGTGACTTCCGAATAGGTATTCTCATATGTATTAAGTTTTCAGATTCACAAGAATAAATATACGCATATCGTATTATTTACGCCGTGAGTGTGTTTTAATTAGGAGTGCAAGATATAGAGATAAATCAAGGCAAATTTCTATTTATAAATTATTAACATTTATTAACTTGATGTTATTAATTTATCGAAATATCAGAGTGCTTCATCGAATATTAATTAATTTTTCTTTAACACGAGAACAGTAAACGCTCTTTCAACAATATCGCCATGTTTGCTTTTTACAACATCTGACTTGTCTTGTATATCATTAACAGAAAAACCAGCGCGTTTGGCTAAATCTATAACTTCTTCATCAGATCTTAACTGAAATCTATTTCTAACAAATGGTAAGGTTTCTAAAAAAGAAGCCTTTCCGTAGGTTACAGAGAACAAACCTTCAGATTTTAACACCCTATTGATTTCATTCATTAACTGCAATGGTTCTCGCCAAAAATAAATGGTATTTACAGTCATTATTTTATCAAAATTTTCTTTTTCAAAAGGAATTTCCAATCCATCGTATAAATAGAACCCTGCTGTTTTAGTAATGATTAATTCTTTATTCATTTTTTGAGCTTCCTCTTTCATTGTAGAAGAAATTTCTAAACCAGAATATTGCACATTCTTCTGTGTATTTAAGATCTCATGAATATGTCCTCCGTTCCCATGTCCAAGCTCTAATACAGAATTGCCTTCCGAAATTTGAAGAGATTCAATACAAGCTTTACTCATGGTATAATTGGTTTCATTCATCATATTTGCCATTTCAATACCAGCATCTCCTTCAGGAAAACTCAATTGTTTTTCTATGGCAATTAATTCTTTTTCTTTCATATCCATGCTCATTTATTTAATTTTCCCCCACTCGCTCCAAGAGCCGTCGTAAATTATTTTATCCTTTTCGAAATACTCTTCCAAAGCTAAAAATAATATACAAGCAGTAACACCAGAACCACAATAAATAACTAAAGTTTTATTTGAATGAAGTATTGGCTTTAATAATTCTTCTAAATCTGATTTACACTTTAGGAATCCGTTGTTTAACAAGGTCTGATAATGGATGTTTATAGCTGATTCTATATGACCACTTCGCATATTTTTTCTGGGCTCTGGCTTGTCTCCATCAAAACGTACCTTAGATCTGGTATCAATAATTTGATAATCTGAAGAAGATATGATTGATTCAACAAACGCTTTATTACAAAAAACCTTGGAAGGTAAATGTTTTATAATATGATGTTCGGATTTGACATTCAAATGAGTATTCACAACCGTAAAACCTTTAGAAATCCAGGCCGACAACCCACCATTAAGCACTTTTACATTTTTATATCCCAAACTTTTAAGCATAAGCCAAACCCGAGGACTCGAATACATATCTAGATTATCATAAACCACAATTTGAGATTGTAAAATCATTCCAAATTTTGCGATATGCCTCTTAAAGTCTTTAATATTTGGAAACATATTTGGTAAGTCGGTATTTTGGTCGCTAAAAGTATGTTTAAGATCAAAAAACTGAGCCCCAGGAATTATTTTTCCGAGATGAGGTGAAACAACTCCAGATTTAGTTTTGTTTAAACTGGCATCCAAAATTACAATGTTCGCTTTTTTTTCAAACAATTCATCTGCCGATATGAGATTCGTATGTTTCATACTCTGTTCTGTTCTTCAATTATTTTTGCATGGGTCACACAATATAATTTAAAATATATGATATTTCTTTTAGAAACAAAGTTTACTTTTGTTTTACACTAAACAACCACTATGAACGTAGCCATTATTGGAGGTGGAGCCGCAGGTTTCTTCTCGGCCATTTCAGTCAAAACGAATCATCCAAATGCTAAAGTCGTTATTATAGAAAAAACGAAGCGTGTACTTTCTAAAGTCAAAGTATCCGGAGGCGGAAGATGTAATGTAACCAATGGTTGTACATACATTCCAGAATTGATAACGGCATACCCGAGAGGTCAAAAAGTTTTAAAAGGTGGATTTAGAATATTTTCTACTCAAGATACCATGCATTGGTTCGAATCTAGACATGTTCCATTGGTCATTCAAGAAGATCAATGTGTTTTTCCGAAATCTCAAGATTCTCAAAGTATAATGGATTGTTTATTAAACGAAGCTAAGAAACTAAATATTGCCATTCAAACGGGAAAAAGTGTTGAAAAAATAACACCCATAGACCATGGTTTTGATATTCAGATAGCTCGACAACATACTGTAGAGCACTACCAAAAAGTTATTGTAACAACAGGTGGTAGCCCTAAAAGAAAGGGATTAAATTGGTTAGAAGAACTTGGACATAAAATAGAGCATCCTGTGCCGTCTTTGTTTACGTTTAATATGCCTATGGAGCAGATAACCAAACTTATGGGTATTGTGGTAGAAAATGCATTGGTTACAATTGAAGGAACAAAATTAAACTCAGACGGTCCCTTATTGATTACCCATTGGGGAATGAGTGGTCCTGCAATATTAAAATTATCTGCATTTGGAGCCAGAATTTTAGCAGAAAAACAATATACGTTTAAAACTCATGTCAATTGGACAGGTGTAAAAGATACAGAAGAAGTTAGATCTGAAATAAAACACATTATTGAGGTTCATGCTCAAAAAAAATTATCGAATCACAAACCCTTTGGATTACAAACCCGATTATGGGAATTTTTACTCCATAAAATTGAATTACCAACCGATAAAAAATGGTCTGAACTTGGTAAAAAAGGCATCAACAAGTTAATAGAGCTACTCACCAATGATGTTTATGCAGTTTCTGGTAAAACAACGTTTAAAGAGGAATTTGTAACATGTGGTGGTGTTTCTCTTAAAAGCATTAACCACAAAACCATGGAAAGTAAAGTGTGTAAAGGTTTATACTTTGCTGGCGAAGTTTTAGATATTGATGGAATAACTGGTGGTTATAACTTTCAGGCCGCTTGGACAACCGGATTTATTGCTGGTAAAATGAATATATAATTAGCCGAATATTTCAGAAGTGGGCTTATTGATGTGATGATAGATCGTATTTACATTTAATGTTTTTCTTCACTCAAATGATCAACCAAAACATTCGCCATTTGCTTCTCTTAAAAATACACTTATCCAAAATATTGTCGTAAAACTAACAAAATAAATACCTTCTGGATTATGAAACTTATAATTACGACTCATATTATAAAGGTGAATAAATAATCGTTATTTGATCTGACAACTTATGGTTATTTAACGCATTGACCTAATATACTGACCACTAATCAGGGGATTAGCTGGAGCAAATCTTGTTATTTTTTTTGTTTGGCGACATCGGAGTAACCGTGCCTTGCACTACTACCTTTCTATTGTATAAAATTTAAATGGTATTTTATCTTTTATTCTCCCAGATTTAGAACCTATAATATAATACAAATGTTTCTTATACTTTCCATTTTTATATTTTACGATAGAACCAACTCTAACGCCTCCACCAATTTCATTTTTAAAAGTAATTGTAATACCATTTAATTTATTGTTTTTAAACATTGATGAAATCAATAGATCTCCGGTTTCTTGATTATAAACATTACCTATTCCAAAGACCTTATTACGTGTAATTTCATTGGTAGAAATCAATTGTTTATTACCTTTGAATATTTTATGAATACCATTACCATTAACCTTATTTATTTTTAATTCAATAATATATTCTCTATAAAATGCATTAAAAAAATAAAACTCATCGTAAGTTTGAGTGAAAAAATTAAAAACTTGACTACTTTTCCCTGTGTAAAACAAGCTATCTTGCGTCTCATAAACCATATTAAGATCATAGTACTTAAATAAAGTATTTTCATTTTCTTGGGCTACTGCCTTTAATGGCATTAGTACAAAGAACAAAACTCTAAAAATTCTCATAATTAATTTTCTGTTTTTTTTAATGGGTAAGGATTATTATTTATATCATTACCTTCTCCTCGCTACCGACGAGTTCTACTCGGTGGCAAGTTTGTCAAATCAATTGACTGAAACTTTAAGTAAACTATGATCATTTAACATATAATTTCTTGCACTAGAATATTTCCAAAAATATGGTTTTTCAACAAAACCTTCTGATTCAGGTTTTCTATCATGGCAAAACCTTTAGTTATTTTTTAAAGAAATCTCCTAAAGTTTTTGGTTTTTGAGTCATTTCGAAGGCTTCTTTTATTAGTTTTTTAAATGGCTTTGGTAAAACATCTTCATCTAAAGTCGATAATTTATCGATTTGCAAATCGTTGGAAATTAAATACTGACTCATTGCATCTTCTTTAAACTGAAGCGTAATTATGGCATGGTTCTCACGTTTACAAACATCGGACTTTACAGTGTTTTTTGCCTGATTTGCCTCAAATTCAATTTCAAAACAATTCATATTCTCCACAATAAGTTCTTTATTATTAGTAAAAAACAAACCGTTAATAAGTTTTTTTGAAACGGCAAAATCAAGGTCTTGAATGGTAACTTTCATATAAAATATCTTTCTGCAACAAATATACATTCAAACTTTAAAGAAAATATTGTTTTCAATCATTCATTTAATTGTAATATTTATTTGTGAATAAGCTCAATCAATTATTGTTTATATTTTACCCGAAATCTGCGTTTAATCTTCATTTACCAGGGCTTTTTTTTTCTTATAATCTGGTTCTATCCATTTTTTATAGACAAAAAACTCCAAAACTGGTAGAAGCAAACCTAATATCAAGAACATTAGAATTGCATTTCTTAGCGAAACGTATTGAGCATTGATGAGTTGCCCCAACCAATTGGTAAGTTTATTTTTTATTGATATTTCAATTTTCTGATGATCTAAGGTCTTAAGTGTTTCTAATCCGGAATTAATGTCGCTATAAGACACGAATTCATCTACTTCTACCGATGCATTTTCATTCACCAATTCAATCAAAACATTAAACACAGCTTGATAAATTTCGTTGATATGGTTATCGATAATATAATTTGCAATAACATTTTTCCCTTGATCTATAAGACTGTTACCCGAATTCATTTCTTGAGTCTTTGCTTTGAGATATTCAATAAATACTTGTGTTTCTATTTCTACTACATCAGAATAAGACAATAGCATGGTTATAAATTCCGTTTTACTTTCATTGGTTTCAAAAGCCCTACCTAAAGTGTTTTGATATAAACCTTCGGTTACGTTTTGTTTCTCACCATCAACAATTTTGTAAGTTCCTCTTAAAATACCCAGTTGACCAAAAACATAAAGAAAAAGTATGAAAATACAGGGTATGTATAATTTAACAATCCAGTTATAATATTTTGGAGCACGACTAAAAATCTTCTTTTTATAAAAAAAGAATACGCATAATCCAGCTGTTATCAATCCAATAATAGGGTAAACAATACCATTAAATGCCATTTCACCACCATGATTTTCAATAAAATACTTCGTAATTTCCCAAAGAAATTCGAAATCAGATTGTTCTATATTATTCATTAGGTTGTATTTTTTATTTTTTGATAGGTTTTGTCTTAATGCGTTTATTGTTTCTCAAATATAGATAAATGTATGGCATCACCCATATTTGGTTTATTCGAATGATCATAAAACGTTCTCTTAAAACCATGTTGTTCAAAAGCATCAATATAAGAGGTATTCAATAACCAAGGCGGACCAACTTCGAACGTTCTCTTATTGTTCTGAATTTCTGAAATCATTAATATTTCACCTTTTTCGGCAACAAAATTGCAAATATGACGAATTAAAACCGACTCGTATTTTGGAGGCAATGTCATTAAGTTAAGAAATCACAAAGATATAAGTAGTTGATTAATT
>JBMYWP010000074.1:0-18620 GCA_049607525.1 Flavobacteriales bacterium
TTAATGCATGAATTATTTTTCCTGAAACGAAAGGGCTCTTATCCGCCATGGCGGACGTTAGGTTCGAGTCCTGCTTCCGCAACTAGCAAAAGACTATCTTGAAAAAGGTAGTCTTTTTTAATGCATGAATTATTTTTCCTGAAACGAAAGGGCTCTTATCCGCCATGGCGGAAGTAGGTTCGAGTCCTGCTTCCGCAACTACAAAAGACTATCTTAAAAAAGGTAGTCTTTTTTTTGTTCAAAACGAATGGTCTCATATCCGCCATGGCGGACGTATGTTCGAGTCCTGCTTCCGCAACTACAAAAGACTATCTTAAAAAAGATGGTCTTTTTTAATGCAATGTATAAAACGAAAGGGCTCATATCCGCCATGGCGGACGTTAGGTTCGAGTCCTGCTTCCGGAGCAATAACAAAAAAAACAAGATATTTTCTTCATCTTTTTTGTTTCAATTTTATCTAAAGATGCTTACTCGTCCTTTGTAAATTTCATCTTTGTTATTTATTTTATTTTTCACTTTCAGTTCATAAAAGTATAAGCCCTCATCCAACGGTTTGTTGTCGTTTGTATTTCCATTCCACCAAGAGCCATGTAAACCGTATTGGCCATTTCTATAAACTTCTACACCCCAACGATTAAATACCGTGAAAGTTGATTGGCTGTAAAAGATAGTATTCAGTCTATTAATTGTGAAATAAGGATTTAGAGGATCATTGTTTGGTGTAAATACATTAGGTAATTCGAGTTCACACATAAAAATAATATCTCTACTAATTGATGTATCGCATGCCTCAAGAGTAACCACAACCGATCCATAACGATCTGAAGAAATAATGGCATGATTTTGAATAGAAGAAGTATCTAACGTAATAGTTTCATCACCATTTGGCTTAAGCGTCCACTCCCCAGTCGGACCAAGAAAATCAAATTCAATTATTGCTTCTAATGCGCATTCCACATATTCTGGAGCAAGTAGTTGTGGCTGTTGTTTTTCAAATGTAAGTTCAATGGTATCGCTTTTTCCACATCCTTTTGCTTCAATAATATATGTTCCATAATCCGAAACAGTAACATTTGTAGTCATGTTTTCAAAGCTTGAGAAAGTCAGTATTCCTGGTCCTGAAATCACGTTCCATTGTTCAAAATGATTAGGGACTTCAGCGGTAAGTACGGCTTCAAAATCGCAAATAAAATGTGTTTTTTGGGTAGTTATTATTGGAGCAATCGAAAGAACTTCGACATGTTGAGAAAAGCTGGCTTTACAGAAATCGTAAGTGTATGTAAATGTGTACATTCCATAATTTGAAACAGTTGCAGAAGTGTTTGGATTATTGACATCACTAATCACAACTGACTCACCAGTTGGAGCTTCGACTGACCATACTCCATTTTGTATGGGGTTAATAGCTTGTAGATTAATATCGAAATTACATTGTTGAGATGATATTATGTTGAGATTAGGTTCTTTAGATATAAAATTTGTAGCCTTCGAAATACTATCTCCACAAATATTGATATAAGTAAAAATATATTCACCAAGTTCAGGCACTGTCACTGTTGTATTAATAGATGTACTGTCTGGCGAAAACACAACATTTTTCGGACTACCAGGTGGTCCCAGATATACCCAATGTCCTGTGTCTGGGTTAGAATCATTAACCATTAGCGTGGCTGTAGAGTCACATTCTACTTGCCCAGGACTTTGTATTAACAAGTCTTGGAACTGAATAAAAATTGAATCTCTAGTTATACATGGTCCATTGGTGATTTCTACCCAATAAAGTCCATTTTCTGTTACTTCAAAAATATTACTATCACTTCCGTCTTGCCATAGATATTCCACCGCTTCAGGTTGTGTAACATCTAAGGTTATTGTTCCAGAGGCCGTACATATATCTTGCCCTAAAGAGAAACTTATAGGGGTTCTTACTTCTATAGAAAACGAAATAGTATCAGGGCCTGAAAAAGCAATAAAAGTAGTATTGATCAAAGGTGAGACTGTAAGTGTATCTTCTTGAGAAAGAATAATTGAAGGGTTATCTGCAGTTGCCCAATTAGGATTTGGAAGTTGGGATGCTATGAGTTCAACAGAATCTCCTAAACATAAATTAATTAGATTGTTTTCAAATGTTGAGTTATTTACAAAAGTTGGAAGTCCTAATCGACCTAAAGTTCCAGAAGTTAGAAACAATCCCGTATCTATAAGGCTGCAATTTACTCCCTGTAAATCAGGTGTCTCTATAATACTTATTACGTTTGTCAAGTAGTTGGAACAATAAATTCTTTGATCAGGTCCTAATTGTAAAGCACCCCTATTGCTGAAATTATTTGAAAGTGTAACTTTAGAATTTATTATATCTGCGGTTGTTCCAGCCTCTAGGTCATATTGACTTAGGTTGTTGTTTGCGTTACAAATTTCTGGTCCTACATATAAAAATTGTTCATTTACTGAAAATTCTAACCCATACGGATTCGTCATATTATCTATTTGAACAAGTAATGAAGTTGCTAACCCTGTTGAATTATTAAATGAATATACATTAATCTGATTAGAAAAGCTTATAGCAAGGGCTAAAAAATTACCATTTAAACTCGCCTTCATATATCCAACTGTTGTAGTAAATGAAGTAGGGATGGTGCTTGACATACTTGTAACACCTGTTCCAACAATTCCTGTTGAAGTATATAAAAAACTTCTGATTCCTTCAGTGTCTAAATCATGTACAACAATCCAGTAATCAATGCCATTTTGGTGTTGAACGGCCGCCAGTTTTTCACTAGCTGAAGTGAAAATGACTGTGTTTATTGGAGTAATAACATCTCCTAATCCACCATCAAGAGTCATATCTACCTCAGTAAACTGCAGTCCCTCACTTCCACCATCAACATCCATAGTAAAAATGGTATAAATATGACTTGAACCAGGTTTTTGAACAACCACGGCAGATTGAGTACTTGAAGCATGTCCATTTAAACCTGTTCCATTGGGCATAATTTGATGGTTGGCATTATAAACGGTACTTCCATCGGTGTAAAATAATAAATCCCCTGTTACTTCATCACATATAGTTGCACAACCTTCTTGAGTGACTAACTGACCATCGCCTATAGCAACGGGTGTACCAGAGTTAAAATCTAAACCAGCATTCTGACCAAAATGCCAGATATTACTGCTATTTTGAGCAAAACATAGATGGAAAAATAGAAATAAAAGTGAAAAAAGTGAAAAACGACAAGTCATAACAAAACTAGTTAAGTTAAATACCCTTTAAGTTACAAGAAATATTATTTTAATGTGTTGATTAATTGATGAGTAGTGTATTTGAGTAGGTGTTTGAATAAAGATTGTCGATATAGAAAACTAGTCGTTTTTGCAAAATGATATTTTTTTTAAGCAAAAGAAAACTTTGTGAGGGTCGATCATTGTAAATTTTATAAAAATGTATTAATGTAATTGCTTAGTGTTTGATGTTGATTGTTTGTAATGTGATGTTTTTGTGATAATTAAGTGTTAAATTTATAAATGGTTACTAACATTAATACATCACAATTATGAGATATAATATATTTTACAAAATGTGTTTTCTATTATTTTTCCAGATACATGTTGCATTCTCTCAATGTGCAAATCCAACTAATATTTATACATACACATATGGAGGTCATTCTTATGAAATTGTTAAAGAATTAAAAAACTGGACATCGGCTGTAAGCTGTGCGATTGAGAGAGGAAGTTATTTAATAGAGGTAGAAGACCAAGCGGAACAAAATGAACTTTTTAATCAGTTAATGAACAACTCTGGAATTGCGTGGCCAAGTACAATATCATGGTTTGCATGGATTGGAGGCTCAGATTCAGGTACCGAAGGTGTATGGCTTTGGGATGGAAATAATGACGGAGTGGGTGCTCAATTTTGGCAAGGTGATTTTAATGGTTCACCTGTGGGAGGGTTATACAATAATTGGGGCGATGAACCTGACGATGCTGGTGGGCAAGATCATTTAGCCATAGCATTAAACGATTGGCCTTTCGGAGTAGCCGGTGAATGGAATGATATTGGAAATGCAAGTACCTATTATTTTATTATTGAAATTTCATCAAGCTGTAATCATACTTACGATAGCATTCAGCCAGTGCATTGTAATAGTTTTACGAGTCCAAGTGGGGTAGTTTATAACACTTCTGGATTATACTCTGATACAATATCTAATACAGATGGATGTGATTCGATTATCTCCATTGATTTAACAATTAATACTTCATCTAATTTTAACATTTCCGATACGGTTTGTGAACAGGAATACATTTCTCCAAGTGGAAAAACGTGGTCAACAAATGGTATGTATTTAGACACTATATTAAATGTAAATGGTTGTGATTCATTTTTAGATATATCATTATTCTTTAATTCCACCAATACAAATGTTATGGAGAATGTAAATGTTCTTGAAGCAGAAAGTTCTTTAGGTGAATTTCAATGGTTGGATTGTGCCAATGGAAACATAGCTATTTCGGGAGCCAATCAACAAATGTATCACGCTACGCAAAATGGTGAATACGCCGTTGAAATAAACTTGAATGGCTGTTTAGATACATCAGATTGTTTCATAATAAATGGAATTGGTATTGATGAATTGCAAACAGAAATTGGTTTAATTCAAATAAGTAGTGAAGTTATAAGTATTTATTTTGGAAATTCTAACCAAAATGGACTTAGTATTTATGATACTCAAGGAAGATTAATAAGAAAATTAGATCATATTACTGATCAAAATATTCAAATAACTCATCGTTGGAAACCTGGGATTTATATCGTGAATATAAAAACAGATCGTGAAATAAAGACCGCTAAGATTTTAGTAAAATAAGAATAAACAATACAACCACCTTTGTTTTTAATGAAAGGTGGTTGTTTTTAAAGTAATGTAGACTCAGCTTTACCCTTATATCTTACTCTTAACAAAGTCAAATAATAATCTCACTCCAACACCAGAACCACCAACGGTTTTGTAATCCTTTTTAGCGTGTAAAAAAGCAGGACCTGCAATATCTAAATGTACCCAAGGGTAATCTGTAAAGTGTTCTAAGAATTTACCTGCGGTAATATGTCCAGCACCAGGCGTTCCCAAGTTTGTGAAATCGGCAATGGTCGATTTTAACTGATCTCCAAAATCATCCCAAAATGGTTGAGGCACTACTCTTTCGTATGTTTTGTAACCTGATTTTTCAAGTTGATTCAAAATTTTGTCATCGTTACCCATTCCACAAATGGCATTGGTTCCAAAAGCAGCTACGGCAGCACCAGTTAAGGTTGCTAAATCGATTACCAATTCCGGATTATAACGTTTGGCATAATGTAAAGCATCGGCCAAAACCATACGGCCTTCGGCATCGGTATTTAAAACTTCTACCGTCATTTTGTTCATCATGGTAATAACATCTCCAGGCGCGTAAGCATCTAAAGAAGGTCTGTTGTCTGTTGCAGGAATTAGTCCAACAATATAAACCGGTAATTTTGCTTTGGCTACGGCTGCAATTAAACCAATTACAGATGCCGCTCCACCCATATCCGATTTCATAAAATCCATCGATTTTCCGGTAGGTTTTAAACTCAATCCACCTGTATCATAAACAATCCCTTTTCCAACAAAAACCATTGGTGTTTTATTGGTGGCATCTTTAGATTTATAAGTTAAAATATTGAATGTAGGTTCTTGAACAGATCCTTTGTTTACGGCTAATAATCCACCCATTTCTAAGGCTTCTATTTCCGATTTTTTTAACACTTCAGCTTTAAACCCCGTTTCTTTTGCCAGTCTTTTTATTTCTTTAGACATTTGAGTGGCTGTAAGGTAACTTTGAGGTTCGTTTACTAAATCACGAGCTTCTTTTACCCCTTTTATTACCGATTCCAATTCAGAAATATCGTTGTTGTTTAATGTTTCTGGCGTTATTGATTTTAACCAAACCTTATCTTTTTTGGTTTTGTATTTATCAAAACGATATAAGCTCAAAACAAATCCTTCGATAATGGCGCGCTCAAACTTTTTCTTTTTAAACGACGTGAAAATAGCAATGTTTTCAATTTGCTCCTTTTCGAAATCATCAGCTAAAACGCTCGATAAAACACGGAAGGTTTCCAGTTGTTTATTCTTGTCCGATTCTTTTTTCACCTGTTGGAAAATCATGTGTTTTCCATCAACTTCGAAATGAGATTTAGGAAGTTTTTTATCGATTCTTTTCACTACATTTTCAGCAACATAGTCTGGAATTTCGAGAAGATTTAAGTCTTCTTTATCGAAAAAGAAATAAAGATTCCAATTTATTGGATTGTTTGTATCCGCTTTTGTGATTTTTGCCATCATATTTTGTACTTTTGACAATTGAATTAATTCGCTCAATTTTAATAAGGCGAAGTTAACAAAAATGTGTCGAGTAAAATATGTTTACAGGAATCATTGAAACACCAGGTCGAGTTATTGAAATAACTAAAGATCAAACCAATTTACATTTCCGAATAGAAAGTGATTTGGCCAAGGAAGTAAAAATAGACCAAAGTGTAGCCCACAATGGAATTTGCTTAACTGTGGTGGAATGTAACAACGAAAATTATGTTGTAACAGCCATTGATGAAACCATAAAAAGAACCAACATCCAACATTGGAAAGAAGGGACTTTGGTAAACTTAGAACGTTGTACAATTCTTAATGCCAGATTAGATGGGCATATTGTTCAAGGTCATGTAGACACAACTGGAGTTTGTAAAAGCGTAGAAAACGAAAATGGATCTTGGAAATTCACCTTCGAATACGAAAGTTCGAAAGAAGAATATCTTACTGTTGAAAAAGGATCTATTTGCATTAACGGAGTGAGTTTGACGGTTGTAGATTCTACACCAAATTCATTTTCGGTGGCCATTATTCCTTACACATACGAACACACCAACTTTTGTAAACTTCAACCTGGCGATTTAGTCAATTTAGAATTCGATATCATAGGGAAATATTTAGTTGCCCTAACCAAAAAAAGAAATATACAGTAGAATGAGTACGTATAGAACGCACAATTGCGGACAACTTCGCATGGAAAACGTTGGTTCAACAGTTCGCTTAAGCGGATGGACACAACGTGTTAGAGAAATGGGTGGAATGATTTTTATTGATTTAAGAGATCGTTACGGTATTACTCAATTAAAATTTGACCAAGATATTAATCAAGATTTAGTGGCTCAAGCTAAAGGAATTGGTCGTGAATCTGTATTGCAAATTGATGGAACTGTTATTGAACGTTCATCAAAAAATAAAAATATTCCGACAGGAGAAATTGAAATTGAAGTTACAAAACTTACGGTTTTAAATGCATCAATTACGCCTCCGTTCACAATAGAAGACAACACCGATGGTGGAGACGATATTCGTATGAAATACCGTTATTTAGATTTAAGAAGAAATCCGGTTCGCGAGAATTTGATTTTGAGATCTAAAGTAGCTATCGAAACACGAAAGTTTTTATCGGATATTGATTTTATTGAAGTTGAAACACCAGTTTTAATTAAATCGACTCCAGAAGGGGCACGTGATTTTGTTGTACCATCGAGAATGAACCAAGGTGAGTTTTATGCTTTACCTCAGTCGCCACAAACGTTTAAGCAATTGCTTATGGTTGGTGGATTCGATAAGTATTTCCAAATTGTGAAATGTTTCCGAGACGAAGATTTAAGAGCCGACCGTCAGCCAGAATTTACACAAATTGACTGCGAAATGTCATTTGTAGATCAGGAAGACATCTTAAATACCTTCGAAAGCTTAACAAAGCACTTACTTAAAGTGACAAAAAATGTTGAGTTAGGAGATTTTCCAAGAATGACTTATGACGAAGCCATGTTAAAATATGGATCTGATAAACCAGATACACGTTTTGGAATGGAATTCGTTGATTTTACAGAATTAACACAAAACAAAGGTTTTGCTATTTTCGATAATTCGGAAGCTGTTTTAGGTATTGTGG
The DNA here is from genome assembly GCA_049607525.1 of Flavobacteriales bacterium. Lineage (GTDB taxonomy): Bacteria > Bacteroidota > Bacteroidia > Flavobacteriales > CAJXXR01 > JBMYYR01. The sequence continues at coordinate 8,008 of JBMYWP010000074.1, forward strand.
CTAAAGGGTGTTCTGGATATTCGCGTAAGCAAACCGACAAATTAATAAAATGGGTTAAACGTCCTCAAATCGGAGCTTCGGGAATGATTTTCGCTAAGTGGAACGAAGATGGTACGTTTAAATCATCGGTAGATAAATTCTACGGACCAGAAGAATTGCAAAAGTGGTTCGAAAAAGCTGGTGGAGAAAAAGGAGATATGATTCTTCTTTTATCTGGTGGATTAGACAAAACGCGTAAGCAATTATGTGAATTGCGTTTAGAAATGGGTAGCCAACTAAACTTAAAAGATCCAGAGAAATTCTCGCCGTTATGGGTAATCGATTTCCCACTTTTAGAATGGGATGAAGATTCTGAGCGTTTCCACGCGATGCACCATCCGTTTACATCTCCAAAAACTGAAGACTTAGACCGTATTGGTTCTCACCCAGCAGATGTTCGTGCAAATGCTTACGATTTAGTATTGAACGGATCTGAAATAGGTGGAGGATCTATTCGTATTCACGACAGAGAAATCCAAAAGCAAATGTTTACTCACTTAGGATTTACAGATGAAGAAGCAAAAGCCCAATTCGGTTTCTTAATGGAAGCTTTCGAATATGGAGCGCCACCACACGGAGGTATTGCTTTCGGACTAGACCGTTTATGTTCAATTATTGGAGGATCGGATTCTATTCGTGATTATATTGCTTTCCCAAAAAACAATTCGGGACGCGATGTAATGATTGATGCTCCGTCAAAAATTGATAACGAACAATTGAACGATTTGGCTTTAGCCTTACAACCAAAACAAGAAAAAAACTAAAAATACTCCAAAAACTATACATTACAATGTCAACGATTAAACAAGCAAAAACAGCCTTAATTTCGGTATTTCATAAAGATAATTTAGGACCTATCGTACAAAAAATGCACGATTTAGGAATCGAATTATATTCAACAGGTGGAACACAATCTTTTATTGAAGGATTGGAAATTCCAGTAAACCGTGTTGAAGATGTAACAGGTTACCCATCTATTTTAGGTGGACGTGTAAAAACATTACACCCAAATGTTTTTGGAGGAATTTTATGGAGAAGAGGTTTAGAGGATGATATTAAAGATATGGATACCCACAGTATTCCTACTTTTGATATTGTTATTGTTGACCTTTACCCATTTGAAGATACAGTAGCTTCTGGAGCTGAAGAATCGGCAATTATTGAGAAAATTGACATTGGAGGTATCTCATTAATCCGTGCGGCAGCAAAAAATCATAAAGATGTTGTTATTATTCCATCGAGAGATGAGTATAGCACATTCTTAGATATTTTAGAAGAAGGAAACGGAGAAACTACTTTAGAGCAACGTAAGCGTTTTGCTGCAAAAGCTTTCCAAATTTCTTCTCACTACGACACACACATTTATAACTACTTCAATTTAGATACTAATTTTTCTGAGTTTAAGCAGAGTTATACCCAATTTGAAGAATTGCGTTACGGAGAAAACCCTCACCAAAAAGGAACATTCCACGGAGACTTATCAGAAATTTTTGATCAAGTTCACGGACGTGCCATTTCATACAACAACTTGTTGGATATTGACGCTGCAACAAATTTAATTGGAGAATTCTCAGAAACAACTTTCGCTGTATTAAAACACAACAACGCCTGTGGAATTGCAAGTAGAGAAAACGTTTTAACAGCTTGGAAAGATGCTTTAGCTGGAGATCCTATTTCTGCTTTTGGTGGAGTTTTAGTAACAAACGCCGAAGTTGATTTAGCAACAGCAGAAGAAATTAACAAAATTTTCTTCGAAGTAATTATTGCACCTTCTTATTCTGCTGATGCTTTAGAAGTATTAAAAGGTAAGAAAAATCGAATTATTTTGGTTCAAAAGGCAGGATTGCCAGAACGTAAAGTTTTCCGTACGGTATTAAATGGAGTTTTAGAACAAGATGCTAACACCGTAACAGATTCTAAAGAAAACTTCCAATTATCGACAACAAAAGCACCAACCGAAGCTGAAAAAAGTGATTTAGAATTTGCTTCTAAAATTTGTAAGCACACAAAATCTAACGCTATTATCTTTGCTAAAAACAAGCAAATGTTATCTAGTGGTGTAGGTCAAACATCTCGTGTAGATGCGTTAAAGCAAGCGGTAATAAAAGCAAAAACATTCGGATTCGAATTAGAAGGATCTGTAATGGCATCTGATGCATTTTTCCCATTCCCAGACTGTGTAGAATTAGCCGATGAGCAAGGAATAAAAGCCGTAGTTCAGCCAGGTGGTTCTATAAAAGACCAATTGTCTATCGATTATTGTAACGATAATGAAATGGCAATGGTATTCACAGGAACTCGTCACTTTAAACACTAATTCAATACCTTTGAGCTAAATCTGAAACATGGGATTATTCGATTTTTTTAAAACACATGATGTTGCTATTGACCTTGGAACGGCCAATACACTAATCATATTCAACAATAAGGTTGTTGTCGATGAACCATCGATTGTAGCCAAAGACCGTATTTCTGGAAAAGTAATTGCTGTAGGTATGCAAGCTCAGCAAATGCACGGAAAAACTCACGATAATATCAAAACAATTCGACCGTTGAAAGATGGAGTAATTGCAGATTTTGATGCTTCAGAACATATGATTCGTGAATTTGTTCGTAAAATTCCAAATCTTAACAACTCTATAAAAACTCCACCATTACGAATGGTAATTTGTATTCCGAGTGGAATTACAGAAGTGGAAAAAAGAGCGGTAATTGAAGCTGCAGAACGTTCGGGAGCTAAAGATGTTTACTTAGTACACGAACCAATGGCAGCAGCTATTGGTATTGGTATTGATGTAAACGAACCTAAAGGAAATATGATTATTGACATAGGTGGTGGTACAACAGAAATTGCCGTTTTAGCTTTAGGTGGAATTGTTTGTGACAAGTCTATTAAGGTTGCAGGAGATGTCTTTACTCAAGAAATATCTTACTACTTAAGAACACAACACAACCTATTTATTGGTGAACGAACAGCAGAACGAATTAAAATTGAAGTTGGTGCTGCAATTCCAGATTTAGAAACACCACCAGAAGATTACGCCGTTCAAGGTCGTGATTTAATGACAGGTAAACCTAAGCAGGTTTTAGTTTCTTCGTCAGAAATTGCTCGTGCATTAGATAAATCTATTAATCAAATAGAAGAGGCTATTATGCAAACATTGGCTTTAACACCGCCCGAATTAGCTGCCGATATTTACAATACTGGAATTTATTTAGCTGGTGGAGGTTCTATGTTAAGAGGTTTGGATAGACGTATTTCAATAAAAACAGAATTACCTGTTTGTATTGCAGAAGATCCGTTAAGAGCGGTTGTTCGTGGTACCGGAATCTGTCTGAAAAATATTGATAAATTTGGATTTTTGATGAAGTAAGTCCTATCTTACACATTCAAAACTTTATATATTATTATGCTGTTTACTTCTTTTGAGGTAAACAGCTTTTTTGGCTTAAAGGGTACAAGCGTAATATGTAGTTGGTAATATAACTTGAGTTATCATTAACAAAAATAATTATTAGCATTAAGTGGCATGCAAAATCTATTAGATTTATTAAAAAAATATCAATTTGCTTTTGTCTTTATCTTTTTACAGATAATAGCTATGATCATGCTGGTTAATAGAAATACTTTTCATCGATTTGCTTATTTGAATACAACTAATGCTATTGTTGGTAACTTTCTTGAAACTCAAGCCGATATTAAAGGATATTTTAATTTACAAGAACAAAATTTACGATTGCAAAATGAAAATGCCAACTTAAGATCAAAACTTTGTGATCTTGAAGATAAATACTTTGAGATTGCCGATTCTATACCTGTTTTAGATCTTGATTCTACTCAATTTACCTTTATAAAATCAAGAATTATTAATGTTACTCAGCAAGATAACAATCAATTCTTAACCATAAATAAAGGTTCAAAATCTGGAATAAAACCACATATGGGTGTAATTTCTACAACCGGAATTGTTGGGAAAACCTTATATGTATCCGACTACTTTTCTATTGTAATGAGTATTTTACATGAGCAATCTTATTTTAATGTAAAAGTAGGAAAAGACCATTGGGACGGAAGTTTACATTGGAATGGAAGAAATGATGGAATTTGTCAAATAAATTCGATTAGTAAAACAGCAATAATAGAAATAGGTGATTCTGTATTTACTAATAATTATTCAACAACTTTTCCTGAAAATATTTTGGTTGGTACAGTAGCTGGTGTTCAGTTAAATTTAGATAATCAATTTTTTGAAGTTGATGTTAAATTGAGTCACGACTTTAACAATTTAGATGCTGTTTATCTATTACAAGACCATAAAGAAGATGAACGTTTAATTTTAGAAGATTCCATACAAGATGTTTCCAGATAAACGCTTTATATTCCGTTTTATATTATTATTTTTTGCACAGGTTATATTATTTCAACCTATGCAACTTATGGGCGAAATCCATATTCAAATATATTTATTGTTTCCAATATTATTCCCTATAGCCTATGATAAAACCACCATTTTGGTTTCTTCGTTTTTTTTAGGGTTGTTTTTGGATATTGTATCCAACACCCTCGGAATACATACTTCTGCAATTTTGTTGATTGCTTTTATTCGACCTGTTGCTCTTCATTTTTTAAGTCTAAAAGGAATTGAAATGGGACGAGAAATTGGGTGGTTTCAAATTTCAAAATTTAAATTTTCAATATTTCTTTTCGTTTTAACATTAATCCACCAGCTCTATTTTCAATTATTAAGTAATTTAGGACTTTGGACAGGATCTCAATTAATTTATATCATCAAAAATACGCTAATGTCGACTCTGGTTATGATTCTACTATTGGCTATTTTCGAAAATAAAAAAACACGTCGCAACCGTTGAAACCAGGAAATCTTCAGTATCGCAAAAATGGAATACTTGCTTTTTTCATTATTGGTGGATTAATTTTATTGATCAATATATTAAAGCTTCAATTATTTACCCCAGTTTATAAAAAACAGGCTGTAAAAAATGCCATTAAAAAAGAGATCATAACACCCGTTAGAGGTAGTATTTACGATAGAAATGGTAAGTTGTTAGTAGGAAACCAAAGATCATATGACCTAATGGTTATTCCACGGGAAGTAAAAAACCTCGATACAGCCGCATTGGCGCTTTATACCGAAACCGATTTTGACTATTTAGTTTTAAGATTAAAAAAGGCCAAACGTTATAGCTTAAGAAGACCTTCTATTCTGGTAAAAAGTATTGAAAAAGAAAGCGGAATGAAACTGTTGGAGCGTATTCATCAGTTTCCTGGGATTTATTTAGAAGAGCGTACAAGTCGACATTACCCTATTCCTATTGCGGCAAATGTTTTGGGTTATATTGGAAGTGTTCCAAGATCAATTATTCGAAAGAAACCTTATTACGTAAAAACCGATGATATAGGAATTACAGGTGTAGAACAAACTTACGAAGATACCCTTAGAGGCCAAAAAGGTGAAAGATATATTCATAGAGATAAACACGGTAAATTTCAGGGTTCTTATGAAGACGGGAAAAATGATATAAAAGCCATTGCTGGTAAAGATTTACACTTAACACTCGATGCCGATTTACAGCTTTATGCTGAACAATTAATGAATAATAAAAAAGGTGCTGTTGTGGCTATTGAACCATCGACTGGAGAAATATTAAGCTTGGTGTCTAGTCCGACTTACGATCCGAATTTATTGATAGGAAGAAAGAGATCGAAAAACTTTGCCACCCTAAAAACAGATTCTGTATTAAAACCTTTAATGGATAGAAGTTTAACCGGACAATATCCTCCAGGTTCCACTTTTAAATTGGTGAATGCCTTAATAGGTTTACAAGAAGGAGCCATTTCGAGCAATACTTCTTTTCCTTGTAGTCATGGATGGCGCTTTAGTCCTCGACTAAAAATTGGATGTCATAGTCACCGATCTCCATTAAATTTAAATCAATCCATTGCTCAATCTTGTAATGCATATTATTGTTATACATTTCAAAGAGTGATTGATAAAAATGACGAAACCAAAATCAATTATCAAAAGTGGAGGAAATATGTGACCAGTTTTGGTTTAGGAGGTTATTTGAATAACGATTTACATACTGGGAGAAAGGGTAAAGTGCCTACTTTGGATTATTATAATCGTCAATATCGAAACTCTTGGAAGGCTCCAACGGTTATTTCTTTGGCTATTGGTCAGGATGCCTTATTGGTAACGCCAATTCAAATGGCTAACATGTGTGCGGCAATAGCCAATAGAGGTCATTTCTATACACCACACATTTTATCTAAAATAAAAGGAGAACCTATTACGAATCCACAATTTACTGTGCCAAAGAAAATTGATATCGAAAAGCGACATTTCGAAACGGTAATAAACGGAATGCAAGAAGTAATTGAAGGAAAAAAAGGAACGGCTAAAAATGCGAGAGTTCCAGGAATAGAAGTTTGTGGAAAAACAGGTACTGCAGAAAATTTCACAAAAATTGATGGTAAAAGAGTGCAATTAAAAGATCATTCTATATTTATAGCCTTTGCTCCAAAAGACAATCCGAAAATTGCTTTAGCAGTTTATGTAGAAAATGCAGGTTGGGGTTCTTCTTTTGGTTCTCCAATTGCCAGTCTTTTAATAGAAAAATATTTGACCGATTCTGTTCAGCGAGTTGATCTAGAAAAGAAAATTATGGACGCTAATATTATTGAACAAGATGACAGGTACTAGTATTTTTAAACAAATAGATTGGCTTATCGTTATCCTTTATGTGGTTTTATGCCTTATGGGATTGTTGAATATTTATTCGGCCGGATTCAACGAAGATTTCACGTCTATTTTTGATCAAACTCAAAAGCATGGGAAACAGCTTTTCTTTATTCTTTCCTCACTATTTTTGGGTATTGTAATATTATTTACGTCCGACAAATTATACACTAGATTTAGTTGGGTATTTTACGCAACCTCAGTCTTGCTTTTATTTCTTGTTCTTATTTTTGGTAAAGAAATTGGAGGAGCCCGAGCTTGGTTTCGTATTGGTTCTTTAGGATTACAACCCACGGAGTTCGCCAAGTTTTCAACTTTACTTCTAATTGCCAGTTTTTTAAGTATTCCGATGATTGATATTGGGAAGTTTAAAAATCAGCTAATTGTTGTTGGAATTTTAGCTTTACCCTTATTATTTATTATGTTACAACCCGATCCGGGATCGGCAATAATTTACAGTTCATTAATTTTTGCTCTTTACAGAGAAGGTTTACCAAGATGGTATATTTGGATAATTTATGCGGCCATAATAATTTTTTTTTCCGTTTTATTGTTCCCCATTACCAGGGTGATTTTTATTCTTGTTTTGCTTGTAATAGGATATTCGGCACTTTTAAAACCGAAAAAAAGAGTAATTCAGTTGCCTTATATAATTATTTCTGCAACTATGTCGGTTCTCTACGCTTTTAGTGTAACTTATATTTACAACAATGTTTTTAAGCAACACCATAGAAATAGAATTGACATTGCCTTAGGTAAATTACAGGATAAATCGGGTGTAGAATACAATGTTTTACAGTCTAAAATAGCTATTGGATCTGGTGGATTTAACGGAAAAGGATTCTTAGAAGGAACACAAACCAAATTTAAATTTGTACCCGAACAAATTACGGATTTTATTTTTTCAACAATTGGTGAAGAATGGGGAGCAGTGGGAACTTCGACCGTTTTATTTTTATTTCTTTTATTGATTTGTAGAATCGTAATAAAAGCCGAAAAACAACGATCTACATTTACCCGAGTTTATGGTTATGGTGTAGCTGGAATTCTATTTCTACACGTTTTTGTTAATATTGGAATGGCCATTGGTTTATTGCCCGTAATTGGTATTCCCCTGCCTTTTTTCAGTTATGGAGGTTCTTCTTTATGGGGTTTTTCTATTCTTTTATTTATCTTTATTCGACTAGATGCCCAACGTAAAGAAATTTTATAAATAGAAAGCCAAATACATGTTAGCTGTAAAAAATCTTGTAATAAAAACACAACAAAATAAAGTATTAATAAATCACTTGAATTTTTGTTTAGATTCTGGGGTTTTTAAAGCTATTGTTGGAGAATCTGGGTCTGGAAAAAGTTTAACAGCTTTGTCTATTGCAAAATTATTGACTCCATCTTTAATTGTGGAAGGCGAAATTTTGTGGAATAATAAATCTGTATTACACCTTTCGGATAAAGATTTATATGAATACAGAAAAACAGAATTGGCTTTTGTTTTTCAAAATCCGATGCATTGTTTAAATCCAATTATTAGGTGTGGACAACAAATTGAAGAGGTTTTTGAATTAAGAAATATTCCAAAGGCAAATCGATTCAAAGAAGTCGAAAGAGTTTTACAAGCTGTTGGTTTACACGAAACAGATCGCGTGATAAATGCCTACCCTCATGAACTGTCAGGGGGACAAAAGCAACGAATAATGATTGCCATTGCATTGGCTTCTGAAGCAAAACTTCTTATAGCCGATGAACCAAGTACAGCCTTAGATGTTTTGGTGCAAAAAGAAATATTAGATTTATTGAAGACCCTGCAAAACAATGAAGGGCTTTCTGTTTTATTTATTACCCACGATTTAAAATTGGCGTTTAAATATGCCAATGAAGTCATTGTAATGAAAGATGGTGAAATTGTAGAGCAAAACACGGTTGATGCTATACAAAATCACCCCAAAGAGAAATATACCCAAGGGCTGATACAATGTCGTCCACAGGCGACAAATTATCAAAGACCATTACCAACGGTAGAAGAATTTATAAGCGGAACCTATGCATCAAAATCTGATGTTAAGCGAACTGTAGACTTTAATAATAAACAATTTCAAATAAGTAATTTAGAATTTGCTTATGGTAACACAAAGGTTTTAAAGTCGCTAACTTTTGATATTTTTGAAGGTGAAAGCTTGGGAATTGTTGGCGCTTCGGGTAGCGGTAAATCTACATTGGGTAATTGTTTAATGAAAATTAATGCATACCAATCTGGAGAAATCCGATACCATGGAGAATCAATAAACAAAATAGAACATAAACATTACCTTTCTAAGGTTCAGATGGTTTTTCAAGATCCTTATGGTTCATTGGATGGAAGGCCAAAAATAAAACGTCAGTTTAAAGAAATATATAACACCTATCACCCTCATCTATCCAAAAAAGAACTGATAAATAAAATGATAGAGCTGTTAAACCAAGTTGGGTTAGATGCTTCGTATTTAGATAAACGACCTAGAGATCTTTCGGGTGGTCAAAGGCAAAGGGTTTGTATTGCAAGATGTTTAATAACTGGTGCAAAAACCATTATTTTAGACGAATCCATTGCCGCATTAGATGTTTCTATCCAAGCAAAAATTTTAAATTTATTAAACGATTTAAAGGAGAAAATGAATTTAACTTATATCTTTATTTCTCACGACTTAGAAAGTGTATATTATTTTTGCGATCGTATTTTGGTTTTAAATCAAGGAAAAATTGAGGAATTAGATACAGCCGATAACATCATGCATAAAAGTCAGTCCGATTATACAAAACAATTGCTAAAAGCAAGTCTGTAGAAAATATAACTATGAAAGTAAAATTTATTGGTCTTGGAGATCATGAAGGCGTAAAAAATGTTGGAGGTAGAGTAGGTGCTGCAAACGGACCAAAATCTTTTCAAACGTATTTTAATAAACTGAATGGCGACAAAGAGTTTCAATCTTATAAAAGTTGTTTCGATTTTGTTGATTTTGAAGCTTTAAGTTTAGAAGAAAAACATGTAAAAACGAGTGAGATTATAGCAAAATCCCAAACTGAAAACGATGTGACTATTATTGTGGGTGGAGGTCATGATTTTATTTATTCTCATGTAAAAGGTGTAGAAAAAAATCATCCAAAACAAACCTCTTGCGTGAATATAGATCCGCATTTGGACATGAGACCATACGATGAGAAATTTACGAGTGGAAGCCCATTTAGAAGATTGTTAGATGAAAAAATACTTGGTTCTAATCAATTGATTGAATATGGTATTCAAACCCATGCCAATGCACCAGAGTTGTTTGAATATGCCAAATCAAAGCAAGTAGATATTGTCTATTACCACGACATTACTTTTGTGAATTATTTATCTGTTTTTGACCAAAAATTGAAAGGTTTAATTCAATCATCAAACCAAATTGTAATCAGTTTAGATTTAGATGTTTTTCAGGCCTCTTTTGCTCCAGGTGTTTCGGCTCCAGCAGCAGAAGGTTTTACGCCAGAACAAATGAAAGCGCTTTTGCAATGTGCTGCAAAATATAAAGAAGTAACTTCGTTGGGTATTTTTGAATTGAATCCAGAATTGGATATAGACGATAGAACAGCCCGATTGGCCGCTTATTGTGCGTATTATTTTATAGAAGCTAAACGATAAGTTTTAGTGAGTAGTTTTTAGTGAGCAGTGAGTAGTGACGAGTGACTAGTTTTTGCGCTAATAATTTTTAATAAGAAGTTTTTGACTTTGCAGTTGAAAATTTTAAATTAACTCATAACTCATAACTCATAACTCATAACTCATAACTCATAACT
>JBMYWP010000075.1:0-16620 GCA_049607525.1 Flavobacteriales bacterium
AACTAAAGTCGTCGCCTAAAGGCGAGGGATTTCCCCCCAGAATGATACATTAATACGAGATTTATAGCTTAGACACCACCAAAAGATGAGTGTTACAGTAAATTTGGAATTATTTCATGTTTCTAATAGAAATTATTAAATGATCCAATTCCTTTTGTAATTGATCTACTGAACAGATTTCTCGGTTTAAATATCCTGATAATGAAGGTAAATAATTTGAAATACTTGATTTTGTAAATAGTTCAACTCCTTTTATCAGAGCATGAGTTTGTCCGATTTGAAAAGCAAAACTCTTATAAACTTCTATCAAATCTCCTTGTTTTCCAAAATCTGTATGCTCAGATAAATCTAATTGTTCTAGAAACATAAGTTTAGCTTGTAAATTAGATTTTAAAGCCTTTTTAGATTCGATTCTCAATGCGGTTTTGGTGAAATAGGATATCAAAGTCCTTAAACACCGTTGGATTTTATCATCTACATTGCGATAAACTTTATTTTTTATTTGTAAAGAATAGTTTTGATGATGAAAGGAATACGTTTCGAGTAATGCATTATTTAATTCATCGATATTTCCTTTAAAACATTGTTCTACTAAACCGTTTTTTAATATGGCTAAATTCCCATTGATTGGTTTATCAGTTTCTAAAACCAAGGTGTTTATCAATTCGATAAGATGATTTTTAGAATTTTCAATATTTCCTATTTCATCAACAAAAAAACAAATGTCTAAATCTAGAGAATCTTCTGATCCGAATATTTGATAGTTCATTGGTTTTATAATTTAAAAACTTGTTTTACCACATCCTCCATGAACATTAATACGTCTTTCATAAGTTTGTCCAAAATGTTTTGTAAAATGCCAATTTTCAAATGGACCATCTAGCACATGTATTTCAGTTTTATTCTCAAAAACCATATATAAATTACCATATTTATCAGCTAGTCCTTCTTTTATTATTTCACCATACAAATCGTAAAAATTGAGGTAAGCTTCTTTGCTATTTGGATGCAACATCTTAGATTGATTGAATTTTATTAATCGAAACTCACCATGAAAATCAAGGGTAGTTTTGTCCTTCATATTGAATTCTAACGAAATAAATCCATCGTAAATAATTTTAGATATTGTATATCCACTTAATAATAAATCAAAATATTTTCCTTTTCTAATTAGTTCCATAAATAAAAAGATAATTTGAAAGTATAACTACGTGCAAATCCATATTTATGCTTAGCGTTGTTCCAAAGTTTCAATGCCGTACTTGAGATATGGAGAAGTTTTACTTCTCACGTTAAATATTTTTGGAAGTAAAATTTCCTATTATCCACCTCCCGAAGTAAAACTTCGGGAAAACACAACAAGATTTTAAAAATCCCCATAAAAAACCTGTAAACAAGGAAGATTTAATTCATTTCTCCACAAATCCACTACCTGATCTCTATCATCCAAAACAAATTCCACATTGTATTGGTTTTCGATATTCTTTTCGAAAAGTTCCTTTTTCATAATCGAATCTTTTCTCATGTCTTTACCTGCTCTCATCCATAATGCATCATATTCCACATCATACTTTTCTAACCATCGTATGGTTTCAGGTTTATATTGACCATTTCTTCCGGACAACAACAAAATTTTATATCCAATACTTTTGTACTGCTTCACCATATTAACAATTGGTGTATTCGGTAAATCAAATTCACATTTCGATCCATCAAACGGACTCCTATCTCCAATGATAGCCAAGGTGCCATCTAAATCACAAATAATTGCTTTTGGTAAATCATCGTTTTGATTTCTATAAACTGGTTTAGTTTTTTTTAATCCATTCAGTTGTTTATCCATCCGTTTTATAACTTTTTCACCTACGGGATTCTCTCGTTTCGAATCTCGTTTTATGGCTTCTTCCACCGATATTTCGAATAATTTTTCCTCTATTCTCACTGAGTGCCCCGTTTTTTCGGTGTGAGCTTTTGCTATTTCTCGAATACCATCTATATTGGATTCAGAAAGATTGGTATCATCAACAATGATATGTTTACCTCTCATTAAGCCTTCCTCAATAATGAAATCTCTTAATTTTTTGACAAACTTTTCATTGCTTTTGCTAAACTGATACCCATCTAACATCATTCTTAAATCGTCTCGATTCACTCTTTTATACATTCCGGGATTATCTTTCACCAATTGCTTGGCATAAGTCGATTTTCCCGATGCTGGTATTCCTTTTAATATAATTACTTTTTTCATGATTTCTTTTTTGTTACAAATGCCTTTTCAAACTCCGGCTTAACCATCCTCCAAATATATTGTTCGTATGGCTTATTGTTTTTTATTGCAAACATAATGGTTGAATATTGGCAGGATAAAAAGTATTCAGCCGTTTCTTTATCTGTCGATTTTATTAAAAAATCTTTTTTTGCTTTGTTTTCGATTGATAAATACGCATTTTTCAATCTGTTTTCCATTGCTTTTACCCATTTATAAAATTCGTCTGGTACATTATTTAACCATTCCTCTCTTAAGTGTCCATTTTCTTTAAGTTCATCCCAAACAGTTCTAGACGAAACTTGAGTTACAATTCGGTGCAGTTCAATGTAATTTTCGAATTTAATTTTTACACGAAAACCATGCTCGAATTTAATAACAAATCCTTCCTCGTTATCCTTATTTAAAGATTTTAAGGTTTTAAGATCTATATTTTTATAGGTTTTTGGCAAGGGAAATCCTAAATCCATCAAAGGTTCTTCTTTTAGGGTGTTATTGTCAATAATGGCCAATAATATTAAATGTTCATCGGTTCCGTAGTTCACAACAATTCTATTCGACGGATAAATAATTTCGAAAATATAGGTTTTGTTTTTCTCCAATTTTGGAATCAGATGATTATATTTTGATTGCAATAATTGGTTCGCTTTTACAGCTTGTATACTTGTAAAAGAACTTCGAGTTGCTATATAAGGCTTGTCGTTTAACCAATATAAAATACCAAGAGAGCCATCCAGTTTTTCATGGATTGTGAAAGACTCATCAGGTAATTTATCATGACCAATTTCTTCAATATTGAAAAACTTAGGAAGTGTTTTTGCCACAATATTGTATTTATCATCTAAAATCAATCCACGGCAATTCAAAGTATACTCATTCCAAAAACAATCGTATTGTGTTTTTTGAGAATAGTTATATATCCACAAATTAGCTTCTGGATGTTTATTTTTCACAATAAAACCTTCCTTAATTAATGCTTCAAACCGTTCTATATTTTTGATTATCCTTTTCATATTACAAAGGTTAAAATGTAATACGCAATCATTTTACGCAGTAAATTATTTCATTTGATTTTTGTATCTTTTCAACAGTTTTAAATCATTTTTATTTATGAAATTTAATAAAATACTTCATCCAATATTTATTTTTAGTTTAATTCTGCTTTTACTTAATGATTTTTATTTGAAGGCTTTTTATTCTAATGAACTTACTGGGAAACTATCTGATTTTACAGGATTATTTGTTTTCGCAGTGTTTTTCAGTCAAGTTATTCCCAAATCAAAAAAATGGATATCCTTAATTACAGGTTTACTATTTATCGTTTGGAAAACACCAATAGTAACTCCTTTAATCGATTTATTTAATCAATATGCCTTTTATAAAATACAACGAGTAGTTGATTACTCAGATTATTTGGCCTTATTGGTTTTACCATTTGCTCATCGTTTTATAAAAAATGAATTTAATTTTAAGCTAAACCTAAATGTTACATTTTTAAGGGTAAGCCAATATTTCATTTTAGGATTTAGTGTATTTGCCATTTGTGCTACATCATATCCTAATAAATTCAAACCAAAGACTCCAGATGGAACCGTTTATATTGGGAAAAAATATACGATCAAAAAATCAAAAGAAAAAATTATTGAATCATTACAAAACCTGGGCTTTAACCCTATTTATTATCATTCAAATAATAATAATAATTCCTTATGGATGTATGATCATTATCAATCAGATACGATAATCACGAATTATGATCATTACCCATTTGCAGACACTATTTTAAACGTAAAATATCGATTAATCCCAATGAGAGATCAATCAAAAACAAAATTAGAAATCATAAATGTTACCTTTAACACCGATGAACCTATTCAACAAATCAAAACATTAAGACGGTTAAAAAATGAGTACAAGCATATCATAAAAGACATAATTGTTGATAAATTAGAATAATTCCTTACCAAAAAACAACAGGTGTTCAGGTTTGATTATCAACCTATTTTATTTAGTTTTTCATTTGTTGTTTAGCCTATGTTATTTGTTTCTTTTCTCTAAATCTTTTTCTTTTGAAAATCAACTATAATTGTATATTTGACAATATTTTATAATTATTGAATGGAGAAGCTACATGTAATTATTCCTTGTTACAATGAGGAAAATAGACTGAATTTTGATGAAATTGACAAACTCATTGAATTAATACCACTTATACATATTGTTTTTGCCAATGATGGAAGTACAGACAATACCATTGGAGCCTTACAAACAGTAAAAGATAAATATTCTGATAAAGTCAGTATTTTCGATTATAAAAAAAATTGTGGTAAAGCAATGGTACTTTACAATACAATAAATAGCTTATTAGAAGATGAGCAGGTGCAAATAATAGGGTATTTAGATGCTGATTTTGCTACAGATGCTGTAAACTTTAATAAGGTATGTGTTCCCGTATTTGAAAAGCGAGCTATTTTTGCAATAGGATCTAGGGTTAAGTTACTCGGAAAGAATATTAACCGAAAAGTAATGAGACATTATATTGGGCGATTTGTTATTACTTTTTTAGGTTTCAAACATAGCCTTCCAATTTATGACACACAATGTGGGGCAAAA
The DNA here is from genome assembly GCA_049607525.1 of Flavobacteriales bacterium. Lineage (GTDB taxonomy): Bacteria > Bacteroidota > Bacteroidia > Flavobacteriales > CAJXXR01 > JBMYYR01. Next base: position 4,880 of record JBMYWP010000075.1, read on the forward strand.
GTTTTTCGCAGTGAAATATTGAAGGAAGTATTATATGGTAAACCCTTTAAATGTAATTGGCTTTTTGATTATGAATTATTTATTCGATTAAAAAAGAAAAATTTACTTTCTGAAGGTGAAGAAGTACCATTAGATTCCTGGGTCGATATTGCGGGGAGTAAATTAGGCTATAAAACAGCCTTCAAAATATTAAGAGAAATGTTCAAAATATATTCTATTCAAAAGTAATTCACGAGAAAATGAAGTTATTACTCGAAAAATTAAACTTTAAAGTTTTTCCATTTATTTTCATTACCATTGGTTTAATTCTCTTAGGTATTCATCTATATTTCTTTACCGATTTTCAACCTAGTTGGTATGACAATGTCCTTTTTAATAGTGCATCAGCATCATTACATGAAGGTAAAGGTTTTCTAGCAGATGCACATCCATTATACAATGGAGGACGAGAAATGTTGATGCATGGTCCTGTTTACTATGTTTTACAATCTTGGGTAATAGGATTATTAGGAAATTCTCATTTTAATTTTTTAATTATACCATTCATTTGTTTATCTCTAATTACTATTATTTTATTTAGGCGAGAAACTAAATATGTAGCAGCACTTGCGGTAATATTATTGTTATCAGATGCAATTTTTTCTAAAGCCATTCATAATGGAAGAATGGATATTCTTGCATCATTTTTTATTTTTATCATCTATTATTTATCTGCATACTTTACGAATAAGAAAAAAGATATCATTTACATTGCTATTTTATCGGGCCTTGCTTTTTTAACAACTCCTCGAATCGTTGTTTTAATAGCACCTTCTATATTATGGATAATTTACAATGTCATCAAATCCAAAAACTATAATTTACTCATTTACCTAATAACAATTCCTTTATTAATGATTGTAGCATGGCTTTACATTGGTTTTGGAGGTCTAGAAAATGCCTTTAATTACTTCTTTGTAGAAAAAACAATGCACCATAATGTTGAAGGAAATTTAGTTTCAAAATTTGTTGGCGGAAATTGGACTATCTTTAAAAGTCAATGGGCAGCTACAATAACCTTTATATTTTTATTTTTTCTTGGAATATTTAATAAGACCGTAAAATCGAAACCTTGGTTTTGGATTATTTCTTCAACAATTTTATTATTTTACATCATGGTGAAAGATGTTGGATTGTATTCTTCCCTTTTTCTACCACTTTTATATCTTTTTATTTCCAAATTATCGATTGAAACTTTTAATAGAAACTATCAGCCATTATTGTTAGGTGTATTATTTTTTAATAGTCTAATTATTGGAGTAAAATCCTATTATATTTTCTATGCAAAAGAATATAATACATCCAACACCATAAAGCAAGTTTTAACTGAATATACGAATGAAACAGACAAAATTTGTGGATCTCTTATTTCTTACTTCTCTGTATTGGAAGTAAACCGAGAATTCAGATTATTTTGTCGATTTGAAGTTGATATGGATGAAAATATGAAGGATATTATTAATGATAAAGATATAGACTATTTAATTCTAAATACCTATGATCAAAAATTGTTTAATACCTATGAATACCCATATAAATTAGAAGAAGTATATGAGTTCAATCATGATGGTGCTAAATATTTAGAAGTAAAAGAAAAACTGAACTTAACACCATTAAAAGGTAATTTTTTAAACCCAGAATATGAGTTAAATGGAATGAAATTATATAAGGTTAAGAAACACATTTAATTTCATTTTGTTATAATAAATTAATGAACCCAATTTAATATCAGATTGGATTTATTAATATACTAATTCAAATCAATATTGATTTCTTATTAATTCACCATCATTTGGAATATCATATTCCTTTCCATCTTTTTGTTGAAAATAATAACGATTTGAATCAATATTAACCCAATAGTCTTTTCCGAACAATTTAAAGAAATATCGTTCGTCAATGTGTTTTTGGAATCCTGGTTCAATTCTGTATTCGAAAGAAGATTTGTTTTCTTGGGTTAACGAATCAATCCATGAAATTGTGTATCTTTTTTTCTGCAAAAATCGAATATATACGTCTTCATTATGATACAATATTTGTTTTGGCTCATGACTTCCACCAATCCAATCTATATCATCGTCTAAAGTTAATTGATAAGAATATTGATGCGTAACACCATAATTATGATTAGAAAAAATTCCTATTGATGATGTATTTCTATCCGTTTTTTCTATTTCTAATAATTTTCCATTTTCCAAAAGAATCGATTCAGAATTAACGATTTCTTCTGTCTCGCTACGGCAACTTAATACCGTAATAAATAGAATGAATATTGATATAAAAATGGAACTATAAGAAAAATTGAATTTCATAAAGTATAATAATTTATACGAAGTTACAATTCTTTAATAATATAAACAGAAAACTCGATTCATGTTGTCTTTCAACTTTTTTCAAGTAATTTATATGATTTGATTCTACTACACACTCTTTTTCATTTTAGAATTTCATTCTTGGATTCTAAGTTTAATAGCGACAGTTTTAATCGAAAAGAAAAGAGATTCATTAACTTCAAAGTCTCTAAAAATTATTCATTAAAACAATTTACAATGAGTCAACAAATCTCTTACGGCGCAAGATACAAAATAGAACACTTATTAGATTTTAGTTCAAAGAAAATAGGAGAAATCTTAAACTTCCATAGATCAACTATTTACAGAGAACTTGCACGTGGTCGTAAAAATGGATATGATTATAATGCAGATTTAGCTCAGAAGTATTACTTAGAACGTCATGGTCATCGTGGATCGTACATAATCAAAGAAGATATCAAGGGGTTGATAAATAAATATTTAACTGACTATCAATGGAACCCTGGGCAGATTATTGGTCATTTTTCAAAAATCAGGAGTGATTTCCCAAAATCGACCGACACGATTTATCGTTACATCTATTCAACCCATTTACAAGATGGAATTGAGCTATTTAAACAGTTACGTCTAGCCAGAAAAAAGAAAAAAAGAAGATCATCATTATCAGATTACAGGGGTAAATTAACAGAACGAACATCATACAAAAGTAGACCAATCGAAGCTGATGAACGAACTGAATTAGGTCATCTTGAAGCTGATGTTGATATTGGTAAAAATGAAAAATCTAAAGTTTTAGTTACATTGGTTGATAGATGTAGTCGTTATACTTTAATTGGAGAGGCTAAGAGTAAAAGTAAAGATCATGTCTATGACAGTATTTGTAAACTTCGAGAAAAAACCCTTGTTCCCTGGAAAACAATAACATTTGATAATGGAAAAGAGATTGCTTGTCACAAACAAGTTGAAGAGGAATTATTCGTATTATCGTATTTTGCCGATCCGTATAGTAGTTGGCAAAGAGATACTAATGAAAATACTAATGGTCTCATTCGACAATAATTTTCCGAAATGAACTTCTTTAGATAATGTCAAATATGAACAAATTAAAGAGGTCGAAATAAAGTTAAATAATAGACCTAGAAAAGTCATTGATTTTAACTCTCCAAACTTTTTTATTCATAATTTTGAATAAGAATTATACTAATTAAAACTGTCGCGTTTGAAATTAGAATCTAAGATTGAAAGAGTAATGTTTAAACAGCTGTATATCAAATTAGTCATAGGAAATGTAAAATTATTCTAATCCCTAAAGTAAATTTGATATTTTCTTTGAAAAGGTCTCTACAGAAGGAATAACCACAAATCAGAAACTTAAAGCTAAAGTCATCCATTATTTTGTAGATGTACTTGATTATACTAACTTTGTAATTATTCTATCAAAAAATTCTAATGTCCGATTATTCCAAAGACAAAATAAGTTTTGTTATTCCTATTTACAATGCAGCTAAAACTGTTGAAAGATTAATTTTTGAAATAACGAACAATTGTGAAAAAATCAATGTCGATTTCGAAGTAATATTAGTTGATGATTGTGGACATGATAACTCTTGGGATATCATCGAACAAATTTGCCTACAGAATACATCTGTTAAAGCGATTAAGTTAAGTAGAAATTTTGGTCAACATGCTGCAATCACAGCAGGATTAGAAATTATACAGTATGAATATGTTGTTGTAATGGATTGTGATTTACAAGATCGTCCAGATCAAATCCCAAAACTTTATGACCATATCCGAAACACAGATGCAGATATTGTACTCGCAAAAAGAACACAAAGACAAGATAGTTTATCTAAACGCCTATCCTCAAAATATTTTTATAAAACACTAAGTTATTTTACCAATACAACCCAAGATTCATCTGTTGCAAATTATGGAATATACAGAAAACAAGCAATTGATGAGGTTGTTAGAATGGGTGATTTTGTAAGGTTTTTTCCATTATTTATTCGTTGGGTTGGATTCAACATTGATTATATTGAGGTTCAACATTCTTCGAGAGACGAAGGTAAATCTAATTACACCTTGCGTAAACTCTGGACTTTAGCCTTAGATAATATTATCTCGTTTTCTAACAAACCGCTATATTTAACAATTAATCTTGGTTTAATTATTATTGTTAGTTCATTTTTAGGTATAATAATAAACCTCTATAAATATTTCACAGGATCAATTGAAATTCTTGGATATACTTCAATAATTGTGATATTTAGTTTCTTATTTGGAATTGTGATTTTCATTTTAGGAGTGATTGGTATTTACATTGCCAAAATTTTTGATCAAGTAAAAGGTCGACAAATATATATAATAAAGAAAAAATTAAACATATGAGAATAGCATTATTTTTAATGACTAAAAAAGGATATATGGTTTTAGAAAGTATTGTGAATAATAATCTTTCTCATTTAATTGAAACCGTTGTTATTGGTGAAGACTCTCATATAGACAATGACTTTTCTAAAGAATTAATGTCGCTTTGTTTAAACAATAATATATCATATTTCTTCAGAAAACAAGACTTTAAAATAGAAGCAGATTATGCTTTGTCAATATCTTGGAGATGGATAATCAAAGATTTAAATTCGAAACTAATTGTTCTACATGATTCACTTCTTCCAAAATACAGAGGGTTTGCACCACTAGTAAATATGCTTATTAATGGTGAAACTAAATTAGGAGTCACCGCTATTTTTGCAACAGAACAATACGATGAAGGTGATATCATCAATCAAGCAGAAATTGACATTATTTATCCTATTAAAATAAAAGAAGCCATTAATTTAATTTTACCACTATATTCAAGTTTAGTAATTTCCATATTTAATAAAATTGAAAAAGGTAATGAAATAACAAGTTTTCCTCAAAATCATAAAGATGGAACATATAGTCTTTGGAGAGACGAAAATGATTATGAGATTAATTGGAATTGGAATAATGATAAAATAATAAGAGCAATTGATGCGTTAGGAAGTCCCTATAAAGGAGCTTTATCATTAATGAACAATGAAAAAATAAGAATATTAACGGCTGAAGTTGTACCTAATCTTAACATAGAGAATAGAGATATTGGAAAAGTAATTATGTTAGATAAAGGATTTCCAATTGTTGTTTGCGAAGGAGGATTGATAAAAATTACTGAAGCAGTTTATGATCAAACAAACCGAACTATATTGCCTTTAAAGAAATTCAGAACTAGGTTTCATTAATAAGTTCGTATTTAGGTTTGATTAATTGGCGACTATAGGATATAAAGATTAAAAAGAAGTTACAATTCTTTCCGATTTAATAAAACAGCAACTCTATATAGAGTTGCTGTTATAACAAAGACTAATCTACAAACAATTGAGTAACCGCAGCCGTATTTTGAGCCCATGTCTGATCATACACCTCATCGGCTAATTCAATTTCGGATACAATGTCTAAATTTTGGGCTTTTGCTTTTATATTCAACAAAGCTCCAATACTCATTTTACTATTGAGCTTAGAAAGTAAAGTTTCAACTCCTTTTAGGTCTAGATTTTGAATAACTTGACCTCCAAAACTCATTTCTAACCAAATTATTTCTTCAGCCATTACATCCAAAACACCAAACACTAATCCTTTGGTGGCCGATTGCTGAACTCGAACTTGATGTTGAACACATGAAGGGTCATAAGCTACTCCAGATTTCGACGAAATACTCATTTCGTACTTACTATTCATCCAACCAACAACGAGATTTGGACTTATAGAACCCTGCGAATATGCATTGCAAGTAAACGTTACATATTTTGCTCCTTTTTTCTTCAATTCGCCAACATGAATATCAATATATTCAGCTGTTCCAACTTTTTCTGGAATAGATTGAATATCTCCACTATGTTGGCATCCTGGAGCTGTCAATTGTGAATAAGAACATCTGTCAAAATGATTCTTATATGCCACAACACAGCTTAAATCCATATCGAGATGTTGGGCAGATAACCCTTCTCCCCATTGCATAAATAGACGCACTTTCTCAGCTTCTACTTTAAATCGGGTTCCCATTAATGCCGTTGGTAAATCTTGAACTGTTTCACTTCGATCACCTATAGACAATGGCATATAATGTAAAATAGGATCGATAAACATAGTCGTATTCTCATTCGTTTCTTTTTGGAATCGCAGTTTTACAATTTTCAAGCAAAGTCCTTCTATAGCCTCAACCATTCTGATTACCTCATTTTCTTTATATAAACCAAGAAGTTTATTGGTAGGTATACGTTTGTTGGTTCCACCTAATGGACTTACTAACCTATTACCTTGTTTGTTAAAATAAATAGGAGCATACATGTTTAGGGTTATCATTAATCTCAACGGTATTTGATCAATAATTTCAATAAAATGTTTAATGGTCACTTCTGGACCGAACCACAACATGTTGGCAAATAACGAACGAGCAAATAATCCAGGTCTAGATTGTAATAATCTAAACGTATTATCCGCATCACTTTTTAACCTATAATATTGTACTCGCCCTTCAAACACCTCATAAGTTTGATTGTAAAACACATCCAACATCTGTTTAAGATGTTCAAAACCTCGTTTTTGACTGTATTCTGCCAATCGCAATGCTCTAATAAAACGTACCCACATTTCTCTTTTTGGATGCATAATTTCACAAATTTTATTTGCTGTTAATGGTAAATTTTCCATCCACTTTGCCACCATTTTACATTGCTTTCTCGAATATTTCAGTTTTAAAGTACGTTTTGCATATTGTTTGGTTACGGTATTATTTCTAACAGTAGAGTGTGTATTCTCATAATTTTGAATCATACGTTCTATGAGTACTTTTGGCTGAATAAGTTGTAGATTACCTGTATGTTTAAACCACAAATACCTAAGAATATCATTTGGCGTTTGAAAAAATGTTCCAGCCTCTTCTATTTTTTCCATATCAACCAAATGATCAATCACCAACATACGGGTTTCTTTCATTGCAATTGCTAGTCCTTCCGGTAAATCAAAATAATTTATTAAAGTTTTTAAGCTATCTACTTGTGTGGCATCCAAGGCTGTTTTAGAACCTAATAAAGCTTTGTAAAACGCAAAAGCATCAGTCTCTGTCCAAAGCGTTAATATTTTCTTTGTACTTCCTTGATTCTTCAACTCTAATTGCTCAAAAACAAAAGGAGTTCCACAAAATGGACATCCATTATAGCGTTCCAATGGGAATGTTCCGTCTGGGATTTTATGCCCACATTCTAAAACAGTTCCATTAATACCATTAAAAACATTAGTGAAAAAAGTAAACAAATGATCTTTTCGAGTTTCACCAGTAGGTTTACTCCAATCTTTTACAAGAGGTGTCCAATTTTTCTTTACACCTGTAATTTCTTTTAACGTCTCAAAAAGCACCAATTGTTGGTTAGGCTTTTGTTGATTAATCGCCATTAAAGCTTTTTCATCAAATACAAATCCTAATTCAGATACATTAGATATTAATGACATAGTCATTTTTGAAAGCTGCTTTTTTTCTGATAATAATTCTTCGGAATGTATCCAAATGGCACTTTGACGTAGGCTAATTTTTAAACATTCGTTTTTCATTTTCTTATTCTTTAAAACATTAAACAAAAAGGTAATCGTGTTTCTGTGTTCATGCCTAAAATGAGTGGGTTTACCCCAGAAGTAAGAAACACTTGACCTATTTCGAAACCGGTGATCTATAAACTATATCGGAATGAATTTTAAGTTCAGTGAAGTAAGTTTATATTGACCCGTTTTATTAATTAGTTGGTAAGCTATAGACTATTTTAAACCAAATACTCTTCCGGAAAAGAGTCAGGAATCGAACCTGAATTTGAAGTAAGCCTATATTGACCAATTTGGTTAGACAGGCGGGACTCGAACCCGCGACCTGGGCATTAAAAGTGCTGAAGTAAATTAATATTGACCATAAAACTGATAATGTATTAACTACCTGCTCTACCAACTGAGCTACTGTCTAATATTAAAGTAATCGAAAAAGTATCTTACGTGACAGGTGAGTGGTTTGAAGTAACTTTATCTTGACCTTAACAGTAAAAAATCATGTTCTGATTAATTACATGGCAAAGATTATAAGATAATACGCAATGTTTTTACGTAGTGAATAAAAGAAATAAAAATGTGTACTTTTATAAAAAATCGAACAATTGAAAAAGTTAATTACCTTAATATTTATTGTAACCATAACAAAATTAATGGCTCAAAATAATCCTAAAACCATTTATATTCAAATTGATACACTAGAATATAAAAGTAAATTAGATGAGTTATACAATTTTGAAGTAGGAATTGATCATGGAGATGGTTTTCAATTGATGCATTCAATTGATAGCGCTAAGCATGATCATTCAACAAATACATATCCAAACTATACTGCTATAATACCAAATGTAGTTGATTCAAATACGCTCAAAATACCAATTGATAATCATTCATCTAAATTGATTTTAGAACATATTTATCATTTCGATACAATACATATTGAAAAAATATCTGTTTTTGACACACAACCTTTAGATAGCATATTCTCGAGAGAAGGCAAATTCAAAATAGTAGATGGCAAGCGAGATAATTATTATTTTGAAACAACTTACAGATTTGAAACAAATCCAGCAAGTAAGACACCTACATTAAGTCATGTTGTAATAAATGGTAGATTATACCCTATTACTTTGAAGGTAACCAAAACGCCCGAAGTCACGCTAACAAATGGATTTGGACCAAACCAAGACGAACTACAAGACGAAATGGAAAACAAAAAAAGAATGTAATCCGAATAGAATATTCCGTTTCATTTAAAGAGTATTATTGGATATCAGAGATAAATTTGGATGAAATTAAATGAATGCCAGATTAATTAATGACACAAATTCTACTTAGTGTGTCAATAAGATTATAACCATCCCAAATAATTTCGAAATCAACAGTTCTACCAATTGGTACAATTCGATCGATTCCTAATGGTTTAGACCAGAAAACAAAATCTTGTAATTCAGATTTTGAAAACCCAAAATAAGATAAGGTTTGGAATTTTCGGGTCACAATATGATCTATTTCATTGATGTTTCTAGCAGAATATTCAAGAAAATAACCACTATTACATTTAAAAGCATGTATTCCTTTTTCCAAAGTGTGCACATCAGACCTCCAAATCAGATTATTGTCCATTCTGTTGAGAAAAGGTTTGCTTTCAGATACAATAGAATGCTCTAAAAAGGTGGTCAGTTTGTCGACCGCAATTACAGGTTCAATGTCACTGTCATTCACTAATAAATAACGATCTAAATTGGACCAAAATCTTTCTTTTGCTCGAAAAATAACATCATCATCACCAATCCAAATAATAAGATGAGGAGCGGTACAAGCGTTTTGATCAAACAAATAAGTATCGTTATAAAAACCACGAATTAATTCGTTATCATTTTCCAATTCCAAATACTGTTCTGCATGAATGGCACAAATAGAATAACGATCTGCAAACGTCACATCAAACGCTTTTGAAGGAATTGCACTTTCTCTAATTTTGGAAATGGTTTCGTCTCCACCCCATATCACTCGAACATCACATTGAGAAGAAAAATGAGCTGTTAAATGGTTGTCTTCTCTTGGATATTTAATCAAAAATAATTTTTCCTTGACCAAAGGAAAGTCGTTTTCTAATACAAGTTTATTCAGCGATTCTACAATAATATCTATTTGTTCAAAATCTTTACTTGGCACTTTAACCACATTTATATTACCAGATAAAAGTCCACATACAAAAGAAAAGGCAAAATTGACAGGTACATTGGAAGGAGCTATATGAAACACAACACCTTTTCCTAACCTAAGTTCATTTTCATTATAATATTGATTTTTTATACCCAGTAAATTAGCACGTCTGCAAAAGAAACCAAAAGTTGCAACATCTGGATACTGTTTCACCTTAGGGTGCTTTAATAATATTTTAGAAAAAGTATTTAAAAACTCAATGACTTGATCATTATAAACTTCTAAACTTCTTGTTTGATTAATATTTGTAATCTCGACATTATTAGGAAATAATACTTTCATAATTAGTTATTTTTGATCGAGTATGTATCGCTACAACCTCTAATTTCGGCACTTTTTAATCGACCGAGTATTTTAAAATACTTCCCGTGATTACCACATTTACAATTGTCCTCACCAAAGATTATTCCTTCATCTTCCGTCAACAAAGAATGTCCAGGATAACTTTCAGGCAAAATAGAAAGAACCTGAATAATTCCTTTCTCTCCAAAATTAGCGACAGAAAAATCTTTAGCACTTCTAATTATTATGTCTGAAAAATTAGATGCATGCAGGTAGCCTTGATTACATTCAAGAAAAATAGATCCCGTTTGTTCAACCATTCCATAATAATCGTGGACTGCCGATATTCCACAAATTTCATTCAAATTTTGAGCAAATTGCTTAGGAGATACCGATTCCGAAACCAATTTTTTCCACCCACCTCCATGAATGAGAACACCATTTTTCAGATTCAAATGTATATTTTCCTCCAACATTTTTTTATAAAAGTGTTGATGTATCATAAAAGTAAATCCAAACAAAAGTATACGATGATCTTTATATTTTTCGATAAATGCTTTAAGTTCATCTATCTTTAAGTTCATATTTTCATCGAGCGCATAAATCCGTTTAGATCCAAAGATTGAAAAACCTAAAATTCCAGCACCTCTTGCTGAGAACAATTTTCGATCTTTTAATATCTTATCTGTATCTAAAATAATCATTGGTGCCCTTTTTTTAGACAAAAGAGATGATACTATGTTCACCAATGTTTTGGTTTGGTTTTGAGCTGTAACTTTATCTAAAAAAATTTTGGAAACAGCTTGTCCAGAAGTCCCAGAAGACGTCATAGTTTTAACAACATCATCCTTATTCACACTTAAAAGTTCAAACATTTTAAAGAGACGAACAGGAATAAATGGAATGTCAACAACATCTAAATCTTGTGAATCAATATCTATTTGTAATCCATTTATGATGTCGGCATAAGGTTGACAGTGTTCATAATGGCGTTTAGTAAGATGTATCAAGTTACTTTTTAACATTTCACCTTTTTCCTTTTTATTTAATGAAAAAGGTGATAATGTTAATATATCATTGATGTTTGTTGTCATACCATTTTTTGATTAATACAAGAGATGTTGAAAAATAAATAATAATGAGAAGAATTTATTCCAACAAATTAAGTTTACCCAAAAGTACATAATTGATAGCGTCCAAAAAAATGAATGTAAAAAAAGTAAAGCACAAAAAAAAAGCATTTCAGTTTTCACTAAAATGCTTTTG
>JBMYWP010000076.1:0-16418 GCA_049607525.1 Flavobacteriales bacterium
TTAAAATTATTCTCTCTTTTTTATTTTATTTAAAATCGTTTAGGACGGGATTGATTAATAATGTAAAAATTCTTTTCATTTTTTTGTTTAAATTATTTCTAACATCTTCTTCGTGCTTTTTTTTACATTCCGAAGAGTGTATAAGCATTGAACAAATTGTTATCTTCTTTTTTTCATTTTATATTTTCGATCCATTCTTTCCCTAAAACTTCCACATAATCTACTAATGTCACCACACTTTTAAAAGTATGGAATGTATACTCGGGTTGATTTTCCATAAATTTTACGTTTTCAAAGCAATGGTCATGAGAAAAAAGGAATACCTTTTTCGTTACCGGGTCATAAAGCGTTAAAGCCCCATTTGCCTCATGAACAAATGCAAGTAGTTTAGAATGGTCAATTTGTTTTTTACCCTCTTCTTCACAGGAGATTGAATAATAATCAATCCAATCGCCAATTCCCATGGAACATTCCGAACCGATAAACATAAAGTTTTGGTTATTGGTAAAGGAGTTTTCTGGCTCATTAAATGATTCTCGAATTCCTCCAATATTCCTCAATAGTAGTTCATGTTCTTGAATCAATTTACATTTATATTTCTTCGCAGTTTCACGTTGATTTAGCCAACCTCAAATCTGGCCATCAATAGTGTCCCAGGCAAATAAAATGTAGTTTATGTTGTCAATTGTCAGATAAGTCTGTCGTGACTTCAAGATCAATTCAGTGAGTTTTGGGAAGCTATCCTTGAATTCCTCACTCAATCGCATTTCCTTTTGTTCCTCAAATTGAACTTGGGAATTAGAATTCAGAAACCAACTTACCTCAGCCTTAAATGCCTCAAAGTCCTTATTCGTTTCTTTTCTCGTATTTCTATAAAATATACCCATTCAATTAAAGATAAAAATCATTAAGGTTAAAAAGCAACCGTATACCTTTCATAAAGAGGATAAACGCACCTTTTATAAACCAAAAATACATTTTAAATCAAGCCAACAAGAAAAAAGATAATATAATTTGACTAAAATGTAACAACTTTATGAATTACTATTCCTATGGAACAAAGTCAGAAACAGACTATTGATTACTCGACTGACTTTTTTCACATTCTATGGTTTCCAAAATATTATACATAATAAAGCTATAAATAAAATAAAGAGATTAATTGTAATGATTTTTCAATTACACTTGAACCTGACGGAATATTATAACTCAGAGTATAAGCATACTAATTGCGTGCTTACTGTTTCGCGGTTAGTAAGTGAAAGAAGTTCATTATAAATCAATAAACTTGCAATTTCAGATTCCGAGGCACTTGACGCAATACGATTGGAAAACAAATTTAATTCTTTTATTACTTGTTTTTGAGATGTTGTTAATAATGCCTTTTCTATTTCTTGATTGTCTATATAAAGGACCAATGAGTTTTCAGATGAATTATATGCAATATTAAAAACATGAAACTTGTCATCAATCTTTATTTTATTCCCGTTGTTCGCTCCACATAGCATAGTGAATGCATATCTAACACCATAATAGTCGTTACCACAAGCATTAGCCGAAGAACCCGCTCCTAATTGAAATGATGTATTTAAGTCTGTATTTAAACTAGTAACAAATTTTCTAGTATGAAAAACAGAGGCATAATTTGGTTGGGCTCCAATGTTATTAAATCTCATCACTATAAAAATATCAAAATCTTGATTTGAAATGTCAGTAATGTCATGACTTAAATAATTTTGAGTTCTAACAGATGGATATGTATTTTGAGTAGATTTAGTTCGTTTTAGAAAATAATTGGATGAATAATGAGGTACATTCATATTATTTTCAATGAGTTTAAAAATTGTGTCGCTATTTGTATTAAACGGTCCTTCAACTGTATGTACTTCGTTAAAAATATTATTATTCCCTTCATTACTGATTATTTTATTTACATATCCATTAATAGTAATTTCATCATCATTATTGTCTTTAAGCATATTCAATGATTCAAAATTTACATTTAATAAAGGACTTGGGGTCATCGAATTTATTGGAATGCTAATATTTTCTTCACAACAATAATTAAACCAATAAATAGAGTTAAATGTTTCTAAACACTTAATAGTTTTATTATAAATAATTAAACCTGAGGCTGGATTGCTTATATTATTTTTCTCATTTTCAGTTAGTCTAGGCGGTAGAAATCCTTTAACATCTGATGTTACATCTAAGATAGATGATTGATGTGGTGTTTTGGTTCCAATCCCGATTTGAGAAAAGGATCTGTTACTAACCAATAATAATAATAAAAACAAAAATGAGATTCTAAATACTTTCATAAGGGTTATTTTTCTGCGAAAGTAAGGAAGAGAAATACTTCTGAAAAATAAAAATAAATAGATAATTAAAACCCTCTATAAAATGCACTATAGTCTCTATAATCGACAATTTTTGAAAGCTAATATAAAGTAATTAAGTTAATATTAATCTTAAGGCCAGCTGTTTATACGACCTACCTATTGGGATGTCAATTTTATTCACAACTACATGATTTTTAAAAACCTCGGAAATATGTAACATATTTACCATGTAAGAATTATGGATTCGAACAAAATTGTTTGAAGGAATTAAATGTTCTACTTTTTTAAAGGTCATTAGAGTAGAAAATTTTCCCTTAAGAGTAATGAAATGCATATACTCCCGTTCCGATTCAATATAAAGAAGTTCATTGAACAAAATTTTCTTTTTTTTATATTGATAATTAATAAAAAAGAATGGTTCGTTCTTGTTAATAATTTCGTTTTGAATATTCTCATTATAAATCTCCTTAATTTTTCTATTAAAGACAAATTGTGTTAATGGTTTTATTAGGTAACCCCTAAAGTTTAATTGCAAGGCTTCATATGCATATTTCTTAAAACCTGTTATAAACAGAATTGGGTTAATTATTTTTTTATAATTAATGTACTCAATGCTATTATCTGTTTTCAACTCGATGTCTAACAAAATTAATGCCTCAGGATTTTCAATAATTAAATCATAAACAGAATCGATTTCGAAACTCGACGCCAGTAATTTACAATGCTCATTTTCCGAAACATAAGAAGAGATTCGTCTTCTGATATTTGGGTTATCTTCAACAACAACACACTTAATTTGACTCATATAAGGGTTATTAATAAATTAATTTTGTACCAATTTTCAGTATCATCAATCACTAAATCGAATTTTGAAGGATAATGGAAATTTAATAATGTTTTTGCATTTTTCATTCCGGTTTTTGTTGAATTAATTGTATTTTTCATTCGTTCTGGCAATGAATTTCCCACTCTCAAATTAATCCCTTTTTCTTGTATATCAATCTCAACAGAAACCTTTGTTTTATGATTTACTACACCACTATGCTTAATTGCATTTTCGACAAAATATATTAATATTAACGGTACAATTTTAAATTCTGTTTTCACATCACCTTTAATGCAATAATCTATTTTGTTGTGTATTGACCATTGATCAGAAATGATATCTAAATAATTAATCAGAAAAAATATCTCTTCTTTAATTAATATTTTTTCATGATTGTTTGCTATAATATTATAATTTAAAATTGAAGATAATTTTTCCAAATAATTTAACCCATCTTCTTTATTATTTCCTTCTAAAAAAATACATAAATTTTGTAATTCGTTGTTAATAAAATGAGGATTAATCTGGTTATTTATTGTCTTTATTTTTAATGTATTATACTTATTAATTTTATCAAAATATTCTAATATTAGTAGATAGAAAGAAGAGCAAATTGTAATGAAAAAAAAGAGAGTAAAGTTTAATAATATTTCCTGAATCGAAATAGAATTTTGTTGAACCTCAAATCCAATTTCTCGTTTAACTAATGTATCAATATTAACTAATAATTCAAAAAACAAAGAATTAAGGAGTACATACCCCAGTGAAATACCGATTAAACTAATAACCTTATAATTTTGATTGATTGTAAAAAAAGAAAGGAGATATCCATGACCATAAAAACTTATAATGCAATAACATATCATTACGCAATAATACGAAGTAAAGAATAAAAATGAATCCTGACTCTCAGATAGCTTCCAGTGAATAATTGAAAATAGAAACCAAAAAATAAAATGAATAAAATGTGTTTTTTTCATAAAGCAATAAGGCTTATGATGCAAATGTTGTTTTTTTTTTTGAGAAATTTAATGAAGTGAATAAAATTTATAATAATATATAAATTCTTAGAACTTTTTTTTCCTGTAGTTTTCATTATTTATTTAGAGAAGCCTTAATAATTTCAGAAAAATAGTAAAATATATAATATATAGACTTTCCAAGTTTTTATCTAAATTAGATAGTGCCGCTAAATCGGACAATCTACGATTCTCAAACCCGTGATATTCGGGATGCTCTACTGTTAGTCCGAAGGCTTTAAAATTAACAATCATTTCTATTGATCAATAATAGATTTAATTTTTAAATGCATTTAATATTTCTTCTATTTGGCCAGTTACAAAAATCTCTAAGGTTTCTTTAGTCAAGAACTGAGGGTCTGCCCCATTTTCTAGTAAGTATATTAAAAGCGTTGACTCATTGGTATTGTATGCAGTAATAACTGCTGTATTTTATAGTTCACCCTGATTAATATTTACGTCTTCCCCTTGTTTAATGGCAAATTTTAAACCTTCAATTTCGTTGTTGTGAACAGAATAGTAAACTCCATTATAATTGTTATAGGAAATATCGGCACCTAAGGATAAAAGGTATTCGGCAACCGCAATTTGAGAATAGGCTAAGGCACTAGTAAAGGCAATATCAATTTCCTCTTATGTATATTCTGGTTCTATAATTTTTTTTAACTCCTCTAGTCTTCCCCAGCTAGGTAACCTTTCAATTAAATACTCTCTCGACTCTTTCATTTTTTCATTTCAGGGTAAACATATTGCTTAATTTGTATATTAATACATTTTAAATGTAATTATTTTGGACAGTATTAATCAGTAAGAATTACCAGGTTTACTGAACCCATTTTTATTTGGAATATACAAATTAATAGTATTATCATTATTCCACAATTCAGCTCCTAAAATTATACTCCTGTTCATGCCGCAATTTTCTGTCAAAACTTCTCTAAATTCTCTAATAGATTCTAAACCCTGCCATTCAGAAAAACCTTTCCGTTTAAATTCCTGATAAGAACTCTCTAAAATTAATACTTCTTGTAAAAAAATCTTTTTCAGAAACAAATTGCAATAAACTTCTAATGCAATTAGTAGAAATTAGACCACAATATATTTCATTAAATGACTTATAAACAGTCAAAGAATCGCTCGGATTACAAATGCTAATTAAGTTATCAAAATCGCTTCTATTTTCAATGAAAAAGTAATGTATATTGTTACCTGAGTTGGGAATCCTGAGGCAAATCAATATTTTTTCATTATCATTTAATAAGCTATAAAAAGTATTTTCAAAAACCTCTTTTTTCATATTACTTTCATTTAGTACATATCATTTGATCCAAAAGGTCCACGAATATCTTCGGTTCATTGTAAAAAGTCCCCATAGAAAAATTCTTGTTTTTCACTTGAGTTACAGATCTTGCCAAATCTATTCTAGGTGACTCTTAATCAATCCCGTATGATAAACAACGGGACAGGTAACTAAGTTCAGTTCCTAGTTTTTCAGGATGTTCTAGAACGGGCCGAACTCTTAATTTTTGGTCGTAGTTTTTCTTTTGTTTATTAACTTTTTAATGATTAATATCTGCCCAAGGTGATAATAGGTATGTTCTATCATTAGGTCAATATTACGCATATAATCTCCATATTTTTCATCAACAAAACGATCAAAAAGTCTATCTTCAGTCATTTTATCAACTAGGGATATAAATTTTTCGGAATCATTACAAAATCTATCAGTCAAGTCATTCCAGTCGGCCTCAGATTGAATGTGAGGAGATTGAAAACTATACTTATCACTTATTTCCAAAGTTCCTCCTTGAAGCACCTTTGTAACACCTTTAATATAATAATGAATATGAAATGTAAGTTTCGCTATTGAATTTAAACCTTCTATAGACTCCACAGCATCTCTCCAATCGGTACTCAAGATTTGTTCTTTAAAATTTGTACCTGTTACCCATTTCCCATTTGTTAGAACTTCTTGAAGTCGATTAACTAGATATTTTGATGTTTTCATATATTTTTTTAATTATTTCCATCGTTAAGTAATTGAAGCATTACATTAGGATCATCGGCTATGATTTCACAAACAGTGTAATACTTATCTTATTACTTCCTGTAAATCACAATTTTCTCGAATTCCTGTTATCATATCTTCACTGAAATTGATCCAAAATTCAAAGTCATATTCAGCATATAGACACCATTCTTTACCAGAACCATGTTGAAAAATACATGCTGCATATGGAGCACAATCGTAAAGTTCAATTTGTGTTACTTTTTCACTTTCTAACCATTTTGACATAAGATTAAGTCCAAAATCAAAACGATGGGTTTTTAAAAATGCATTTTCTTGAGAAGCAATTTCTATTTTACTCCCCTTAGGTTCAGATCCAATTCTTTCTTTATAAAATGAATAATCCTTTTTTACATTTCCATTATCGAAACCATGATTAGAGTAAATCCATAAAGGAGACCATGGTTCTATGAGAGCATCAGGTCCTGGTGAAAATGTTACCCAAAATTGTTCATCATCTTTCCCTTTCATAAGTAAATTAAGAAGATAGGAATTATAAAAACTATCATAATTCTTCTCCGAATCATACAATTTGTCATCTGGTAAACATCCTCCAGATTCAACACTTAATTTAGGTAATAGCCCAAACCGAATAGAGCAACCTATCATTTTTCGTAACAAATCTCTATGTCCATTTAATATGACTTTCATTTTTCTCATTAATTATAATAACTATGTAAACTTACTTTTTCACACATTAAGTAATCAAATTCCTTGCATAACACGTATAAACCAAAAATACATTTTATATCTATTAACTTTTCTAATCCTAGGTAAATTATTGTCAATCTATTTTGATAAACCACGAGACAGTTGACTAAGTTTTGCCCCTAGCCATCTGGATGTTCTAGGAGCAGTCGAATTCTTAGGTATTCCTTGATATTTTATATTTTTCTTGTATTTTTTCAAATACTTCATTCGATACTCTTTCTTTTAATAAAACAACTTCATTTTTATACAGTTCAATTAACTCTAAACTATACGTTCCTAAAGAAATAATTTCTAAATATTCATCTAGTTTTTCTAATAAAATAAACATTTCATCTGTTTCTTTATTTGTCTCTATTGGTCTTTTATAACGTAACGTATCAGTAACCCAAAGTAATTCTCTACCATATTTACAGAATAAATTGTATTCCTTTATTGTTATTTTTTTCTTTGAGTTGTTCATCTCAGAGTTGATTGAATTGATTGAGCTTTTGATGTCAGTTTGAAATAATTCCATATTTCTGTTACCAGAGCAATTAACTTGAAGAGATTTCCAATTATTTAAATCGTTCTTGTTTGGTATTATTCTAACAAATGTTTTTTTATTATTTATTTTAACTTCAAAAAGGTTCGAAAACTTGTTTCCAAATTCATACCTCAAATCACTAAAATCATAAATGATACCTTGAATATTTTTTTCACTTTCAAGTTTGTGTTTAATGTCTTCAAGAATTTGAATAACATCAGGGTTTCCAATTGAACCAATACCACAAATTCCAGAGTATTTAAACACTAGATAATTTTTAATTCGTTCAATTTTATTTAGATTAATTTTCATTTTTCTTAATGATATACAAAGTTCGCGTATAGGAGGCGTTGTGAGGTTTTGCTTACAAAGGAAAACTATATTTTGTTTGTGTCTATTATTATTTCTTCCATTTTAACTTCAATTTGCCTAATCAACAGTCCTACCAAAATTTACAAAGGGCCTAATTATTAGCCTTAATGTTTTCTTTCAAACAAAATACCTTTTACAGTTCCCTCCGAGGCCACATAAAAGGATGTTACCCTATTATTATGGTCTCGAACAAAGGTATATTTAGTTCTTCTATTGGCTCCAAAAACGTCTTTAACGCCTTCTTTAAGGACCAAGCCTTTATTGTTCGGGTAAGTCAAAATCAAATCATTATTAGAAACCACCAGCTCATAGTTTACATTAAGCTCTTTAGAATAATAAATCCCTGAATATTCCGAAATATTTGGGTTGGGCTTAGAAGCTAACTCAACGCTTTCAAGATAAAAAATAGCACCGCCAAAATCAACAAGTAAGTCAGCTTCGGAATGGTTTTCGTTAATGAAGCTGTATTTTACAGAAGCATTATCTATTCTTGAAAAAGAATTATTGGAAACGGAATTAAGGGCAACTGGATTTCTACCGAAACTACTCAAAGCAAAAAGGGTATCGTTTTCTACAAATATGTTCATTCTTAAATCACTATTTAGCTCTTGATAGTTCCCAACGAATTGATTCAATTCTTTTTGCTTATGCTTATATTTTTTTTGTTCTTTTTTATGGCTAGGTAAGTCTTGGATATAAAGGTCAAGTATTTTGTAGGATACATCCACAGCATTGATATGTTCAGAATTTGTATAAGCCACGACTCCTAAATTTAAATCGGGCACACAAATGAATTGAGACCGCATCCCATAGTCTCTACCACTATGGTTGTATGTAATATAACCCGTATAAGGCGTTACAAACATTCCACGAGCATGTTGCAATGTATTGCCATTATTGAGCAGGGTTTGTGTAGTAATAAAATCTGAAATATACGACAGTTCATGAGTTGGATCTAAAAAGAGTTGAGACCAAATAAATAAATCTGAAACCGTACTGGACATTCCTCCTGCCCCAACACAAAGCGTTAGTGATTTTGGTTGTTTGTATTCGTTTTTGTGTTTATAGTAAGGGTATGCTCTATTTTTCACAACTTTACTCAAATCACTGATATAAAAAGTATATTGCATGCCTAGTGGTTCAAAAAGTTCTTTTTGAGCAAATTGGTGAATTGGCATTCCTGTTATTCTTTCAATAATGAGGGCCAATAAAACATAGTTTGTATTTGAGTAAAGCATCTTGTCTCCAGGCTTATTATTCACGCCTTTTTGACGAAACATAAGTTCTTGAATCATTTTATTGGAATAACCCTGAGATTCATAATCAAAACCAGAAAGATCTAACAAAACATTGTGATTTCTAATCCCACTGGTATGGCTGAGCAGATGTTTTATTCTAATGGTATCTCCAGTAAACCTTAATTCAGGAATGAATTTTCTTACATCATTTTCTACAGATAGTTTTCCTTGTTTTTCAAGTATGGCAATACATGCAGATGTAAATTGTTTGGTAACAGAAGCTAATCCAAATGTGGTGGAGTCGTTAAATGGAAGATTGTATTCCAAATTCATTAGCCCTTTATTGCTTTGATGAATGAGTTGACCATTCTTTATTATTCCAACGGTTATTCCTGGTGCAAATTCACCATCTATTTGCTCAGTTAAGATAGAATCTATTTTGTCAGTAATGTTTTTTTGTCCAAACGCGATTAAACTAAATGTTGTAAATATAATAAGCAGAAGTATTCTCATTTTTATATAATTATTTTGATGCTGAAATTACAAAAAGGTTTGGGTTTATTTGGTTTGTTTTATTATTTATGCCTACATATTTATAGAATTAGTCTTTCATTTTATTTCTCAAGGCTAAGTTTTTCTTTTTAAACCGTTTTTTCCGTTTTCTATTTTCCTTTGGGTCTTCGTCAAATATTGCCTTGCCCTCAATGAAATAGGCTGGTCCAATTATACATTGAACAAGTTTCGAAATTCCTTCACTATTCGATTGAACGTAATAATAACAATGGTCTCTCATTGTTACAATTTCAATCTTTTTATAATCAGTCAAACTGCCAGAATAAAAGTAAACCTCAGTTTCATTAAGTTCTGTATCAAGTTTAACCATTATGGAATCTTTTACCTTTCTCATCAATTTTAGAGAATTCGACTTAAAGTAAATGCTATCGAAAGCTCCACTAATGAAAAATGAATCCTGAACCATTAATATTTGAAACAGATTACTATCAAGCAAATTGATTTTTTGATTGTCAAATTCAGCATAAAAAGGGCATTCAGAAGTTTCTGAAATTACATGCTCATTTACAATCACCTTTATTTCATTTTGACCAAATGAAATAAAAGGAACCAAAAGAAACAATATGAAATAGTTCTTCATTTTACAATCAATTTTAATTCAGGAAAATCTATGTTTACCATTAAAGTTTTATCCATTTTGCCTTTTACAAAAATACGTTTAAAATTAACTTTGCAAGAATATATTGTTGCCCTAAAACATTACTTCTTTTAATAATTTGATTTAATAGCTCACGTTTATCTTTCAAATTCCTCAATATCTTTCAAAAACTCTAAAGCTTCTATGGTTTTTGATCCAACAAAGAATTTTAATGTTTTCCTTATCCATTTAACATTTACATTTTTGTAGGTTAATTTACTGACAAACCATAGGATAGGAATAATAAGCGATGCATTGACCATAATATATTTTAACACAAAATCGGCATCCATTTGGTTATATAAGTCAATATTGAATAGAAAATCACTTCCAACAACAACATAAGCCCACCAAACTGGTGCGGACAGAAACATTAATTTTAGAAATAATAATCCATGTGCATTAACCAATTCAATCTTTCTTCTAATTTCAACAATAGGTTTCGTAAAATCAATTTGTTGTAATAATACCACCTGACCTATACTACCTGATAATGCAATTAATATAAATACGCCTACAATAATTCCGCTAATGGCTAAATGCATTTGATTCCAGTTTGAGGTGACATAATGACCAATAAATATAGCCAATAATGAAAAAAGTATTATTTCAGCTTTTCTATATTTAAGACTATTTTGTGTCTGCTTTTCCGATTTATCTAATTTTATTCTTGACAACGATGTTACATTTATACTCAACTCTTCATTAAGCCTAGCATCATATGCATCGAATATTGATTGTAATTCTCCTGCTTCCATAACGTTATATTTTTTGAAATTCCTTTTTAAGCTTTAGTTTTATTCTACTTATTTTTGTTGCAACATTCGTCTTAGTAATCCCTAATATGTCTGCAATTTCCGCATAGCTTTTTTCTTCCAAATACAATAGCATTAATGCTTTATTCAATTCGTTTAGATTATGAATAAACTCTTGAAGCAATTTCAGATGTTGATCTAATTCTGTCTGTCCATACTCCGAATCTACTTCTATGCTGAAAATAGATTCTTTATTATAGGAATCACTTTTTAGTAATCTAGATTTTTCTTTTCTATAAAAGGAAATTGAAACATTTAATGCGATTCTATACATCCAGGTAGAAAACTTATAGTCGCTATTATAGTTATCAAATGCCTTCCACAGTTGAATAATAATTTCCTGCTCTAAATCTTTTTTATCATTCTTGTTTGGGCAGTAAGCATTTACAATTTTATAGATGATCTTCTTATGTTCATCTATGATATTTATAAATTGTTGTTCTTTAGTTGCCTTCATCTTAATGCTTTCATGTAATGTTAACTTTTGTTCTAAAATAAAACGACTTGCCTTCTTTTATATATTATTCGACATGTTTGAAATAAAATCACACTTTATTATAAAAAAACAAGATAAATCATTCATTTAAGTATCAAAAACAAAGTTAACAACACGACCTTACAACATCTCTTTAAGCCTGAAAGTAGGCAATATACATCACATTCTCATCCTTTAACAATCTATCGTTAAACAAAAGTTAAAAACAAAAAATAAAAAGACCAGAGGTTACCCAATAGTCTTTTTAATTATCTTAAAATGTTTTGTAAATACAATTTGATTTCCTAACAACTACAGGAAATAATTTGGTCATAATTAAAGATTTATTTTATTCCGAAATCCTGCTAAATTTAAGTAGTTAAAATCAATGTTGGGGAATCTCCGCCAAAAAGAACCTCCTTTCAAGATGAAATTTGATTATTTTTCAACAATATCCTTTTAGCATGAACATTCTGTTAGAACAACTACTTTTTCATCTAAGCGTATTAATTCCCCTATGATTTCATGAAATTCATCATCCAATTTATCTCCCATTTTTTGGCCGAAATCAGTTTCATCAACTTCAATTTGCTTAGACCGTAGTTTCGCCAATATGTTTTCAATTTTTTGAGAGGTTACATGAATATATATTTGATGAAAACATAAATATGCACCGAATGAATAGCTTTTTAAAGGTTCCTTATTTATCCAAGTCGTGTCAGAAATTGAAAGTGGACTTGATATTCCCACCATAAAGCTCTGATTAATTGTTTCAAGAATCTCTATGGACTTAATGTCATGTTTTGAAATTACTTGCTTATTATTTAACCCATAAATGGAATATTTCTTACCTTGATTAACACTTACTCTTCTATATTTGTATTTAATTCTTTCTTTATAATAATGCAAACTATCACCATTACCTTCCCGAGATCTATCAAGAATATTTTTCAGGTAGTTTGTATTGGTAATGGAGTCCGATTCAATAGACTTGGATGTATAGACATATCCAATAATTTTATTTCCTTTAACGGTTTCCAATTCAAATTTAATCTGATAACCATTGTATTCCGCTTTTAATATTGTAGAGAAAACTAAACTGAATAAAAATATTATTATTAATCTCATAAAGTTCTTTTTTTTTTAGGAGTGGTTGCAATTATATTATTCCGTTTAATCTTAATAAAGGTAATCTTTTTACCCTTCAAACATAGTAAGAAAAAACGCCTCTGATAATCACAAAAATACATTTTAAATTAATTCTAAACGGCTAAAAAGGTAAAGCCAATCTAACCCGTTACTATTATTCGTTCGATATTTTTATATAGCTCATCTGCCTGAATAAACTAATCCCTTCACAATCCATATCTAAAGTCGTGAACCAAACAATCATCTTTTGAATCAAAAAGTTTAGTATCGTTTAAATAACGTATTTTTATTCTATTATTGTTATAATTCTTGTAATAATTGCCCTCTCCTTTCAAATAATTCACTTCTTCTTTTTCCTCCAGGCAGATTAATTAAAGAATCTTGAATTTCAATGATTTCATTTGCAAACTCTACAAAAGATTCTGATTTCATATACAATTCTAACCATTCGGCAAACTCGATTAAATTCTCTTTATCTCTAGTGTAATTTAAATATTTTATAGTTTCTATATTTCCCCAATTTAAACCTTCTTTTTCCTCAAATGGTATCATTTTTTTTTCTAGAAAATGATCGAGTAAGAACAAATTCAAAGCAAATACTTCTTTTACTTTGTTTTCAGCCATAGAAAATCGTTTCGTCTTAAACAAAGTTAAGGCCCATTCGAACATAAAAATAGAGGATGCAGAATCGTCTTCAAAATTCTTTTTAAACCAATTAAAATATCTTAAACTTCCCGTATAATCTTCAATTTTCAGATATAATTCGGGAGGTAAGTATCTTAATCCTCTACCGTCATTATAAAACCCACCCCATTTCCGTTTATCGGCCGCTAGTGCTTTTTTAATCTTGGTGATTTTAGTTTTAACACGCTCAATTTGTTTTTCAGTCATTTATTTTATGTTATTGTAGGTCAATCAGCTAATATTTTAATAAAAACCTAAAAGCAACCAAATGAAAACCCTTTTATCTGAAAGCCCTGTTTTGAAATATTTTGATACTTGATTTTCTTTTTTATTGATCCCTCGTATTTCAAAACGCAATATATCTTAGGCAAACTATCTCAACATTACTCCAAAGTCTTCTAATTTATTGAAAATATTATAATAAGCATTTACGCCTTCTTGATTTTCAATATTTGTATTTACAAGTAAAATTCTTCCTATTTTATTTTTAGGATTAAAGAACATTAAGGACGATACTCCAGGATCTCCACCGGTATGTCCAATATTTCCTGTTCCAGAAAAGCCCATAAATATTCCAACATTATATTCGTCATTATAGGGGTGATTGGCGTCCCTATCTGTGAAATGTCCAGTCTTTAGCTGTTCTTTAAAAAGTTATTGATAACCAGATTTAGAAAGTAATCTTCCATTACCCAAATATCCATTCATTAATTCGTTTAAATATTTGGCTAAATCATTTACGCTGGTTAAAAAACCACCATCAGGGTATGTAATTAATAAATAATAAGGAATTTCGACCTTGGGATTAGAATAAAGTTTGGAAACGTTATCAAAATTAACATCATCATAATGCCAACCCGAATGATCCATGTTTAAAGGTTTAAGAATATGCTCGGTTGTAAATTCGGCATAAGATTGATGAGATACAATTTCAATAATATAAGCAGCCAAAGAAGCGCCTATGTTTGTGTATTCAAAAGATGTTCCAGGTTTATGGTTGTTAAAAGCATTTTTGTTGTACCACTCTCCTTTTTCGGATAAATAATGCCCCAAAAACTTAGATAAAGGAACTTTTGTGTTGTGTGGATTAAAACTTTGGGGAATGTTCTCCATTTTAATGGATGTACTATCTATTTTATCCTTTAAAACATAAGCTCTACCCATATAATTTTCGATATCCTTAATGGTCGCAGTATGTGTGGTTAGCTGTCTTATTGTTATTTCTTCATTTTTGAAGAAAGGATTCTTAACTTCGAATGGCAGGTATTTGTTTATGGGATCGTCTATATTTAAAAGCCCTTTTTCTTGAGCCTGTAATAATGCAATTCCAATGAATGTTTTCGATACCGAGGCTATTGGTTGAACCGTATTTTCAGTATAAGTGCGGTTTAATTTAACGTCAGCAAATCCAAATCCTTTTTTGTACAAAACCCCTGTGGAGTCCACGATTGCAACTCCCAATCCGTTAAAGTAGTTTGTATTTAAGTTTATTATTTCAACAGTTAAGCTGTCTTTTATGGATTGGTTCTCCGTAACTTCCTTTACAGCATTTGGTTTTGGTTTACAAGATACAATGAATAAAATTCCTAAAAGTGATCGTAATAATATGTTCATTATTAATAATTTATTAGACGCAAAAAATTATTCTTACATTTTACAAAAACCGGACTACTCTATCACTATTTTTTTAACCAAAGTTTTATTTTGATGAACAATTTTCAGATAATAAACCCCTTTTTTATATTCCGAAATATTAAGTTGTTTAGTTCCCTCTAAGAATTCGTTATAGATTGACTTTCCCGTAATATCAAATAAAAATAAGTCATAGTGCTTTCCCATCTTATTTTCAATTGTCAAATAATCTGATGTTGGATTTGGAAATACAGAAAAGGAATTGCTGAAATCTTTGGATTCTTCCAGTCCTAATGGATTACAATTATGAGTAAGATCAAATTTAGTTTGTAAAGAATCAATAGGTTCTATACCTGCATTATCTGCCGTTCGAACAGAAACGTTTAAGGAAGGATTTCCAACGGGGTCAGTAGGTTGGGCAACTTTTACAAAAGCAAATAATGAAGAAGTTCCATTTGAATTACATCTTGTATCGGCTCCAATCATATTTGCACCTTGTAGCGCTGCCATTAGCTTACAAGCTAAATCCCCAGGCTCATTAAGGAATCTACTTTCCATAGAATCTAAGACCTCTTGACCAAGTAAAATATTACCTTGAATAGAATAGTTTGGTCCCAGAATGTGATTCTTATAATCATCTGTTGAGGAACCCGTATGAGCCGCCGTCATTGGAGAACCATCCACTAAAGCTGCAATTCCATATTGTCTTACTTCGGGTTGAGACTGAACATCGTTTGCAACCAACCAACTAATAATCTGATTTGGCGTTTCTCCCAAGTTCATTCTATCGGTTGCATTATTCTGATTAGAAGCAAGGTAATGGGCTTGAGTATTTATGGCGCCAACATTGGGGATTAATTTCCCAAGAAAATCATCATTGGGCAATCCAAATTGAAAAAGATCCACACAAGATGCTCCAGCACTTCCTACCTCACCTGTAACAGAATCTACGGCCACAATTGAAAAGGTATCTTGAGAGAATCCGGCCTGGGCCATAAGAATAGTAAACAAGGATATAATAATATTGGTTTTCATGAATTTTATTTTTTATGAATATAATATATTTTATTCAATTTCCGAAAGCTATTTTACCCATAATAAAATTGTCCCCTTGAGGGGACCATAGGGGTGTTGGAGATAGATTTTCATTTTTTTTTCTAAAATTTCGTTTTGGAACATCCCTATAATCCCTTCAAAGGGATATTTTCCTATTTGGGGTCTAAAAACAGACTATATTACTTACATTTTCAAAGGATTGAAAGTTTTATCAATATAAAATCCATACCACTTAATCAATTGTCCCCTTGAGGGCAATGTCATTAAGTTAAGGGTTAACACACTGGTACATAAGCTC
>JBMYWP010000077.1:0-16220 GCA_049607525.1 Flavobacteriales bacterium
CCTTCAAAAGGGGGATTGAAAACAATATCCCCTTGAGGGGTTTATAGGGGCGTTTTCTTATGAAGTTAATTGATATTTAGAGAAGAGGATCTCCTGAGTACCATTAATAGCGGGATTGAAAACAATATCCCTTAAGGGGATTATAGGGGTGTTTATGGTCGTTGATAATGCTAAGTCGTGAAACTTTGTTGATAAGGTGTTTGGTTTTGAATTCATCACCCTTCGACTCTACTTAGGTTCGGATTTATAGATTTAGGAAATCCAATAGAAAGGATAGGGTGTGTGTCTATAAACATAAAAATACCCTTTTTGTGGTACGTTGTAAAAACATTAATGTTTTAATATTGATAATAAATAGCATGGTTATATTTTTATTGACTACAGTTCATAATTCATACACTAGTAATGAAAGAAAATCATGGTATTGTTTGTTGATTATTTCAATTATTAAAATGAACAATTATGAAAAATGTTTTATCAATTTTATTACTTTTAATTGGATTTATGGGTTACGCTCAAGATCACGATTATAATGTATCCATTACTAGTCCTATTTCTATAGAAGGAAACCTTGAGCACGGTAGAGCCTTATTTGGTCCAACTTATGCGCATAATATAGAGGGTAACCTAACTTGGGCATACTCTCAAATCGATTCTTTAGCCTGTGATTCGATTATTACCGACTTAACCAATAAAATTGCATTTATTCGAAGAGGAGTATGTGATTTTAGTTTAAAAGTTTATCATGCTCAAAAAGCAGGTGCTTTAGGGGTTGTTATTGTAAGTCAAACACCTGATGACTTTCAAAATACAATGCCAGGTATATCAATGTCCGATTCTGTGACTATACCAAGTGCTTTAATTACTTATGAAAAAGGGGCCGAATTAGATTCTTTACTCCAGATTGGTCAAAATGTAAGCATACGTTTTAATTCAGCCAGTCTTAAGAATGTTAAGCCTTATTATGCTTCTAGAGTACCAAAACTTCTAACTGAAAAATGGAAGAATTTTAGTTGTGAAATAAAAAATCCTCATTCAACTTCAGTTACTACAGATATTTATTACGAAATGGTTTCACCTAGTAACTCAATCATTGCCTTCGGTAATGTTAATTTAACTCCTGCGGCTTCTTCTTTTACAGGGTATTATTTCACACTTTCTACGCCACCAACAATAACAGAAGTTGGTGAATATACACTACGAATAGTCTCTGGGTTAGCGCCTTTAGATACTTTTACAGAATCTTTTGAAGTTACCAATAATATCTTTTCCTTCTCTTCTGTAGATACTTTTCTTTATTCCAGAAGAATTAGTAATGCCTTGTTTGCTACACCAGACATCCATGGTGATCCATACAATTTTTATATAGGTTCAGAAATTAGAACATCCAATGTACCGAGTTATCAAAACAAAGGATTTTCATCGGATTCTGTAATGATATCCTTTGGAATATATAATGAAGCGGACTTAATTGGACAGAGTTTTACTGTTGAAATTCTTGAAGTTCCAAGTTCTGGTTATGGAACCGATCCTGATTCCTTAACATCTATTGCAACTGCAAGTCATACTGTTATGGCAGAAGACACGTTGATTAATACAGATTTTATTAAACTTAAAATGAGTAGTATTCAATATGCAGGCTATAATGGACCAGAAGATCGTATCATATTTAAACACGGAACTACTTATATTGCCATAATTAAATATCAAGGATCAGCTGCTTTTCCTATTCCTCCTCGAATTTTTCATACTTATGAACCTGTTGTCAATGGTATTAATACCGTTATATATGCAAATATACTTTATACTGCAGGTTGGGCCGATAATTTTTTACAAGCACAGATATCTGTAGAATTTGCAGGATGTTTGGACAATAATGTATATGACTATTCTCCTTCTATTTGTGGAGATGATTTATTACAAATTAATGATTCTTTATACGCAGGAAACTCCAATGTATTTCAAGTAATAGAAGATATTGGTTCAAATGGTTGCGATTCAGTTCTTATTGGCCAAACATTAAGTGTAGAAAATAGTGATACCACCTATTTATCAGACATTATTTGTAATGGAGAATCTTACCAAGTGGGTACATATTCCCATACCGTAACTGGAACTCACACAAATACTCTTGTGAATGCTGCTGGTTGTGATTCTGTTTGTGTACTCGAATTAACTGTTAATCCAACATCAAGTACACCATTAGTGGAGTCCATTTGTAGTGGAGAAACATTTACAGTAGGTGGTTCTGTATATACTAGTACCGGATATTATTCCAATTCGTTCACCAATATATATGGTTGCGACTCCATTGTAACGCTCAATTTAACAGTGAATCCAACTTCATCTACGCCATTAACAGAATCTATTTGTGAAGGAGAGAGCTTTATGGTTGGTAGTTCAATTTATTCGTCTACCGGAAATTACGCAGATACACTAAATAATATATACGGTTGTGATTCTATTGTAACTCTAAATTTAACAGTAAACCCAACGCCAACCACACCATTAACAGAATCTATTTGTGAAGGAGAGAGCTTTATGGTTGGTAGTTCAGCTTACACAACCTCAGGAAATTATACCAATACTTTAAGTAATATGTATGGTTGTGATTCGGTTGTTACCCTAAATTTAACCGTTAATCCGATATCAAATACGCCTTTAACAGAATCTATTTGTGAAGGCGAAAATTATACGGTAGGAAGTTCAATATATACAAGTACAGGAATTTATACAGATACTTTTATGAATGTTTATGGTTGTGATTCTATAGTAAGCCTAGATTTGACAGTTCATCCATTATTTAATATCCCATTAGCAGAATCTATATGTATGGGCGAAACCTTTATAGTGGGAAGTACAGGTTACACAACAACTGGAAATTATTCTGATACCCTAACAAGTATTAATGGTTGTGATTCTGTAGTTAATTTAGATTTAACAATTAATGCTTTATCAAACACACCTTTAACAGAGTCTATTTGTGAAGGAGAAAGTTTTATGGTTGGTTTTGCAACCTATACCACAGCAGGTAATTATGTCGATACTCTAAGTAATATGGCCGGATGTGATTCTATAGTTGTGTTAGATTTAAATGTGAATCCAACATCTTCTACACCATTAACGGAATCTATTTGTGAAGGAGAAAGCTATATGGTTGGAAGTTCAATCTATACAGTAACTGGTAACTATACCGATGTATTAACAAATATGTATGGTTGTGATTCTATTGTGGATCTAAATTTAATCGTTAATGCATTGTCAAATACGCCTTTAACAGAAACCATTTGTGAGAATGAAACCTTTGAGGTTGGGAGTTCGAGTTATACAAGCACAGGAAATTATGCCGATACTTTGGTAAATATGAATGGTTGTGATTCTATTGTAACTCTAGACTTAACTGTAATAACCATAGATTTAGGTGTTTCTATTAATGGAACAGTACTAGAAGCCGATCAAACAGGGTCAGTATCTTATCAATGGTTGAATTGTCCGAATTATTCAATAATTAATTCAGCTACACAACAAACTTATAATCCAGTTAGTAATGGTGATTATGCTGTGGAATTAACTGCTAATGGTTGTGTTGATACAACGGATTGTTTTACAATATCTGGGATAGGTACGGTTGAATTGGCGAATAGTACCTTTACGGTTTTACCAAATCCATTTACAGATAAAATAGTAATAGATTTCCATAATGAAGTTCAAAATGGGACATTACAGCTGGTAAATGCTTTAGGACAGGTTATCCTTAAAAAAGACCTTAATAATTGGTATTTAGAACTCGAAACCGGTACAGTAAATAGCGGAACATATTATTTAATACTAAACCTAGAAACTGGTGTGAAAACCATTAAGTTAATTAAGTAATTTATTTTAGTTGTTAACTGTTAATTGTAAATGGTGAGTTGTTAGTATTAAATTCAGAATAAATAATACTAACAGCTAACTACTTAGATTTACCACCAATTTGTTACGATTGTGACACAGGATAGAATGTAATTGTTTGAAAGAATCAAAGAAGGTATTATGCATTTGAGTGTTTTTGTAATTATAGTATTTGCAGAGTGGGGAAAAACAATGGAGATTAGACCCAACTGCAGCCTTGGATTATTTGTGATGATACACAATTTCATTCTGAACAACTCTAAGAAATGGGGTAAATAATAAACAAAAGTAATTCTCAATTATTCATAAAGATTAAATTTGATGTTTTCAACATAATATTATGAAATTCCCAAAAGAGTTTATTGAAGCCGTAAAGCAATTACCAACCGAAAGAAAGGATAAATTGCTTTTAAGGTTGTTAAAGCATGATTTACCACTTTGCAATAAATTAAATCATGAGTTTTTTAATACCGATAGTGTAGATGAGCAACAACAAGTTATTAGAGATCTAATAGATCGTTTTTGGCATGCAGATCGGTATAATTTTCATCCCACACCAGGTTATTTAATGTTTGAAATCCGTGAAATTAGCGGACATATTAACGAACATCTTAGATTGAACAAAAATAAATTTGGAGAGGTGTCTTTAAATTTATATATGTTGAACACGGTTTTACATTATACTAATACGTTATTGGAAGATTACACACCTGGTGAATGTAGAAAACTATCCATTTATATTATTACCAGAACTGTAAAGATTTTAGTGTTGATGCAAAAGTTACATGAGGATTATCAATCGGATTTGGAAGATGATTTTAAAACCCTAGGTTCTCATATTGAAAACAATACTCATTTGAAAAGAGTCGCTAAACAACATGCTTTAGACACCCTATGGTTAATTGAATTCGAAATTCCAGAAGATATGGCTTCTTATCAAAAGGTCTTAAAAGCCCAAGGCTACCTAAGTGGGAAGGTTTATTTAAGGACACCTGATTTTATTTGGAAATAAGAAATGATACAACCCGTTATTAACATTAATCAATAATTTGCTCAAAAATATTTATCTTTATAGTATTGAAATAAAGATAGATGTCAAAATATAATCCACAAAAGCACAACCGCAGATCCATAAGATTAAAAGGATATGATTATGCCCAAAAAGGATTGTATTTTGTGACGATTTGTGTTCAAAAACGCGTATGTTTATTCGGTTATATTAAGAATGGTGAAATGTTTTTAAATCCAGCAGGTAAAATGATACAAAAATGGTATTTAGCATTAGAAACCAAATTTCCAGATATAAAATGTGGCGAATATATTATAATGCCAAACCATTTTCATTGCATCATCCAAAACGTAGGGTCAGACCAAAGTGTCTGTCCAAAACCAGGAGACCAACGTGTCGGTGAAAAAAAACACCCAATGCAGGGGGAACACATTGGTTCGCCCCTACATCGGGTGATTCAATGGTTTAAAACCATGACGACCAACGAATATATTCGGAATGTGAAACATGCCAATTGGCAACGGTTTGATGGTAAATTATGGCAACGAAATTATTGGGAACACATCATCAGAGATCAACAATCATTTAAAAACATATCCAAATATATTATTAACAACCCAAATAAATGGGAATTAGATAAATTTAATAACAAAAATATATAGAGAAATCATGAACATGAATGAAAAGGTTACATTGTATACAATACAACCTATAGAATGGTACCAGAAACTATTAAAACAAGGAATAATCTATGGCAAACCAGACAAAAATAAAGTAGCGGAATTAGAGTTTACATACGCCTATAACTGGATAAGTAAGCAGATGGCAAAAAGAATTGGCAAACCGCCATTAAAAGACCTATTGCCAATTTGGTCTTGGTTTCAGTACGATAATATACAAAGACGTAAACCAGATTTAAGGAATTCTGCCCATTTAGAAAAAGGAACAAAAGGAATTAGAATTGAATTTAAAAAAAACAGAAAAGATATATTACTGTCCGATTTCCAATTATGGCATTTGCCATTAATGTATTGTGGAATTAAGGATAGTGAAAGTGAAGATTTAGAATTTGATGAAAAATTAAAATCGTTTAATATTGATTGGCGAGACAAAGAAAATTATCCAATAGAACTAAAACAGGAGATAGAAAAGTCTTGGGAAAAGATATTTGACATGGATTATTGTCCTGAATATACTGCTGTACCTTTTGAGAAAAAATCAATACAAGCTACTTTTTGGAGCTTATCTATTAATGAAATAGTCCATGTAGATGAGTTTATAGCTAGATAGGCTTTCTTTTTAAAAAAATAATTTGATTCTATAATTGTTCTCGATACGTTAATAGTCGTTAAAAGTAATTTTTACATTCTTTTGTAATAGTATTACTATTATATTTGCGTAAATCAATTTATTTATGAAGAATTTACTTTCGAATATTAAGCTCTTTGTCCCTGAATCTATTTATATAAAAGATCCAGAATCTTCCGATTTAGGAAAACGGATTGTATCTAACAGTATTTTACTCATTGACGAAATAGGATTTGAAGCCTTTACTTTTAAAAAACTGGGCGTAAAGATAGGGTCCAATGAAAGTTCTATTTACAGATATTTTGAAAGTAAACATAAACTATTGGTGTATTTAACCTCTTGGTTTTGGGCATGGAAGGAGTATCAGTTGGTGTTTGAAACGGCCAATATGGATAATGATTTCCAGAAATTAGAGAAAGCGGTTAAGGTCATCACCAGAACCATTGTTGAAGATTCTACATTTAACCACATTAATGAAGTGATTTTAAATAAAATTGTGATTCACGAGAATTCAAAATCTTTTTTAACCAAAGATGTAGATGAAGAGAATAAGCAAGGTTACTTTTTGATTTATAAAAGAATTGTAAACCGTTTGAGTGAAATGATTTCTGAAGTCAATCCGAATTATCCGTTTTCATTAAGCCTTTCCAGTACAATTTTGGAGGGCGCTTTACACCAACATTTTATAAAAGATCATTTCAAATCAATAACCAACTGTGGGGCAGAACATACGCCAACCGAATTTTTCACCGATTTAATTAATAGATTACTAAAGGATTAAAATGGCAAAATACTTACCTGTAAAACGATTTTACGATTTCCTTAAACTTGAGAAAAAGGATATTTCCTTAATTTTTTATTACGCCATTTTCTCGGGTATCGTTGCACTTTCCTTGCCTTTGGGAATTCAATCGATTGTTAGTTTAATTCAAGGTGCCGAAATTTCGACTTCTTGGGTGGTTTTAGTTTCTTTAGTTACGCTTGGTGTTATTTTAACAGGAGTACTGCAGTTAATGCAACTCAAGGTCATTGAAACCATTCAACAACGGATTTTTGTTCGTACTTCGTTTGAATTTAGTCATTTGTTTCCGAAAATTAGATTGGAGCTTATGCAAAATACATATTTACCAGAACAAGCCAATCGGTTTTTTGACACCTTGACGATTCAAAAAGGAATTTCGAAAATGTTGATTGACGTTCCGAGTTCTGTACTTCAGATCCTCTTTGCTTTAATCTTGTTGTCTTTTTATCATCCTTTCTTTATTCTATTTGGAGTTTTACTTTTGTTTTTATTGTATTCGGTGTTTAAGTTTACATTATCAAAAGGTATCGAAACCAGTTTAAAAGAATCTAAGTATAAATACAAAGTTGCCCATTGGCTGCAAGAAATTTCCCGAAGAGTCATCAGTTTTAAATCTTCGGGAAGTACTGATTATGCTTTACAAACCAACGATAAATTGGTGAACAGTTACCTAGATGCTCGTGAGAGTCACTTTAAAATATTGGTTATTCAATTCATTCAACTTTTAAGTTTTAAGGTTATTGTTACATCGGGACTCTTAATTATTGGAGGGGTTTTGGTGCTGAAAAACGAAATGAATATTGGGCAGTTTATTGCCGCTGAAATCATTATTTTATTGATTATTAATTCGGTTGAAAAACTTATTGTAGGACTAGAATCCTTTTATGATGTGTTGACTGCCTTCGAGAAAGTAGGGCAGGTGATAGATATTGAAATTGAAAACCAAACCGGTCATGACACCATTAAATCGAATATAAAAACGGTTGAATTGTCGGATCTTAAGTTGTTTTTGCCATGTAATGAAGTGGATTTACTAAAAGGAATTGATTTAACAATAGAGTACAAAAAGCACATTCTTATTCAAGGTGGGAAATCTACAGGAAAAACCAATTTATTAAAGATTTTAGCTGGAATGGAATTTCCGACCACGGGGCGTATGCTAATTAATGGTTTGAGTTATAAATCATTTAAATCTAATGATTATAGATCGAGGTTGGGCGTTGTTTTGGAAGAACAACATCCGTTTAGCGGAAGTATAAAAGATAATTTGACTTTCGGAAATCCATCAATTTCCGATGCCGATATTCAACATGTACTTCAACATATTGGACTTTCGGAATATATTAAAACCTTAGCTTTGGGATTAAATACCGAATTAAGTTCGGACAGTTTATTTATTTCCTCTTCGGTTTCAAAACGCTTGTTATTGGCCAGAGCCATTCTTAAAAAACCAGATTTATTGATTTTAGAAAACGTTTTAGAAGCTTATTCTGGAATTGAAAGAGAAGTCGTGGTTAATTATTTAACAGACCCTAAACAGAAATGGACATTGGTTGTTACGGATGAAGACCCATTGTGGAAATCGGTGATTTCTACAACCTATTTATTATCGGACGGATATTTAAATCAACTAAAGTAGTTTAGGTTATGACAAAAAAAACATTAGAAAATAAACATCCGTTTACCGAATATTCTTCAACAAAGCGAGTGTACGGAAGAACCTACTTTTTAACCTTAAATAGAATATTAGGATTTTTTGCCTTAGGAATATTTATCGTATTGTTTTTACCATGGACTCAAAATATTTCTGGTAAAGGAAAAATTGTAACCCGAAATCCGGGGCAGCGTCCTCAAACCATTCAATCTTTGCTTCCTGGAAGAATTGATCAATGGTTTGTGAGAGAAGGTGATTATGTGGCAAAGGGCGATACTCTATTAAGATTATCAGAAAATAAAAGCGATTATTTTGATGATCAGTTGGTAGAAAGAACCCAAGCTCAAGTTAATGGTAAAACAGAGGCCTTAAAGGTTTATCAAGATAAAATAGCAGTATTAACAAATCGGATTTCTGTTTTGGAAGGTGAGCAGGTCGTTAAGTTAAATCAACTCAAGAATAAACAACTGCAATTGATTGCAACCACTAATACCGATAGCATTAATGTTGCCGTTTCTTCTGTCAGTTTAAAGGCAAAATTAACCCAATACAATAGAGCTAAGTCTTTATTTAAAGAAGGTTTAAAATCTTCAAAAGAAATAGAAAATAGCTTGATTAAATATCAGGAAGCACAAGGGAAGAATAGATCTTATGAGAACAAATGGTTGAGTAGCCAAGCTAAATTATCGAATATTGGTTTGGAGTTTGGGCGATTAAAACTATCGTTTCAAGAAAAAATAAATAAGGCAAAAAGTGATTTGTATACCACTCAAAATGATTTAATATCAGCCCAAAATGATTTGTTTAAAATGAAATCGACTTTGGCGAATTATCAAAAACGACAAGATAATCGATATGTTACCGCAGAACAGGATGGTATGATTAACCGAATTTATAAAAAGGGAATAGGTGAGAATGTGAAAACCGGTGAAAAATTGATGCATTTTATGCCAAGGGATTATGAATTGGCTGTTGAGACTTATGTTCGTCCAATTGATTTGCCTTTAATTCACAAAGGAGAAACCGTGCGTGTACAATTTGACGGTTGGCCTGCGATTGTTTTTAGCGGATGGCCAAATGTAAGCTATGGAACTTATGGAGCAAAAGTTGTGGCCATTGAAAACTATATTTCGGAAAATGGTATGTTTCGTATTTTACTTTCTCCCGATGAAACCGATGGTCATATTTGGCCGAATGCTCTAAAAGTTGGTTCTGGAGTAAAAACAATGGCTCTTTTAGATGATGTTACAATAGGTTTTGAGCTTTGGAGACAATTGAATAGTTTTCCGCCAAATTTTTATCAACCAAATACAATGGAAAAAACAACAAGTTATGATAAGAAATAAAGGGCTGTTTTTCTTTTTTCTATGTTTGGGTATTGTTGCTGAGGCTCAAAACAAGCTAAGCTTAGATGAGTTTGTTCTTATTGTTAAACAAAATCATCCTTATATAAAACAGGCAGATTTAAAATTAACCGAAGCCCAAGCCAAACTTATTAAGGCAAGGGGGAATTTTGATCCTAAAATTGTTCTTGATCAAAACCAAAAAGAGTTTAAAGATAAAACCTATTACAAAGAGTTTTCGGGTAAGTTAAAAGTACCAACCTATTATGGGATTGAACTAGAAGCAGGTTTCGAAAATAATTCTGGGCAATATTTAGACCCAAGTCTTACCACACCAAACGAAGGTTTGTATAACTTGGGTATAAGTGTATCCCTTTTGCAGGATTTTATTATTAATCCAAGGCAAACCATGCTAAAACAAAGTAAACTTTATAAAGAGCAAACCCTTTATAAAAGAGATTTAATGGTAAATGAATTACTATATAAAGCTCTTTCAAGCTATGTGAATTGGAGTTATGAATCGACTCAACTTAAATTAAAAGAACGTTATATAGAGAATGCTTTGTGGAAACATAAAAATGTGGTTTCAAAAGTTATATCTGGAGATGCTGCGGCCATAGATTCTATAGAAAGTTTGGCCTTAGTGTCTAAAAGGCAATTGGAATTGGAAGAAGGTTTATTAAATGTGAAGAAAAGCGAGCTCTTGGTTTCTAATTTTTTATGGACATCAGATTCAAAGCCTTTAGAAATTCAGGAGCGGATTATGCCCGATGAATTTGATGATCTAATAGTACAGCTTTCTGAGGTTTCAACGTTGAACAACCATTTAGATGCTCATCCCAAAATTTTGTCAGAACAACTTCAAACCGATATTTTGACTTTAGATAATCGATTGTATAGAAATAAATTACTGCCAGATCTAAAATTAAAATATAATGTTTTGTCCGACCAAACAAATGTTGAAGGCCTAAATACATCTGATTATAAATTCGGATTTCAATTTGAATTTCCCGTTTTTATGAGAAAAGACAGAGGAGCCTTATTGTTGGCTAAAGCTAAATTGGAGTCTCAAGAGTATAAGGTGAATGATTTGAGTCTAAAATTGGCCAACGAGCTTAAAACTGTTGACGAAAGTTTAAAAGCTTATCAAAAACAAAGGCTAATTGTTCAGGCCTATGTAAAGCAGTACGGATTGTTATTAACCGCAGAGTCCAAACGATTCGAGCTGGGAGAGTCCTCTTTATTTCAGTTCAATCAAAGAGAAAAAAGTTTATTGGAAGCAGAAGTAAAGCAAATTGATATTCAAAATAAACTTACCCTTACTTTGCTGAAAAGATTGAAGTGGTTTGTGGAATTAAAGATGGTTTAGAGTAGATGTCATTGTCTAAGGTGGTTTACAAAAGAAGGAAGTTGAATTAAGTTTGATAAATTTTGTATTCGATTTAAATAGAAAATTTCAAAGGTGTTTTTAACAAAAAAGACAGTAAGGTTAGAATGACTTCAGTCTACAATGCTTTTATAAAAAAATAAGGAAACTATCCTATGATGATTTATGACATTAGTTAATATGAATTCTTTACAAGTATAAATTAATTAGAATTGGTCAAATATTGATTGTCCTTTTTATAGAAAAACAAAGGAAGTACATTTGTGAAAAAAATGATTAAGCAATTAATTCTAATTGTATTTCTTCTCGTTGTTGTAAAAGGTTGTAAAAGTAAAAATGAGCCAGCAGATGTTATTGTGGTTATGCAATCTAAAATGGAATTGAATACAACAAACAGCATTAAAATTCTATTTAAAAATCGGGAATTAGGTGATTCGGTTATTATTCATCAAGAACCTGGACTTAAATTCAATGATAACCCCAATTTGATGAATCTGAAACATGAAATAAATGGTTTAGAATATTTGGAATATTACAATTATATTATTCCAACTCAAATTGGTGAAATAGCACTTCCGAAAATTGAATGTATTTCTACGGGCAAAATATTAACAGTACCCCCTAAAAAAATAAAAGTCTATGATAAATTGCCCGTTCCAACAAAAGCAGACGTATTTATTGAGATGACAACAAATGCGAAGACATATAGTGTTTCCGATAAAATATTATTTTCAATTTATGAATACAGTAAATATTATAACGTAACAAAGCGTACAGTAGAAAAGGATAGTCTATTAAAAATTCCCCATGTAAAGGTTGAAAAGAATACCCTGAATCTAATCTTACAATCTAATTTGTATAAAATAACTGGTAACAAACATTTAGAAGCTTATTTAAAAAAGAATTTTACCATTTTGGATTATGATTATGATATTTTTAGAGACGAAAATAGTATGGTGAAAAAAGATGGAGAATGGTTTATTAAAACTAAATTATTGAGTTTAGAAATGAAGCCAAAGCATAGTGGCCGTTTTAAATTTGACCCATGTCGTTTTATATATGTGTTATATACCAGCGAAACCGAATATTTTAATGTAGGTACGGCAAAAAATGAGACGAATAAACTCCTTATTTCATCAAATAGGCATGAATTTGAAGTAGTGGAATAAGTCCAATTAATTATTGGTAGTAACAGATTTTAATTATGTGTTTAATTTACCAACTAAACTTTGTTTTAGCATCAAAATGACTGATATGTGATAAGGTTTTATTAGTATTAATGCATAGAATATGTTCTATTCAATAAATATTAAAATGTGAACGTGAAAGGTTTGTTTTTCATGTTTAAAATGAAGGGGGTATACTATATAATTGTTACGGTTCTGGATGATAAATGTGAAAAAAAAAATTTTGGGTGTAAGTAGATGATTTAGTTTTTTTGTAAAAACTAACAACTATCAAATAAAACATTAATTGTTTTATGTAAAAAAGAAAATTTTTAATAAACATGTTAAATAACCTATTAATATTACCCTATTGTTTGTTATATTTATTGAAAAACATGAGGTTATGAAAAAAATTATATTACTACTATTGTTAACGCCATCATTATTAAAATCTACTGAAGTAGATAGTTTAATTAGTGTTTACCGAACAGGAAATCAAATAACATTGGATGATCATCGAAAAATTTGTTTTAAATACCTTACCAAAGGATTGTTGAATGAATTGTTTATTCATCGAGATGTTTATCACAAATTATCTCTTGAAGCTAATGATACAATACATATTGAAAAAAGTAATTATTTTAAATCTCAATATTTTGCTAGGATTAATAAATTGGATTCAGCTCTCTTTTATGACCTAAAATATTTAGAGATAGGTATAAAAAATGTGAAATTGAAACAGAATACTTTGATCAATATTTCAAA
The DNA here is from genome assembly GCA_049607525.1 of Flavobacteriales bacterium. Classification (GTDB taxonomy): domain Bacteria; phylum Bacteroidota; class Bacteroidia; order Flavobacteriales; family CAJXXR01; genus JBMYYR01. The sequence continues at coordinate 13,326 of JBMYWP010000077.1, forward strand.
TTATTATTCGCTGAAAAACGAATTAGATTCTGCTCTTATATATGGTAAGGAAAGTTTAAAAATAGCGAAGGAAAATACTTTTGATAAAAGCATTATTAATTCATATTCCACTATATCTGATATTTACTATAAAAGGAATAATATTAAAATGACAATTAGCTATTCTGATTCAGCTTATCAATCACTATTAAATTTATCTAAAGAATCAAATTTAATAAACGATTTAAAAGTAGAATATCAATTAGGTATTTTACATAGATTAGGGAATATTCAAATGAATGTTCAAAATTATGAAAAGGCAAAAAAATATTATAAAAAGGCTCAAACTATTGCTGTTGAAAAAAATATTCCCTTTTACTTAGCATTTGTTAACAACGGATTAATTGATGCATACCTTAAGTTGAATAAATTAGATTCGGCTGAATATATTTTACAATTAAATGAAAACTCCAAATATTATTCTAATAATTTAATGATAAAAACTAATACTATTCGAAGAAGGATTGATTTGTTGGAGAAAAGAAAAAAATATTCAGAAGCCTTAGATTTGATTAATAGAAGTTTAGAAAGCTCAAAATTACAGCCAAAAAATAAAAATGTTTTAATATTAAAAAAATCAATGAGCTTGGCTCAATTAGGACTTTCTGAAGAATTTTATAGTACTTATAAGCTAATTGATACTAGTCTTATAAAAGGGCAAGAAATGACAATAGATTATTTGGAAGCCCCTTTTATAATAAAATTACAGCCAGATGAAAAGATTTTTTATCATCAAATTAAAGACGGTTTAGAGAGTGTGAAAAATCGGTCGAATGAAAGTAAAATGATTGATTTTGAAATTAGATATCAAACATCACAATTGAAAATAAACAATTTGGCACTTGCTAATAAAAATGCGCTTAATAAAATTAAGGAAATACGAACGAAACGATATGTAACCTTTCTGATAATCGCTCTTTTAATTGCTTCTATTTCGATACTTGTCTTTATATATATAAATAATAAAATAAAAAAGAAAAATATAGTCATATCAAATCAAAAAAAGGATTTAGAGTTAGTAAATAAAGATTTAGAAAAGAAAAATATATTAATTTCAAATCAAAAAAAGGATTTAGAGTTAGCAAATAAAAATTTAGAAGATCGAAATGGTATAATTTCTAATCAGAACCATATGTTATTGAAAATTAGAAAACGCAATAAAGCAAATCACAATAACAAGGTGAGTATTAAAGTCATTAACGACGGAGTGTTAAATGAAAGTAATAAAAAGGATAAAAAATATTTTAGAACTGAAGATAAGGAAAATAATGAATTATATCCATCAGATATAGTTACTGTAATGACATCAAGTTTTTATCAGAGTTCATATCCTAATATTGATTTAAATTCAATGTTTAATATACCAAATGATTATAAAGATTGGAAGAATCTATTTTTTATTTTTTTAAAAAATAGGGAAGTACTAATAACTGATTTAAGCATCTCTAAACTATCCGCATCATTTTCAGAGTCAAGTCTCAGAAAAGTGAATCAATCTGTATTAATAAATATGGATTTTATAAAAGGGATTGTAAATGATGATTTAATCCTTGAATACCGGTCTTCTGGAGTAATTGAAGAAGTTGAAAAAACAATTCCATTCGAGATAAAAGTACCCAAACGATCTGAAGTTTATAAAAAATTTATTAATGATTATAAGTTGTATTCTGGTAATGATTTAATTTCTTTAAATAAATAGAAGTAAAATGTCCGTTAATACCATCTCTTAAATTTATACAGTTATGTGTAAAAGGTTTATTGTTAAACTTTTACATGTTGCAAAATATCCGTTGATTGATTTTTTTTCATTTTGCAATACTTCATTAATGTTCTAATTTCATGAAAAATTAAAATTAGAAAAAATGAAAAGAAACTTATTTTTAGCAGCACTTATGATTACATACATGAGTGTGGCACAACTTTTAGTATCACCTGAAGGTTCGTATGTGGGCGGAACTGAAAATGGAGGAAGTTCCTGGAGTAATCAACCAAAATATAAAATGAAAGGTTATCTACAAAATGGAGGTAATTCTGTTCAATTTAATTTTAGAAAAAACCAAGATTATTTACAAGGCTCGGAAACAACTTTATTTACTGAACCAGGTACTGTTTATTTGAGAAAGGGATCTGTTAATGGACCTATACTGGCTCAAGAAGTCGTACATACTAACACGTATTACAAAAAAATTAGCCTTTATCAAAATCAATTATCAGGTTTTCCGTTTGATGTTTATGCGGTTTATTATCCTACAAATACAACTGGGCATGGCTGGGTGGGACCAATTAGCATAGATCAAGTTAACCAACTTAATGCACCTAATTTATCGATTTCGCAGAATAACAATCATAATATTGTTTTAAATTGGAGTTCAGTAAATGGTGCTCAAGATTATATCTTAGAAAGATCACTATCTCCTAATTCTGGTTTTACTCCTATATATACTGGTTCTGGAAGTTCTTTTGTTAATAATTTTTATGTTGCTAATGGTGAACATTATTATTACCGTGTTCAAGCATGTGATAATAATTCAATTTGTGGCGAGTATTCGAATGTGGTTGACATCATAAATCACCCAGCACCACCTGTAATTAGTGCAGAAATTAATTCTGACGGTCATATTGAATTAGATTGGAATACTATTTTACAATCAAGTAATTATATTCTTGAACGATCAACCTCAGTAGATACTGGGTTTACAGCTGTTTATTCTGGTTCTAATAGTGATTTCGTTTCAAACTTCAATACACATGAAGGTGTTCGATATTATTTCCGAGTTAAAACATGTTTCAATAATACAGAATGTGGCGAGTATTCGAATGTGGTTGACATCATAAATCACCCAGCACCACCTGTAA
>JBMYWP010000078.1:0-16170 GCA_049607525.1 Flavobacteriales bacterium
TCGACTCCGCTCACCCTTCGGTTGTTGGAAACTCAAAGAATAGTCCAAATCATGGTATTAAAAAAAAACTACGAACTAACAACTAAAAAAGAACTAACCGTTAACCACTAAGAACTAACAACTAAAAACCTATTTCCTCAAATTCTCAAGGTCGTTATATTTAGAGATTAGAACATCAATACTACTAAGAACCTTTTCAAAAGCAGAGGTGTCCTCACCAACGGCTTTTTTGGTTACAATAAGACCATTTAGTAAATCCAGGACATTGTTATACAGACTAGAAACCTCACTTCTTAAAACCGATAATGCCGTGGTTTGATTTTCGCTGTCTGTATTGGTTCGGGTGATATACAAATCGTTAAATTTATTGTTTTCGGATTCAAGTTGTGTTACCCAATCCTGAAGATTTAGGGTGGTAAGAACGCCCTTTTCGGCCTCCAGGTCGTTTAGGATGGTGATTAAAGTTTTGAGTTTTTCGGTTTCGGCCTGATAATTTAGATTAAAAATACTTTTGATATGCCTGTTTACATAGTCTAATGTTTTGGTGGCAGCCTCAACAACTAAAGGATCCCAATGGTGGGTGGCGGCTTTTAAGCTGAATTTTAATCCAGAATATCGACTGTCCCTGTTTTTATCATAACTGAATAATTTTGCCGACAAACCAATATCTTTTGTGGTTGAGGATTCATTCATAAATCCTAATTTGTTTTTTAATGGAATTAAAGTGGACTGAAGGGCGGCTTCCACGATTTCATCTTGTTCGCAAATTAATACGAAATCACTAATAAATTGGATGTGTTCTGAGTTTCTTAATCTACTTCCTTTTAATTTTCCCATGATTACTACTTTTATACATTTAACACTAATTTACTTAAAATAAACCACATAAAGAAGTTGTTACGTATTTATTTTGTTGATACTCATGTTTAAAAAATGACTTTTGTTTTAATTTCAATGATTATTATTTGCTTTTATTGAGTATGTATATAGCCTTGGGGAGATATTTTATTATGCTCTTAATAATTGGATTACATTCCTGTTTTGATTGGGTAATGAGATGTTGTCTAGGGTTAGAACTAGGGTTCGACTCCGCTCACCCTTCTGTTGTTACAAGACCAACGTGATGAATTATGATTGCTGTGTGCTGATTTACTCAACGAGATATTGTTAAGACTTGGAATACATTCCCCGAGAAATCGGGGATCCAGGAGTTCTGATCCTGTTAAAAGAGAGACTCTAGGCTAAGGATCTCCATTTACATGTAGAAGGAAGCTTGAGTTAATCATGAAATGGAAGTGAAACTTCCAATCATCCAGCTTCCGAAGTGAAACTTCGAAAGAACTAAGAAAATCGGCTTCGACTCCGCTCACCCTTCGGTTGTTTGGAACTCAACGAACAGTCCAAATCATGGTACTAAAAAAAACTAACCACTAAAAAATCGGGTTCGACTCCGCTCACCCTTAAGTTATCAACTCCGCTCACCCTTCAGTTGTTGGAAACTCAAAGAATAGTCCAAATCACGATAATAAAAAAACTAATAACTACGAACTAAAAACTACAAACTAAAAAAAACTAAAAAAAGTCTCTCACAACCTTATTCTGGACTTCGTTTTGTTGCGGAGAGCATCTCACAACCTTATTCTCCACTTCGTCTTGTCGCGGAGAGCATCTCACAACCTTATTCTGGACTTCGTTTTGTTGCGGAAGGCATCTCACAACCTTATTCTGGACTTCGTTTTGTTGCGGAGAGCATCTCACAACCTTATTCTGGTCTTCGTTTTATTGCGGAGAGCATCTCACAACCTTATTCTGCACTTCGTTTTATTACGGAGAGCATCTCACAACCTTATTCTGGACTTCGTTTTGTTACGGAAGGGTTCTCACAACTGCGTTCTGGACTTCGTTTTGTTGCGGAAGGGCTCTCACAACTGTATTCTGGACTTCGGTTTGTTGCGGAAAGGCTCGCACAACCTTATTCTGGACTTCGTTTTATTGCGGAAGGCTCTCTATATCTGTATTTTGGATTTTATTATTTGGGAAAATCCTGTGAATAAATATTTTTTACAAAAAAAGACTTCTGAGTAAACAGAAGCCTTTAGTGTTGTTAACCACTGGGTTTTATTCGGTTTTCTCAAATACTAGCATTTCGTCAAACCCACTTCTTAAAGTTAAATCCTTTAATGTTACGATAAACCTTTCTAATTCTCTACTTAAAATTGATTCATAATCTTCACTCATAGAATTAAAGTCATTCGGTAGAAGGTTTTGAATTGCATAATTTATCCCAGTTAATATAGTTGGGAAATCAATGAACATTAATTTGTTGTCCGTTATTTCTGTTTCAAGGTTTATAAACCTAGGGCGACCAGCATAATGAAACGAAACGCTTTTTGTTGAACGTCCTTTTTTAATTTTTTCAAATTGAAGGTTTAAGTCAGAATTTAACTTTTTTGGAATAATAATTTTTATTTTGCAATCTTCATACTTCTTTCCATTTTCTTCAAAACCACCTTGCTCAATTAGATATCTACAAGTGGGAGATATTAAATTCTCAAAGTAAACAGAAGCTAATGTTGAAGAAGGAAAGAAATTTACAGATGAATCTCTTTGGTTTTTAAATAAATCCGCTACAGTTGAAATTGCATTTATGAAACTTCCTGATTCTTTTTTTGAAAACCTTGCTAGTGAAATTCCTTTAATATCTGAAAGTATTTTCAATTCTTTTTCAACTACGAAAGCACATTTAGACAAGCCTAAACGCCCCATAAAAAGACCTAATTCAAAAAGTATATTATCTCTGGATTGAAGCATTTCTTGTTCTCTAACAATTACTTTATCATCAGTAGTTCCAAGAAGAATCCCAAAATCATATTGCAAAGTAGCTTTCAATAAATCGTGAAGAAAGTTATTATTGATTTTAAAAACAGCGGTATCCCAAACACTATCATTCCAAATGATTACTTCAAATTCAGGTTCAAGGATTTTTTTTGCAGACTCAGCTAAAGTTAGTTCTTCTGATGAAGAGCCTATAAATATTCGTTTCTTTCTCATATTACTAAAGCTTTTTTAAGGTCTAACAGAATAGAGTCAATTTCCGACATTAGGTTTCGTAAACTATTTAACTTGGCACTATCGTTACGGAATATGTATTCATTATCATCAACAGACTTTAGTTTATTTGAGTGTTCTATATTTTCCGATAAACTTTTTAGCTGTAAGTAAATAATTGGAACTAACTCATAAAAGTTTTTACTTGAATATTTATAGGTTTCTATGTCATAGCAAATAGCATTAAAATCAAAACTTGTAAGTTTTATTTCTAAGTCTGAATCAGCTTTAATATTTTTTAAAAACCGTATCATTTTTTTTAGTCTGCCATTAGTTTCAGAACTTTTATCGTTTATTCTTTTAATGCTTAGAAAAGGATAATCTGGGTCGCCTTTTGAGTTGGACTCCTTATTATAAACTTGAATTCCACGAAAATCAGAATCCTTATCTCTTAGGACAGCAGTAACACTATCGTACCAATTCGCAATTACTATATCTACATCTCTATTAAGACTTTTATTGGTTATTTTAATTGCTTTTTGATGTGATACATCACATATGTCATAAACGGGGACTAAAGTGTTTTCTGAATCGGTACGATTCTTTTTTAAATCACTTACAGCACTACCCGAATAACCTGCATTGTCGATTTCTCCCTGTAGTTTTTGAATTTGAGTGCTGTTTAATTGAGATTTTAAACTTTCCGTAGTTAATACTGTCGTTATTGATTTTCGGTCAAAAGTGTAGAATTTTTCACATATTACTAGTAAATCAATATCACTAGTTCCTTTGATATGGGTATTGGTCATTACAGAACCTTGATACTTGTAAACTACATCTGATAAATTATCCTTTAGGTGATTTTGAACTCTTTCGCCTGCTAACCTGCTTTTTTGAGTGTATGCAGGTTCTACACCTTTCATTGCATAACGGACATATTTTAATATATCACTATATGAAATTGAAGATAATTCATCTGAAAAAGCTTTTTCTAGAGCAATACTTTCAGGATTAGTTCTTGCTTGAATATTTTGGATTAATCTTCTGTAGTCTTTCATTTATAATTTGATTTTAAGTAAAGTTAGTTTGAGATAGCTTTTAATTTTTCTGCTTTCCGTAAATCATCAATTATTCCTTAATGTTTTTGGACCTTGTGGCTAACGGTCTAGTATAAGAATAGTAGCGGATTTTGAAACGCTAACTTTTCGATTAAACACAGACCTTTTTTATGATTACTTACTTTCGTTTTTGCGATTAAACCGCTATTATTTTTATACATTGTTGTATGCAGTTTTTATATGATTTCAATATCAAATAAATTATTCAATACATTTTGTTTTTCTACACTTAAAGTCGGGACAGATATAAAAAGTCGATTTTTAGCTCTACTTACTCCTACATAATTTATTCTGTGTTCTTCATGTTGCATTAAATCAGAGTTAATTAAAAACTCAGTATCACTTTCTTCTTTTAAGACTAACAGAACATTGTTGAATTCATCCCCTTTTGATTTATGTATCGTTTTATGTAGACTTAAATCTTCTGGTATTGATACACAAAGTAATAATTGGTGAAAAGAATAGTTTTCATAAAAAATTTTAATGCGGCCTCCAGTTACTTTTGAAATACTATTGTCAAGATTTACTTTTATGAAGTTTGAGAAATCTAATAAGGATAGATTTTTATAGTCATCATATTTATCTAATAGCAGAGTGATGTATTTTAGTGCTTTACGTTTACCTTTTAATTTGTCCTTTTTATAATTAAACAGTTTTTCAAATTCTTTAATAGAATCTTTGAATTTATTTTCCTTTGCATATGCAATTGACTTTATACAAGAGTATATTAATCTTTTTCTTTTACTATTAGAATCAGTTATAAGTAATTTATCTAAAAGTTTACTATCAAGTCCAATACCACATATCTCTGCTTTCATAGCGTTTGAAGTAATGTTATTTCTAGAAAGAGAATTCACTGCTTCTTCAGGGCAAAGTAGCTTAGACCTTCTTAACGCCAATGTCATATCTCCAATTATAATTTTTGGCTTTTCAAAAGATACATTTCTATATGGGACTTGTGATATATCCGTTCTAATTGAATTTAAGAGTTCAATTATTTCGTTACTACTTCTTCTATTTTCAATTAATTTATATTCCCGAACATTAGGTAGGTTAAAAGTTCTAAACTGAGTATAATCTGCTCCTTGAAATTTATATATTGATTGAGAAGAATCACCAATAACACCTGTTGTTATCCCTTCTAGACCAAGAACTTTAAAAATTTCAATTTGTATAGGATTACAGTCTTGAAATTCATCTATGACTAAATAAGGAAATTTTGAAAATAAGATTTTTGCAACAAAAGGTTGTTGTTTTAGAATTTGATAACTAAAAAAAAGTACATCATCATGATGAATTATACCTTTTTCCCAAGTCATCTTTTTGTATTCTAAATAAGAATCATTTTTTATTGGATATCTGCCAATTTTAAAAGGATAAGGTGTTCTTGGTATTAATTCATCATTGTCAAGTTTCCATCTTAATTTATTAAAAGCTTCAGAAACTATATTGTCATCATTTATACGTTGTTGACCTGTTCTTTCTTTCCATTCTTTTAAAAAACTATAATTTGATAAAACTATGTTATCGTGACCGTCTACTTTACTAATGTCTAAGTTATATTGCTCAGCAACAAATGAAACATATGGTTTAACAATATGTTTATATAAAAAACTATGAATAGTAGAAACTTCTACTTGAGAAGATGAAGTCCCTAGCCGTTTATAAATAGTTTCAACGGCAGTATTTGTATAAGTAATACATGCTACTCTTCTTGTTATTGATAATTTATTTGAAGTATGTAATATGTTTTTAATATGATTTACTAACCAATAAGTTTTACCTGCACCTGGTCCAGCGGAAACTTTGAAGTTGTTATCAATGTCAGCTATTTTATAATCAGAGTTTATAGTTGTTATTGGCATAGCTCTTCTATTGCGTCTTTAATATATTGAGGAATATTAAACTCTACAAACTCATCTGTACCTTTCTTATCAATGTTTTTAGATAAAATATATGATAATTCAAGAGCATTTTCACCTTTTCCAACCGAATTTAAATATCTAGATGCAATTATAGATTTTTTCTTTTCTTCATCATCTAAAGAAGTATTGAGGGTTATTGATTCCTTGATTCTTGTATTTGCATCACTATCTCTTAATTTGTCTAATAAATTTTGAACAGTTGAACCGTCTGTTTCAAATATTACCATTAAATCTTCCAGTTCTTGTTTATTATTAATAGAATCTGTAAGTAATAATCTTGAAGTAGGGTTACTCATTAATAATTCATACTCTAAAGTTTTACCTTTATTGACTTCAGGGCTGAAAAAAGTAATGTTTTGATGAGACCCTTTAATATAATTATCTGCACTAGGGTTAGTTTTGTAATCAAAATCATCTAAATTTTGATTGTATTCGTAAGGATAACATTTCTTAAAACTCCCCTTAGGCTTCAATCTTCTTTCCGGATCTCTATCTGTAATACAAACAACTCTTTTTGGAATTGTATTTTCTTCTGAACTGTCAAATAAATATAAAAAGTGTTCAAAATAACGACCACCAACATTAATTACAGCTACGTGATTATCTTCTAATGATTTGTCCAGATAATTCGCAAAAACGGACATTAGTAGCTGCTCAGCCACACCTTCAACGAATAATATTTTCTGAGCAAATAACATATCAGATTTTGTTGCATCTAAAAAGCGTTGTACATATTTTTTGTTTTTAGCTTCAGGAAACACTTTTGTTGGATATCCAATTTTTGTCATACCTTCTTCGTTATGTAAGCAAATAATTTCGTCTAAAGAAACGGCAGAAGTAATATGAGTTGAATGAGTTGTTACAAATATTTGACGAACTTTTTTTTCTTTTTTATTCTCATTTAAAAATTTAAGAAATTTATACTGCATCGCAGGGTGTAGGTGTGCTTCAGGTTCTTCAATTGCCAACGTAGTAAAAACTTTAGCATTACTATCTAAATAATCTACGTCAGCGTTTACTTGCATTTTTGCAAGTAATAAGGACATGAATATTAAATTATTATATCCTAATCCATTATGTGTTGCAGGTATTTTTATACCAGATTCATACTCTACAATAAGTTTAAGAACTGAGTACATTTCATTTTCTGAAATACTTCCTTCAAAATTGGGTTTAGCTTTGTTAAATGAGGCTCCTGTTTTTGTTGCGTAAGAGAGAATTTCTTGTTTTCCTGATTCAATTCTTGTGCTCAAATCTTCAATTAAAGTATCAGCTTTTTCTGAAAACAGTTCTTTCTTAATTTTAATTTCTCCGTATTTTTCTTCAAGAGATTTTGTTCCATCTTTTTTAATTTCGTAATCCATAAAAAAATCAAAAACTTCTCTTAATAATGTGTTTCGACCTGTTAACATGTCTCTTTCAACATCTCTTATTGCATCTAAAAATTGAAAATCAAATTTTTGTAAAGATTCATTGTCAGCAGTGGCTTGGTTTGTTATTTCACCACCCCATATTTTGTATCCATAGAATCTTATAAATTCATGTTTTATTAACTTCCATGCTTTTTCTTTGCTATTTGGGGTGTCGTTAGTTAATACTGATAAAGCTTTAGTATATTCATCAAGTTTTTTTTCTGGTAAGAAAAATTCATAGGTTAATAATGCTTCATATGAACTATCTAGTTTTGTTAACCAATTAGAAATAGTTACTAAATCATCAGGTGTTTCTTCTTTTCCTTTTGTTATAGTTACAGAAATACTGATTTTTGGAGGATTTGCTTTTAACTCTTCTAACGTGACATTTTTATTAAAGTCATCTGTGTTTAGTCGCTTTGGTTTTTCGTTATCAATAACTAATGACAAAGCTTTAATCAAGTTTGTTTTTCCTGCGTTATTATGTCCTATTATAACATTTACACCATCATTAAAATCAATTTCTTTTCCTTTAAAGTTTCTGAAATTATTTATGTTAATTTTAGATATGTACATTGATTATTTCATTTAAAATGTGGTTGTTTTGTAATTGCATACAACGTTTAGTGTATGGTTCGTGTCCGAATGGCATGGACTATACACCTTGTTCTCAGCTTTTATTTCTTAATTTTTCAAATTCCTTTTCCGCAATCAGAAATCCATCTGAACAATGAAATTCAGTTTCAGTTTGATAATCGTTTACGCATAATTCAGTTGGTTTATAAATCCCTTCTTTTGCTACGAAGAAGACTGAATTTGCAAATGGAATTGATTGAGGATCCCAAAACCTATAACTCCCATTTTCTTTTCTGGCGAACAGGATTCGGTTACCCCCATAATCGTAGTTTACCATCGTAACTGTTTCTCCAATTTTCGGAAAAGTCCCTTCCCAAGAATCGTAACTAGGATTATTCTCCTTAAGTGTTTGATTGGACGATTCGCTGTATTTTTTCCATTTACAATCAAGTTTCAGTGTGTCATGGTTCTTCATGTCTATGTAGGTCATAACTGAATCTCCAATGTACCGAACAACTTTAATATCTCGTATTTGTTCAATCGTCTCAAATACTTTTTCAACCGGAATTGGAAGGGTTTTCGCAAAAGTCTGAGATTGCACAAATAGAATCAGTCCAAAAATCATTAATATATTTCTAAATCTATTCATATTAATTGCTGAGAACAATTGTATATATGTACTTCTCTAATAAAAAGGTGTGTTTATTCCTCGAATACGGCGTATAAACGCACCTTTTTATTCAATCTCCACCAAATTTACATTATAATAGTTACTACACCAATAAAAGTCAGTATTTTTTAATATAAAAAACAACTTTTAATGATCAACGACACAAAACAAAGGTTAAACACATAATAAACATAAGCTGATAACATTCATCAATGAATATATTCTACAATTTAAGACTATAACAACCATATTAAATAGACAAAAGCAAATCATTTAAAATGATTAAGCCATTTGTCTTCTAATGTTCTTCCTGAAAATAATCATAGGCATACCCTTCTATGTCTCCGCTTAATAGGTTACCATTTTCGTCTTTTAGTTCATAGTCTTCTTGCACACCACCAATAGAGGCACAGCCATCTATACCTAAAAGTATGGTATAGAATACATCGGTTAAAGCAACGTCCATAATGTTTTCCATTATATGTTTGTCCGCATGTTTCCCCTAACCAATATGTAATTCAACACCGCGACGTTATCACTTGGATTTTCATTTATTCATTGTTGTTTGCGGTTTGGTATTCATGTGTTCGTCGGCCCGACTCGGGTCTTTTGCTTGTCCAAAAGAAACGAAACAAAGAAAAAGACACTTTTTTGAAGGTATTTTTTGGTACAAGACCAAAAACCGCATTTGATTTTCTAAAATTGGTCCAAGGTTTCCCAATTTTTTAACGAAAATCAAATACTATACTAACAAAAAAGACTTTTTATCTACCGGTTAATCCTTAGGGGGAAAGAATTGGATAATCATTTTTCATTATTAGGTTTTGCTTACTCGTCAGGTTTAGTGATTTTATTAATTGTCCTACTTCGGTTTCGGTATTTTTAGATAGATATTCTTTTAGTTAATCCTGCTTTTCGGTATAAAATGCTTTTACAAAATCTTCGGCGTTCATGGTTATAGGGTTTTAGGAGTAATATTTAGTATTAGAAACCTAAGCCGTAGATTTGGGCTATTGTTTCCGTTTTATTTACATTGTTAAATATATATGTTTTGGTTTTATTTTTGGCTATAAACAACAATCCATATTAAGATAAACTCACTCTTTATCCATATTTTTGAGCTATGAAAACCTTTCTTAAAATTCTACTTGCCATTTTAGCTTTCGGACTTTTATTACAGCTTTTACCTTTGGTAGCAATTGTAATAGGTGTTGTTTTGGCTTTAGGTATTGCCATTGGTGTTCATAAACAATCGGGTTGGTTTCGTTAATAAGGCTTCGGGAATATTTCCGTCTATTTTTCGATATTAAGAACTAATACATACTCAACTTTCTCATTTTATAAAAATCTATTTCTCATACCCATACAAACTTATTTCATTAATGGCCGCATAAACACTTTGGTTCATCTCAAATCGGATATAACGAGTTTCAATGTTCACGGAGTGTGTTTTCCATGTCTTAAATCCATCACAAGATTCGGTCAATAGAGGTTGCCAATTTCCAGGTTCACCATAAGAAACGTCCAAATTTTGAATATTATGCATATCGTGGAGGCCTATTTCGGCAATGAAATAAGGGGTTTGTAAATCGAAATAAATATAATAAGGACCATTAGACATATTATAATGCGGTTTCCAAGACAAACTTGTTGGGTGAAGCCCATTTTTTGAGGTTTTCGTTTGTTCGTCTATCAAAAGTAAACCTGATTGTAGACTTCCACCTGTAACGGAGTCTTAGACACTTATAATCTTTTATCAAACACATACCAATTAATTAAATACATATACTAATTCAAGGCTTTTAGGTAAATAGTTTAATGGATTTTAGATCTACATTTGCAAAAAAAACAATATAACCCCCTTAAAGTTATGCATGTAAATCCATTATCTATTAAATTTAGAATGACATTGTTTGTAATCTTTCAATGTATTTTTCATATCACAAAAGGGCAAGTGGGTATAGGTACCACAAATCCACACCCTAGTTCTATACTTGAAATCAACAGTCAAACTAAAGGTTTTTTACCTCCTAGGTTAACTGTTCAACAAAGAAGTCAAATTCAAAATCCAACTGAAGGTCTATTAATATACTGCACCAATTGCTGCGACAATCTTCAGGGCTCATTAAATTTTTATAACGGAGAACAATGGAGGACATTTATTGATTGTGGATCCAGTGATATAGATCAAGATGGTATTTTAAATTCATTAGATTTAGATGATGATAATGATGGTATTCTAGATATTAATGAAAACCTAATAATAGCCGATCCTGGGTTTGAAAACCCGATTAACAATACGTTTACTTCAAATTCCTATAATGAATTCAACATATATTATGGAACAAATGGTGCTTGGAAATTTGTTGAAAATGGTTTAGGAAGCCCTTCCGGAGGTTTAATCAAAACAGGGTTAAATTTTCCAGATGGCGGAACCCCTAACTTTCAATCACCAATAGAAGGAACTAATGCTGTTGTCTTTCATTCTCATGGGAATTACGCAGGTGAAGCTTTGTATAACAATCTTCAACAACCTTTAATACAAGGAGGAACTTATGAATTTTATTTCCACGCTTACGCCCATAGATTTACTGTACCGATACCATCTTTTGTAGGCAACGGAAAAATAATAATTTATGGGATTAAAACTGGAGAGGTCATCAGTTCATTTAATCAATCTATTGAACCTTCCTTACTAGATGCACAACCAAATATATACATACGTTTAGGTGAAACATCTGAAATAGTAAATGATGGAAATTGGGAACAATATGGAATACAATTTACTGCGCAAGAAAATATTGATCGACTTTTAATTGTTATAGACGGAACAAATGCAATGATTGCCGTTGATAATTTCACATGTAATGCTGACCCCGATGGTGATGGTATATTTTCACAAGATGATATAGATTCTGATGGTGATGGATGTCCTGATGCCATAGAAGGAACTGCAAATTTCAATACCTCTCATTTAACCATTAATCAAAATTTAAGTGGGGACATTGATGTAAATGGGGTACCTGTTTTGGCAGGAAGCTCTGGACAATTAAACGGTTATAGTCAAACACCTTTATTTAATTACTGTTTAGATACAGATAATGATGGAGTGCCAAATATTGTTGATTTAGATGACGACAATGATGGAATTCCTGACAACAAAGAAGGGGTAATATTAAGTGATCCAAGTTTCGAAAATCCACTCCTCACTAATTTTAGCATGAATGACTATGAATCATTCAATACAGCTTATACAAATCCTTCAAATGTAACTTGGGAATTTTTGGATCATGGAAATGGAAACCCTTGGGGAGGTCTATTTAAAAATGGAAATTCCAACCCTAATGGCACAAATAATGATTTACAAACCACAGATGGATCTTATAAAGTTATTTTTCATTCAGATGGAAATTTTAATGGAGAAGCCTTATTTAACAATTTAACCGAAAACATCATTTCAGGTGGTCATTACGTATTCAAATTTTCAGCCTATAGTCATCTTTATTTCCCTGTTCCTTCCGTAAATTTTAATGGGCAAGGTAAAATGGTCATCTATGGTATTAAAACAGGAGCTATAATACCGAACTTCACTGGATCTTATACCACTACCGTATTAAATGGGTTTGCAAATATCTATTCTAAACTGGGTGAAACAGAATTAATAAACAACACATCAGACTGGAAGGATTATGGTATTCAATTTACTGCAACCGAAGATTATGACAGAATATTAATTATTATAGATGGGTTTGATGCCATGATTGGGGTAGATAACTTTATATGCAGCAAAGATACTGATGGAGATGGAATTTTTGACAGTGAAGACCTCGATTCCGATCAAGATGGCTGTCCGGATGCCATGGAAGCAAGTGCCAATTTAACCTCAGGTCAGTTAAACCCAAATGGTGCTATTTCAAGTCATGTTAATCCAAACACAGGTATTCCAAGTGCAGTAGGTAATGGTCAAGAAAATATCTCGGCTTATAATAGTTCTTTACAAGATCCAGACTGTTAACTTATCAATTTTGATTAAGAGTTATTAGTACCTTTTTAAACTAAGGGGTTGAAAACTAAGTTTTCATTATTAAAAAGGTACTAATTTCTTTTTGTAATATTAGTAGACAAATAATAACCTAATTTTGTATTTTACAACTAATTATTACGTTGAATTGTTTATCATGTCATGTAATATATCTTAATTTTCAATAATGATGGCTATAGCAATTCTAGAATCTATGCTTAGAACTTCCCTATTGCCAAGCATATAATTGCATTTGAACTATGAAGGCTTCAATTTTTTTTATTATACTTTTCTTCTCTTTTTTTCAATTATATGGCCATATAGACCACTCCTGTCATGATATTCTTAATCGGATAAAAGATAAAGAACCAAAAACAACATCTGAAAACATATTATATCATGCATTAAACCAAGATGATCTAAATCATCGTATTGCACGTTTCACCCATGTTTTATCCCTTGATCATGACACTGTTTATGATGGTAACATTTACGCCTATTTGAGTATTTGGTATAGAGAAAAAGGTCAGATGGATTCTTCTAATTATTATTTAGATTTACAAGAAGAATTTGCCCATAAAAACTGTGTTGGTTTACTTAAGCATGTTTATAGTTCAAGATCTATTTTATCTAGAGAAATAGAACACTATGACGAATCTATTAAATGGAGACAGAAATTCATCGAAGCATCAGAAAATAAAACAGATAGCGCAATTGGCTATTATAATTTATTGGATATTTATGATGGTTTAGAAGATTCTTTAATGATAAATACTTGTTTGATTAGCCTTAGAAATCTTTATAAAGAAGATTCAACGGTATTTAACCCTCTACTTTCCTTCTATTATCATTTAAGTGAAATTATACATGGAAATTACCAAAACATTGAACTTCAAAAACTAATTACAAAAACAAGAAATGAATTTAATTTTCTACCTCCAGAGCATTTTTTAAATTTAAATTTAGAAGAAGCTAGAACACTTCGCAATAAACATCCAAACGAAGCAAAAAAAATATTATTACAAACCTTAGAACTCTCTAAAAAAACGTCAAACCTAAGACTCCAAACCTTATCCCAAAAAGAATTAACTCATATTTATATAGAAGAAAAACAGTGGAAAAAAGCAGAACAAATCATCAATGAATTGTTAGAAGCTAAGGTCAATATTTTTGAAACCCATAAAATTTATGAGTATGCTCTTAAAATAAAATATCATTTAAATAAGCATGAAGAAGCTTCTCAAATAGCTTATTCATCTCTCATTAATCATGAAAAACTTGAAAAAGCCAATCAAAATAAAGCCTATGCAAAATGGTCTATTCATTTTCAGACTAAACTAAACGAAGAAAAACTAAACCATTTTAAACAAGTTAATCATCAACAGAAATTCAGATTAAAAGAACGCTATATATATATTCTTATTCTGAGTTGCTTATTAATTCTTTTAATTCTCCTATTAATTATTATTTATATTAGACAAAAAAAATTAAAAGAATTAACTGAAATTTTGACATTAAAAAATGATATTATTGAAAATAAAAATAGAGAGTTAGCCAAATCAAATTCCACTAACAAGAAGTTATTTGGTCTCATTGCTCATGATTTAATCTCACCTTATAATCACTTTTTAATCTATATAAAAGATTTAAAGCAACACTTAGAATTACATGATTCAATTACTAATAATTTATTGACTAAACTTGAAGGTAATGCGCGTAATCATTTAAACCTTACACGAAACTTACTCATGTGGGCTAAACTCAATCTTCAAAAAATTAAAATTGAAAATTCTGAATTTAACTTAGAAACTGTTTTAGATGACATCATAAATCAAGATGCGCAAATCATAAACTACAAGCAGATTAAATTAAAACAGCAAAATACAAACTGTCTAATAACTACGGATAGAAATATTATGAAAATAATACTTCGAAATATAATATCGAATTCAATTAAACATTCAAACTGTACAGAAATTAGCATTGCATTAAAACAAACCGAATCCGTTGACTATATTTATATTTCTGATAATGGAATCGGAATTCCTAAATTTCAAATCGATCGCATAAACAACTATTTTTCTCAAGCGACTAATCATATTAAACTTAATCTTGGTCTTGGCCTTATGATCTCAAAAGATTTAATAGAATTATTAAACGGAAAAATAGAAATTTCATCTGGCAAAGCAAGTGGCATACTAGTGATACTAAAACTTAGAAAAAATGGAACCCAATCTTAAACTGTTGATCATTGAAGACGACCTAATGGTTGCTAAACACATAACTAATTTAATTTCAAAATGTTTCTCATTTATGGAGGTTATAGTTTGTACAACCATTCCCGAAGCAATTCAAACATACAACAAAGAAACGATTAATATTTTTCTTCTTGATATTCAAATAGGTCGTCAACTTGTTTTTGATTTTTTAGAAATTATCCGGTTTCAAGCAAAACCTATTGTTTTCATGAGTAGTTTTGATACTTATAGTATCCAGGCAATTAACTTTAGACCGTTTGGATACCTATTAAAACCTATTGATGAACATAAATTAATCAAAACTATTCAAGAATGTCTGACGTTTATTAAATCGAATCGAAATACACCACAATTTAATCACCTAAAAATCAACTCAAATAATAAAAATCATTTCATTAAACCAACAGAAATAATGTATATTGAAGCGGATGGTGCATATTCTATTATACACAAAGAAAATAGTGAAAACATTACAACTTCACAAGTGTTAAAAAGAATAGAAGAATCACTAAATAACGCTATGTTCTTTAGAATACATTCAAAATATCTCGTAAATCTGAATTATATAAAAACGATCCACAAAAAGAAAGGGTATTACTGCGAATTAGCCAATATGGAAGTATTAACTGTTTCTCATAGAAAAGGCGCCAAACTTTTGGAAGTTTTGAGTAAGATTTAACACTATTCTTAAGTTATTTATATACATTTCTTTTTATAAACCCGACTGATAAGATAAACTCACTCATTATCCATATTTTTGAGCTATGAAAACCTTTCTTAAAATTCTACTTGCCATTTTAGCTTTCGGACTTTTACTACAGCTTTTACCTTTGGTAGCAATTGTAATAGGTGTTGTTTTGGCTTTAAGTATTGCCTTTGGGGTTCATAAACAATCGGGTAACTCCCACTAAAATGCTATACAAAACATAGTATTCTAAACCCGTGTCTTTAATCTAATCCCCCCCCCTTTCCACTTCACAAAATACGATCAGCTTGGTTCTTCGATAGATTTCCAACTTCACAGATTTCTACTAACCCAATTTTATTCCATTTTGAATAAAACTCAAAAGTATATTTCTCAAAAATAATTGGTAGTGCCCACAATAGTGTGTCTGTAATTATATTTTCAATGGAATGAAAAG
>JBMYWP010000079.1:0-16072 GCA_049607525.1 Flavobacteriales bacterium
ATTCTTAGGGACTGCAAATCTACAAAAGATTTATATTTCAACAAACATTGAATATCTTTTTTTTATTTTTTTTTAACTAACGACCTTTTCTTTGTGTTTTATCAACACTCTTCGTAATGCTTCAGCACATAAATCGGCAGATTCTTCGAAGGATTTTGATTGCTTTTTTACAACAAAATTATTTCCAGGAACGTTAATCTTAACTTCTACCAATTTGTTTTCCTTATCTTTAGCCGATTCAACAATTAAGTAAACTGTAGCGTCTACAATTTGATCATAAAATGTTTCTAATTTATTTAATTTAGTTTCTATAAATTCAACTAATTTTTGATCTACTGTGAATCCGTCTGATTGTACTGTAATTTGCATAAGCTTATTTCGTTTTATTACCACCTCGAGGGTGATAGGATTTATACTCCTTAATCATTCTATCTTTTGAATTATGTGTGTATATCTCTGTTGAAGATAAGTTAGAATGACCAAGTACTTCTTTTATTGAGTTAATTTCAACATCATTATTCATTAACTCGGTAGCAAAACTATGCCTTAAAACATGAGGGCTTTTCTTCCTACCGTTTGAGATGAAACTAAGATAATAATTTACTTTTCTATAAACAAACTTTGGGTATAATTTATTGTATTTATTTGTTAAAAAAACTAAAGACTCATGGGTCGAATTTTCTCCAAATACGCCTTGTTTATAGACTTCCAATAATTTACACAATTCTTCAGTTAAATATACAAAACGTTCTTTTTGCCTTTTACCTAATATTTTTATTTGCTTTCGTGAGAAATCAATATCACCCCATCTCATATTAATGAGTTCGGATTGACGAATTCCCGTTGAAAACAACATAATTATTAAAAGTTGATCTCTGAGCCCTTCATCAGTCCCTTCGAACATTGATTCATTCTTAAAAAGCGTCTCTAATTCATCATTAGAATAAAAATCGGGTAAATGCTTTGGTGTTTTTAAGGATTTTAAAGCCGATGTTGGGTTTGTTTCTATGTATTCTATTTGAATTAAAAATTTGAATAAACTTTTTACACTGGCAATTTTTCTATTAATACTGGTTGCTGAATATTGTTGTTTTGACAAATACACAACCCAATATCTTAAATCTTTAAATTTTACTGTTTCAAAATCTGTATGTAATTCGTTTATTAAAAACTGTTCGCATTGATTTAAGTCATAGGTATAAGAATCTATGGTATGTAAACTCATATTCCGTTCTATTCTTAAATAATCTTGAAACGCCTGAATTGTATTTTTATTCCGATTGTTTATTTCCATATATAAAAATGAAAGAATTGTAAGCTTAGTTGTTTATAATGAACTACCGAGTACTAAATTACATAATTGCTTAATTTTCTATTCATTTATTATGTTATTAAACACAAAAAAAGGCGAAATAAATAAATATTTCGCCTTTTGGTGTTTATTGAGAAGTTATCTCTATGCTTCTTCAGCTTGTCTTAAAGACTGAATATAAGCGGCCTTCATCATTTGCTTTCTACGAACAACTGATCTTTTTGAGTGCTGCTTTCTTCCTCTTAACTGCTTCATTGCACCTGTTTTATCAAACTTTCTCTTAAATCTTTTAAGCGCTCTTTCAATCGCTTCTCCTTCCTTAACTGGTATGATAATCATAATCTTGTCTTGTATATTTAGCTATTCTCTTGATGATTTCGCTCTAATCACGAACGAATCGAGGTGCAAATATAGCGATTTTAATTATTTTATCTACTAGATTTTAAAGAATTTGTTTCGAAATTACTAATTTTTGTATTTCTGATGTCCCTTCTCCGATTGTACACAACTTTGCATCCCTATAAAATTTTTCTACAGGGAAATCCTTTGTATATCCATATCCACCAAAAATCTGAACCGCTTCATTCGCAACTTTGCAGGCAACTTCTGAGGCATAATATTTAGCCATAGCTCCCTCTTTGGTCATACGTTGTTTTTTCTCTTTTAAATCGCAAGCTTTATAAATTAACAACTCCGAAGCTTCAATTTCTGTTGCCATATCTGCTAATTTAAAAGCAATGGCTTGAAATTTAGAAATAGATTGTCCAAATTGTTCTCTTTCTTTAGAATATGCAACAGCGGCTTTCATGGAACCTTTTGCAATTCCTAAACTTAATGCTGCAATTGAAATTCTACCACCGTCCAATACTTTCATGGCTTGAACAAATCCGTCTCCTTCTTCTCCAAGCATATTATCTTTATGCACTCTACAGTTATCAAAAATTAACTCTGCAGTTTCTGAAGCACGCATTCCCAATTTATTTTCTTTCTTTCCTGAAGTAAACCCTGGCGTACCTTTTTCTATAACAAAAGCAGACATTCCGTGAGAATCACCCTTTTCTCCTGTTCTTACAATAACAACAGCTACATTACCTGAAATGGCATGTGTAATAAAATTTTTGGCACCATTCAATACCCAGTAATCACCATCTTTTACAGCTGTTGTATTCATTCCACCTGCATCAGAACCTGTATTATGCTCAGTTAATCCCCAAGCTCCTATCCATTCTGCTGTAGCTAATTTAGGCAACCAACGCTTCTTTTGTTCTTCATTACCAAATTGTAAAATATGCCCTGTACATAAAGAGTTATGCGCGGCAACAGATAATCCGATAGAAGAACAATTCTGAGAAATCTCATCAATTACGGTTACGTAATCGAAATAACTTAAACCAGACCCTCCATACTCTTCAGGTACCAAGACACCCATAAATCCAAGTTCTCCAAGTTTTTTAAAAACCTCTACCGGAAATTCTTGAGTTTCGTCCCATTCCATTACATGAGGAAGAATATGTTGCTTTGCAAATTGACTTGCTGATTCCGCAATCATTTTTTGCGTTTCTGAGTATTCAAAGTTCATAAGTTATCTTTTAATATGTTAATACAGAATAGATATGTTCTGTATGAGGTTTAATTTTGTTTGATCCATTTAAGAAAGTCAAATCCATTAGAAAAGAACATGCCATTTCTACTTCATCATTGTGCTTACATAATTTTAATGCTGCTTCACAAGTTCCACCAGTAGCCAAAACATCATCATGAATAAAAATACGCTGATATTGTTTTAAAGCATCCGCTTGTACTTCTATTTGATCGGTTCCGTATTCCAATTCATAGGTTTGAGATAGTACTTCTCCAGGTAACTTCCCTTTTTTTCGTATTGGAATAAAAGGAATATCTAAGGCGTCTGCTAAAAGCATTCCAAAAAAGAATCCTCTACTTTCTATACCTACAATAACCTCTGGATTAAATGCCTCGGCCTGAGATAACAAAATTTTTAATATTTGTTTTCTACTCTCGGCATCTTGCAACAAAGGCATAATATCTTTAAACTGAATTCCTGGTTTTGGAAAATCTTGTACAGTTCTTATTTTTGATTCTATTTCTTCTAATGTCATTCTTTAAAATAAATATCGACTAAACTTTTGTTTAAATCTTTCACTTCATGTCGGACATCATCCAAGGTTAACGACCTTTTCTTTTTAATTTTGTTAAGCCTACTTGCAGATTTTCTTGAAATAAAACCATGTTTCATCAACGTTTTATAACTCGCCTGACTTAAATTAAATTTTACTATTTCTGAATTAGAAATTTTAGTACGCTGTTTCCAACTTGGCGTTAATTTAGATTTCGGAAATCCATACACCAACATGAGCTGCTCAAATTTAACAAATCCTCCAATACTTTTTCTATACTTTACTAAGGTTTTTGCTTTATTAATGTTAATGCGAAAATATTTTGAAAATTCTTCGGCATCAAATTCATTTAAATATATGGTAGGACAAGATGAAAATTCGGGCTTGGTATTGGACTGAAGATATTCTTGAAGGTACGGTTTATTGTCAAAAATCTCTAAAACATCATCTAAACAATAAAATGCACCATATTTTTCTTGATGCTTTATTATCCGTAGTTGATCGTAAGTCGAAATCTTATATAATTTTAAACGATTTGTATCTAACCTCTCTTTAAAATCTATACAAGGCAAAGTATCGAAATGATGGTAATGTTGAATGGTAATAACATCGGACATTTGAAATTGATCCTCTCCAAACACTGTTCTTTTTAAATGATCATAAAAAAGCAATAAAACCAAAAAGGTGCTCATAAAAATGAACACCCCTCGTTTTTCGGAAGGGTAGAAGTTAAAAAATTGCTTTAACGACTCCCACCACCATTTCATATGTTATTTCGATTTTATCGCCTGATAATATTTAGATACTTCTTCTTTTATTTTCGGTAATAGAATAAACACACCAATTAAGTTAGGTATTGCCATGGCAAATATCATAGCATCCGAGAAATCGGTAACTGCACCTAAAGTAATTGAAGCTCCTATTACAGTAAAGATACAAAAAAGAACTTTATAAATGGTTTCGTTTGTTTTTGACTTACCAAAAATAAACAACCAAGATTGTAATCCGTAATAAGACCAAGATATCATTGTAGAGAATGCAAAAAGAACAACTGCAAAGGTTAATACATAAGGAAACCATGGAATAACAGATGCAAATGCTTTTGATGTAGCTAATACACCGTCGGCTTCTTTCACTCCATATTGCATTATTTCACCATCTCCGTTGGTTATAACAATAACAAGTGCAGTAATTGTACATACAATTACCGTATCAATTAATGGCTCAAGTAAAGCAACCAAACCTTCCGATGCTGCATATTTTGTTTTTACAGCCGAATGGGCAATTGCTGCCGAACCAACACCCGCTTCATTTGAAAAAGCCGCTCGTCGGAATCCTTGTACCAAAACACCAACCACTCCACCTGCAATTCCTACCGGTGCAAATGCTCCATTCCAAATTTCACCAAATGCAGAAGGAATAGCACTCATATTAGCTCCAATAATAATAAAAGCAGCCAAAAGATATATTCCAACCATAAAAGGAACAACTTTTTCAGTAACGGATGCAATACGCTTAAGTCCTCCTAAAATAACAACCCCAACAAGTACGGCCATAATCAATCCAAAGTAAAACCCAGAAGCCTCATCTGTAAAACCAGCAGTTTTGTTAAATATTACTGCGGCCTGATTGGATTGAAACATATTTCCTCCACCAAAAGAACCACCAACACACATGATTGCAAATAATATCGCTAAAACTTTTCCAAGTCCAGCAAGATTTTTTTCTGACAATCCTTTCTTTAGATAATACATCGGACCACCATAAACGGTTCCGTCTGCATCTACATCTCTATATTTTACACCTAAAGTACATTCAGCAAATTTCGATGTCATCCCTAAAAGACCAGCTAATATCATCCAAAATGTGGCACCAGGACCACCAATTGAAATAGCAATAGCAACACCAGCAATATTCCCAAGACCTACAGTTCCTGATAATGCAGCAGTTAAAGCTTGAAAGTGTGAAACCTCTCCTTCTTCACCTTCGTCGGAAATAGTATCAACTACATCTCCGTCTACCATATTCACAGCTGCTTTCGGATCAGACTCTATATGATCAATATCGTCATACTTTCCTCTAACAACATTAATTGAAGTACCTAAACCTCTTACATTAATAAATTTAAAGTAAACTGTAAAAGCCAATGCACTAATCAACAAAACAACAACAACCCAAGGAATACCAACATCTTTTGTAACTGGGATACTTGCAAAAATACCTTGAACAAACCAACCCGTTGCCGAAGCAAATTTATCGTTGATTATTTCCGCCAAGCCCTTTTCTTGAGCCCAAGAAGGCAAAATGGATAACAATGCAAATAAAATAAATAAGATTTTCCTCATGGTTTATGATTTAGTGTTTAGTTGTTTTTCTATAATGTTTAAACTTTCTCTATATGATATAGGCGCATATCCAAAATCTGAACGTGCTTTTTCTATAGATAAGTTTGTATGTAGTGGCCTTTTGGCCTTTTGATTTAAATTTTGAGTCAAAGTAGGTAAAATAAGCTTTTGATCGAGATTCCAAAACTCTGCGACTTGCTTAATGAGGTCCAATATACTAAAAGTTTCGGGCCCTACCACATGATACATACCTTTAACATCCTTTTCCATGGCCTGAAAGCAAGCCTTTGCTAAATCTTCGGCAAATGTTGGAGCTCTATGTTGGTCTGCAATAACATTGATTTCTTTTCCTTGTTCTAAACTCGATTTTGACCATAATACAAAATTAGATCTTGAATTATCCCACAAAACACCATACACAAAGGAGGTTCTTAAAATGGTATAATTAATTTTTGAGTTTTTTAATACATCTTCAGACTCTTTCTTACTCATACCATAAGCCGAAAGCGGATTTACAGCATGATTTTCTAAATAAGGTAAAGATGAAGTTCCATCAAAAACAAAATCTGTAGAAATATGGATGAATTTTGTTTTAGAATCGGCAATTGCATCTACAAAATATTGTACAGCATGTACATTTAATGCCCAGCATCTATCTTTGTCGTCCTCACAACCATCTACATGTGTCATGGCTGCACAATGTATTATTACATCTGGGTTGAATTCTGAAACCATTTTTTTGACCGCTTCTTTATTAGAAACATCCAAAATCTGAAAATTTATTTTGTAACTGGGATTCAACCTCGATGCCCCAAAAGATGTATAAAGCACATTGTATTCTGGTTTCGATACAAAAAGGTCTACCAATTTTTGACCAAGCATTCCATTGGCACCAGTAATCAGAATATTTTGTTGCTGCATTATATATTAAGTAATTTATTTAAGGCTTGTATTTGCTCGGGATTTCCAAGTACAAAAAACTTACAGTCTTGAGTTATTTTTGTATCGGCAGATGGGTTTATGGTGTAACTACCATCGGGTGTTTTTAATCCGATAATCGTACAACCCGAACTTTCTCTGAGCTGTAATTCTTTAATGGATTTATCTTTTAATTCCTCTGGAATGTCATGATAAGACAATTCTTCAAGGGT
Source organism: Flavobacteriales bacterium (assembly GCA_049607525.1). Classification (GTDB taxonomy): domain Bacteria; phylum Bacteroidota; class Bacteroidia; order Flavobacteriales; family CAJXXR01; genus JBMYYR01. The sequence goes on from JBMYWP010000079.1 coordinate 6,944, forward strand.
AATGCCTTTTTCGTTACCTACGGTAATATTGTCTATAAACTCTACCAAATCTGGAGATACAACCAAAGTTGCCATATGTGTACCACCTACTTTATCGGGCATAATTACATTATCGGCACCAGCAACATAAAGTTTATTCACGGTTTTGTCATTGGTTGCACGAGAAATAATTTTCATTGTGGGATTCAACTGCCTTGCCGACAATACAAGAAATAAATTATTAGCATCGTTTGGAAGAGCTGCAATAAGCGACGACGCATTTTTCACATTGGAGTTATCCAATATTTCATCGTTTGTAACGTCTCCAACAATGGCATAAAACTCTCCAGAATTCTGAAGTTCTGTTACCAAATCTTCATTAGAATCTATGATTACAAATTGCTTACCATGGCGTTTTAAAGTCTCGGCAGCTTGTCTACCGTTTCTTCCGTAACCACAGATAATAATATGATCTTCTAACTTAGATATTTCTTGTACAAATTTTCTTTCTTTCATTTTTTTATAAAATTCAGATTGAATAGCATATCGGGTAAATACCGAAATAACATAGGCATATGTTCCAATACTGAGCAAAATTAACAACGAGGTAAAAATCCTACCCAAATCCGACAACATATGAATTTCACCAAATCCGACTGTAGAAATGGTAATCATGCTCATATAAATTGCCTCTACCAAATTATAATCTTCAATAGAACTAAATCCGATTATACCGATTGTTATAACCAAGAAAAACCAACGAATAGCAAAATACAATTCATTGGCTCCAAACAATTTTTTTATGAGCGATTTATATATCAAATGTTCTTTTCCTTTTATAGAAAAACAAATCTTTAAGCTTAAGCGCAAACATTATTAACACGTATATAACCAAAGGAGAACCTAGGGTCAAAAAACTTACATAAATAAAAAACAAACGCACTTCATTGACTTGCAAATTCAAACGATCAGAAATCCTTGAGCAAACATCAAAGCCTTGTTTTTCGAAAAATGATTTAAGTTTTTGTATCATTACGTTTTAAAATTCTTAATCCTATCCCGCAAGTTAGGCATTTTCTATCAATACAGAAATTTTTATATTTATGAATAAGGAATTGGCTATCGAATGTATTACGGTTTTCGAATCTGTTTTCTTGCATTAAGGCAGTAATCCTATTTCTTTCGGCCCTTTCATTAAGCAACCAATCTATACTTTCTTGAATGGATTCAATTTTATTTTGAGAATAAATTTGCCTTAGAGGTAAAATACAATTGATCCACATTGTGGTTAGAGACGTTTTCCCCAAACCCTTCTTCTTATTCGATGACGATTTCGCGAATGTATAATGGGTTAACCAATACTCAGAAACGCTTAAATGAGCCAAAGTTTCTTTTATTTTTTTTGGTGAAGAATGCAAAATAAAATTTTCTATAGATGGTATCTTAGAAAACAAATCGGCTAACAAGGCTAGCTTAATGGTTGGAAACCCCTGTGGTCTAACTCGCATAAAATTCCAGTGGGTTTTAGACATTGTTGTTAATTTATGAAGTTCTTTCTGCGCTAAATACTCCTGTTGAAGTCTTTTTACGTAATTACTATGAGGTGCATTTTCCAGAAATCCAGAAACACCAAACAACAGTGCTTCCATTTTTATTTTATTGCCTTTGTATTTTAAAATGAGATGATATGGCAACCGTTTGGACAATTCATAAAATCCTTCAGAGTTTTTGGTTAAACCTAAAGTGAATAAAAATACTTGATAAATTTTATCCAATTTAATTGTACTAAACGTATTCAATATATATTCCGATTTAGCCTTAAACCGTTCGATAATTAATTTTTCTTTATAAAAAGACAACCAAAATTCATCGATATCCGAAATGGTTTCGGCGCAAGGCAAAAGTTCTTTTTGTTGTTGAAGCTTAAAATAATTATCATAATAATACTTCGGAACTCGGCCTTTTAATTCTAGAGTTGGACATTTTAATTCTGGAATATCAACATCGTGGTTCCAAACCACATGTAAAATCACATTTTTATAATTAGCATCAGCAGAATGTTTATGTTTGTTCCAATCCGATGAATTAACATGAATTTCTATACTTCCAAACCACCTTGTTTGCCCAACCGAAATACTAGATTCTAAAAAATCGGGACCATCTGTCGTATTATAAATACCTCTGTACAGCACATTCAAACTTTCGCCATTTGTAGACTCTAAGCTTTTCACGTTGTACAATTGATGCTTCCAAACGGTATGTAAAAAATCTTCTTTCATGTCATTCTCTCATACTTTAAAGATACAATTTTATCTCAACAAAAAACCACATCTATTTGACATGATGTGGTTTTGACAAAATAATTAACACTTTAGCAGGTAAATTTCATCTTTCCCGAACAGAAGGTATTTACTGTTCTATTACAGTATCAATCGGTATTTTTTATCTGTTCATTAATCTCCTCTTTCAGCACTAAGTAATTACCTTCGGAATTTAAGGTAATATGCGCCGTAATATGATTTTTTATGGTTTTAAATAAATCGTATACCGAAATTCTTATTTCTTTAGCACTTCGAGTTGGAATATTTGAAATACTTCTATCGAGCAACAACTGTTCACAGGCTGTATTATAGGTTTTCAGATCATTTATCCAAATTTTCAACCCTGGAATATTGTCTACAGCTTCTGTAAGCTCTGGTCGTGTTTCTAATTCAGAAATAAAACTACTTAATACAGCTGTTTCTTCATTTAAACCTAAATAGGGGACATTTTTACCGTGGGTTTCTATAACTGGCAAAAGCATTTTGGCGGTATCAACTATCGCCGTATCCGAATGCAAGGCATTAATTTCTACAAGCTTTACAATACAGCTATACACCGTATCTCGCTTATCATCCATATTATGGATTTGGGATGTTAATGGATTTTTTGTTGAAGTTTTTATTTTAACTTCAAATTGATCAACCTCCGATTTAAATTCGGTGTGCAAAGGAATAAGAGATTCAATTCCCGATTCGAAAATGACTTTCTCAATAAATCTCATGAGTTGAAGAAACTGTGCATGTCTTAAATTCTGTACATAAATTGCATTAAACATAATCTTATTGTTTTAATTCCTATTGAAAATCAAAACGTATAAAACGTGTATCTATTGTTATTCGAAATTCAATTGGTGTGATTTAACATGTTATAAAACTACACATAATATTTTAAAAACGAATGAGTTAAAACTAAAAGAAGACACTTAATCAACTTATTACATATACATCATTTTATCATACTACCCTTATTATTTCAGATTTGTTGGGAGTTATTAACCATACCACTACAAAAAAATTATTTTGGAGGGTGGTATGTATACATAATGCCTTCATCAGATTTTTTTTATGGCGGTATGGTTACATAACGGGACCAAAAATATTATTTTGGTCGTGGTATATACACATAATGCCTTCAGCTAACTTTTATTGGTGGTGGTATGTATACATATTGACTCCATTTGATTTTTTTTTGATGGTAGTTTGTATATTTGATGATCATAAAAATTAAAAAATATTAAATTTAAGACTTAGAATTCAAGATTAAAAGAGTCCTATTAATGATGGGATTCTTTATAATATTTAAAACTGAATTTAGGATGACTAACTATGGATCCCCGCATGCGCGAGGAAGGTTTTCTTCCATTCTTCTCAAAGCTTCCGTCCCCATGAAAATGGGGAACCAGAGATTGTCATATCTTTATTTCTTCCCAAATCAGATTTGGAATTATTTTCAATTCGCTTGACTTCAATATATTTTAATTATATTCAATTTTAAAATAGCATCAAATTTTAAGCTTTATTTTCATATAGATTACTTCTTTTATTATAACAATTGAAAAACTATTGACTAAATTCAATAAAAATTCGAAAAGGAATATCAAATGTTAAAACAAACACATTTTTATACATGCTTAATGATTATTTTTTTCAGTTCATGTAAAGCTCATAAGTCAGCAATAAAAATTGAAGAAAATTCTATCCAAAGCATCTTCGTTCAAGACACTTTGAATTGTAGTTATTTTCCCAATAACCAGATTGAAATGCAATTTTTAGTGATAAAACACCCAAACAGTAATATCGAGAATAAGATAAACTCTAAACTTTTATCATTAAATAAATTTATTGAAGCAAAACCATACTCCGCAATAATAAAAGACATCAATTTTGAATTAGAAAATGCTTGTTTAAACAATTCGTTAAACGAATATGAAACCATTTTCAGGTATGAATCAATCTATATCAAAAATAATATTTTAGGGATTCTACGTAGAGTAGGAAGGTTTCAGGATGTTCAATTTTATTTTAAACCAATTAATATAAATTTAAAGACGGGAGAAGAAATAACTTCAGATAAAATATTCAAAATGAAAAAAAAGCAAGCATTAATTAAACTCTGTAATTCTAGAGTTCAAAACACCATTAATAAGCTTGTAATTTCTGCTAAAGAGAATAGATATTCAGATGATAGCGAGTATATTGAAAGTGTATTAGAAATATTTGACAAAAATAATGAATTTAAATTTGAACTTGAAGATATTAGTAATTTTGTAATTACCGAAAAAGAGAATACACCAGATGGTATTGAGTTTGTTTACTCATTAAATTTTCCTTGGGCAATAAAAGCTTATGAACCAGATTTTGATTTATTCTTTACTTTTAAAGAATTGCAACCTTTTCTAAAAAAAGACTTTAAAAAGAAAATCGGAAATTAAATGGAATTAGATATTTCTGTAAAGCATATTCTTACCATTTTATGGCTCTTCTACTAGCTTATAAAAATCAAATTTGGGGTTGGTGACAATTATTTTGACTTCAAGATATTTTACTGGCTATGGATCCCCGCATGCGCGAGGAAGGTTATCTTCCATTCTTCTCAAAGCTTCCGTCCCCATGAAAATGGGGAACCAGAGATTATTGGGGTTATTTTTCTTTCAAAATCATATTAGGGGTTGTTTTCAATTCTCTTGACTTCAATTTATCTTACTGGCTATGGATCCCCGCATGCGCGAGGAAGGTTATTTCCCATTCTTCTCAAAACTGCAGTTCCCATGAAAATGGAGAGCCAGAGATTATTGGGGTTATTTTTCTTTCAAAATCATATTAGGGGTTGTTTTCAATTCTCTTGACTTCAATTTATCTTACTGGCTATGGATCCCCGCATGCGCGAGGAAGGTTATGCTCCATTCTTCTCAAAACTTCTGTCCCCATAAAAATGGAGAACTAAAAATTAAATACACAAAAAAAAGCCATTTCTAAGCGTATAGAAATGGCTTGTATTTTTATTCTCAGTAAAAACGATTATTTTTTAATCACTTCTGGATTAAGAATAATGAATTCTGTTCTACGGTTTGCCTGGTGTTCTGCTTTAGAACATTTTACTCCATTCGAACATGTGTTGGTCAGTTGTTTTTCTCCGTGACCTTTACCTGAAATCCTATTGGCATCAATACCATTAGAAATAATATAATCTAAAGTAGACTGTGCTCTTTTACTAGATAGTTTCACATTGTATTGATCGGAACCTCTTGAATCGGTATGAGAACCAGATTCTATGATTATTTGCGGGTATTTTTGCATCACAGCTATTACCTTATCCAATTCTTCTGCCGCATCTGGTCGAATGTTCCACTTATCAAAATCGAAATAAATTGGGTTAATGTTCACAAATACATCTTCACCCTTGGTTATGATTTCTTTTGGCTCCAACTCAATAATAACCTTTGTTTGCCCTGTAGATTCTTTTGTGATTAAAGCACTACCAAATCCTGGCTCGTACCCTTCTTTATGGGCTTGAAGCTTTAAATTGGCAACACACATCAATGGTTTATGAACCTCTCCATTTCTACTTGTATAAAGTTCAGTCTGGATTTCTTTTAGTCCATCAATATTTACCATGGCATTTGTTATTGGTATACCCGATTCTTTATCAAAAACCACAACCAATAATTCATGATCGCATTTGTGCTCAGGAATCAATCTTGTAAAGGCATATATATCATCATTCCCTTTACCTCCATGTCGGTTCGAAGAAAAATACCCTGTACCATCTGCTCTAGAAACATAAGCAAAATCATCTTCTGGACTATTTATCGGAAGTCCTAAATTTGACACTTTACGATCTGATAAGTTATATTTAAACACATCTAAACCACCAAGACCAGCATGTCCGTCAGAGGTGAAGAATAATTCATTGCTTTCTGAAACAAAAGGAAATGTTTCTCTTTGAAATGTATTGATTTCTCTAAGATTCTCTGGTGTTCCAAAACCATCTTTAGTTATAGACACCTTATATAAATCAGACATTCCTAAACCACCTGGCATATCCGAAACAAAATATAAGGTTCTACCATCCGGACTCAACGCGGGGTGTGCAACCGAATACTCGTTTGAATTAAAAGGCAACTCTTCCAAATTTGACCATTTATCATTTTCCGATGATCGAGTTACTCTATATATCTTCAACAACGTTATACCATCTTTATTTACAAGTGCTTTGTTTTTTACAACATTATTTCTCGTGAAATACATAGTTAAACCATCTTTACTGATGGATGAACTCGATTCATGAAATTTAGAATTTACTGTTTTAGATAAACGATTTACATTCGAACCATCTAAATTTGTTTCAAATAAATCCAAAAAAGATTCCCCTGTCCAAGAGTGAATGTTTTTTGATAAAGCTGACTTTGGTTTTGCCGAAGCAAAAATCATTTTCTGTTTGTAAATCCCAGATGAAAAATCGGAGTAGTTGGTATTAATATTCAAATTCTCAATTTCATACTGACCAGAATTTGCTTTAATTTCCTCCAAATAGTTATCGTTTGAATAAAACACTGAATAAGATTGACTGTCTATCTCCTCCAGAATCTGCTCTGCCTTTTTATATTCGCCAACAGATTTTAAACTTTGCGCATATTTATATCTCTCTTGTAAGAACGACCCTTTTTCCAATTCGAAGAACTTTGAATAATTCTCAACGGCATTCTTATAGTCGGAATTGTTGTAATATGCATTTGCCAAATGTTTATAATCTATGGCTTTTAATTTTTTGCTTTCTAATTTAGATTCATAAACCTCTATGGTTTTCTGAAAATCAAGTGCATTGTAGGCTCTAGATGCTGATTTTATTTGTGCAAACCCCAATTGAGAAACAACTAAGATTGCTATAGATAAGTGAATGATTTTTTTCATAGTAGTTTTGATTTAGAAAAAACGAGGTGTTGTCACCTTATCCTTTTTGTTAAACAATTCGAATCGGATGAAAAACTCATGAGAACCATCATTTACCGTTTGTAATTCAGTAGTCTCAAGGTCATAACTATATCCAATCATCAATCGGTTATTTACTTGCATTCCCAACATAAAAGAGACTGCGGCATCCCATCTATAAGCTGTTCCAACCATAATTTTATCCATAAACAAAGCGTTCAAAGATAAATCCACTTGTAAAGGAGCTCCCGCTAAAGATTTCATTAAAAAAGCTGGTTTTAATTTTACGTTATGATTTACATCAAAAACATACCCACCTATCAAGTAGTAATGTCTACGTTGTTTAGCAAGATTAGATAATACCTGATCGGCTTTAGAATCGTAACGACTTGTTTCTATTAAAACCGGTGCCGATAACCCCACATACCATTTATCTGAATAGAAATATGCTCCAGTACCAATATTTGGTTTTAATAGGTTAGATACATTTTCCTGCAACAAACCATCGTTTGCATTATATTCGTTTAAACGATCAAAATCTATATTAATGAGGGCTCCAGTAGCCTTAACACCTAAAGCTAATTTTGTGGTTGCACTGGTTTTTATGGTGTAAGAAAAATCTCCAGAAATCAACGTTTCCGATGAAGGTCCAATTCTATCATTTACAACAGATAAACCAACACCAATGTTTTTATTTCTTAATGGCGTATGAAAAGATAATGTTTGTGTTTCTGGGGCGCCTTCAAGATTTACCCATTGAGTTCTGTGGAGGAAATTAATACTTAATACATCTCGACTTCCTGCGTATGCAGGGTTTACACTTATGGTATTATACATATAGTGAGAAAACTGGGCGTTTTGTTGAGCTAAAATCTTAATAAAGCTCATAAATGCGACTATGATTAATAATTTGATTTTCATAGGATTTGTCTTTTTAGTTAAGGTGGAGTTTATTGAACTCCACCTATTAGATTTATTAATAGTTTAGGTATAAGTATCCCGATCGTTGTTTCATATCTCCATCTTCATTGACATATTCAACGACATAAAAATATGTACCATCCGGAAGTTTTGTACCCGAGTCTATTGTTGCTCTTCCGTTAGAATATCCCTCAAAGAATACTCCATCAACACCATACCCCTCGGTTTCAAAAACAACAACTCCCCATCTATTAAAAATCTGAACTGTATTTTCTGGATATTTTTCTATATTTCTAATGATAAACACATCATTATCGCCATCTCCATTTGGAGTTACCGCGTTATATACCTCAATTTCATCAGTCGTTTCCGATTGATCATGACCATTTTTTTCTAAATAATCTGGAATTCCGTTTCCGTTAGCATCAAATGCATCTCCTGGCTCCATATTATCATCTGGGTTTGATCCTTCATCAATAGTCAACATACCATCACCATCGTCATCTGTATCTAAATAATCTGGTGTTCCGTTTCCGTCTGTATCTTGAGTATCTCCAGTATTTGGATTTCCATCGCCATCGTTATTTGGCAATTCGTAAATAGTTGCAACACCATCTCCGTCATCGTCCATATCTAAATAATCGAATGTCGAATCCGAATCTGAATCTTGTGTATTTCCAGTATTTGGATTTCCATCACCATCTTCATTTGGAGCTTCATGTTCTGTATTTACACCATCTCCATCATCATCTACATCTAAGAAATCAGGAGCGCCATCATCATCTGAATCTTGAGTATCGTAATTTACTGTTCCATCATCCTCAGGATCGACAACTTCAGGAATTCCATTAGCTCCAACATCTCCATCAAGCCTTCCATCAGCGTTAGCATCAACACCTGAATTTTGTCCAGATTCCCAAATATCATAAACACCATCGTTGTCTGAATCAATATCCAAATGGTTTGGAATTCCATCTCC
>JBMYWP010000080.1:0-15919 GCA_049607525.1 Flavobacteriales bacterium
CTGACCCCCTCGGTGTAAACGAGGTGCTCTGAACCAACTGAGCTAATTGCCCTTGAATTGTTAACATCAGTAGAATTTTTCTTTTTACAGAAATGTTGTGGGCAATAAGGGATTCGAACCCCTGACCCCCTCGGTGTAAACGAGGTGCTCTGAACCAACTGAGCTAATTGCCCTTCTGTTGTTAACGGTGGCAAATATAGTATATTTTTAATAACTGCAATGCTTTTTTTTTATTAAAATATCACCAAGAGACACACCTTAGTCATACATCTCTTATAAGTAACCATTTATGTTTATAAAAAATTAAATATTTTTTCTTCTGTGTTGTAAAAAATAATTGAATGATCTCAAATAGAAAAGCAATCCGAATGCTTTAACATAGATTGACCATCCAAAAATATTGAATCTTGTAAAGAAAATATATATTACATAAAAAAAGAGGAGCAACAGTAAAAATGTTGCTCCTCTTCAGTATTCACTATTTAGCTATATTTATTAAGCTTCTTTAGAAATATGTACATCCATTTGTGGGAATGGAATTCCAATATTTTCTTTATCGAATGCTTTCTTAATTTCTTCATGCATATATGCATATACTGTCCAGTAATCTTCAGTTTTAGTCCAAGGACGTACTGAGAAGTTTACAGAGCTATCAGCCAATTCTGTTACAATAATATCTACAGGTTGAGAATGGTCAATTTGCGGACATGAATCACATACAGATTGAATTACCTTTCTTGCCTTATCAATATCATCACCATATCCAATTCCGAATGTCATTGGAACTTTACGAGTAGGGTTAGCCGTTAAGTTTTCAATTGGTCCACCAGTAATTGTACCGTTAGGAATAATGATAATTCTGTTATCTAAAGTTGTTAAAACTGTGTTGAAAATTTGAATTTCTTTTACCGATCCAGAATACCCAGCTGTTACAATAAAATCTCCAACTTTAAATGGCTTAAAGAAAAGGATTAAAATACCAGAAGCTAAGTGACTCAAGTTTCCTTGTAAAGCCATACCTACTGCAAAACCTACAGCACCTAATAAAGCAACAAAAGAAGTTACTTCAAATCCAAACATTCCAGCAGCACTAAAAAGCACCAATACTCTTACAGTAATAGAACACATAGATCTTAAGAAAGGTATTAAACTTTCATCTGTTCCTTTCTTTCTTAAAGATTTTTCTAACTTATTCGATAAAAAACCTGCTAACCAGAATCCAATAATAATTGTTAAAATTGCACCCAATGCCATTGGAGCATATTCAATAATCATTGAAGTTATTTTATCCATGTACTTTTCCATAGTTTTACGTTATTAGTTTGTTTTAATTGTTGCGAAGATAATTAAAGTGTATGCTTTTAACATTACTTTTCGGTTAAACCCCCATTTAGAAGTCAAAACGGATAGATTTTGACGACAAAGTACAAAATATTATCTTTTATTAAAACTATTCTTTTATATATATTGAAATATTTGGAGTTTTAGCAACACTTTGACAACAGAGAATATTACCATTACTCACCTCATCTTCGGTAAAATACATATTGCTTTCCATATGCACTTCTCCTTCCACCAATTGAGATTTACACATTCCACACACTCCACCTTCACAAGAATATTGTACATCAATATTATTATTTAATAAAGCCCTTAATAAGGTTTGATCTTTTTTTACTTCTATTTCAAAATTCTCACCTGAATAATTCACTTGTAATTTTGAAGCCTGTCCAGAAACACTTTTCACATTTGATTCAGTTCCAAAAGATTCTTTATAGATTCTAGATTTTGGAACATCTAAGCTTTTTAAGCTTTCCTCTATCGTCTCCATCATCATATTTGGACCACACATATAATATTCCGCGTTTTGTGCATAGGGCGGATTATTCTTTATAAAGGATTTTACAACCGAAGCCTCAATTCTTCCTTTGGTAAATTCAACGTCATCAGACTTTGAGCTTTTAAACAATCTACCTAATTTAGATTTAGGTTTACTCAAATTATGTTGAACAATTAATCGATCGCTATATTGATTTAATAAACGCTTTAGTTCGTCTTTAAACATTATAGAATCTAAATTTGAATTTCCATAAAGTAAATACACATAACTTTTATCCTCAGTTTCTAATACCGATTTCAAAATAGACAACATAGGTGTAATACCGCTTCCGGCCGCAAATAAATAATAGGATTTATAATTTGAAGTCTGTATATCTGCAAAAAACTCACCCATAGGAGGTAAAACCTCCACTTTACTACCTGGTTTTAATTGGTCATTAATATGATTAGACACCTTTCCGTTTTTCACTCGTTTTACTCCAACAGATATCGTATCCTTCGTATTATGTGAGCTACAAATAGAATATGCTCTTCTGTATTCTTCTCCACCAATTTCAAAACTCAAGGTAATATATTGCCCTGGTTTGAAAAGAAATAAACGTTCATTTCCAATTGGCAATTTAAAATCTACTTGAACAGATTGTTTGGTCAGTGTTTTTATGTCGACGACTTCTAGAGTACTTAAATCATTCATTGTTGTTGTGTTTTTCGATCCACTTTTTCACTTCCAGTTGAAATTTTGCAATGGCATATTCACCTCTTTTTGCTACTGCCCCAACCGAAAAATATGGTGAAGTTAAAGACTTTTGCTGTTGTTCGCAAGCATAAACATCTTCTTCCATAAAATCGCCACTACTCATTGGGTCTGTTTCTGGGTTTCCATCGTATTTCCCTTTACTTCCATATTTGGTCCAAAAACTTTGAAATCCAGACTTAGTATACTGTTTTGTTGCTTCCCAATCGCTTACATTCATTCCTTTACCACGAATAACTACCATTGTTTTATCTGGAGCCATTGGTATGACATGAAAAATACTCCAAGCACCTTCTGTTTCCCCAAGTCCAATATTCGGAAATAACCACGGAACATAGGCTCCAATTTGATCTTCGGGAACCGAATCTATTAATACATAAGGTGATAAATCCTTCACATTTTCTCGATATTCTGGAATAAGTGGTTCGTAAAACCAATAATGAGGACCAACCCAACCAAATTCGGCATTTTTATGATCATACATATTAAGTGTTCCCTCATGTAGATGATCTAAGTGATAATGGTCGATATAATTTTCGACAACAATTTTCCAATTGCAATTAATAATTCGTGTATCTAAAGGCTTTCCATCTTTTTCACTTTGTTCAACAAGCGATTCGGGAATATGGGGACCTAAATATGGTAATACATCTCCAAAAAACTCCATTATTGAAGGTGCATTTTCATCTGGATGAACAAATAACATTCCCTTAAATACATCTACAGAAGCTTTTATTAAGTTAAGATCGCACTTGTGGTTCTCCTTTGGTAAATTAGGAAACTCAGTTTCTTTTTTCGGAATACTTTGCAATCCACCTTCCAAATCATAAGTCCAATCGTGATAAGGACAAGTAATGGCTTTTTTAGAATTCCCAACAGCTCTTAACAATTGGGTTCCTCTATGTCTGCACATATTATGAAATGCTCTTAACCGACCATCTCTACCTTTAATGATAAAAATATTATTTAAACCGGCCTGAACACTAATGTAATCTCCTGGCTCACTCACGTCTTCAACAAAACCTGCAAATTGCCAAGTTGTGCTAAATAAATGCTTCATTTCAATATCAAACCATTCCTTAGATGTATAAGCACTTACAGGTAACTCATGCATCATTTTTTCATTAATATTTACTTTTTTCTTGTCCATAATTCTGTATAAGGTTCATTATTTATTGTCATTACTACTTTTAAAACATCATCCGAATCGAATGAAAATTCTACTCTATAGGTCGTTTTTTCATCTATATGAATGATTCCATTTATGTATTTCCCATTGGTAAGCTCAACATCTGTCAAGAAATAATCCTCTTCTTTGTTATTACCTAAATACTCTTTATCATTTTCTGAATACTTATGGATCTTACCATAGAATTTACCTTCCGATTCTATAATTTCATACACGCCTTTGTTGTATTCATTACTTACAGTCCAAACCCCTACTATTTTATCTTGCTTTTGTGCACACATGGTAAAAGATAATAAGATTAAAAGGGAGAATATGATGTACTTCATCTGTTTCATGTTTCGTTTGTTTAATTGTTAATAATTTTAGTCTTTATGTTCTGATAAAATTTTAGTTTAAAATAAATTCAGCGTATGCAAATATTGCCAAATGGTAATCGCTGAAAGAACAATCCAAAATCCAATTAAGGTATAATAAAGATAAGGCGTCTCAACCTTTTTTACAACCTCAATAAAATGTATTTCATTAGACTGCACACTTTTAATTAATCCAAATACAACAAGAAGTACCCAAACCCAAGCCCAATCAAACAATATAGCAAGCATCATGAGTATTAATGCCAATATGGTTTTCCACTTTTTCATGATATTGTTTTTAACCGTTCACTAATTTCTTTTAATCGAATAACCTGTTGGTACAAAAAAGGCAGTAAGAACACGCCTTGAGAAAACTCTAACACATAAGTCATAATAGAAAATATTTCCCCAGGTGATACATTTGGAATTTGCGAAGCCAACACCAAAGTGAAAATAGATAACGCTAATAAAATAAACTCTATGATTCCGAAATTCACGACTTCTAAATTTGAGAGTTTAATCATCCAATCAGAAATTGAATTAAAATGTAAACGAACTTGTTTAACATCTTTCGTTTTGAGAATATCCAATCGTTTTTCATACTCATCATTAAACCCAGTATTATATTTGTAAATGGTAGAAGAACTAAAAGCATATATAATATAGATAAGGAGAATACTTACTAGACACGCCAAAAACACCCATCCATCAAAAAGGTAAAGCATAACAACAGAACCAATGACTTGAATTATTGCGGCGAACGCCTGAGGTAAATCCTGCTCGAAAAAATCTATAAGTTCTTTAACCAAACTAGATCGAGCCGAAATTGATGAGATTGAAACATGATGTTTAAACTGTTGCTTAGATAAACTTGTTGCTAAATCTGAATATATTTTGGTATACACTCTGGTATCAAAGTAACGTCTGAAAATTCCAATAAAAAAACTAATGAGATAAAGTATTGCAAAAAGAATGAGTCCGTCGTAGGTTTTCTCCAACAAATCATTTATTGCAAGACCAAGTACAAAAGGCTGTATAACCTTAAAACCATTTTCTAACACAAGAAGAAAAAAAGTAAAAGAAACTTTTGCCTTGTATTGCTTAAAAATTTGAACCAGAGAATACCCTTTGAATTCCATTAATAATAGTATTGATTATAGTTGACAAACAGCGTTGATATAGAAAAGATTGCCATTAAAACCCAAGAACACACAATGATCCAATAGAGCCACGAATTTTTTCTCTTGTGTATTGGTTCAATAAAATAAGTAGACCCTGTGAATAAGTCCGGAATAACCCAAAACAGAAAAAGTATACCCCACATCCATTCCCAATTCATTATAAATATGAGGTACATAAGAATTAAGGCAACTATTGTTCTCCACTTTTTTAACTTTAGCATAATTGTTTTTTTGTTGATGTTACAAAGGTATAGCCTTAAGATATTCAATATTTTGATATAAATCAAAAAAGGCTCTAACAACCCCTACAAAAGTTATAAATACAAAATTGTATCTTACAGAGAGCATTACAACTTCTATCCCTCTTCCCAAACTTATTTGACATAGGTCAATTTATTCTTAATTATCAGCATTTACCTTTGCCTAATATCAAAGACTATGAAAAACAGTTGGAAACTTATTGGCTTCTTTATTTGTATTTGGTCGTGTTCTAAACCTCTACCTATTGATGGTGTTTGGAAAGTGAACAACCATGTGTACAAAGCCGTTTATGAAATAAAAGACATAAATGAAAAAAAGAAAGCTCATGTGGTGTACTTCAACGATGGAACCTCTCGATTTGATTCGATTGAAAAAACGGTGTACTTCTTTAATGATTTACAGCCAAAAGGCCTGTATTATGTAGATGCCATTTCGGGAGCTACAAAAACAAAACAAAAGCAGAATCGAATTGAACCTATCCATAAAGACACCTTAAAGGTAACAACATACATTCATAACAAACCAATAGTTGAATACTGGATAAAACAACCAAACCAATAAACAAATATGAAAAAAATAACACTTATTCTATTATCTATTTCATTGTTGGGATTTTACAGCTGTGAAAAAGAAGTTGTAAACATCGCGAACGACAATGGACCTGTTGACCCTACACCAGAACCAAGCCAACCAATAGAAATTAAACCTGTTAATGTAAATGAGCAAGGTTTTAGTTTTATGGAAAAAATGCAAGGGCAATGGGTAGGTACAAACCGTGTAATTGCAGACGACTTTGACTGGTTTGCTTGGGATTATAGAGCTATATCTTCTTCTCAAACACATGGTATTTTTGAAGGAGGTTCTATGGGAAACTTATTTACAGATTTCTTTGTTACCGACTTTAAGAACACTCGAACTATTATGGCTAGAAACGGTGGATTATTAAATGGAATATACCGTACCAGTTATTTTGTTATGGACAGTACAAGCCTAAATGTTGATGGAGAATATTTTCGTTTTGTAGATGCAGTAGGTGGAAAAAACACCATGTTTTTAGAATTAAGATTTGTAGAAGACAGTTTATATTACAATGCTTATACAAGTAGACTGGGACAAAATGCAATGGCTACAAGACATCAAACATTTAAAGGAAAGAAAAACATTACGGCATTAGCCGAATCTGTTGCAACTTCGGTTGGGTATCCTCAAAACGTTGTCGCTTTTGATTTTACTTCGGGAATAGATACAAATAATATTGCATCAAAAAAGTCAGCAAGTTTCCTAGCTCAATCAGACACCAAATCGGTATTTGAATTAGCCTTAGAATCTGGAGATCCATACACAATAAATGAACAACCACTTTTGGGATATGTAAATTTAAAGATTGAAAAAAATACAGAAATTATGAACAGAGATTCTTATGTTTATTTTTCTGATCAACCTTTAACCGACGAATTTGGATACCTAAAGTTCGAGAATTTTAATTCGGTACTATTATTTTCTCAATTCATTCCAGACCAAAATGAATTTTTATTTACATACGTTCATCCAGGAACATATTATGTAACAGTTATTATGGATATCAACCAAGACGGTGCACCTTCTGCTGGAGACATTACCCACATCACAAAACAAATTACTGTAGATCCATTAGGTCAACATGAAGTAACCATTGATAACATTAACGTTCAAAACTAAACCAATATGAAAATGAATAAACTTATATTTTCCGGTGTTGCCCTTGCTTTCTGTTTACAAAGTTGTACGAAGGCAATTATAGAAGAACCAGATAAAGGAACTTTACCTCCCATAGATAAGAAAATAACATACAATCCAGATGTGCAAACCATAATGTATAACAATTGCATTACTTGCCACGGAGGAAGTGTACCAAGCGCAGGGTTAAAACTTAACAACTTTGCCGATGTGAAAAATTCGGCACAAAACGGAACTCTTGTTCAAAGAATGAACGCCGATGTACTTCCAATGCCCCCATCTGGTAAACTACCAGCCGAAGTTCTCCAAATTCTTGACAAATGGAAGGCCGACGGATTTTTAGAAAACTAAATCAACCAAAACAATGAAAAAACTATTATTCATATCCGCTTTAGCGATTGGTTTGAGTGCTTCTGCTCAAAAATTTTTCACAAAAAATGGACACACAAGTTTTAAGGCGTCAGTAGAAGCTTTTGAAGCTGTGGAAGCCGAAAATAAAAGTACAACTGTAGTTCTTAATACTAAAACAGGAGACATTGCATCTCTATTGTTTGTTAAAGCTTTTCATTTCGAAATTGCTTTAATGGAAGAGCATTTCAATGAGAATTACATGGATTCTGATAAGCATCCGAAAGCTACTTTTAAAGGCAAAATAAAAGGTTTTGACGCCAAAGAATTGGGTGAAGGTCAAAAGGAATATGAATTGGATGGTACACTTACCATTAGAAATAAAGAAAAAGCCGTTTCAACAAAAATTCTTATTTCTAAGAAAGATGGACAAATTCTTGTGGAAGTTAACTTTTCGGTTAAACCAAGTGAGTTTGATATCGAAATTCCAAAGATTGTAGAAAGCAAAATCGCAGAAAGCATTTTAATATCTGGAAAATATGGCCTTAAAGAAAAAAAGTAAACTCGCAATAATTGTTCTTGCTTTGGTTGTTTTAGGTGGAATTATCGGTTATAAAATAACTTATAAAGCCCATGAAACCATTCAAGACATGAAGGTGGAATATAAAGGACAGGCTCAAGATATTGTTTCGGTTCTTTCTGATGCGCCAGAAAAATGGCAAAATAAAATTGTCGAACTTACTGGTACAATTTCACAAATAGATCAGAACGGATTCATGCTAAATGAATCTATTTACTGTGTAAAAGACAAAACATCAAAATCATCTCTAATAGAAAACAATTCGTATACCATAAAAGGTAGAATTATTGGATATGATGATTTGATGGAAGAATTAAAATTAGATAAAGTCATTATTCTAAAATAGAGTTTATGTATAAAAACATTATATTTTTTTTCGCAATTATTGGGTTAACAAATACCTTGTTTGCTCAAGATGATTTACTAGAAGAGTTAGAGGCAGAAGCACCCGAACAAACTTTTGAATCGCCAGCATTTAAAGCTTTTAAAATAGGAAACCTACAGTCTACAAAAGTTGCCGACAAAGGAGACACTTATATGTATGTTTCTCACAGATTTGGTAGTCTTAAAAAAGGTGTAAATACATTTTACGGATTAGATGAAGCGAATACCAAAATTCAAATGATTTACGGATTATTTGATGGATTTCAATTGGGATTAAGCCGAGAATCTTTAAGAAAAACCTATGCAGGTTCGGTTAAATGGAGATGGATGGCACAAGGGGAAACATTTCCGGTAAATGTTGTAGCTTATTCTACGGTAAATGTAAATACCCAATTATCAACAAAACAATACCCAAAACTGCGTTATAGAGACCGCTACAGTTATGCAACACAATTATTAATTTCTAGAAGAATAACAAACGGTATTTCATTGCAACTTGCGCCTAGTTATGTACGTCAAAATTTAGTTTTAGAATCTTTTCAAAAACACGACCAAATGGTATTAGGTGTTGGAGGTCGTTTTAAAATGAGTAAACGTACTTCTATTAATATTGATTATGCTTATAATTTTAGTCGACACAAAAATTCTATTTATAAAGATCCATTAACTATTGGGTTAGATATAGAAACTGGAGGTCATATTTTCCAATTGTTGTTTTCTAATGCTCAATCTACAAACGAGCCAGGCTTTTTGAGTAATGCCGAAGGAGATTGGTCTAAACGTGAAATATTTTTTGGGTTTAATATTGTAAGAGTATTTTAAATGTAAATCCCCCAATTTAATATGTAAAAGCCCTTTTCAATTGTATTTGAAAAGGGCTTTTATTTTATTTCATACCTCTAATTCTACTTAAAGTTTCTTGAGATATTCCCATCATAGACGCGATATGCTTGAGATTTGCAATTTGTGTTATTTCTGGAAAAACCGTTAAAAGTAAATCGTATTTTTCCTTGGCTGTCATAAAATAGTAACCTTTATAAAACTCATCAATATTAGCCATTTCCGTTTCCAATATTTTTCTATAAATCATATTCAAACTCGGATGGGTATCACATAAATTATACCATTGTTCGTGTGTTAAAGAGCATAATTCACTATCATCGGTAGCTTCAAATTCATCAGAAGCAGGCGTCTGATTAATAAAACTATTCCAAGAAGTTAGCATTTGGTTTGGGGCATAAATCCAATAAGTAATATCTTTATCTTCTTTGTAGAAAAAACTTCGCACAACGCCAGAATTAAGAAAATAAATACGGTTACTTACACGGTTTTTCTTAATTAAAGTTTCTCCTTTTTTAATGGATTCAAACTTCAATGCACTAATAATTTCCTTTTTCACCTCCTCCTCTATTGGGGCATAAGTATTCAAAAACTCAATAATTGGGAATGATATGTTACTCATAATTTAATAAATTATCTTTTTCTAATCGGCAGTTCCACCACTCTTTTTGGATTTCAGCACCTAGAGATTCATATAAATCTACGGCTGGTTTATTCCAATCTAAAACTTGCCAATCTACTCGTTTTAAATTTTCTTGTTTTGCAATTCTAACAATTTCATCGAGTAAAGCTTTTCCAAAACCTCTACCTCTCTTATCTTGTTTTACAATTAAATCTTCTAAGTGCATCACTTTTCCTTTCCAGGTCGAAAATTTATAGAAATACAATGCCATACCCACAACTTCGTCATTGTCTTCACAAATAATGGTTTTAAATTCTGGATGAGTTCCAAAACCATTATCTAACAAATCTTGTTCGGTTACAATAACTTCTTGCGGTGCTTTTTCATATTCTGCTAAAGAATGAATCAGTTCCAGAATACTAGGAACATCTTCGGCAGTTGCTTTTCTTAATGTCATTATTATTTAGCTTTAAAAATAGCAGATGGATGTAAAATCTCTTGCCATTCATACATATTAAACACATCCAACAACTGAGGTATTACCAAAGAAATAGGTTCATAAAACAAACTGGTTTCTTTAATTTCATTTGGTAGAATATTAAACGAAACATCTACTTTTTCGAGCATTAAAATCCCTAAACCTACCAAAAGAAAAGAACTAATAAACCCAAAAAGTAAACCACCTAATCTATTTAATATACCTAAAGCTGCTATCTCGAATAATTTGGTTGCTAATTTACCTAACAAACTTACTCCAAGAACAACACAAGAAAAAATGATGATAAAAGCAATAATACTTAGGTAAGTTTCATTTAATTGTAAAAATGTTTGAAGAAAGTTCCTGATTTGATCTAAAAACAAAACACCAGCAACAATTCCACCTATTAGGCCTAAAAACGAGGCTACTTCTAATATTAATCCACGCCATGCACCTTTTGCCATTGCAATAATAATGGGTATAGCAATCACAACGTCTAGCCAATTTACAGAAGAGAGTTTATCCATATGCTGTTTATTTTAAAGATTGTAATAAATTTGCATAAAAATAAGCATTTATTATGACTACAAACGATATACAACCTAAATGGGAAAGATTAGTTCAATTTATGAGCGAAAAATTCTCTGATGGTTCAGAAGAATTAGACTTACAAGCCATTTTATTTATTATTGGTATTCAAGAATTGGGTAAGGGATATCAAGACTTTTCTAAAGAAGAAAAAATGGATCTATTGCATATTGCAATATGTAAACTCCTTTCTAAACATGGTTATTATGAGTTTGAACACAAAGATGACGAGGGATGGCCACATTATAAAGTAAATAAAAAAATGCCACCATTAAGTCCTAAAAAGCAAACAGAACTTATGAAGGAATCTATTATAGAGTATTTTGAAGATGCCAAAATAGAGTTTTAAACACAAAAAAGCCTTAGAAAATATCTAAGGCTTTTTTGTGTAAATAGTTTTTCGAGTCATCACTACCCAAAGCTCAAACCAAGACTCCCCGTTTTTTTGCGTTTCAATTGATTTTTCTCAAATAATTCAATCAGAAACTCGGCTGCTTTTATAGCATCATTAATTAATGATTCTATATGCACTTGCACCGTTCTTTCTTCCCATTTTAAATGCAAATTAGTATTTGGAGTAATCTGATAATTCCTATGCAATTGAAAATAATGAATAATTGAACATCTAAAAGCGTGGTAGAATACAGATTTTGGATTCATTTTCTTGTAACGTTCTGGGAACAATGTTTCCAAGGCTTGATCAAATCGTTTTTTAGATTGTCCAGGACAAGCAAATGGTTTTTTATCCAACATGGCACCCATGGCTTCTATATTTTGACAAACAATCGTTAGCTGAATTAAAGGACTCGAAATTTGTTTTATTTCCGTCAGTCCATTAATAATTTCAAACTTAATATATTCCTCTTCGGTCATAGTAGAAATAAAAAAACCTCGGAAATCCGAGGTTTATGGTTTGTTAATTATAGCTTAAAGCTCGTTAAAAGCATCAACTAAATTATCTGCAATCATTTTTGCATCACGTCCTTCAATGTGATGTCTTTCTAAAAAGTGAACCAATTCACCATTTTTAAACAATGCAATTGATGGCGAAGACGGAGGAAATGGTAACATATAACCTCTTGCTTGTTTTGTAGCATCTCCATCTTGTCCTGCAAATACAGTTACAAAATTGTCTGGAGTTTTAGAATGCTGCGTAGAAGCAATAACTGCAGGTCTAGCATTTGCAGCGGCACATCCACATACAGAATTTACTAAAACTAAAGTTGAACCTTCCTTATTTCCTAATATCGAATCTACCTCTTCAGGTGTTTTTAACTCAGTGAAACCAGCATTTACAAGTTCCTGGCGCATTGGCGCAACTAATTCTTCTGGATACATATCTTATGATTTTTTAGCAAAGTTAACAAATCTCAATCAACCTCATAACCAATATAAACGTTTTATTATTTTAGAGCATTTATAAAAACATAATATTTAGCATAATCTATTGTTTTGTTTCATGTGATAATTCGGGATTAGATGAATATTATTGTCGGATAATTTTTAGCATATTTGTAAAAACTTTCGAAGCTCACATTATGAAATATTTTGCGATTCTCTATACTCTTTTATTTACCCTCACCTCTTCACTCGTTTTTGGGCAAGCCAAACTTGTAGAAGTTTCTAAAACGAACAAAGACGCCAACATTGCTTTTAACAAGTATACGTTACCCAATGGTTTAACAATATTGTTACACAACACCGAGGCTTTTGGAAATGCAGCACATGTTGAAGTAAAATATCATGTAGGTTCGGCAAGAGAACAGAAAGGAAAAAGTGGATTTGCCCATTTATTTGAACATTTAATGTTTCAAGGTTCAAAACATGTTAAGAACGACGAACACTTCCAAATTATTCAAGCTTATGGTGGTGAAATGAACGGAACCACAAATACAGACAGAACAAATTATTACCAAACCGTACCTTCTAGTTTAATAGAAACAGCGTTATGGTTAGAAGCCGATAGAATGGGGTTTTTGCTTGATTCCGTCACTCAAGAAAAATTAGACAATCAAAGAGAAGTTGTAAAAAATGAAAGGTTACAACGTTACGATAATAAACCCTATGGTTTAAATCGTTTAGAGTTTCAAAAAGCATTTTATCCAGAAGGACATCCATACAGTTGGCCAACCATAGGGTATATGAAAGATTTAAACTCGGCTAATTTAACTGATGTTCAAAAATTCTTTTTGCGTTGGTATGGCGCAAACAATGCCACTTTAGCTGTTGTAGGTCATTTTGAAGAAAAGGATGTAATTGGATGGATAGAAAAATACTTTAGCGAAATTCCAACTTGTCCGAATGTATATAGCGACAAACAAATTCCTGTAGAGTTTGAAGATGATCAAATCTTAATTTCGGAAGAAAACGTTTCTCTACCCATGTTAACTATAGGTTTTCCGACGGTAGATTTTAATCACGACGACTACCTTCCTCTTCAAGCTTTAGCTTATGTTTTGGCCGGAAGTAAATCATCATTCATCACAAAAAATATTGTCGATAAAGGTTTTGCTCAAGAAGGATATGTTTATCAAAACAGTAAAGAACTTGCTGGAGAATTTATGTTTAAATTTTTAGCTCCAGAAGACCAGTCCTTAATGGTTTTAGAATCGTTATTTAAGGCGAGTTTATTTGAATTTGAGAAAAAAGGTGCATCATTAATTCAATTAGAAGCTTTTAAAGCACTAAAAGAAAAAGAAATTAAAAACAGAGGATCAAGTTTAAATGCCATTTCAAGAACACTGACTTATGGTGAGATTTTTAAAAGCAATGCAAATTACAGTCAGAATGAACTTGAAAAATTAAGACGTTTATCATACAATGCTTTAGAACGTGTTTACAACACCTATATAAAAGGCAAACCTGCATTATATCAAGCCGTTTATCCGAAAGGTAAAAAAGAAAAATGGAATGGAGTTGCAAGATTTAAACCGAAAAAAAAGAGAGCTAAGTTTGTGCATTCTGCAGAATACGACACTTTAACATTTAGACCTACAACAACTGTTGTAAACAGAAATATTCATCCGAATGTTCCAAAATCTAAACCATCAAAAATATTCGATTTTAAAACCGAGCGATGGAAAAATGGGATTGATGTTATTTCCTCGACAAATTTTATGGCGAAATCTAATTTTATAGATATTCATTTACCTGCAGGAAAAAAGTATGAAAAAAATGGAACATACGGTATTTCTATAATACTTAAAGAAATGTTTAAAGAAGGAAGTCTAAAATTTCCTGCAAAAGACCTATTTGATAAACTGGAGACAATGGGTGCAACACTAACGATTTCTTCGAATTATGATGACATTTCTTTTCACATGACTTCGCCAGATCAATATGTGAACACTGTAATAAGTTTAATTTACGATTTAATAAACAACCCAGCATTTAATCAGAAGGATTTTGATAGAATTAAGAAAAAACAAATTCAACGTATAAAGCAAAAAGAAAAGAACCCGAAGTATTTAGCTACAAAACATTTTAATGCTTCTATTTACGGAGATCAATTCCCAAAATCACATCCACAAGGAAGAGTATCCGATTTAGAACGCATTACTTTAAGCGATGTAAAACAATATTTTAGAGAACAAATAGGAAACAAAGGCTCTCGCATTGTGTATTCTGGACGCTTACCTTTAAAGGCATACAAATCGGGATATTCGCTATTTAAAAACTGGGATAAATTTGTGGCAGATGCACTAGAAACGCCATATCCTAAACAAGTACAACCAAAACTACATATTATTGATGTTCCTAAAGCACCTCAGGTGATTATTAAAATGGGAACTTTCCTAGGTATGTATGATCGATTAAACAGCGCCTATCCTTTATACAAGTTAAGTCACATTCCTTTTGGAGGTCAGTTCTCTTCACGTTTAAATATGAATTTACGTGAAGACAAAGGCTATACCTATGGTGTTCGCTCATCATTTATAGGATCGGGAATCGAAAATGTTTTTCACATTTCATCATCGGTTAAAGCAGACAAACTGGGAGAAAGTTTAGATGAAATTATTCGAGAGATTAATGAAGTCAATCTTACCGGACTTACCAATTCAGAATTAGACAATATTGTAGATCAAGAAATTTCTAAAATGGATCTCAATACATCATCACTGGCAAAAAAACATCAATTGCTAAATCAAATACAAAAGCGAAACCTGAGCAAGAAATCGTTTAAAAAATGGCACAAAAAACTCTCTAAATTCGACGTCTATGATTTTAACACTTATTTAAGAACTCTACTTGCCATAGATAATTTTCAAATTGTATTGGTTGGAGATGAAAAGCAAATTAGAAAAGAGTTAAAATGGATGGATGAAAACTTAGTTCAGTCTATTTATAAAAAGGATGCAACTGGAAAAGGGAAAGTTTCGGATAAACTTTGGCCAGCTAGCCGAAAAACGAAATGGATTAAAGGTGTAGAATATCCTATTTACAAAGCAAAAGATTTTAATACGGCATTTAAACAAGCAAAAAAGGAATTGGGCGTTTCAAAAAAGGCAAAATTCATATGGAACAACAGTATTTATACTACCTCCATAAAATAATTTCTATTTTATTTATTTGATGTTCAGAACATAATAAATTATCATGAAATTAATTTTAAAATATGCTTGCTCAGAATAAAAAGGCGTCATATATTTGCAATGCAAAAGAGAAAAATTCCTCCTTAGCTCAGTTGGTTAGAGCATCTGACTGTTAATCAGAGGGTCCAAGGTTCGAGTCCTTGAGGAGGAGCAAAATCTTTTAAAAGTCTATCAGAAATGATAGACTTTTTTTT
>JBMYWP010000081.1:0-15702 GCA_049607525.1 Flavobacteriales bacterium
TCGCCTTTAGGCGAAACCCAAACCTATCGGTCTTTAGCCGATAGTAGTTTAGTTAGTGGTGAGTATAAGTTTAAATATCAAAAAATTGAAAGTGGATCTACAGTAGTAGAAGAAACAATCAAGAAATCTGACTACGCTGGAATGGATATGATTCATTATGATGTTGTAGAAAATGAAGTTGTAGAAAGAGAACCAAGCGCTGATTGGCAATTTATTATCGGAAAATATACAGATTTTGCACCAACACCTTACCCAGTAGTTGGAGTAAGAATTAAACAAGGTATGGAAGTTGTGAAAATTGCAAATACACATCCGAATGACGTTGTTTTATCTGGTTTAACATTTACTGAAGAAATTAATACTATTGGTTACAATTGGAAAACGTTCAATATGGGGACTTTTTCTTATGAAATTGCCGATAGTACGAGTTATGTAATAAAGGAAGATAATGGAGCAATGCACCATTTTTATTTTACCGAATATGAAGGATCTTCTACAGGTGTTGTAAAGTTAATGTACAAAGGACATAGCGTTGGAACAAATGAGTACGCACAAGAAAAAATGGTTGCTTTAAGTAAAAATCCAGTGTCTAAAAATGAGACTTTTGTACTTCAATCTAATCATACTATGACTTCTGTTAATGTCTATAATACAAACGGACAGTTAGTTCAGGCTATTTCGCCAGAATTGAACCAAGTAGATTTACAAATAAACAATACAGGTTTGTATATTATTGAATCTGTTGTGAATGGTGAAAAGCAAGTCAATAAATTAATTGTAAAATAATATAATGAACAAAATCGTAGATGTATTTTAGAAATTATTGGTGCAATTTTTATTACCATTCTATGAGTTTGTTATGATTGGAGAGAGAAAGATAAAATTTCTTGGAAAGAAGGTTTAGTTGTCTTTTTGTTTGTTGTGTTTTCTTGAAGTATTCATCTTCTCTCTTCATATTTTTTAATAAAAATCGAATTTTCGTTTTTTACTATCAGTTGTTTATAAGGTGCAAAATATGATGTTTTGTACCTTATAAATATTGTTTTTTCATTCAATAAATGACTATGTCTCAAGTAAAAGTTTATCATAAAACAAAAAAGGGTTGTATTTATTAATGTAAATCATGTCAACAATGGCATGTGCTATATAATACCATTCAATTTAACTTATCTCACAGCGAGTTGGTAAGTTTTAATAGACAAATAAATAAAGAAGTAAACTGTTTTTGTGATGATAACGACTCATATGACATGAGGTCTTTATGTTTTAATTCGGAAAAACAAGGTGGATTGATCTTAAATTTTACGAAACAAGAATTTTTAGAGTTGGAATATTTACTCGGGGGTGCACTTATTATTCATAATACAGAAAATATTATTTTTAATGCTTAAGTCGCTTGTTCTTATCTGTTTTCTAATACCTCTTACTTTGTTTTCTCAAACGACATTAGTTGTTTTAGATGCAGAATCTGGTCAACCAATTTCCGAGGCATATATTAAAATTAATTCAGGATATCCCATTATTTCGAATGCGTCTGGAGAAGTTCATATATCAACATCTTTAAATAAAAGGTTGGTAGAAATTTCTCATGTTTCTTATTTCAATTATCAGGACTCTCTTCAAAACAATGCCGAAAAGATTACAGTATTCCTAAATCCCAAACTCGAACAACTTAATACAGTTGTTTTAACAGGAGAATTGGAAGGTATTTCAAAAAATAAAGTGGTTCATCAAACCAAAATAATATCTCAAAAACAAATTGAACAAATTGGAGGAAGTCATGCCGGTGATGTTCTTAAATTTCAAAGTGGATTAACGGTTTCTAGGGATCCTGTTTTAGGAAGTTCTTTAAGTATAAACGGACTTTCGGGAGAACATGTGAAAATTATTGTAGATGATGTAGAACTAAATGGAAGAAGCGATGGATTTATCGATTTAGAGCAAATTGTAATAGAAAATGATCAGAAAATTGAAGTTGTAAAAGGGCCTTTGTCTTTACAATATGGGTCGAATGCACTGGGGGGTGTTGTTCAATTCGTTTCTACAGATACCGATATTAGAGACAGTTTAGGTGTAAAAGGTGTCTTTTCTGCCGAAAATACGGGAACTTATAGGTCTCTTATTCATTTTGTGGAAGCCAAGAAAAAGCACAGTTTGAATGTATATTTCAACAGAACCTTTTTTGACGGATGGAAAGAAGGAGATGTGTTTTGGGAAGGTTTTGGAAAGGAAATAGCCGATAGTAATCGTTTTAAAACATGGAAACCTAAAGAAATTGTAAACGGAAAAGTAAAATACGATGTTAATCTGGGTAAGTTACGATTAACAAATCAAGCCTCATATCAGGTAGAAACCATAACCACTAAAGGCTATCCATTTTTGCCACCTACATATTCTATTGCTAAAGATTCTAAAACTCAGGCAAAGCGTTTCTATTTTCAATCGGTATTAAAAGGAAATTTTGGTAAAAAACATTTATTTAAAATAACTGTAAATCATCAAAATTATTCTCGAGTTATAGATGCTTTTACAACTCAGTTAAATACCCTAGAAACATTGAATCATGTAGAGAATACAACAAAATATTTTTCGAATCAAATAAGATATCAGGGGAATGTTAATTTTGACGATAAACATTTTGTGCATTATGGATTTGACGCCCTATTGGATGAAATTTCGGGAGAGAGAATTGAAAATAACAAGCAAAACCAACAGGCTTATGGTTTTTTTGTGAAAGATAGAATAGAATGGAACAAGCATTGGACCATTCAACCGGGAATAAGATATAATTATTATTCAAATTCAACCTCGGCGTTTTCTCCGTCTTTTGCCATGCTTTGGAAAAATAATAAACAATCCGAGGTTAGAGCCAGTATAAGTCAGGGGTTTCGAAACCCAACAATTAAAGATTTGTATTTTGAATTTATAGATAACAATCATCATATTATTGGAAACGAAACTTTAAAACCTGAAAACTCTTCGCATTTTAATTTAGATTTTGAACATAAAATTTCTAAAAACATTCGAATTACGGCAAATGGTTTTTATAATGTTTTAATTAATAAAATTCAGTTGGTGCAGTCTGTTAACGATGCCAATATTTATACCTATAGTAATTTTTCTAAATACAAAGGTTTTGGTGGAGGTTCTGAATTTCAACTCCGATTAAAAAGATTTCAATGGAATACGGGTGCTCAATATTTATCCGATAAGGTTTTGGATCGTAATATTCCAGATCGATGGATAAAAAGTTATCAAATTTCTACACAAATTCAAAAGGACTTCAAAAATTCCGAACGCATAACTTTGGCTTTTATATGGAATTCAGATAAAAGCTTTTACCAATTCGATTCGAGTGAAAACATCATTCAAACCATTCAAAGTGCCTATCATTTTATGGATTTAGGATATCATAAAAAAATATCTAAACATTTGGATGTATCTTTTTGGGTGAAAAATATTTTTGATGTTACGCAAATAGAAAACCAAAATACGACGGCACATTCAAGTAGTCAGCAGAATATAGATCGTGGTCGTCAAGTGCAAGTTCAATTAAAAGTCCGTTTCTAATGTATTTAAAAAATATTTTCTTTTTTGTATTGTTCATTGTTTCTATTTCTTCTTGTATGAAAGAAGAAATTCCAAAACCAAAATATGGTGAAACTTCAACCGCAACCAAAACGTTGGAAATGGGGGAAGATTATGGGAATTTACTTGGTTTCTCCTTACTGAATGACGATGTGTATACGGTAGAGTCTATGAATTGGGATTTGTTTTTTTATCCAGATTTATCTGTTCG
Organism: Flavobacteriales bacterium; assembly: GCA_049607525.1. Lineage (GTDB taxonomy): Bacteria > Bacteroidota > Bacteroidia > Flavobacteriales > CAJXXR01 > JBMYYR01. The sequence continues at coordinate 3,800 of JBMYWP010000081.1, forward strand.
TTTAAACGGATCTCGATTTATGAAGGCACATCAACTTCCAAATTTGGACGCCTTTAGTGATTCGGAGGTGGATTCAAACTTTGTGTTTGATTCTTTTTCGACTTCTTCATCAAATCTGGTTGTAAAATTAAATGCAGATACATCTTTCTATAGAATAGATTTGGGTAGAGATTTAGCTGGTGCGGTTTTAGGTAGGAAAGACGTCTTATTTATAAAAAATGAGAATGAAATTTCTATACATCACAGGTTGAAAGGTGAAACCAATTGGAAAATACAAACGTTAAAAGTAAATTCTTCACAAGGTTTGTTTTACTCATTTTTAAATGAAAATAATTTTACGAACCCTATATTCACCGAATCAGAATTTTACTGTGGTGGTTATACGATTCGATTCGAAAATCAAAATTTGGACTATTTAGTACGTGGAGTTTTAAAAAATAAAGATGTTAAGGTCGAAATTCTGGAATTAAATCAAGCCAATTATTCAGAAATTGGATTAGAAGATATTGTTGGTAAATCATTCTCAGATACGGTGGATGTGATTGGTTACGATTGGAAGACATTTGATATAGACGCCAGTTTATACCATGTAGATCAAAATAAAGTATTTATTCTGCGATACGATTCTGGTTTGGTTTTTAAACTGCATTTTTTAAGTTATTACAACAGCGTAGGTGTAAAAGGTTCGCCATTATTTGAATATGAATTGTTGGAGTAAAATCGTAAATTAAAGTATAATAAGCTGGTAATTTATTTTTCAAATTTCCACCAAAAGCATGTTTTACTCATTCAAACGACCAGTTTACACATTGTTTATTTAATCATAGTAGAGTAGGTAGTAGTTTAGTTCTTAAAAATTAAGGATATGAAAAATTACTTACTACTCATCATGCTGTTTTTAGGATGGCATGTTGTACAATCTCAAAGTTTAAGAGGAACCATTACAGAAGCCAGTTCTGGTGAACCCATTCCAATGGCAAATGTTGTTGTAAAGAAACAAAATGCTATTATTGGAGGTACGGCAACCGATTTCGATGGTAATTATGTTGTAAGTCCACTTCCCCCTGGGAAATACGATGTGGAGGTGACGTTTATCGGGTTTCAAACCAAGAAAATTACTGGTGTTTTGATTTCTCCAAGTAAAGCAACTTCTTTAAGAGTACAGCTAATAGAAGAAGGTTCTTTATTGGCTGAAGTTGAATTGAGTGTAGAAACATTTGAACCACCTATTATTGATGGTTTTCGTAGTGGCGATTCAAAAGTCCGTGGAGGTCGTTCGGGTGAAACAACTTATTTTGTGGATGGTGTTAAAGTTTTGAATAATGGTGTTGTTAGCAATGAGTCCTACAAGAAAAACGAGGAGAATGAATTGTTTACTGTAGTCGAGAACCCAATGTCTACCTTTTCTATAGATGTAGATCATGCCTCTTATTCAAATGTCCGTCGTTTTATAAACACAGGAATTAAACCACCTAAAGATGCCATAAGAATTGAGGAAATGGTGAATTATTTCGATTATAACTATCAAAAACCTCAAAACGATATTGTTGGGGTACAAACTGAGCTTAGTGCTTGTCCTTGGGATAGCAAAAAACAACTTTTACATATTGGTTTACAGTCAAAGGATATTGAAATAGATGATTTAAAGCCAAGTAATCTTGTATTTCTAATTGATGTTTCTGGATCGATGTCTTCTTCTAACAAATTACCCTTGGTAAAGAAAACATTGACTTTACTCACCAAAAAATTGACCAAAAAAGACCGAATAGCTATTGTTGTCTATGCCGGTTCTGCGGGTTGTGTTTTGCCTTCTACTTCTGGTGCCAATAAAAATAAAATATTAGAAGCCTTAAATGGATTAAATTCTGGAGGTTCTACAGCAGGTGGACAAGGTATTGAATTGGCCTATAAAATTGCTGAGGATCATTTTATGAAAAAAGGAAATAATCGTGTAATTATGTGTACCGATGGCGATTTTAATGTTGGTCAAACATCCGAAATGGAATTGGAAGATTTAATAAAGACAAAAATGAAATCCAATGTGTTTTTAACCACTCTTGGTTTTGGAATGGGAAATTATAAGGACGATAAAATGGAGTTGTTGGCCAATAAAGGGAACGGAAACTATGCGTATATAGACAATCTACAAGAGGCACAGCGTTTTTTGGTAAATGGTTACAAATCGAATTTATTTACTTTGGCAAAAGATGTGAAACTGCAATTGGAATTTAATCCAAAATATGTCGAAAAATACAGATTGGTAGGTTATGAAAATAGAGTGTTAGAAAACCGCGATTTTGCAAACGATGAAAAAGATGCTGGAGATTTAGGAACAAATCAAAGTGTTACTGCGCTTTATGAAATTATTCCAACGAACGAGAATACGCCCAAGTCAAATTTTCAAACCACAACAAATTCAGATCATTTATTTCATTTAAAAATAAGATATAAACACCCAAAAGAGGATAAGAGTTTGCTCTTTGAACAGTTTATTCCGTATCAATTAAAACTAAAATCAGAAGTTTCGGAATGGTTTAATTTCTCTGCTTCTGTGGCTATGTTTGGGTTACTTCTTCAGGATTCAAAAAATAATATCCATGGTAGTCTTAAAAAAGTAATTGCTTTGGCTAAAGAGTCTTCAAACCACGATCCGAATGGTTATAAGTCTGAGTTTATACGATTGGTAAAGGCATTTAAAACAGGTTGGGATGAGGAAAATTAGTGGAACCATATTGTTATTGTTTCTTTCACTTTCTCTGAGTGGTCAAGAATACAAAGTGAATGAAATACCCATTGTGAAACCAAAATTGTTTAAACACCCTGAGCAGAAAATAAAATACAACCCCTTCACCATTTATTATTTTTTAGGTTCAGGGTCTCCAATTGGGCTTTATAATTATGGTGTGAGTCTTGAACTTTGGCGATATACAGAATTAACCGACTGTTGGTGGTTTCAAGATTGTAACAATAGAGATGAAAAATGAAAAAGTTGTAGTTAGTTGTTTAAAAAGGGTTTGTTTGGATTCTTTATTGTTACAAAATTATTATTAACCCAACATGTTATGTTCCATGAGGTCAAGTTTTATGACTTAAAAAGCCATCTGTGTATCAAATAGATCGTATGAATAAAAATAAAAAAAATAAAACCCAAATTACAGATTGATATTATCTATATTTGCGCGTTCAAAAAATAAACAACATCCGTTATGAAACGTATAAGTGCTTACAAAAAACTATTTAACGTAGAGAAAGAGATTGAATTGAAGCCGTTGAAAAAGGCGTATAGAAATTTAGTTAAAGAATGGCACCCAGATCGTTTTCAGGATGGTGATGCTCAAGCTGAAATTGCTGAAGAGAAAAGTAGAGAGATTACAAATGGATACCACTTTTTAATCAGTATAGCTCCAGAAACAAAGGAAAAACAATTAGAAGAATACACAAAAACCATAAGTGAATGTGGTATTGCAGATTTTTTCCACAAAGGGCAATTATTAGAAATTACTTTTACCGATGGTAGTACCTATGAATATTTTGGTGTACCAAGACCAATTTATGTAAAAATGGTGAATGCAGACAAAATTGTTCGTTTTGCCAAGCGTAATATCTATACATCTTACTTATACCGTAAGTCTAAAAAAGAGATGCAAGAAGCATAATATTTAAATACCTTAAGTCCAAATGAACGACTTAAGGTATTTTTTTTAATAATAGATTAGATATTTATAAAAGCCTGCAATTTCTCTTAAAATCGAATATGGATCTCTCCATTCGAATAGATTGCAGTGTACACCAGCTACATTTTGAACTCCAACTTGTTTAAAGGCAAATTTACATCTCGATATATGAAAATATTGAGTGACAAGAATTACAGAAGTTTCTAGTGGAAAATCTTTCTTGAAATTTACAGCTGTATTTCTGGTATTTCTTCCTTGGTTGTCAATCTTTATAGAATATTTTGGGACACCGTTATCCATTAAATACTTTGCCATAACAGTTCCTTCTTCATAACCTTCTTTTCCTAAACCACCACTCACATATATGGCTTTAAACAATCCGTCTGCATAAAGCTTTAAACCACAATCCAATCTTGCTTTTAATCGCTCAGAAAGACTACCATCTTCGTTTACTTTAGAACCTAAAATGACGGCAACTTGCGGAACCAATATTTTATCGTCTATTAAACCATCTGCAATAATATAGATGGTTTGAATAAGAAAGATGAGGCTGAATAAAGCTAGAACTATTTTGAATTTCCGTTTCATATAGTAAAAAGAGTGTATTAAAATTAATAGTTTATTGTTTTCTGTAAATTACAAACTTTAATCTCTTCGGACTCAATTTACTTTATTTTTTATAGTGATTTGATTTCTTTTTTTTGTTTTAATGCGTTCAACAAGCTTTATTTAAGTAATATTTCAATCAGATGACCTTGTTTCACTAAAGTTTATTAAACCTAAAATCTTTGAGTGTTTTCATCAATATGAAAATGTAGATTCAATTTTTGTTAGCTTCGTAAAGATCAGATTAAATGATGTACATTAGAGCATTATTACACAAATCCAATTCAACTTAGAGTTTATGGCAAAATCATCTATTCTTTTTCTTCCAGATATTTCAGGATACACAAAATTTGTTCAAACCACCGAAATAGAACACAGTTTACATGTTATTTCGGAGCTATTAGAGATTTTAATAGAAGCAAATACTCAAGATTTTGTGTTGGCAGAAATAGAAGGAGATGCTTTATTTTTTTATAAAGAAGAAGTGCCTTCCCAAGAAAAGTTATTGGCCCAGGTAGAAACAATGTTTACTGCATTTTACAGCCATTTAAAGCTTTTAGAAAACAATAGGATTTGTCCTTGTAATGCATGTTCATCTGCAGTAAATCTTGAACTAAAAATAATAATCCACGCTGGACCTTTGCAATTTATAGAAGTAAAAGGAAATAGAAAACCTTTCGGGAAAGAAGTAATAGAGGTGCATAGATTGATGAAAAATTCTGTAAACAGTGATTCTTATGTATTGCTGAGCCAAAATTTGTCTCAAGAATTAAAACTATCTGATAACTATTCGAGCACCTTGTTTAATTTTGATAAGGGAGAAGATGAATACGATGGACAATCGGTGCCTTATATTTATTCCAAATTAGATCAATCTCATTTAAAATTAAAACCTTTTCAATATTCAAAATCCATTGAATTTGATAAGGCTCCAGAAATTCTTCATGAAATGAAGTTTAATAGGTCTGCTTCTGTTGTGTTAGAGTATATTACCAACTATAAATTTCGGCACCATTGGGTTAAGGGTTTCGAAAAATTTGAATATAATGAAAATGAAGTTACTCGAAAAGGAACAGAACATACCTGTGTAATAAATGGTAAACATTTAGATTTTGTTGCTGTAACAAAAGATGGTAAACCCGATGAGTTGGTTTATGGAGAACTAACTTCAAATATTCCGTTTACGGATAAAGTTTATCAGTTTTTTGTCATAAAGCCATTGACCAATACCAGTTGTATGTTAACCTTTGAAATGAAAATAGAAAATCAGGTATTCTGGAAAAAATGGTTTGTGGCTCTCATATTGAAACCATCAATAAAAAAGAATACCTACAAAGCTTTAGAACAATTACATGATTTTCTGGAACAAGAAAAATAAGTTTTCTGTTTTTTAGAAAGGCGATATTGGGACATTCATATTGTGAATGTGATGTTGTAAGTTCTGATCGAATTGTTGTTGGTATTGGTATTGAATTTTTTTCTTTTGAATATCTTTAAAAATTGGGTCAACGTTAAAATGGAAGGGAACAACCACTTCAAGGTTTTTCTTTTGTTTAAACCATTTAAAACTGGCAAACTTAAGTTCTCCTTTTTCGCCTTGTAAACTGCTTTTTAGAAACCCGTCTATGTTTGAATCTATGGCAGGAGATAATGAGTTTAATCTTTTTGCTTCTTGGATAAAACCCTTTTCATTAATTATTAAAGTCACCAAAACATAACCATTCACCTGTTGTTCTTTTGCATCTTTTGGATATGCCGGAGTATTCGCCTTTCGACAGAAGTTTTGATAAGCACTTTTAACTTTTTTGGTATTAAATAAATAGTAAATGTTAGTATTCTGGTATATGGAATCGGTGCCATTAAAATAACACGAACGTTCTAGTCTATTGTTTACATAAGTTTGGTGAATGTGCTTTTTGTCTATGGCATTGGTTAGAGTATGATGGAATTCCTGATCTAAGACTTTAGGTAGTATTTTTGTTGAATCGGATCCAACATTGAGATAAAACATTCTACTTCTGTTGTCTTTATAGATTTCAAGGTATTTTTTATAGGTGAATTTTTGTTGTAATTCACCTTCCAAATTAAAGTGTTCTACGAGTCTAGCCGTTCCTTTAATAAATAATAAGTGTTTTCTAACCTTTCCATTTTCATGGTAAAAATAACAAGAGCCGTTCATGTTTGAAGGGTATAAAACGTCATAATCGGTTCTGAATAACACCTTATTGTCTTTAAAATATGAAGTTATATACGTTTTGTGATCCGATTTTGTTATTTGAGCATAATACACGGCTTCCGATTTATTTTTTACTTCTTGCCAATAGGCATTAAAAAATAGAAAAGAATTATTTCTGAAGTATTTGTCATATCTCATTTCATCTACCAAAGCATTTAATGTCGCATAGTTATAATGTAGTTTTTCAATTTTATAAGCTATAAGATCTGAAGTTGATAGATATTTGAGTGCATTTTTCTAAAAATCTTTATCATTTGTAAATTTATACCAATAGCTTTCGTTGTTGTTTTTCGTGTAATATGTATAGGTTTCATTGTATTCATCTTTTTTTGATCTAAATTCATTATTATCAACAAAAAGCATATCTTTTATTGCTTTTTCGTTGGACACAAGTTTATGATAATGTTTTACTAAATCACCATTTTTAGTAGGCATAATGTATTTTACAAATGCCCATTTTGGTCGCTTTTTATGTTCTTTTCGAATATCTGCAACAATAAATGAATCTTGTTGAATAACAAAAGACTGTAGATCTTCGGGATTGTATTGAACGTATTCTCCGCCTTGGATAATAACAATATTACTGTAGTTAAATGCTATTGGTCCTGATAATATCTCACCGCCTTTGGTTATACAACGCCCTTTATGATATATTGAACTTTTAGACTTTATTTCTACCTTATGCATAGGGTTATAAAAGGATTCATCAAAATAACCGTTAAATGGCGTTCCATCTACATCCAATTTGTTTCCAACAAAGGTTTGAGCAAAAGAATAAGTTGTAAAGCAGATAAAGAGTATTTGAAGCAGGAATTTAGAATGCATTTTTTTTGTTTTATTATTTGAAGTAAAGATAGATTGTGTCAATTTAAAATAAAAATATTTTCCAACTCCATTTCATTTTTGTAAGTAAAAACTTTTCTTTTTGTCTAAGGTGAAGATACTCTAAAAACAACCAGTGTATGAAAAGTTATATAAAACACATCTTGCTAATTTCTGGTCTTGTAATTATTCCCACTACGGTTATAAGTCAGGTTTCGGGTAAATTTGATAAATATTGGAATCAAGGTAAGGCAGAAATTACATCCTATCAACTTTCTCAGGCAAGGTATGGTGAAATGCGAGAAGGAAAATCTGTTTTGGTATATGTAACGGAGCCTTTTTCTCCTAAGTTACAAGTAAAGAAAAATAATGCCAATTCAGAGAATTCGGTACCTGTACTAAAGATGAATAGTGTTAAGAAATTTACAACAGGATTATACCCATATTCTATTATGAATAGTGTGTTTCATACCCTCGATAAACAACAAAACGTATTGAAAATATCCAGTTCTATTCAAGATTGGTGTGGGCATGTTTATACTCAATTAAACCGAAGAGAACAATACGAATATACATCTCATTCTTATTTTGAAGAGGAGGGAGGTGATACATTTAAGACCTTGGAAACAACAAATGAACTTGAAGATGAAATCTGGACTCAAATTAGAATTGACTACAAGAAATTGCCAATCGGAGATTTTCAAATGATTCCTTCTTTAGAATATACACGATACCTAGTAACCGAATTAAAAGCGCATAAAGCATTGGCTCAATTGGTGGAAAATGAACAGAAAATGGTTTATAAATTATTCTACCCAAAACTAAAACGTTCGTTAGAAATTACATTTGAAAAACAATTTCCTTATCAAATTTTGGAATGGAAAGAGACCTATAAAAGTGGTTTCGATGACAATGCTAAAGTGTTAACGACTACTGGAAAAAAGATTAAAACCCTAAAGGTTGACTATTGGAATAAACACCACAATAAAGATGCGTATTTAAGAAAACAACTTGGATTATAGTTACTCCTCCTTTTCTAAGCGAAAAATTAGTCTTTTTGCACTGTGTTGATGGTGCGCCTTAGATATTCGCCTATTTCTCTTTATTCTGCGGCGTTCTTTTTTGTTTGTCGTTGTTATTTCTTTCTCAGGAATAGTATAAGTAGATAAGAGTAAAGAATCCGAAAATATGGTGATCGGAAAAGTAACAAGTTCATTGTTTAATGTGTAAAAACTATTTAAATTGATCTTAACAGATTGTCCTATGACTTGGTTTAATGGTATAACAATGTCAGAGTAACCGAAAGATTTGATTATTAGACCCAACTCATCAACTGCTGAAGTATCGATATTAGAGATAGCAACAAAGCCCTCTTCATTATTTCCTTTAGAAAGAACAATTTTGTTTGAGGATTTATTATAAAGTATGACCAACGAGTTAGGCGTTTTATTTTGATCAAAAATGTGTAATTCAACTTGATGTTTATGAGCTAGAGCGTGTTGATTTTGATATGGCTTGGTGTAACTCTCTGGGAATTTTGTCCATATTTTTAAAGAATCATTTTCAATGGTGTAATCCCCAAAGCCTTTATATTCAGTTATAATACAGCCAGAAGTTCCAATATAAAAATCAACTTTATTTTGATCTAGAAAATTGAAATAGTAATTTCTGTTATTGGAGTATTTACCTTTGATAATATGACTTTGAGCCATAATGTCTCCAGAAAAAATAATACAAGAGATTAGGAATAATATTGAATGAAATTTTTTCATAAAAGGTAATTTTTATTGTTTTACAATTGATTATACCAATGAATCAACTGATTTAAATTTCGCTTGGTATAGAACGGTTTTATAGACCAATGTTCTGGAAAACACAATGCTAATCTACGCAAATAGAGAATGTCAACAATATAATTAATATCTTGAAGATTTTGGTAATTGCAAATGAGTTCATCTTCAGTATTATCGTCAGAAAAACTGTAAGGCAGGTGTAAAGTGCCTTGATCTGAATGTAATACAATTTCTAATTTATAGGATGAACCATGAGAAACTTCCACTCCGCAAGATTTACTACCAGAAGGTAGATAATTTAAATTAATATAAGCTGTACTATCTCTGTAGGGAAGATTAAAAGTGAATTTCATATTTACCATATCATTTATGGTTTCAATAATTTGTTTTTTTTGAACCACAAATCGATTCTTTAACTTCTTTTTACCTAAATCATAATCTGAATAAAAATATTCTCCAGAATCTATTAAATTTATTTGGTAATTGGTTGTAGAATGACCTGTATGTCCATAATTCCAGATGGTCATACCCATTGAAATGGAATCAATGCGATTGATGTGTTTTAGATTTTTAAAACCTAAAATGGGTTTCTTCCTTTTGGTTTGTGGAATACAATTTTGAAATGTATTTATTATCTCAATTTCACAAAGGGAGTTGGGAATACTACAAGCTTTTATTGGATTGTCTTTATAATTGAGAAACGTTAATTTGGAATAATTAGGTAGGCGTTTTAGTTTATTATTTGAAATATTCAATGTCTTAAGATTGTGGCCAGGATGAAAGGTTTTGATTTGATTATTTCTGCAATCTAAATAACGTAATACATCAAATTTTCCTTTGATGTATTTAATATTATTGTTTCTGCAATCTAAACGGTATAATTGTTCAAAGTTTGCTTTGATGTATTTGATTTGATTATTGCGACAATCCAAAAGATTTAAATCATTAAAATTTCCTTTGATAAATTTAATTTGATTGTTTTCACAATACAAATTCTTCAAAGATTTGGGTAAATGATCTATGTATTTTATTTTGTTTGAAGAGCAATACAGGGATTTTAGATTTGATGGAAGGTGGTTAAGATCTTCTAATTCGTTTTTCTTAACAATTAGAGTTCTTATTTTTTCGCAATACTCTAATCCTTCTAACGATTTAATGTTTTTTCCACTGAGGTCTAAATAACTTTTCTGACTCATTTTTTCAAGAATCAAAGAATCACCGTCAATGGCTTTATAGCGCATAAGGGCTTTTCTTAAATTTACATCAGGAATATGAACCTTCGTTTGTCCCCACGATATACAAGTGAATATTGAAAATATTATGATAAGATTGACTAATTTCATTGTTTTATGTTATCCATTAAAAAGTGCATTCTTTTTTATTGGAATGCCTTTGTTTATTTTCGAGACTAAGATAATACTTGGTACATCGGTTGTCCACTTTTTCAATAATAATATGATGCCGATAATTTCTAATCGAGTAAGTATTCCCAAACCAATACAAATCCAAAACGGCAGTCCGCTGGAATTATACAAGGTTAAATCAATAAGAAAAACCAAAAGAGAAATCGTCCAGAATTTAGCTGATATGGAATGGGTGGCAATAGATTTTTTGAATTTTATATAACTTATTACATAGGCTAACAGTTCTAAACCAATAACAAAAACCAACCAAGGCCACTGCTCAGTAACAAAATTCCAATTTAAGTAAAAAATGCAAGATATGATTGATATCCAAAAGAATTGATCAACATTTGAATCCCAAACGCGCAATTTTTCTGATGAAATATTCAACTTTCGAGCAATTATTCCATCAAATACATCTGTCAGTAACCCAAAAATCATTAACCAAGTGATGTGAATAGGAGCAGAAGGCACATTCAACCAAACCATCGCAATAATAATAAGTGCGATTAATATTCGACTTTGTATAAGTAATAAGGGTATTTTGTTCTTCATAAAGATATATTAAATAAGAATTCGAATTTACATCAATAATTTAAAGGTCTAAACTATAAGTGATTAATTGTTATGAATGGCATAGTAATTTTCTAATTCAAAAAGTGATAAATCATTCAAACGTTTTGAAGTTATTGTATCATAGACTCTTGCAGAGTAGAAGATAATAAGTTTTTTGTAAAAATAATTTCGTTCATTAGATCTCTTTAGGAGATTTGTCCTTTGAGTTGTTACTTCTATAATTAACCGAAAATGAGTAATATTACATAGGTAATTCAATTTTTTATTTATGCGACTTTTTCAATCACAAATTAACCATTTATTCGTTAAGTTTTTTTTCTTTTTTATTGTTGTGTTTTCTTTTCAGAACACGAAAGCCCAAGAATCATCATTTATTATTAGAGGCCAATTGGTAGATAAAAGTACTAAGGAATATTTACCTTATGCCCATGTTCTAAATACCCGGACAAAAATAGGATCTGTAACCGATAATGAAGGTTATTTTGGTATGAGAGGAAATCGAATAGGCGATACCATTTCTGTTTCCTTCATTGGTTATATAACTCAAAAGATTGTATTAGAATCATCAAAACCAATGCAAATTTATCTCCAAGAAAATAAAACAATTCTGTCTGAACTTACTTTAGAATACGACAATAGCGATTACTTATATGAGATTATAAAAAAATGTAAAAAGAATACATCGCAAACTTCTGCAAAAGGTAAAGCCTATTATGAGCTTCACACAACGCAAAACAATTAGGGGCAGGAAAACAAACCGTACAATAACCCAAATAACCAAAAAAGGCAAAAA
>JBMYWP010000082.1:0-15676 GCA_049607525.1 Flavobacteriales bacterium
ACACCATTAATCAACTACTTATATTTTTGTAATTTCTTAACTTAATGACATTGCCAATGAGGGGAAGTTAGAACTGAAAAATTCTCCTCCCATGGAGGAGTGGCAACGAAGTTGACGAGGTGGTTGCGGCATTGTACTTCAAAAAACCACCCCACCGCTACCGCAGCACCCCTCCAATGAGGGGAAGTTAGAACTGAAAAATTCTCCTCCCATGGAGGAGTGGCAACGAAGATGACAAGGTGGTTAAAATTAGTGATGAGATTTGAGTTATGAGTTATGAGTTTTTTTTTTGAAAAGAAATTTCAAAAGACCACCCCACTGCTACCACAGCACCCTCCAAAGAGGGAAAGTTAGAACGGAAAAATCCTCCTCCCATGGAGGAGTGGCAACAAAGTTGACGAGGTGGTTAAAATTAGTTATGAGATTTGAACTATGAGTTATGAGATATTTTTAAACAGAAACTTCAAAACACCACCCCACTGCTACCACAGCACCCTCCAATAAGGAGAAGTTAGAACGGAAAAATTCTCCTCCCGTGGAGGAGTGGCAACGAAGTTGACGAGGTGGTTGCGGCATAATCCATCAAAAAAAGACCTCAATCACAACCATATAACCACAATATTCTACTAAAAACCAACTCCTTAAAATTGAATCTTTAAAGCCCTAAAAAATCAAACAAAAACACTACCTTTGTGTGCTTAAAAATGTGCCATTAAAACTAAGCATACATGTTAACGTTCTTTAAAGGAAAAGCAGGGCAAGTTTTTGCTCTCCAAACACAAGAGAAACTCAACACAGAGACGGTTGAAAAATTAATTTGGCTTTTTGGTGAAGCTGAATATCTTGAAACAACATCTGTAGAAGGAAATTTCTTAGGTCCAAGAAAAGAAATGATTTCGCCTTGGAGTACCAACGCTGTAGAAATAACTCAAAACATGGGTGTTTCAGGTATCGCCAGAATCGAGACTTATATCCCTTTTAACGAAGGTGACGATTTCGATCCGATGTTACAAGTAAAATATGCTGGATTAGATCAAGAATTATTTACGGTAAATGCCGAAGTTCAACCGATCATTAACATCGAAGATATTGCTGCATTTAACCAATCGGAAGGTTTAGCCTTAAGCGATGAGGAAGTAGAATACCTTGAAAGCGTAGCTAAAAAGATTGGGCGTTCGTTAACCGATTCTGAGGTTTTCGGATTTTCACAAATCAATTCAGAACACTGTCGTCACAAAATATTTAATGGAACTTTCATTATTGATGGAGAAGAAAAAGAATCGTCTTTATTTAAGATGATCCGTAAAACTTCTGAAGAAAATGGAGACAATTTAGTTTCGGCTTATAAAGATAATGTTGCTTTTGTTGACGGATCTTACGTGGAGCAATTCGCACCAAAATCTGGAGATAAAGCTGATTTCTACGACAAAACTAAAATGGAATCTGTACTTTCTTTAAAGGCAGAAACACATAACTTTCCAACAACAGTTGAACCTTTTAACGGAGCTGCAACAGGTTCGGGTGGTGAAATTAGAGACCGTTTAGCTGGTGGTAAAGGATCTTTACCTTTAGCTGGTACTGCGGTTTATATGACGTCTTACCCTCGCCATACCGAAGGTCGTTCTATGGAAGGTGGAATGGAAGCTCGTCCGTGGTTATATCAATCGCCAATGGACATCTTAATCAAAGCCTCTAATGGTGCTTCTGATTTTGGAAATAAATTCGGACAACCGTTAATTTCGGGTTCTGTGTTAACATTCGAACACGAAGAAGGAAAAAAATACGGTTTCGATAAAGTGATCATGCTTGCTGGAGGTATTGGTATTGCCAAGCGTAAAGATGCTTTAAAAGAAACGCCAGAAAAAGGAGATAAAATTGTGGTGATGGGTGGTGATAACTACCGTATCGGAATGGGTGGATCGGCCGTATCGTCTGTAGATACAGGTGAATTTGCTGGACAAATTGAGCTAAACGCTATTCAACGATCTAATCCTGAAATGCAAAAACGTGTTGCCAATGCCATTCGTGCCATGGTAGAAAGCACAAACAACCCAATTGTATCTATTCACGATCACGGAGCTGGTGGACACTTAAACTGTCTTTCGGAATTGGTTGAAGATACAGGAGGAAAAATTGATTTATCAAAATTACCTGTTGGTGATAAAACCCTATCGGCAAAAGAGATCATCGGAAACGAATCTCAAGAGCGTATGGGATTAATATTAAAAGCAGAAGATGTAGAACGTATGCGTGCCATTTCGGAACGTGAGCGTGCTCCGTTTTATGTGGTAGGAGAAATTACAGAAGATCATAGATTTTCAGTAGTATCTTCAGAAAATGGTGAAGCCCCAATTGAATTAAGTTTAGAAGATTTCTTCGGAAACTCGCCTAAAACTATTCTTGAAGATAAAACAGAACCTGCCAACTTTAACGCATTAGACTACCAAACAGAAAACTTAGAAAACTATATTTCTCAGGTTTTACAACTAGAAGGTATTGCTTGTAAAGACTGGTTAACCAACAAAGTTGACCGTTGTGTAAGTGGTCGTGTGGCTATGCAACAAAACGTTGGTTCTCTTCATATTCCGTTAAACAACTTGGGTATTATGACTCAAGATTATCAAGGAATTGAAGGTATTGCAACTTCAATAGGACACTCTCCTATTAGTGCATTGGTAGATCCTGTTGCTGGTTCTCGTAATTCTATTGCCGAGGCCTTAACAAACTTAGTATGGGCGCCAATTAAAGGACGTTTATCTGGAGTTTCTTTATCGGCAAACTGGATGTGGCCTGCTAAAAACGAAGGTGAAAACGCTCGTTTATATAATGCCGTTCAAGGTATTTCGGATTTTGCTTGTGAGTTAGGAATCAACATTCCAACGGGAAAGGATTCTCTTTCTATGACTCAAAAGTATCAGGATGAAAAAGTATATTCTCCAGGTACGGTAATCATTTCATCGGTTGGTAATGTGACCGATATTAAGAAAGCGGTTAAGCCAGCACTTAAAAATTCGTCATCTGCACAAATTATTCACATCGACTTCTCTACAGATCACTTTAAATTAGGAGGTTCTTCGTTTGCTCAAATTTTAAACAAAATTGGTAAAGAAGCCCCTACTGTAAAAGATTCGGAATATTTTGCTGACTGTTTCAACTTTGTTCAGGATTTAATTGAAGGTGGAAACGTTCTTGCTGGACACGATATTTCTGATGGTGGTTTAATTACAACCTTAATGGAAATGTGTTTCCCGAACAACGGAATTGGTATGAACATCGATTTATCTGGATTTAATGAAGATGATATTACTAAAATATTGTTTGCAGAAAATGCCGGTGTAATTGTTCAGGTAGAAGATTTCTATACCTTCCAAGAAAAAGCAAAACAACACGATATTATGTATCAAGTACTTGGTACAAGTAACGACGAGGCTAAATTAAACCTGAACTTTAAAGGTGAGATTTACAATTTCGACATTAATAAATACCGTGACCTTTGGTTTAAAACATCATACTTATTCGATAAGAAACAAAGTGGTGAAGAAAAAGCCAAAGAGCGTTTTACAAACTATAAGAATCACGAATTAAACTTTACTTTACCAGCAGGTTTCGACGGAAAACTTCCTAACCTTGACGGTAAAAAGCGTTTAAAAGCGGCCATTATTCGTGAAAAAGGATCGAACTCGGAAAGAGAAATGGCTCACGCTTTATACTTAGCCGGATTTGATGTAAAAGATATTCACACAACAGATTTAATGTCCGGACGTGAAGACCTTTCGGATGTTAACTTTATTGCTGCCGTTGGTGGTTTCTCTAACTCAGATGTTTTAGGTTCTGCAAAAGGTTGGGCTGGAGTTTTCAAATACAACGAAAACGCACGTACGGCTCTTCAAAACTTTGTAAACCGTGAGGATACATTGAGTTTAGGAGTTTGTAACGGTTGTCAGTTGTTTATGGAGCTTGATTTGGTTTACCCAGAAATGGATAATCACCCAAAAATGCACCACAACGATTCTATGAAATTTGAATCTGGATTTGTATCTGTAGACATTCCTGAAAACAACTCGGTAATGCTTTCTAGCTTAGCTGGAAGTACAATGGGTATTTGGGTTGCTCACGGTGAAGGTAAATTTAAGTTCGACAACACAAACGATATTAACGTAGTGTCAACTTATACTTACTCTACTTATCCTGCAAACCCGAATGGTTCGGATATGAATGCTATGGGTATTGCTTCTAAAGATGGTCGTATTTTAGCTATGATGCCTCACTTAGAACGTTCTGTTTTCCCATGGAACTGGGCGCACTATGCAGAAGGTCGTCAAGACGAGGTTTCACCTTGGATTAGAGCATTCGAAAATGCATACAACTGGATTGAAGAAAAGACAAAATAAACTTTTGTTTTAGATATATTGAAAAAGCCCCGACGATAGTTGGGGCTTTTTTTGTTGTTGGGTTTTAAATATAGTGCATAAAATTTCAGACTAAACTACAGACCTCGTTATCTCAAAGTTTCACTTTGGGATGAAGATAATTGGAAGTTTTACTTCCGAAGAATTTTATTAACTTAAAGTTAACAATAATATGATTCTTGTTTTGATGACCATATCATTAAGAGAAATACTTTTACCATTTACCATTTCCATAAATTGTTTAACCTCTACAGTATTTTGTTTGTATATTAAACTCCAGTCAGGACTAATTGATAAAAAACGTGGATCGATAATATTAATTAATTTACTGATTTACTTCACATTAAAGATCAATCATAATAATAGATATTGATTATGACTTTTAGATTCTGTTCTCTCTATATTTCAATTTTTTGAATAAAACAATCAGATAGAGTTATCAGCAATCAAAGCACTTAAAGCCCCCATTTTTAGACAATAATTAACGAAAAAACTTTGGAAAACTTTGATACACTGAAAAGACATTGGGAAAAAAATTATTGAAAATTCAAATAATTAATCTATTTTTGAATTCTGTTATACTAAATAAACATATTATCTGAGTCTTTTCTCAAAGACAAGTTCGGTTCTCGAATGAATGCAAATGTCCACTCATTTTTGCACAGATACTTACACTCTATTATTTTATTACACGTTATATCAATTGATTACTAAATCGATAATCGGCTTAATTATGTTTACATGTTTTAGTCGCTAATCAGAAAACCATATTTAACTATGGATAATAAACAGTTAATAAGTAGAAACATAGAAGTTTTTTATAATAACGCATCAGAAGAAACTCGACTCGATAAAGGCATGGGTATTTTCGAGTTTGAAAGAATCAAAACTTTAATCGAAAAATATATTCCCCACTCCAATTCAAAAATTATAGATGTTGGAGGAGGAACCGGAAAATATTCGAAATGGCTAGCGGAAAAAGGTCATGAAGTTCATCTTGTTGAACCTATTCCTAAACATATTGAAATAGCAAAACAAAGAGCTCAAAGTTCCAAAAAAAAATTCACCATAAAACAAGGAGAATCTCGTGATTTAAAATACCCAAATAATTACGCTGATCTTGTTATATTACACGGGCCTTTATATCATCTTCAAAAAAAAGGGGATAGAGATTTAACTATACTAGAAGCCAAACGTGTTCTAAAAAGAAATGGTATTATTTTAGGATTTGCCATTAACTACACTGCTTCAACTCTAGTTGGATTATTGAGTGGATTAATACATAAAAAGTCTTTTTTTGAAATGTGTAAAACAGAATTAACGAGTAGTATTCATCACCAACCTGAGGACTTCCCTTGGATATTACCTGAATCTTACTATCATAAACCAGATGAACTCAAAAAAGAATTTATCGATCTAGATTTAATGTTCATCAATATTTATGCTGTTGAAGGCATGGCTTGGCTAGACAAAAATTACTTTGTTAATATGGTGGATAAAAGAAAGAAAAAAACTCTCGAAGAATTAATACGTATTACCGAAAATGATCATCAATTACTATCCTTTAGTCCTCATATGATGATTGCAGTAAAAAAACAAAATAAATATGAAAAATAAAGAACGCTATATGAACGCACTCATTAAGAACAACGGTAAACTTAATGAAATTGATCTTGGTGAAAAATTATTTATCGATGCCAATGATACTATGGAAATAATTTCCCAACTCCTGTCAGAATATAAGATTGTATATGAAACTTATGGTGTTTGTAACTATAAAGTCATTAAAAAACCTAATGGGAAATAATCGAAGAAGCTATCAGACCAAAAAACAATTAATCCTATAACCTAATAACTAAACATATGAAAAAAATCGTGTATTATGTTTCTGTAACCTTAGATGGGTTTATATCTGGCGAAAATGATGATATCAGCCAATTTATTATGGAAGGACAAGGTATCAACAAATACAAATCGGATCTTGAAAAATTCAAAACGACAATTATGGGTCGTAAAACCTATGAATTTGGTTATAAATATGGACTTGAACCAGGTCAACCCGCTTATCCAAACATGCGTCATTATATTTTCTCAAATTCAATGAAAATAAACAACTTATCTGAACATGTTTCTATTGAAAAAATAGATATTGAAAGCGTTAATAAAATAATATCACAGTCTGAAACAGATATTTATTTATGTGGTGGTGGTGAATTTGCTGGTTGGCTTTTAAAACAAGGTTTAATAGATCAATTGAAGCTAAAATTAAATCCTGTTGTTATTGGTTCTGGCATAAAACTATTTGGTAGTTATACAACTAGTCAAGGTTGGAATCTTATTGATAGTGAAACTTTTCCGGATGGTCTGCAAATTTTAACTTACAATAAAAAAGATTAATTGGTTGTTAAAAAAGAAAGGACATTTATTCTGTATTGTCCTTTCTTTATTATCATATTTAAAAAAAAATGAACAAAAAACTTAATACATAAGCTTTTTATGTATATTTGTCTTATGTATTCAAAAGAAATAATAAAAGGAACCCTAAAACCAATCATTCTTAAACTATTACAAGAAGATAAAAGGTTATATGGTTATGAAATTACGCAGAAAGTGAAAACGCTTACTGGAAATAAGATTCAAATTACAGAAGGAGCTCTATATCCTTTATTGCACAAGCTTGAAGCCGAAGGATCTGTTACTACAGAGACCGAATCTATCGGAAAAAGGGTTAGAAAATATTACAAACTTACTCCAGAAGGTAATATTAAAGCCATTGAATTAGTTGAAGAATTTATCGATTTTATGGAAACCATGAAATCTATTTTAGGAACTGATCCAGCACCGAATTATGGTACAATTGGATAGTAATCAAGTTGAAATCATAAATGATTTACTTGTTAAGAACGGAATCACATATGAAGCGCTTCATATAGATCTTCTCGATCATATTTGTTGTATGGTAGAGAATAATATGGATAATGGTTTGGATTTTGGCCAATCCCTAACATTATCCCTTTCAAAATTTGGTATCTCTAATGTTTATCAAATCCAGGAGAATACCATTTATTTATTAACGCTAAAATTAAACAAAATGAAGAAAACAATTGGTATTATTGGCATAATATCTGCCTTATCCGTTATTTTAGGGGTCCTTTTTAAAATTCAACATTGGCCCGGAGCAAGCTTATTACTAATTATTGGGCTGATATTAATGGCAATAACCGTGCTTCCCGGAATGGCATATCTCGATCTAATATCTGAACAAAATAGAATAGGAAAGTTACAGTCCGCTTCAGGTTATATTTCAGCCATTCTATTAAGCTTGGCCACACTTGTGAAAATAATGCATTGGCCTGCATTTCAAGAACTTTACTACTCGGGATTATTCCTATTATTAATGATCTTTCTACCTCTTTATACATGGAAAAATTACAAAATTTCGGAAAATAAGATTTTAGCTTTTGCTAAATCTCTAATAATTTGCTCTGGTGTAATTGTTTTTTGGGGCTTATTACTAATATAAGTTAATACATTCTAAATACAATAATAAAAAACAAATGGCTGTTTAAATCAAAACACCTGAAAAACAAAACTATAATCACTTAATAATAAGGTGGTATTATTAAAACTGAACTAATCAATAACAGAATATATTGATAAAACATTTTCAATTGAAATTAAATTCAATACACCAATTCTATAAGATTTAATAAGTTGATAAGTTAGAGTCTAAGAATAAAACCTTCATAAATTTCATATTAGATTATAGGATTGGAAAATGCATACAACTGGATTGAAGAAAAAACAAAATAAACTTTTGTTTTAGATATATTGAAAAAGCCCCAACTAACGTTGGGGCTTTTTTTGTGTTCTTTAGAGATTGTGCATAAAATTTCAGACTAAACTTCAGACTTCGTTATCTCAAAGTTTTACTTTGGGATGAAGATAATAGGAAGTTTTACTTCCGAAGAATTTAATTGGTAATTAAAGGATTTTTGTTTTGATATCCTTTCATTCTCACAAAACAAAAAGTGAACTAGAAGTATAGCTTCGAAAATGATACATCCGAATTTAAGAAAAAACAAAGTCAACCTTTGTATTAGATATAATACAAACCGATACTATAAATAAAATCACATGTGTTTTTAAATAAAAACTCAAGTGATTTCATATAAAAACACATGTGATTACAATTAAAAACACATGTGTTTTTAATTGTAATCACATGTCAAAGTATTCTGGGTTTCCTTTTTATTGTGTAACTTAACACATAATCAAACTATTACAGTCATGAGTATTCATTATAAAGTGATAAAGAAAGTAACCCGGACATCGCCTCCGCAGGAAAAGTATTATGCCTTTACAAAAATAAAAAGCGATATTAATCTGGACCAAATAGCCCAACGTTTAAGTGATGGATCTACAACTAGAAGAGCCGATGTATATGCCGTGTTGATAGGAATGGTAGATCTAATGAAAAAAGAACTTGCCGATGGTAAAAGAATAAGACTTGGTGAATTGGGTAGTTTTTCAGTTTCACTAAAAAGCGAAGGTTGCGACCTTCCCGAACAGGTTTCCAGACACCATATTAAAGGATACAAACTTCAATATCGACCCTCAAAGGCGTTAAAGAAATCTTTTAATTCTTTGGAGTACAAAAAAGCTAAAACCAAACCTTAAAAAATAATGCAATAACCTTTGACAACAGGGCTACTAGGGATAACATTTCGATTAGAACATTATATTTACCAATATCCAATAATATACATTTCAATAATGAATAAACACATCTTAAACATTCTCTTTATAATAATCTTAATATTTGTCATTTTCGATTTTCCTTTTTGGGCGTGTATTCCTGTTATTCTAGTAGGAAGCATTACTCCCATCATAAAGCAAATAAAAAACCTTAAAGCAATAAAAGCTGTTAATTTTTATTGCATTATACCAAAATCATTTAAATCGCCTTATTTCGAAAATTCCCTTGATTTATTTGTGATGATTATTGGGGGTATAATAATTTACAGTTTATCTTCATGGACAGATAACCCTTTTGATAACATTAAATTTTCGAATTATATTTTAGCTTGCTCTGTTGTCATGATTATTCAAGATTTAGGCTCTAGAAAAGACTGGTTTTTTGAAACCATAAGAGTTTATAACCAAGACATTTAATTACCTGGAATAGATTCTGAAAACATTCCCTTTGCATCCATTACATCAATAAGTAGAGATGAACGAAACATAACCTTAGATTTTAAGAATCAGCCTTCTTTTACATCAATAATAGAAGAAGGAAGCATAATAAATTACGATAAATTGATTGAATTGTGGAGGGAAAAAACTGGAATCAATTAACATCATCACTATTTCTCATTCCAAACCTAACTTTTGCCAAATCGAATCTCGATGGTACCAATTGGAATATTGCATGGCACAGCTACAGTCTAATTTTATAGGGTTGTTTGGGTGGTATTTTTTGTAAAATAAGATTCTTTGCTCTAAATTCCTCCAAACGTGATATTCATTAGAATCTAAAGGGTCTTCAAAGTGAGTGACCCATAAACACATAACAAAAAGTGGATCGTGCATTGGTGGTCTCCAACCATCGTAATAGGTTTCTATTTTAGTATGATATAAAAAATGAGCACCCATAATACGTTCTGTAAAATAATCCAATTCGATATTATCATTTGATTTATGCCATAATTTTTCTACTTTCTCCAATGCATTCTTGTAAAACCCCACAGAGATACCAATAGACACCAAAGCAACCATAATACCTGAAGCATACCATTTACGAATGAAATTATGTTTCGGCTTAATGAACGATTTCCATATTAACTGAGTCAATAAAAAATGAGGGACATAAGTTAACAGACCAAAACCCAAAAGAAGTATTAAAAAGACTCCAAAAAAATTCATTTCAGCCAAAAACATTATGATGTATAACAGAACAATAGATGAAATTCCGTTTATAAAACCGAAAATGGGTAGATATTTTGTTTTAGTTTCTATCAATGGGAAAAAGCATGTAAACAACATACAAACTGTAAAAACAATTGCTGCCCAAAGCACCGGTATACAAAAGACTTGAAATCTATAATTCCCTAAGCAAATGGCAATAACCAATACTAAATTAAGTATGGTTAGTTTTAATGGCGAATCTATATAATTTATTATTTTTCTCATTGATGTAATTTATTTTAACAACGAAACATATTAAGTAAATATTGTTTATAGAATTGGTTACACAATGATAAAACGTTTAAGAAACTAAAATAATATCTTCTAGCTTTTTAGTAATGGAAGAAAGAATGCTGAGATAATTTTTATGTTCTAACGAAATTGTATCTTTATTGAATACTAATTTAGATTATGAACATTTATCAAATCAAACGATTTTCAATAGTCTTATCATTTATTATACTATTATTCACTAGAAATATTCAACACGCCTGGGTTGTCAATACGTTAATATGCCTTTTTTGTATTACAATTTCCTTCTCTCATTTTATTAAGCAACGTAAAGCATTAAGGCAATCTTATTTGTATTGTAGAATAGTAAAGAGTATACGTGAAAAGTTCCTTTCCTTCTTGTTTTGGAGCATCATCGTGGCCGTAACCTACATAAGCTTAAAACAGTTTAATGCTACTTTATCACCCATGAATGGGTAAATGATTATTGTGCTATTATGCAGTAGTATAATTAATCATCATTCTAGCTTTATTTATTCTATAAGATTGTTTCAAAACAACATCGTATTACCAGGGTTTAATCAAAGTCCAATTCCTCTTGGTAACATAAAAACAATAGAACGTCATAATCAAAAAATCACCTTCACTTTCAATTCAGCACCAGAATTTCAAGCAAAAATTAACAATAAGGATTTGGTAGACTTTGATGAATTGAAAAGACATTGGGAAAAATTTGTTCAATCAAAATATCCTTAAATGTTTCGCTATTAATGCGTATTTATTATTCGGATAACTGATAACCCGCTGATTATATATTTAATATTTCAACCAAAAGAAAAATACATCAAGAATTTCCTTATATTAGGGATTCAATTCATATAAAAGATTCACTAAAATAATATCTATGCGTTTAATATTCACATTGCTCATTTTTTTTCTTTTCCCACAAATAACTTTCTGTCAGGACACCGATTTCACGAAAAAAACAACACATATCAGTTTAAGTATATTGATTCCTGAACTAAACACAGAGATACCAATTTCATCTAAAAGCCATTCTTCAATTAGAATTGCCTTAAAACCAAGAATCAAATTTGGTAGCACTGGTGGTATTGACGTTCCTCCAACTGCAGGATTGGAATATAGGTACTATGTGAGAAAGTCGTCAGAAACCACTTTCTTTGAAGGCGGTTATGCAGGCCTATTTACAACAGTGTATTTCGATGAAAATGAAACATTGATTGCCCCTGGCTTAGTTTATGGAACACAAAATTATTGTTCGAAAGACGATTTGTTATTTTATGATTTAGGTCTTGGAGCAATGTATTTAAATGATGGTGAAGGAATTGAAAAAACAAACATCTATCCTGTTATACAATTACGCTTTGGAATAAGATTGTATTAAAACGAGATTTACATTTGTTTTATATAAAACACAATTTTCAACCAACTTTGATAATTTACAATACTTTGGATAATAATTAATAAACGATAAAAGTTATACAAAATATCGAAAAGCTAAACATCAACGCAATAATCATTTCATCTTTTTATTCATCACTGCTTTTTTCACGTATTCCACAACAGGTTTAAACACAATAACAAATGGGTTGTGACTAATAAAACCAGTAGTTACTCCATATTTCACAGGTTCTGTTTCGGGTACATATGTATTAAAAATTCGGTCGAAAATAATAAGCATACCGCCATAGTTTTTATCGAGATACTTTTCATTAGAACCATGGTGTACTCGATGAGCTGAAGGTGTATTTAGAAATCGTCCTTCTAAAAAAGTAATTTTGCCTATAAATTCGGTGTGTAAAAGAAACTGGTAGAATAAACTTACTGACAAGGACAAAACAACAAGGTTTGAATTAAATCCGATTAATATTAATGGTAAATAGAACAATACACTTGTGAATTTTCCGATCCAATTTAAACGACCGGCTGCTGTTAAGTTAAACCACAAACTGGAATGATGTGTATGATGAATAGACCATAAAAACGGAATTTCATGACTTAATCTGTGGTACCAATAATAGACAAATTCAACAATAATAAAGGTTATAATGAAGGTTAAAATATTGACAGGCATCTGCCATAACTGAAATCCTTCTGCAACACTAAATATAAACAACGCCCATATCACAGATATGGGTTTCAACAATCTACCAATTAATATTATTGCAAAATTGGCAAAAGAATCTTTAACATTATAACTTTTTTTATTGGTTATAATAACCCAAATGACTTCTAATGATATTAAGGTAATAAAAACAAGAAATAAAAGCTTTTGAAATTGAGTTTCCATATTGGTCTATTTTGATTACAAGATATAATCTATACAAGAAAATAGAACTTAATTTATCTGTGAAACCACCATAACACCATGTAAAACGACCAATAATTTACATTAATTTTCAACGTTTTATCCAGTCTTTCAATAAGGGCACTTTTGCTTTACTAATAATTATTTGAGAAAGCCCCTTTGGATTGAGATTCAGAATCATTTTTCCATTAAAATAATACTCCAAATCTGAAAAAGCTAAACGGTGAATAATAACTTGTCTGTTCGCCCTAAAAAATGTGTTTGGGTTCAATTCGGCCGTTATTTCATCTAATTTTTTATCCACCATCATTTTTTCTTTTTCAAATGTATAAGCATAAACAATATTAGAATCAATAAAAAAATAAGCTATTTTAGATACAGGTAAGGCTACTAATTTGTCGCCTTTTCGAATCAGATAAGTCGATTTATACTCCTTCTTATTCAAATGTTTTAAGACCTGTTTTATGTTTTCTATATTATTATGTTCATGAAATTTAGTGAACTTTAAAATAGCCCGATTTAATTCATCATCATCTAGTGGTTTCAGCAAATAATCCACACTATTTACTTTAAAAGCCTTTATGGCATATTGATCAAATGCAGTTGTGAAAATAACCGGCATATTCACTTTACATTGATCAAAAATCTCAAATGAATTACCATCAGCCAAATGAATATCTACAAATGCTAAATCAATTTCGGGCTGAGTATTAATATAATCCACGGCTTCAGAAACCGTGTCAATGATTTTTTCTATTCGAATTGGATGAGATGTTTTATTTAACTTATGAATCAGATTTTCTACAGCAGAAATCTCGTCTTCTATGATTAAAATTCTTATCATAATGGAAGTTTTACAGTAAATTGATCTTGATGATTAACCACTTCTAATGATTGCCCTAACAAAAGTTTAAATCTTTCATTTAAATTGGATAATCCCGTTTTTGTACTGTCTATATCACCTCTTCTTTTTTGAATCTTATTTTTCACAAACAAGGTATTGTCTTTATTGTAAATATAAACGGTTAGAGGGTTTCTTTTAGATATTTCGTTATGTTTCAAAGCATTCTCCACTAATAACTGAAGAGCAAGAGAGGGTATTTCTAATTCAAACAATTTATTTTCTATATTAATATCTACATTAAAATTTTCTCTAAACCTTTGTTTTAACAAATAAATATAGCTTTCTAAAAAATCTATTTCTTGACTTAATAACACCAGATCCTCATCGTTACTTTGAAGCATACTCCTGTAAAGAATAGATAGTTTTGCAATAAATTTCTCTGCGGAATCAGGATCATTCCTTACCAATAAAGTTAATGTATTTAAGGAATTGAATAAAAAATGTGGGTTTAACTGATTTTTCAAATTTGATAACTCATATTCCACATTTCTTTTTTTCAACCTTTCCTTTTCTACGGCATCTTTTTTAGATTGATTACTTAGTATAATGGTTCTACTTATAATGAGTAATATAATGAGCATAAAAACATATACAAAATGAATTAATCTTGGATTAAACAAAGCCTCTCCTACAGACAATAAATAAACCGACTTGAAAATTCTTAGCCAGACAATAAAAATAATTAGACTTAATATATAGGCTTTAGTTTGCTTGTTTTTATTAAACCATTTTTTGAACCAAATTATATTGAGCTTTAAGATCATAAAACAAAATCCAAACAAAAAAAACACCCTCAACAAAATATCCAGAAAGGATACTTCGAAAAGGGCACTGTTTCTACCTCCAAAATAACTACTTATTCTAGGTATATTAACCAAAAGCGCGAAGCAAATGGAAATTATGAGGATTAATTTTTTGTTTTTCATACCTGAGAGTTAAGCGTATTCTAAAAGTAAACAATTAACTTTTATTCTTGCGTTTTTCTTTCATTTTCTTCTTCATATCTTTTTGGGCTTGAGTATAAACATCATATTGTTTCTCAGACAACAATGCTTTCATTTCCTTGTCCTTATTACTTTTCACGGCCTTGTAAGCTTTATACTTTTCCATTCTACTTTGAGAACCTGATTTTAATTCCATCATCTCCTGACCATATCGTTTTGTTATTTCTTCGAACTTTGGTTTTTGATCCTCAGTTAAATCTAACTTACTAAAATACTCATTTAACTGTGCCTCCATTTTTGTTTTTTGTTCTGCCGATAATTCTTTTTCTTGAGCTAAAACATTTATACTCAAAATAAACATAAGAGAGATTGATAAAACTAATTTTAAGGTTTTCATACTATTTTTTTTTCGGGTTAAATAACAAAAATTAGAAATGTGAATTCGATGATGAATTAATTCTCAATAGAATATGATACCTAGTGTTTCCTCAAACTTTCTATTATTATAGCTAGGCTTTTGTTTTAATACAATGTAGATAGTAAAACGTAGAAAAACACTCACAAAACCTCAAAGCATCAAAAATTGGTAATTAATAAATTTAAACATCGAACTCACATCATTAATTATCCTTGACACAAATCTATGCACCTATCAAATAGAATATTCTTTCTTTTTATCTCAAACACCTAAAACCGAAGGTGAAGCATCTTTTTCATTACTTGTAGTATTTGTAAATTAGTTGGCATCTTTGATATTTTATACTTATTGAATTAAAATAAATAATTTATTATACATATCATTAATCAAAAATATTGGGTACAATGAATATTTGAAACCAATCCCGTCCTAAACGATTTTAAATAAAATAAAAAAGAGAGAATAATTTTAAGT
>JBMYWP010000083.1:0-15651 GCA_049607525.1 Flavobacteriales bacterium
AATTGCTCTGTTGCACGTTCAAATTACATAAATGCCAATTCGAATTGTATAAATAAGTATTTGTATTGAACAATAATTGGTGGGTTTTTCTAGTACTAGTTTTAGTTCTTCCGAAGTTTCACTTCGGAAGCAGTATGATTGGAAGTTTCACTTCAGTTTAAATACTCAACTTAACCAAATTAAACCAAAATTTATATTTTTTGGAGATCATCTAAAACATTCTCCTCCCGTGGAGGAGTGTCAACTTAGTTGACGAGGTGGTCTTTTTTTTAGTGATGAACTATGAGATCTTTTTAGTGGTTAGTGGTTAGCGATTAGTTTTTTTATGATGTGGTAGTCAATTTTTTTAGTGATGAACTATGAGATTTGAGTGATGAGTTTTTTTATGATGTGCTAGTAAGTTTCTCTTCCATTGAATCTATCGCCTTACTGAGGTTATTCGGGTGTTCTTGCATTCATTGTTGAAATATCCATTCTCTTCTTTCTCCATAAAAATGGAGATCCAGAGCATAGGGACTCTATTTTAACCAAGACGACTACTATATAAATATTCTTTTTTATTAGTCTCATGACCTTTGTTTTTATTCCAGTTGATGGTTAATCGATACACTTAGAGATTAGAGTCAGTCAAAATAGAAACCAAACAAATTAAATTTCTTAGGAAAGTCTTAACAATATTAATGTAAAACCATAGTCCGGAATAAAAAGGGTTTGGGATGTTCTAATAGTCCTCCATATACTTTATATGGAAATGGATCACTATACATTTTTAACGTATCGTTTTGTGCATTTATTACGTCTATTGAAAATCTTGCTTGTGTTGTTATATTTCCTGTGTTAAGATTGGGCTTTTCTATTCTAATTCCTATATTTTCACTTGGTTTCCAAAAGTAACGTGCTCCTCCTTTTAAGCAGGCTGCTCTTGTTTGTATATAAAATGGTGATATCCAATTGCCTTTGTAGTAATATTCTATTTTCAGATTTGCGGAATGCCCGTAATCTTGTAAAAAAGCTTCCCAATTTTCACTTGGGTATAAAAAAATGGAATCATTTTTTACCTTCATAGTTTCTGAATGAATAGTTGTTTCAATTGTGTTGAACTCGGAAGCGTAAATATCACCGAATCGTTTTGATGCATATTTATAATTAAAAAATCTATTGTAATATATATCGTATTTGATAATTTTTTCATCATTTTTAAGCCTAAAATTTATTTGCTTTTTATTTCTCCTTCTTTCATACCGGATCGTATCTGCTCTGTTATACTTGTTATTGTAAGCTATGAAACTTCGCGTTGAAATTGCCCCAAGCCACTCCCATTCAGATTCAGTTATGTTAGTCCATTGTTCTTTATTGTCTTTTGTATTTATGAAATCTGTCTCATATGTAAAAGTAAAACCATCGTTACTAGGATTTCGAGTAATTATACTTTTGATAATATTTTCATTTATGAATTTCAAAGTCCTGTATTCCTCTATAGGTGGAATTATTACTTCTCCATCCCAAGAATAAAAAGCATCTCCAATATATCCTTTACAACCTGCTACAAACCCAATGTCATTCATCTGGTCAAAATTGATATAATTAATATCTTGAGAAAAGGTTAAGGTAATATCACCACTGCTATCAATTAAATGGTATCTCTCGTTTTGGTAGATCACAGCTTTTCCATGATCTGTAAAACTTGAAGCTAAATTATATTGCGGTTCAATGACGTAATTTCCTGTGGTGTCTATAAATCCGAACTGACCATCTTCTTCGAGTACTTTGGCCAAACCATTTTTTGCAAAAGGCCTTACAAATACATACTTTGGTGTAATGACTATTTGAGTATC
This sequence comes from Flavobacteriales bacterium, assembly GCA_049607525.1. GTDB lineage: Bacteria > Bacteroidota > Bacteroidia > Flavobacteriales > CAJXXR01 > JBMYYR01. The sequence continues at coordinate 1,836 of JBMYWP010000083.1, forward strand.
TAAATTCATAAACCCAAATAAATAGTTATCCTCATAAGGAACAATAGTCGATTGAGATTTCACTAGATAAGGAATAAAGAGGAGGACAATAATAATGGTTTTCATATTCTATTTGGGTATTATTTCACTCAGTAATTTACAAAATTATGTCGTTGAGCATATCGAATTAAAATATTTTTATACTTTTGTATCAGTAAATCAACAATTTATTACCGATGATTAATAACAGAACATATAAATGTAGAACAAAAGTCACTTTTGAAGTCAAAAGTAGGGTCTGTCATGTTTATTTGTAATGTACTTATAAAATATATTGATGTAAACAGCCCAACTTTCTAGTTGGGCTGTTTTATTTTTGAGATATATTAAAAAGGCCTATTAAGATTTATCAATTTAGCCTGTTCCTCGTAACAGAAATTCAACCAAAAGAAAATGAAATCATTATTTAGAAATTATATAGACACATTTCGTGGTCTATCTATAGAAGTATGGTGGTTGGCTCTCATCACCTTAATAAATAGGGCTGGAACAATGGTAATACCATTTTTATCATTGTATTTAACGCAAGGACTCCATCTTAGTTTAAAAGAAGTAGGTTGGATTATGACAGCCTATGGCTTCGGATCTGTAGTCGGGTCGTGGTTAGGAGGAAAGCTAACTGATATGTTTGGGTACTATAAAGTCATGCTGGCAAGTATGCTATTAACAGGGATTTCTTTTGTAGCTCTACAGTATTTATCCACTTTTGTAAGCTTTAGCATTGGATTGTTTATTGTAATGATTGTCGCAGATTGTTTCCGTCCTGCTATGTTTGTTGCTGTGTCGTCTTACAGTAAGGATGTAAATAAAACACGATCGGTTACTCTTATTCGTTTGGCTATAAATCTGGGATTCTCGGCGGGACCAGTAGTAGGTGGGCTTATTATAACCTATTTGTCTTACTCAGGGTTGTTTTGGGTTGATGGTGTGACCTGTTTTTTGGCTGGATTATTAATTTTGATGGTATTAAATCCTAAAAAAGTTATTGAACAAAAAGAAGTTATAGACGTTAAGAATCCGATTTCACCATATAAAGACAAATTGTTTTGGATCTTTTTTGGTGCCATGTTCTTATTTGCGATAGTATTTCTTCAATATTTTTCTACGGTACCATTGTATTATAAAGAAGTAATCATGCTCAATGAAACCGAAATTGGACTATTAATGGGAATGAATGGAGCACTTATTTTTATTCTCGAAATGCCATTGGTAAAATGGGTTGAGAAAAAGAAATTCAATATTGGGTATTTAATGTTGATTGGTGCAATTTTAACTGGATTTAGCATTATTGTACTCAACGCTTCTTTTAGTATTTCAATTATTATACTTGGGATGTTGTTTATGACCATTGGAGAAATGGTTGCCTTTCCTTTTTCGAACACCTTTGCTATGGAGAGAGCAAAACGAGGAAATCAAGGTGCCTATATGGCCATGTATTCAATTTCATTCTCGGTTGCTCATATTTTTGGACATAATTTGGGCATGCAAATGATAAACGATTATGGTTACCAAACCACTTGGAGTTTAATGACTGTATTGGCGGTACTTTGTGCTTTTCTTTTATTCGTTTTAACTCTTAAAATGAAGAAAGAACCTGAGTTTAATTCAAAATTGATTTCTAACTAAAACACAAAAAAACCTCAGAGATTTAAAATAATTTCTGAGGTTTATATACTTAATCAACAATCAATTTTTGGTTTGAAATGACATTGTTTTCGTCTATACTCTGAAGGAAATATATTCCAGATTCTAATTGAATGGATAAAGGATGGTTTGTGAGATACTTTGTCTTAAACACTTCTTTACCTTGAATATCTCTAATGTTAATCTGAAGAGTTTTGGAGGTTTCCGTCGAGATCCAAAATTCATTCTTACATGGATTAGGGTACAGATCTAGATTATTACTGATTTCAGAAATACTTACGCCATTAGCACATTCATTATTTAATAAATCCTGTTGAGTAGGATTATATTGATTATTGTTTACAAGAAAATCTCCTTGTACGGTGCCAAAATGAACAAGATAGCTTAATGCGCAATAATCTGCTAATACACTGTTTCCTTGGATATTTATTTTGGTAACATAATTTATACTATCTAGTCCTGAAAGTGATTGTAGACTTAGATTACTAAAAATATTAATTTCACCTACAGTACTTGATAAATTGGATAAGGAGGAAATAGAGGTAAGACTCTGATTGTTCATAATGTTTAAATTATCGCCTGTAATGGCTTTCAGTTGTTCTAATCCAGCAAAGGAAATTAAGTTTTGATTATTACCTATTCCTAGGAATCCTACTGATTTTAATTGATTGAATCCTTCTAAATTTTCCAAACCGTGCATGAAGGAAACAAAACAATAGGCTTTTACACCTTGGAGAGCCTCTAATCCATGTAGATTTGGCAAAAGTGGATTATTAGAGATGCTCAAGTATCCATCTATATATTGAATACTATCTAAGCCTGAAAAAGAGGTTAATTCTGGATTAGACGAAATTCTAACACTACCATAAATTGTATCAATATTCTGGAAATGAGGTAGAAGTTGTAATTCGCTGTTACTATTTATTTCTAAACCTTTTAATATATTAATCTCATTAATGGCTGATACGGATGTTAAATCATGACAACCAGTAATGTCTATTTTGCCACTTTCATTTAAGTTTTCTAAACCATGTAAAGAGGCTAAATCTGGGTTGGAACTAATTGATAATTTTTCTCCGCAATACGTTAAGTTATTTAATCCAGATAAATCCATTAAATCTAAATTTTGAGCGATATATATATTATCTTTTACATGAACCAATCCATTTAGTCCTGTTAAGGTTATGATTGCGTTATTACTGTAAATCGTTAAATCTTCTACAGTATCAATATTGTGTAATCCTGTCAAAGAAGTTAATATTTGTTGACCTCTCACGGCTAATTTTCCATCTATTTGAGTTAAAGAGGAAAGAGCGGTCAGATCCGTAACATTGGAGCCAATAGCAGAAATGGTTAAATCTCCAACAATATGACTATAGTTATTAGATCCAAAACTGTTTACCTGAGATTGAGAGGCTAATGTTATGTTTCCTATATAAGTTTGTGAAAATCCACAAAAAGAAAAAACTGTAAGACAAATTATTATTAATATTTGATGTAAATTATGCATAATGTTTAATGTTTATTGAACAATAATAATTTAATAATATTTAGATGTTATTGTATTTTGGATTAATGACTAGGTTTGGTTGTCAGATTGTTGAGTTGTTATGATTACTATATATTGTGTTCATTTAATAAATGAGAAATATCGGTTTGACATAGTGTACAAACCGATATGTTCTATATATATCTTATTTCACAAATTTTATGTTGACTGCATTTGTATTGCTTTTTAAAACGAGAAAATAAGTTCCGGATGTTAAGTGTTCTATATTTATTTGATCCGACTTAGAAGAGGAATCGTAAACAGAAACCAATTTTCCTTGGATATCATAAATTCGGGCTTTATTAACTTCCAATTCCGATTGCCAAAATAAGTTGTTATTGTTGATATAGTATGTTGTTTGAGATTCATATTCTGGGGTTTCTAGTATAAAAGGATCTGTATAAGGATCTCCCCATTCGTTTGTTTGGGTTTTGAAATATACTGGCTTATAAGTGTGTATATACCAACTCTCATGGTGATCAAAGAAAAGTAAGGATAGTCCATTAATGTAGAAATAATAATTGTTGGAATTAGCATCAATGACTCCTCCCCTAAATGTAATTGTATTGTTTATTGTATCTTGAGAATAAGGCATCCCGTTATTGTAATTTTCTTGATACAATGCAGGTAAGTCATCATATTCTGATGTTTTATAATAAAATCCTGGACTGGTGTACCATGAACCGTTTAAACCATCTGGTATTTTATTATAATCTTGGTTAAGACTAATGGTATCTATTCTAGTAAACTGACTTAAGATAGTTGTATCCGTCCAAATCCCCATCATCCATTGACTTCTTTCTTCTCTTCTCCAAACATCATAAGTATTAATAACTGTGTTCAAAGTACTAGAATAATTTGTGTTTGTAACAATCATTTTTTCATAGGCATTTAGATGGTTTAACCCTGGGTTAAACTCTTTTGTATGTATTTCGTCTCCAATTTGAACATTATGAATACGATCGGCAAATGAAAAATTACTAATTTCACTACTAAATGTTTTTCCTAGCTTGTATTGTCTACAAAAAGGAAACATACCTAAATTGGGAATGTCTGTAATTCCGTTTGATTTAGAGATAATTAAATGGTCTCCATCTATTGTTTCAGTACAATCAAATTCAGAGTTAAGAAAACAGGTGGTACTTGAAAAATTACTATCTAAAATATTAAAGTAATAGGTTGAAATACTATCCATATTTGAAACATCTAAATGAGTTTGTTTATCTATTTCTAGATAGTAAATAACATGTTTATCCTTTTCAATATTATCAACAGTTTGTGTATAATCAAATCTGAATTTCAAAGTATCTATATAGGAATTGGTATTTAGTTTCAATGTAATTGTATCGTTTAACATCCCAATAAATTGTAATGTATTTCCAGTTGTATTCATGTTTCCTAACCACGGCTTTATTTCTGTTTTTATCTGTCTTAGAGAACTTACTCCTGGATAAAAACTTGTGGCAATAATACTTTTATTAAAAGTTTCTTTAATTTGATTATCAGCTGTTTTAATAAAAGGTAACATGATTTGGTTAGGTTCAGTATTTTCAAAAAACACAGAATCGTAAGGAAAAGGTTCCCAGTTTTGGGCTTGAACATTCCAACTAATTACAAATAATAAAGTGAGTAGTAGATTTTTCATAATGCAAGATTTAATGTTTGGTGAATTTATAGTTTACGGATTGTTGATCGGATTGTAGAATCAAGAAATAGGTTCCAGACGAAAGATAATTTATGTTTAATTGATCATTAGCTAGAACAGAAGGGTGTACAGAAATTATTTTCCCTTGTATATCATAAATTCTTGCACTAGTAATGTTCAACTCCGATTTCCAGTGTATGCTATTGTTTGTGAAATAGTATTGGGTCGGATTCTCATGTTCTGGTGTTTCTAAAATAAATGGATCGGAATATGGATTCCCCCATTCTTGATCTTGTAACTTATAATAAACAGGCTCGAAGTTTGTGTGACTAAATCCATGATCTACCGAATAGAATTTTAAGGATAAACCAAAGAGATAATAATCCGTTCTATGGAAATAGCCAGGGCCAACTGGGACAAATAAATATTGCTTATTGATTGTATCGGGTGTTACATAAACACTTGCTGAATGTTCATTCCTGAAAACTCCAGGTCTATTTCCAAATTTACTTATTTGATAATAGTAACCAATATCTTCATTCCATTCTCCAATAAGTCCGTTTGGTAGTTTGTTATAAGATTCATTTAATGCAATTGTATCGGTTCGGGAGTATTGACTAAAAGTTGTAGTGTCAACAACAGAAGAAAGCCTTCTGTGTCTTTTCCAAACATCAAATGTGTTGTATATAAATTCTTGATTTGAAGAAAGCACAGAGTTCGTAACAACATATTTATGATACTCAGTATTGATGTCATTTAAATGATGAATATTCACATGTTTGATTTGTGTATGAATTTCATCTCCAATATTCAAATGATGTATTCGGTTGGAAAAATGAAAGGAATCAATAGTATTTTCGAAACCATCGCCTAATTTATATTGAGAACAAAACGGAAACATACCCCAACTTGGCGTTTCAATAATTCCTTTGTTTTTTGAGTAAACCAATTGCTTTCCATTAATGTTTTGGTCAATTGGTGAGGATGAACTAATAAAATTATCTGTGATATTCAAATTGCTATCTAAAACGGCAAATTGAAAAACAAGAAGACTATCGGAGTTCGTGGCATCTATTTCAATGACTTTTTCTATTTGAAGATAATAGGGAATAGAGCGCTCTAACGAATCCACAAAACTGATGTAATTAAAATGATATGAAATGGTGTCTAAAGAAGAAAGGTTGTTTAAGTTTAGTGAAACAGTATCGTTAAAAGCTCCAACAAATGTAATGTTCTGATCATCTAGTATAACGTCACCCATCCAAGGTTTTACATTGGCTCTAAATTTCTTGTTGATCGCGTTATCCCCAATATCAAATGATTGAGTTATAAAACTCGGGGCGTAAATTGGAATAGTTTGGTTGTTCGACATTTTTACAAAAGGCAACATGACCTTATGTGTTGTTGCATTTTCAAAAAAGACTGAGTCATATGGAAAAGGTGCCCAATTTTGAGCGCATAATACTGAACTGAATAATAGAGTAAAGGCGAGTAAAGTTTTATTCATGATTATATTGTATTTGGTTAGTATTGATAAAGTTACTTAATTTAAATTAATAAAAGAAATGTTTTTTTTACATGAATTTTAAGAGAGATTATTGTTTTGTAAAAATAAAAAAGCCCTATTCTATAAATAAAATAGGGCTTGTAAGAAGATAAAAACAGTTTTATCGAATACGATCTACAGAATCGATAAGGTCTTGATCTTTCTGAATTTGTTTTTTAGCAAAAGATACTAGGATATAAGAAATGGCAATAAAGTATATACCCAAACCGTAATCTTTCACCGTATCTTGAACCTGATACATAGAGTAAATAATCCATGCACATGTAGCAAGAATAAGTCCCATGTTTACAGAACTCATTAAAATTTGTTTTTTACGATCTTTAAAAAGGAATATAGTTACCATACTTATAAGAAGGCTCAAAATACCTAAAATAAGTAGAACGGTGTTATCCATGGCTAAAACATGTACGTCTTCTACAGTGGTTTGATATGGGAAAACAAACAAAAAACACGCTGTTGTTATTGCCGAAATAAAAAGTAAAATACTTTGAATACGTTGTATCATAAATTTAATGTTTTATACAGATACAGAATAATCTCTTAAAGCATTGTTTAGAGAAGTTTTCTTGTCTGTACTTTCTTTACGTTGACCAATAATTAATGCGCAAGGTACTTGAAAATCTCCAGCTGGAAAAGATTTTGTATAAGATCCTGGAATCACAACAGACCTTGGTGGAACTTCACCTTTGTACTCTTTTGGAGTATCTCCGGTAACATCAATAATTTTTGTAGATGCAGTAAGTACAACATTTGCTCCTAAAACGGCTTCCTTACCAATTCGCACACCTTCTACCACAATACTTCTAGATCCAATAAAAGCGTCGTCTTCTACAATTACCGGCGCGGCTTGTAAAGGTTCTAAAACACCACCAATACCAACTCCACCACTTAAGTGAACGTTCTTACCAATTTGAGCACAAGACCCTACGGTTGCCCATGTATCTACCATGGTTCCCGAATCAACATAAGCTCCAATATTTACATAAGAAGGCATCATAATAACACCTTTTGCTAAAAATGCACCGTGACGAGCAATAGCATGAGGCACAACACGAACTCCAAGCTCGGCGTAGTTTTTCTTTAATGGTATTTTGTCATGAAATTCGAACGGATCCATTTCTATAGTTTCCATTTTTTGAATCGGAAAATACATGACAACAGCCTTTTTTACCCATTCGTTCACTTGCCAACCGTTTTCTGTAGGTTCTGCAATACGTAGCTTTCCTAAATCTAAATCGGAAACAACTTGTCTTATGGCATCTTGGGTTGTTTTTTCGTTCAATAATTCACGATTTTCCCAAGCTTGTTCTATAATTGCTTTCATTCTGTTTTATTTTGAGAAAACAAAAATAATAAACATCTAATAAGAAATTCCATCTCTTGTAAATAATAAACAAGTTTATTGAAATCTTGTAGAAAATTATGAAGGATATTTATTTGGAAGGTTGTCTTTTAGTTGCGGGGAGGAAGTGTATTTACAAAACAAATATATCACATAAAAAAAGCAGACTGCCCAAGTCAATGAACAGTCTGCTTTAATTATTTATAAGATCAATTAATCATTAAACAAAAAGGCTCCCAAATGTCCTGGGTCGTGTAAAATGATATTGTCGACATCGTTATTCTCATTAAAATACGTGATGTTTTCTGTAATTGGAAGGTCTAGAGATTTTATTTTCTCAATGATTTCCATATTCTTATCTCCATTAAAGTAAGTTAGAGATGGCGTTGTGAACATATGCGGACACATACCTGGTTTCATAACACTAATTACAGATCCATCTTTTCTTTTTAAAGAAATCCAACCTTGGTCTACTTGCCCGTTTTCTTCTTTATAGCCAAGAGATTTTAATAAATCTACAGACTTGTTCATATCAATAGATTCAATACTGATTCCTGAAAAATGCCCTGGAATTCCAGTCGATTTTGTTTCTGGTTTTAATTTCACCGGACATTCGCCTTCAATCAGATAAATCCATAATCCACTAACATCAGATATTAAATACCCATCATTAATATGTTGCATTGGTACGTGTTTTGGCAATTTTGCAACAATCTTATCCCAAGATTTTGAATATAATTTTAGACCTAATCGAGCAAATTTATTCGGATTGATTTCTATAAACGCCAAACCATCAGAAACAATGATTGGGTTTGAATTAGAAATGATATTAAAATTTAATGCTTCGTAATATTTTAAACTGTTTTCAAGTAGAGGAGTGGGTGTTTGAATTATTGTTTGAATCATCTTTGTTGTATTTTTCTATTTATACAAAAATAGAAAATGTCAAATGTTAAATGAGCAATCTATCGTTAAATTATCTCAAAATAAGGGTAAGTCTTCAAATCTTTTCTATTTTTAGGATAAGTTGTTGTATTTTTGCCACCACTCACTAAAATTTCTAAAACCGAATATGCTGAATTTTACCACATACAAACATCATGATAGTACAGAATGGGTCACGTTTATTCATGGTGCAGGTGGAAGTTCTACAATATGGTTTAAACAACTAAGAGAGTTTAAAAGGCATTTCAATGTTTTGTTAATTGACCTACGTGGACATGGACGTTCAAAAACCAAACATTTAGATATTAAAAGTATGCCTAAATATACATTTGAAGTTGTGACTAAGGATGTTATGGAGGTATTAGATCATTTAAAAATAGAAAAATCTCATTTTGTAGGTATTTCTTTAGGAACCATTATTATTCGTCAGTTGGCGGAGATGCAGCCCAATCGGATTTCGAGTATGATCATGGGAGGTGCTATATTAAAAATGAATTTGCGTTCTCAAATTTTAATAAAATTGGGTGTGGCCTTTAAATCTATTTTGCCATATTTATGGTTGTATAGTTTATTCGCATTTGTGATCATGCCAAAGAAAAATCACAAGTCCTCTCGAAATTTATTCATAACAGAAGCAAAAAAACTCTATCAAAAAGAATTTATTCGATGGTTTAAATTAACATCAGAATTAAATCCTTTACTCAAATTCTTTCGTCTCAAAGACATTAACATTCCAACACTATACATTATGGGTGAAGAGGACTACTTGTTTTTACCTAGTGTACAAAATGTGGTGAAAGCGCATAAAGCTTCTTTTTTGCATATTATTGAAAAGTGTGGTCATGTTGTAAACGTAGACGAACCAGATATTTTTAATACCGAATCTATTAATTTTATTCAGGGGCTTAAAAGTTGCTAATGATTTACAATGCTTAAGTATTTTTTAGCCTTTGTATCATTGCTGTTTTTAGGATATTATGCAAATAATTATCGAATAGAATGTGAAATGATTGAATCTGGTAAAAAAAGAAGATTTGAGATATTAGACATAAATTGTAAAGGATCTGGTCATGAAAGTTCACTTAAGATAAAAGCAGGAATTTACATTCATAAGGTTATATTGAGCAAAAGCAATTGTGAGAATTATAAGGTTGGATATGGCATAGAATTGTATTATTCTTCCAACTATAATCACGTTTTGTTACCAAATTCCAACTTAACGCTTCGTTATATTTATTTGACTTCTTTTATTTTTATAATGCTGATTGTGCCTTGGAATAGATTATTTAAGACAAATATTTATGAATGAAATAAATGTTGGTTTCAATTAACCTAAACTTTATCATGAACCATGGTCGTTTGTCCATCATTCCACTCGGTTAAAATATCTGTAGCTACGGCGGCTCCGCTTCCTGCAGCAATTGCAAACTGACTTCGGGCACCAGATAATGTTCCTGCTACATAGATTCCATTTGCTACTTTATAGTCGTTGTTTTTAAGCATAATTCTATTTTTAGCTTTAGGAAGTTTATGATGTAAAGTAGAATATGTTTTTAACCCTTCCATTTCCATGCGTTTAGCCCCAGTGCATACAATAACATTTAAAGCTTTATAGCTATTCTTGTTTGTTGTAATAGAAATATGATCCTCCATCTTTTCAACGTTAAGAATCATTTCTTTTTCTATTTGTTGAATATGCGGATAGAGTTTAGATAATTGAGTCTTACCTTCCACAAGAATATCACGACCAAGTTTTCCTTCAGGTAGTCCAAGTACGTTATTAAACAAAGCATTTTGCAAAGACGACGCTTTTTGATGTAGAATAATACCTACCGTTTTATTTGTCATAAAAGGTTTGTGTTCTGCCGATCCGAAAATTAAAGCAGCCGACATTCCAGCTACGCCTCCGCCTAAGATGAGTACATCAAAAATCATATCTTATCTATTGATATCAAAAGTTAATACTTGTAAAAGTTTATCGTGCAATGGTATTCCATTGTTTTTTTGGTAAACATAAACGCGGTATTGGTTAGAAGCTTCCGAAAAATTTCCTTCAAACATTTCAAAACTTGCTTGAGCACCATCTATATTTGGTTTAAATACAAATGCGTAATTGTAATAGCCTTGTTTAAGTCTTAATCGTTTTTGGTATAGACCTGTTTCAGGTCTATATTCCAATTTCGATTTTTCATTTAGATTCCAATCATTCAATTCGCCTAAAATATAGACATCACCATTCAGCCTACCACTTTTAGATTCTAGAGAGAAATCAACATTGGCATAATCGGCTTCCAATATTGAGTTTCTACTATTATATCGGCTTATTAGATAACCACCATTAATATCGAGTTGATTAATGAAAAAGGTTTTCTTCTTTGGTTTTGCAGTTGCTAATGTGATGGTATAATCGTCGTCTGTCTGTTGTACACTTGCAACACCTTCGCCCTGCATTAGTAAAAGTCGGGTGTCAAAAGATCTGAATTCTGAACCAGCTTCAAATAAATTTGTGTTCAGCTGATTGTAAAAAATGGTAGATCGATCTAATCTAGAATAGGGGATGTTGATTAACGCATTGTCCCAACGGCCATTTTGTTGTGCTACTATTTTTATTTCTTCGGGTAAGAAGTAATTTTTTAACTGTCCTGTTCTTACTTCTAGTGATAATTCATTGTGTGTATATCTTTTTCCTGGTGCAGATGCAACCGTTACTCTTCCCGATGCCACTTGTTGAGAGGTTTCATGAATTGCAAAACGTTTTACGAGTACAACTTCTTCGGTATCGTCATCAAAGACTACAAATAAATAGTTACCTGAAATCAGAGGTTTCATCATATCATTCGGAAAACCAATATCAAAGCGTCGGTAATTTTGCCTTGTGGCATTCGAAAAATTATAATTCTGAATAATATCATCAGAAAAACCATCTAGATAATCTGCTGCTGTCAAGGATGAAATGGTCCAGTCGTAATTACAATATAAAATACTGTAACCATAGTTTCGGTCCTCAGGGCTAAAGTCATCAAAACTCAGTTGAACACCAAGATTACTACCTAAAGGAAAAACAGGAAGTAAATTTAAACTCGGGTCTGTAATGTCTACATTGAGTCCGGTATTAATATTTTGATAACCAGGATATGCTGTTAGCAACCTTGCAGTATGAATATATTGGTCGTAAACTTCATCGTGTGTATCTATGTCGTTTAAAAATTCTTTTTGGGCAAAAAGTTGTAAAGAAATTAAACATAAAAGAAATTGAAAGATTCTACCTCGTTTCATAAATGATGTTAGTTTACAGTTTATTTTTATTTGGTTTACGGTTAAATTAATATCGTTTTCAGAAAAAAACCACTTAAACACATTGTAATATGAAGTGTATAAGTGGTTTTTTGTATTTTTTATTGGATGACCTTACCGTATAAATCGTAATGATCTGCCGATGTAATTTCTACTTTGGCAAAATCTCCAATTCTTACATGATTTTCTTCAGAAACCGGAACCAATACTTCATTGTCCACTTCTGGAGAATCAAATTCAGTTCTTCCTACAAAATAACCTTCTTCAACTTTATCAAACAATACGTTGTATATTTTACCAACGCGTTTCTGATTTAACTCCCAAGAAATACTTGCTTGTAATTCCATAACGTCTTCCGCACGTTTTTGTTTCACATCTTCCGGAACATTATCTTCAAAATTATAAGCGTGTGTATTTTCTTCATGAGAATAAGGGAAAATACCGAGACGTTCAAATTTCATTTCCTCAATCCATTGCATCATTTCCTCGAAGTCTTCTTCAGTTTCTCCTGGATATCCTGCAATTAAGGTTGTACGAATGGCAATATCTGGAATTTTTGCTCTAATGTCTTGAATCAACTTGGTCGTTTTCTCTCTTGTAATTCCACGTCGCATGTCTTTAAGAACCTTGGTAGAACCATGTTGAAGTGGCATATCGAGGTAATTACAAATGTTATCGTGTTTTTTCATGACATCAATAACATCCATAGGGAAACCTGCAGGGTAAGCATAATGTAAGCGAATCCAGTCTAAACCTTCAATTTGAGCAAGACGATCTAAAAGTTCGGCAAGCTTACGTTCTTTATATAAGTCTAAACCATAAAATGTCAGATCTTGGGCAATAAGCAAAATTTCTTTTGTTCCGTTTGCCACGAGCTTTTTAGCGTTTTCAATCAATTGTTCTATAGGTGTAGAAACATGTTTACCTCGCATAAGTGGAATTGCACAAAAAGAACAAGGTCTATCACAACCTTCGGCAATTTTAAAATATGCATAGTGAGAAGGCGTTGTCAATAAACGCTCTCCTACCAATTCTTTTTTATAATCGGCTCGTAATACCTTTAGTAATTTAGGAAGGTCTTTTGTTCCGAAATATTTATCAACATCTGGAATCTCCTTTTCTAAATCATCTTTATAACGCTCCGAAAGACACCCTGTAACAAATAATTTTTCAATTAGTCCAGCTTCTTTAGCTTCGGCAAATTGAATGATTGTATTTACAGATTCTTCTTTTGCACTATCAATAAATCCACAAGTGTTTACAATAACTATAGCCGAATCTTCACTTTGCGATTCGTGTTCAACTTCGTAATCATTGGCCTTCAATTGGCTCATCATAACTTCCGAATCGAATATATTTTTAGCACAACCAAGCGTTACAACGTTGATTTTATTTTTCTTAAGCGTTTTTGTCTTCATTTACTTTTGTTTGCGATGCAAAGATACAAAAGGATAATTGATAATGGAGAGAATTAGAAAATGAGTGATTTAAAGTTTATTTTTCATGCAAAATACTTTAAAGTATAATATGTACAATCCCTGATTCAGCAAAGTTTAGCTAATAAGTAAGTTGTTTTTCGTCTAACTTCATCTCTAAATGATACGGTTCTCAAGGTGGCTTTTGGCTGGAGTTGCAATAAACCCAAACTAAAGAACACCTATTAATAAAGAGTGCTTATACAATATAACAGATCGCTTTCGTAACCTCAAAAATAAAATCAGAAATATTTCAATGTACAAACAACCTATAATAAGTAAGTTAATTCATGTAAAGAAATAAAAGTGAAATAAA
>JBMYWP010000084.1:0-15573 GCA_049607525.1 Flavobacteriales bacterium
AAGTTCAACCTTTGCCATGGCAATAAATTGATTTTTAAACTTTTTTAAGTAGCGCTTATCCACAATCTCTTCCTCTTGCAATTTAGAAAGCGTTTCAAGAACAGATTCTTGGTATTCAGATATACTCAATAAGCCCATAATTTCATTTAGAATTTCTTCCTCCAATTCTGGGTTTTTATTTAACGTATAAAACAGATTTGTAATTTTGTATTCTTTATAAGGCAATGGAATATCCGTTTCTAGAAGTCCACCAATGGTTTTATAAGAAGCTTTATCGCCTTCTTTAGACAACTGCTTTAAAATATGGATTTGTAAATCGGCATTATCTTCGAAGGTATTGTACCATTTTATTAAATACTTAGAACGGTCGTCGCTATCTAGTTTACAGAAAGAAGTAATCAAGCTCTTTTTTACATCCATTTGTTCATCATCAAAATCGAAATTTTCAATGGTTTCAATTAAACGTTTTTTATCTTCATCAAAAAATAATACATCATGGTAATGGTCATAAGCTTGGTCATTCAAACTATCGTTTTCCGAATACAATACTTCAAAAAATGCAGATGCTTTTTTATCCATTGGTGATACTCCAATCATGGTGTCCATTGGTAAAAATGAATCGAAAATTGAATTTACAAAAGCATCCTTTTCCACTTCATCTTTATCCATAACCGTGCTCAATTTATATTGAACTCCACCGTGAATAATATATTTAAATCTCAATCGTCTATCCGAAGCCGTATCTGACATGATAATAGACAAATAAGGATCTCCGTTAGACAATTGCCCCGTTGTTGTATCTTCTACAATTTGAGTGAGTTCTTTTTTATATTCAACAATGTCATGCCAAATAGAATCTATATGTTCATACTGGTCGAAATTGTTGTATTTGTGATATTTTAACGATACCTGCTGCTTAGAAACTGCATTAAACGTTTGCCTTTTTACCTCTGTTTCGTTTGCTTTTACTTTTGAATATTGGTAATTATTGTTTTCATCAACAGCCTTTTTATAGGTATTTACGGTGTAGTACAAGTTCGTATCTTCAAAAACTTCCGTTTCCGATCCATATATCATCGGTTCAAATTGGAAAGAGTTAAAATATTTTTCAATGTCTTTATCTTGTGCATTAACAGCTCCCAACATGTAGTAATGAGCACCTTTTATGATTGTTTTTAAAGTAATTTTTGTATTATTTTCGGTCTTACCAACACCAACTACAGATGTTTTTCCATCTTTATTTTCAACATTTATTTCAAAGTCTTCAATGTCCAATTCTTCAAAATAAACCTCTTGAATTCTTTTCAATTCAAATTCGTCTTTCTCAATAAAAATATTGTCGTTTAAAACATTTTGCTTCAAAAAGAAAAACGCACCAGATTTTGTGTCGTAAGCTTGTAAAAACGGACTACCTATCTTTTTGGTATGTTCGCCATTATTGTCTAAAAAGTAATAATTTGGAACCTCGACAGAAAAACCACCCTGAGCAGGTGTTACATTCGTCCAGTTATTTGAATAATGAAAAGCTATTTTATCAAACACTTGATTACTTTCTTTTAAAACATAATCGCCTTTACCAACCATTTTTACAATAATAAATTCCATTGGTGTTTTAAAAATACAATACCTATGATGGTCTCCAGCTTTGGTTTCTGTTTTTATATCTAAACCTTTTATTCCGTTTACAGTAATATCCTTTTTAGACTTTATTTTTCCTGGAATATATTCAATCAAAATTTTATCAATCGATTCAAAATCCAATACATCTTGATCTTTTTCTTTAATAAATTCATTTAGTTTCATTCTAGAAACCGCAATGTATGACCCATTGGTTAAATCGGGTGCCAAATACATGGTTTTATTATATATAGAAATCTCATGTACTTCAGTAGGCGTTCCAAATTCAATAAATCCATCCGAACTTTTATAAGTCGTAAACGATCTAGCCTTTCTTTTGTCTTCAATGCGCTTTTTAGCACTTTTTCCTTTATTTGTCCATGGCCCTTTTATTGGCTTAACCGTATATCCTTTGGCTCTAAAACCTTCAATCATTCCTCTTTTACCAGGTAAGTGAGCTGCTCCTACACCAGCAAAAATGGTTTTCCCAAGGTTTATTATACTGTCATAAACCTCAACCATATTGTCGTTTCTTTTAAACAACATATGCTCTAAATAATGTTCTGTCGAGTAACCATTATTTAAAGAATCAATCATATCTAAATTGTTATTACGGTAAGAATCCCTAAGAATAATATCGTAATTTTTCTCTTTTAACAATTCGTTTAACCAGCTTGGAAGGTCTTCTTTTACAACCTTTTCTTTATAAGCTGTTTTTACTAATTCACGGGACTCCTTAAAATTTTCGAGACCAACAATCGGCTTTCCAAAACGACTTCCTGCCTGAAAAATAAACATATCTAAATAGGTGTCTTCCTGAAAATCTTGAAGCGCCGAATTTGAGCGATATAAAAGGCCATTTATCATGGCATGGTCTGATGCCAATTGACGTGCCAAGTTGTATTTATCTAGATATTTATCCTGAAACTGGCGATAAAATCGATTTGGAGAAAGCATTGGAGCATCTTCAGACTCTTCTGTCTCGTTTAACCATTGTGTAGGATCGGATTCTAAGGCTACGATATCTACATTTTCTAAACTTTGAAAGAAGTTATCTGTTAAATGAAATGCTAGTTTACTACTTACATGCATGGTTCCATATAAGTAAGACGATTTCTCCAAACCATTTCCACTAATTTCCCATAAAAGACTTGGGTATTTGTCCTGAGCTTGCATATTGTGAGTAAACAAACATGCTACTAATACGGTTATTGTATTGATTGTTATATTCTTGATCATATGAGTTTTGAATCTTATTTATTTTGGATGGTGTTATAACGTTCTAAAGTATATAAAATTATTAAATAAAGAGGTGATTTGGTATCAAAAAATAAAAGGCAAGCCAATTTCTTGACTTACCTTTTTGTTTATCTATAACAATTTTAAAAATATTTACTTTCTATAGCGCAATTTTAAACGAAATCTGTTTTCCATTCTGACGTATAGAAACAATGTAAATTGAAGGATCTAAATGCGATAAATCAATTTGATTCATATTTTGAAAAACATCTAAGCCTTGTCCCCTTGTATTGATGATAGTAATGTAAAACGCAATGGTTTCATCTAAACTTATCTTTAATTGCTTATTTTTAATTTCATAAGAGATTAATGAACCATTCAATTCTAAAACATTTAATTCATCTGCCGATACTGTAATACATGCACTAGTGTCATAACAAGAACTTGGTGTTGTAAAATCTTTAGAGGTAATAACAGCATAATCTCCTGGTACCGTTGGTGTAAAAGCACTCCCTGTTTCTCCCGTGATTAATGTATCTCCATCGCAACTATACCATTGAGTTGGATGAAATGGAAGATCTGTAATAAGCATACCATTTGTAGAGAGCGAAGCTCCAGTTTCGAAATAAGAAACACTTTTTGTTCGAATAACACTGTCACATCCCAATACAGACCGCAGGGTGTCTTTATAAACTCCCGGCCCTACCATTTCTCCAAAAACCTCAACCATGTCACCATTACAAAGTTGCTCTCCACCTAAGTTGGTTTCTGTTGCAGGCGGACAAGGATTAGTAAATGTGAGTGTTGCTGAACCTCTGTTCGGACCGTGATATGTTAAATTTGGTCCAGAACCTATGGCATAAGCTATATTAAGTGTTGTTGTTGCTGTGGTAAAAGTATAATCCAATGCATCTGACGTTGTGTTATTTCTAGAATAGGTAAACGTTTTTGTTCCTGAACTAGTAGAACTTGCAATTCCCGTTAAATCTTGAGATGTATGTATAACTGGCGCTCCATTCCCAACCATGTTATACTCTTCAGGATTTCCACCATTGTTGTTATAAACATTGGCATAACCAACCATGTTTGTTGTGTTAAAAGCCGCTGCAAACCATTTAGAATTTGGTCCACTCACCTCAAAGGTTGTAACACCGGTAAAATCGTTAATGGTGACTTCAATATCCATTTCGTTTCCAGATCCTACAGTTGTAGATGCAGTTCTAATTTGAGCAATGGATGCTACCGAAAGTAAAGAAAATGCGAAAAAAAGTGTTTTCATGATGTTGTTTATTTGTTGAACAACAAACTTCTACACTTTTTTCAATGAACAACTTGACGATTCTCTACTTTGATTTGACCATTTTCATCAAATCTTTTTTCAATTCTGTTGGCGATAAACTGGTTTGCTTTTTAATAAACCGACTATATGTACTGAGATCATCAAAATAAAAATGAAATGCCAATTCTTTGTGAGATTTATTTTCGAATATCATTTGGCGTTTTATTTCTAAAAGTAAATGTTCATGTATGAGTTTTAGAGGTGTTTTGCCCAAAGCCTTTTTAGTTTCTTTTGCCAATTTATTTACAGAAACTTCAAGTAAATTAGCATAATACACAACCGATCTTTCTTTATTAACGTCTTGCGTTATTAGCTTCGAAAAACGATCAGCAATTCCCAAATTTTCACTTTGAAGATTGTTTGATTTAAACAATTCTAATATTTCATAAATAAACAAAGCAAATTGATGCTTGAGTTTCTGCTTATGATATTCACCTTCTGAATTCTGGAATTCATTAAGTTTATTTATTGAACTTTGCATCTTATTGAATTGCGACTCCGAAAGACTTATTTCCGAAGATTGTTTCATTAAATAATCAATATTTAATGTTTCTGGGTATAAACTTACCTCTAGAAAAGATTTGGTAAACTGTATGAGGTGTCCAGTTTCATTTTGTTTTCGGTTCAATAAATGAACCTGACCTGGAACAACAAAATACATCGATTTTGATTTTATTTTAAACGTTTCAAAATCTATATTTTGTATACCTCCAAAACCAGTTTCAAAAAGAAACAATTCAAAATAATCGTGTCTATGATAAACCGAAAAATCGTAAGGATTTTTATAAGCTATTCTTTTAACAGAAACACCAAATTCCGATTGTTTTTTCAGTCTATGAATTTCCATTTATTTTCCGTTTCTGTGTTGGGAAAGTTTTAGAGAGTCTTCGGCTGCTTTTATTTCTTCGTCTAAATGATCTAGAAACAATATCCCGTTTAAATGATCTATTTCGTGCTGAAAAATAACAGCTGTAAAATCTTCAACCATTTCTGTTTTATGTACCCCCGAGAGTTCATCATATTCCAATAAAATAGCATAAGCTCTATTTCTAGTGGTATCCATTTTGTTTGGGATAGAGAGACACCCTTCAAGACAAGGTTGTTTTAATTTAGAATACGACGTAATTTTCGGATTGTAATATGCCTCAATAGGCTCTTCTTTTTTATCAAACCGTTGGACCAAAATCAAGTTTTTTAAAACTCCAACTTGTGGGGCAGCAATTCCAACACCCATTGTTGCCGAATCGGTAACTGTTGCCAACATTCTTTTTGAAAGTTTTTCGGCTAATTTTTTATCTGTTGGGAAATTAAAATTTACACTCTTTGTTCTTAGTAAAACAGAATCTTTTGGGTTTGTAATAAGCAAAACACGCATAACCTCATCATCCTTTCCATCCATAATCAATTCCTGTTCATGTTTGGAAAGTGTTGGTGTTTTGTATTTCACTTTTGTACACGACCATAAAAGACAAACCGAAATTAAACCCGAAAAAAGAAACTTCGCACTCATATCAATAAAATTATTGTTAAAAACATAAATGTAGTTGAAAAAATGAGGAATTCCTTACTTGGGGGTGTTGAAAAACCTTCATTTAGTGATATTACATCAAAACTGGATTCATCCATCTCCAGAAATCTCAATCCCTAACAATTCATTGTTTTCATTAAAGTCAAAATAAACAGTTACTCCTTTATAGTCATCTACCAATTCATGAATCTCTATGGTTTTATGAATGCGTTTATCTACATTGGAGTTTATGGGCATTTTTATATAGCCAACAGTTTTATCATCTTCACTTATTTTTACTTTTATTTCATTCATTATAATCAAAATTAAAAAAATATGAATAATAAATTCTAACAATATACAATCACCTTACAACTTGTTCAAATCATACATTTTACTGGGATGTTGACGAGTATCAAAAACATCATTTATTATGATTTGGCTATTCAGAATACGGTAAATAATTTTATAATTACCACACAAGATATATCTATGTTTCAAGTTCAATTTCTCAAGATTCCATTCGATTTGACCAGATTTAGGATTACTAATAAGTTGTTTAGATGAATTTAATATTTGTAACCTAATTCTATGAGCCATTTGTTTGGAAAGCTGAATTCATAAGACAAATGTAACATTGTAGTTAAACAATAATTCGTTCATAACGAATATAGGATTTCATATATAAATCTCTTACTGGGTCTATTATTAATTTTGTTTTGGACCTCCTAAATTCTTTAATTTGTTATCCTCCTTAATTTTGATACTGAAAATTTCAAAATAGAAGACAATGTATATCAGACATTTATTAAATCATATTTTAACAAAACATTTAAAACTGAGGAGAGCATAAATGATCATTTTATTTATTCGCTCGATTGTGGCAATAATGCACAAAACACAATCAACACTTTAATAAAACTGTTGACTGAAATTTTCAAATATTCTATCGATGACTTATTTTACATCTCTCTTTACGAAGGAGGATAAAATGAATCAACTCGTTTACATAAATACTGAATAGAAATAATACCTTCTCCCAACTTTCCCTTTGTTAAAAAATATTAACTCTGTAAAACTACCGCAACCAACATCAGTACAATTTTCCATATCTTTGTGCCAACATGAAATCGATTTTCACCATATTACTCGCTATATTTATGTTTCTAAGCAATTTTGGATTTGCCTTAGGAACACATTTCTGTGGCGGAAAAGCTGTGAAATCTTCGGTAGTATTCAAACACCAGAATTTGCATTGTGGTATGGATACATCGGTTTCATCTTGTGACGACCAAAATGCTCAAGGAAATTTCATTAAAAATAAATGTTGTGAAAACGAATTACAACATTTGGATACCGATGATCATTTTTCAAATACCCCACAATTTGTTAATATTCAACCTCAAACTATAGCGACTTTGGTTTCTATATTTTTGCAAGAAATTTATTTACAAACCCCATCACCTACACCGTTTTACACGGATTTTATTCCTCCCAGTAGGAATTATCAATCTTTATTTCAGGTTTATATTATTTGAGCCAAAATTCCGTTTTGAAAAACCTTAACTTTATTTAAGACCTTATTTCTGTGCAATTAAATTTCTTTTTGAGGAATTTAATAATAAACCGATTATGATGGATTTATCCCATTTCTATTGTTAGAAAACAAAAGCTATTGGATTAATTTATCTGACAAATCATTTTATTGACTTAGCGCCAGATTACCGTTCTACCGACTTAAGGTTATTTTCAAAACCACTTACCTCAATTAGCCCTATAATTATTTTATAGAGCAAGTTTCATTTATTATATATTTTGAAAAAAACACGTTAGCATGATTAATAAAATCATACGTTTTTTCCTAAACAACACTCTAATAACCATCAGTTTTTTAATGGTGTTAGTCGTTTGGGGATTAATTTCATCTCCATTTCAATGGAAACCTGATTTTCTACCTTCCCACTCCATTTCGGTTGATGCTCTACCGGATATTGGCGAAAATCAACAAATAGTTTATACCAAATGGATGGGAAGATCGCCACAAGACATCGACGATCAAATTACATATCCATTAACCACATCATTATTAGGAATTCCTGGTGTAAAATCTATACGAAGCTCCTCCATTTTTGGAGTGTCTAGTATTTATATCATTTTCGAAGAAGACATTGAGTTTTACTGGTCTCGATCTCGAATTCTTGAAAAATTAAATTCATTACCATCAAATTTACTACCAGATGGTGTAAAACCAGCTTTAGGACCAGATGCAACCGCACTTGGACAAGTATTTTGGTATACGATTGAGGGACGTGATCAAAACGGAAATCCCACTGGAGGTTGGGATTTACATGAAATACGAACCGTTCAAGACTTCTATGTAAAATACGGATTAAACGCCGTAAATGGAGTTTCCGAAGTGTCCTCAATTGGAGGATATGTTCAAGAATATCAAATTGATGTTAACCCCGATTTACTTAAACTCCATAACATAGGTTTAGAACACATATTAAAAGCGGTAAAAGAATCCAATACTGATGTTGGCGCCAAAACCATAGAAATTAATCGAGCCGAATATCTGGTTCGAGGAATTGGTTATATAAAATCGATTAGCGATTTAGAAAATACAGCAGTGGCATATAACCACGACGTACCAGTATTTTTAAAAGACATTGCCAAAGTTCATTTAGGACCTGCAACTCGAAGAGGATTATTGGATAAAGATGGTGCAGAAGTGGTTGGTGGTGTCGTAATATCGCGATACGGTGCAAATCCGATGGAAGTCATTCAAAGGATAAAAGCCAAAATACAAGATATTTCTCCTGGTTTACCGACCAAAACATTGGCCAATGGAAAAGTTAGCCAGTTAACTATCGTTCCATTTTACGACAGATCTCAGCTCATCACCGAAACCTTAAGTACTTTAGAGGAAGCCTTGACTTTAGAAATGATCATTACCATTATTGTAGTTATCGTTTTAATGTTGAATTTAAAAAATTCCATATTAATATCGAGCATTCTGCCTATTTCGGTTTTGTTTGTGTTTATTGGGATGAAATTCTTTAATATTGAAGCCAATATCGTTGCTCTTTCAGGAATTGCCATTGCTATTGGTACCATGATAGATTTAGGAATTGTATTGTCCGAGAATATTGTCAAACATCTTGAAAACAATAAAACGAAAATTCCCCTTAAAGAATTGATTTATCAGGCTTCTTCGGAGGTAAGTTCGGCTATAGTTGTTGCTGTTTCTACAACTATTATTAGTTTTATTCCTGTATTTACACTCGAAGCAGCCGAGGGGAAACTATTTCAACCTTTGGCATACACCAAAACATTTGCCCTTATTGCAGCACTTTTAGTCACCTTATTTATTCTACCCACTTTAGCGAATTGGATTTTCGGATTCAAATTGAAAATCACTGAGAAAATAAAAGTTATTTCAGCTTTAATTCTGGGTATAATCGCATTCGTATTCGCCTATAACTTTGTTGGATTTATTCTTATATCATTTTGGATATTTCAATATCTATCATGGAAAAATCAATGGTTTTCAAACCCGAAATGGCAATGGATAAAATCTAAGAAAATAGGAATCGCACTAGTATTTTTTGGTGTTATGTGGTTCCTAAATCTTCATTGGATGCCTTTAGGTTTCAATAAACCTGTTTGGACTAACTTTTTATTTGTCTTCATTTTGGTTAGTTTAATACTATTTGGATTTTTCTTACTCGAAAAGTTTTACTCCCGTATATTAACATGGTGTTTAAACCATAAAACCTATTTCTTGATCCTTCCATTTTTGGTAATCTTATTCGGAATAAATATCTGGTTTGGATTTCAAACTACTTTTGGATTTATGGCGAAAAGTGGGAATTTGGTTAATTTGGAAATCGAGAAATCTAGTTCGTGGCAAAGTCTATCAAAAACATTCCCAGGAATGGGGAAAGAATTTATGCCCTCTTTAAATGAAGGAACCTTTTTATTGATGCCAAGCTCTATGCCTCACGCTGGAATGGCTGAAAACAAAAAAGTTATTCAACAATTAGATATGCTTTTAGCGAATATTCCCGAAGTTGATTTATCTGTTGGAAAACTGGGGAGAATTGAATCGGCATTGGACCCTGCTCCTATTTCGATGTATGAAAATATTGTTAACTATAAATCTGAATATGTACTAAATTCAAACGGACAAAAACAGAAATATAAAGTCCATGAAAATGGAAACTTCATGCTTTCGGATAATACAATGGTTTCTCAAGAAGAATTTATTAAATCCAACATTTCTTCTAATTTATTAATTGAAGACGAAGAAGGTGAATACGTTCGAAATTGGAGAGATCATATTCAAAATCCTGATGACATTTGGAACGAAATTGTAAAAGTCACTAAAATACCTGGTGTTACATCTGCGCCCAAACTACAACCTATAGAAACGCGTTTAATTATGCTTCAAACCGGAATGCGCGCACCAATGGGAATAAAAGTTTATGGTCCCGATTTGCAAACAATAGATAAATTTGGACAAGAATTAGAGCGTGCTTTAAAACAAATACCGTCTGTAAAAAAAGAGGCCATTTTTGCCGATAGAATAGTTGGTAAACCTTATATCCATCTTAATATAAACCGACAAGCTATTGCTAGATATGGATTATCTGTTCAAACGGTTCAAAACACCATTGAAGCATCTATTGGAGGAAAACAAGTCACTTCTACGGTAGAAGGTCGTCAACGTTTTCCGGTAACTGTTCGGTATCCACGTGAGTTAAGAGATAATCCTGAAGCGTTAAAAAATATTTATGTCAATCTGAAAAACGGCACTCAAATTCCTTTATCGGAACTCGTGGATATTGAATATATACAAGGTCCTCAGATGATAAAAAGTGAGGAAACTTTTTTAGTAGGTTATGTGTTGTTTGACAAAATGCACAACAAATCTGAAATTGATGTCGTTAACGATGTTCAAGATCATTTTAAACATTTAATAGAACAAGGCGACTTAAAAGTACCAAACGGCGTGAGTTATAAATTTTCAGGAAATTATGAAAATCAAGTTCGTGCCGAAAAACGTCTTTCTTTGATTGTGCCTTTGGTTTTATTAATCATTTTCATGATTCTGTATTTACTTTTCAAGTCTGTAACCACAAGCCTTATGGTGTTCACTGGTATTGCCATGGCCTTTGCTGGTGGATTTATTATGTTTTGGTTGTTTGGTCAAGAATGGTTTATGAATTTTAATGTATTTGACACCTCGTTACGAGATTTATTTCAAATGAAAACCATTAATCTAAGTGTAGCCGTTTGGGTTGGATTTATTGCTCTTTTCGGAATAGCAACGGACGATGGTGTATTAATTGGATCTTATTTAGATTCGAGTTTTAAATCATCAAAACCTAAAACAGTACACGAAATAAAAGAAGCTGTAATTACCGCCGGAAAAAGAAGGATTAAACCAGCAATTATGACTTCTGCCTCAACAATTATTGCTTTACTACCCATCTTAACATCTACCGGAAAAGGTTCAGATATAATGATTCCCATGGCTATTCCAGCCTTTGGAGGAATGATTGTAGCCTGTATTACGTATTTTATAATACCCGTATTATACAGCTTTCGAGAAGAATATAAACTCAAAAAAACAGCCCTATGAAAAATATAAAAGTCATTATTCTTCTTTCTGTTTTTGGATGTTTTAAAACCCTAAACGGACAAAGTTTAGATTCGTTTTTAACCTTAGGAGCCGAACACAGTTTAGCCTTAAAAAAGGCTTATGCCGATGTTGAAATAAGTTTATTAAACATCGATAAGGTTTCGGTTATTCAAGATCCTACCATCAGTTTCGGATATTTTATCAAACCCATAGAAACTCGATTAGGTAGTCAGGTATCGAAATTTTCATTGAGACAAAAAGTTCCATGGTTTGGACAAGTTTCAAAAGAAAAAGAGGTTTTAAAGCATCGCGCTCAAATGAATTACCACGTTTTTGAGACCAAAAAACAGACGCTTTTTCTAGACATAAAAACGATTTATTATTCACTTTTAGAAGCTAAAGAACGTATCCAAATCAAAGAGGAACATCTTAAACTTCTTTACGACGATAAAAAACAAGCCCAAACCCGTTACGAACAAGGGAAACAATCAAAAATTGATTTGATCCGTATTGAATTGGAGATAGATGAATTAATTTCTGAAATTAAAGGTTTACAGCTCGAATTGGAGAAACAGAAACAATCTTTTAACTTCAAATTACATCGTTCTTTTGATACGGAAATTTCCATAATTGAACCTTTAAAAATGCCGACATCCGAGAATTCTAATTCTAAAATTAATTTAGAATCGCATCCAAGTATAAAAATACTGGATGAAAATATAGAAATGAATCAGTCTGGTATTGAATTTTCAAAAGCGAAAAACAAACCAAAATTATCTTTAGGATTGGATTACACCATTATAGAAATGATTCCCAACTCTACAATTGTGAACAATGGAAATGATGCATTTTGGCCAACAATCCAGCTTTCTATCCCTATTTCTTCAAGCAAAAATAAGGCTGAAATAAAAACGGCTGAATTGATGTTAGAAAAAGCTGAATTATCTAAAGAACATATGGTTTTAGAACTAAAAAATCAATTTTCAAGTTTAGAATTAGAAACACAATCCTTGATAAATGATATTGTTCAGCTGAACTCAACGCTCTCGAAATATGAACAAATTTTAAATCTTCAGTATTTCGAATACAAAACCTTTAAACTAAAATTCGAAGATATTTTAAAGACTAAAAAAGACATTTTGAAAGTCAAATATAATCGACTAAGTAAACTCAAACAACTTAATATTGTTCAGGCTCAAATGGAGTTCTATTCATATTCGGTAAAACAATAAGCTCATGAAACAATCACTAAAATATATTTCGATACTTGCAGGAGGTGTAGTTCTGGGATCTATATTAAGTCCATTATTTTCTTCTTCAGATGAACACAAAACTGAAAATAAGACAGAAATAATGGAAACAGAAACCATTTGGACCTGTGCTATGCATCCTCAAATAAAAGCAAACGAACCTGGTCTTTGTCCAATTTGTGCCATGGATTTAACCGTTTTAGAACAAGGTCACAATAACCATGACAAAGAAATAGCCAATGCCATACAGATGTCTCCAACGGCCATGCAATTGGCGAGTGTAACCACACAATTTGTAAAAGAACAAGATTTAGAAAAATCGATATTACTGAATGGAAAAATTGCCGTTGATCAAACACGAATTACAACAATAACAGCCGAAATAGAAGGGCGAATTGATGAATTGGAGTTGACTTACGAAGGTGAATACGTTAAGAAAGGACAACTCATTGCGCAAGTATATTCGCCTGATTTAGTCGTGGCACAACACGAATTGTTAGAAGCTCAAAAATCCAAAGATGAGCATCCTGAATGGTTAGAAATTGCAAAAGAAAAATTAAAAAACTGGAATATCACAAACTCTCAAATCAACACAATTTTGAATCAGAAAACGTTGATTGAAAGTTTCCCAATTCGATCTCATGTAAATGGGGTTATTCAGAAAAAAAGAGTCAATTCTGGAGAACACATTAAAAAAGGTCAGACTTTATTCGAAATATCGAATTTAAAGTCGGTTTGGGCTCTCTTTGATGTTTATGAAAAAGATATATCATGGGTTAAAACTAATGAAGAAATAGAATTTACAGCCTCTTCGTTCCCTGGAAAAACATTCCAAGGAAATATTAGCTTTATAGATCCTGTAGTCAACGAGAAATCTAGAACAATTCAAGCAAGGGTTGTATTGAAAAACACAATGGGGAAATTTAAACCTGGCATGTTTATTCAAGGCTCTATACATCCAAAAACAACATCAAAACAAGGAATAAGTGTCCCTAAGTCGGCTGTGATGTGGACAGGAAAGCGATCGATTGTTTATATAAAAAACAAAACCAAAAACGGTGTGTTTTTCGAACTTAGAAAAGTACAGATTGGTGAAGAAATTGGAGATCATTATGTCATTTTATCGGGATTGAAAGTTGGTGAGGAAATTGCCATTAACGGAACATTCAGTATAGATGCAGCCGCACAATTAGCAGGAAAACCTAGTATGATGAATGTTGATGCTGGAAAAACAGCTTTAATGTTAGAGGCTGAAGAATTAAAAATGGAACTGTCCGACCTTTCAAACTGGTCAGTCCATTTCTCTGAAATATTAAATGCATACCTGTCCTTAAAAGATGCCTTGACCGAAGATGATTTAACCAAGGCCCAAACCAGCGGAAGGGAATTATCCAAAATACTAAAACGACAAAAATTAAATTCAAAATCGACTGTACTATCAACAAAAATATCTGAACTAAAAAAACATATCAAAACTTTTAATAATACAGAAGACATAACTGAGTCAAGGAGAATTTTCCAACCAATATCGAACAGTATTATCTACTTTTCTAAACATTCAAAATTGCAAATAGAAACCTTGTTTATTCACACTTGCCCCATGGCGGTGGATAATAAAGAAGGAGAATGGTTGAGTACCGAAAAGCAAATAATAAACCCTTATATGGGCGCTGCCATGTTAAAATGTGGAAGCTTTAAAGAAGAAATTAAATCAAACTAAGACTATATATTATGAAAATCACAAAACAAATTATCATGAGTATGATTGCATTCTCATCTTTCACTTTTATTCAGTGTACAAGTGAAAATAAGCCGTCTAAAAAGATTGAAAAACACGTTGAACAGTATAGTTGCCCAATGAAATGTGAAGGTGAAAAAACTTATGATAAACCTGGAGAATGTCCTGTATGTCATATGGATTTAAAGAAAATGTAGATTTATTAAAAAAGGCAAACTCAATCAAAATAATTTTGATTGAGTTTGCCTTTTTTTTGTACTTACTGAAGTCGGTGTCGAATAATATTACACCAATTCAATTAAGGTAAACCAAGATAAATACAAAAAAATCAACAAACAATTCCTTTAAGTATAAGACATTTTATTGAAAGAACTCTCTTCCACACTACTCCCATTCGAACTTCAACAGATCATCAACTTGAAATTTGTAACCTAGAATGTTCTGAACTTTAGATGAGTCAATGTTTTTGTTTGATTGTTGAATGGCGTCTCCAAACGTTGGTTCATTCAAATCTAATGCTTTTCGAGCTTGGGTGTAAAATGCTTTTCTGGTAGGATGATGGTTTGAACACACATTGAATACTTCATTCCATGCGTTTTTCTCAATAACTTGAGAAATAACTCCAATACAATCTTTACGATGCACCATGTTTACAAAACCATTCGGATTTGGAATTTGTTTATTTGCAAACCATTTCCCTGGATGTCTTTCACCACCAAAAAGCCCTGCAAATCTTAATATGGTTGCATTTATATTTGAGTGATTTAGAAAAAGGGCTTCAATTTCAACAAGAGGATTTCCTTCTAAAACATCATCATCTTCGGTCATATTTTTATTCAAATTCGGGTAAACCGAAGTGCTGCTAATAAATATAACCCGATATAAATTTGTTTCTTCTATTCTTTGAATTAAATTTTTATAGTCATCAATATTTTTAGACGTAATACAAACAATCAGAACATCAACATCAAAAAAATCAAGGCTTATTTCATTTGAATTATTGATATCAACAAGAAATGGCATAATACCATGACTTTTAATTATGGATAACTTTTCTGGAGTGGAAGTAGAACCATAAACAGAATATCCACTCTGGATACACGTCTTAGCAAGCTCCATTCCTAACCAACCGCATCCCAAAATTCCAATTTTTTCATACTCCATATTTTGATGATTTATAAAATATTTTTAAGATAGGATTCCATTTTCTCGGGTGTTGTAGTGGGGCTAAATCTT
>JBMYWP010000085.1:0-15463 GCA_049607525.1 Flavobacteriales bacterium
GTAAATTCCATTGAAAACTTTTTTTTTCAGACACACTTTTCTGGACGGTATCTGATTAAATCCGTTTATCGATTTTTACATCCAAGATTTCAAAATGTATTTTTAGATTATAAAGTCCAGTTTAAACCTAGAGAAAGGAGTAATCCCAATTCACTTTTATACGACATAATAAATCAAAATAGAACAGATTATCAGGAGCTACTTTCAGATTTTCTTCAATATAAAGATGTTTTTCATCAAATTAAACTGAATGATGTTGAACAAGACGAAAATCAACCTGCTTGGAACAATAAATTTTTGCCAGGCTTAGATATTATTAACTTATATGGTTTCTTGAGGAAATTAAAGCCAAAGAGGTATGTTGAAATCGGTTCCGGAAATTCAACTAAAGTGGTGAAAAAGGCCATTGTAGATGGAGGGTTAGAAACAAAGATTACATCTATAGATCCTTATCCGAGAGCAAATATAGATCATTTAGCAGATCAAGTCATACGTAAACCTTTAGAGAATTTATCAGATCATATTATTTTTGATAACCTCGAAAAAGGTGATATCCTTTTTATTGATAATTCTCACCGCTGTTTACCAAATTCCGATGTAACGGTTTGTTTTTTAGAAATTCTTCCGAGATTAAAACCAGGTGTTATCGTACATGTTCACGATATTTATATACCCTATGATTATCCTCAATTTATGTGCGATAGAGCCTATTCTGAGCAGTATGTATTGGCGGCAATGATCATGAGTAATCCAAAAAAATATAAAACCATAATGCCTAATTACTTTGTAAGTGAGGATAACGAGCTTAAACAAATTTTAAATCCAATTTGGGAACATCCAAATTTAAAAACAGTGGAAAGACATGGAGGTTCCTTTTGGCTAGAAATAGGTGAATATAATTAGTGAAATTGAATTAAAAGATAAAAAGGTGTTTTTCGTCGAAACTAAAATTATTTTGAGGTGGCTATTTGGTTTTCTAACGTTTAATAATAGCTACAGGTAGAAAATTTTATTAGAGATAAATATAATAGGGTAGTTTTACTGTATAGAAAAGGAAAATTTTCCCCTTTAATATCTTATATACATATGTTTAAGCAACCTCAATATTGGGGTTGCTTTTATTTTTGAGAAATTGTATTTTGTAATATCATCCTTTTGGTTTTAGAATCTACAAGATTCAATTGTTCTGAGATGTTTAACTTTTGTCCTTCAATATCCCTATGATCCTTTCAAAGGGATATTTTATGATTGCACAACAAAATAAGGAAACTCAAAGAACTAAACAATTATAAAAGAGGTTGGTTTATTTGAATTGTTCATTATTTGGACGAATTTGATGGATCATCAATACCAAATCCTTAAATCTTTGCATTTCATCTTTTGCATCAACTCCGTCTTCTTGAAAATAGATTTGATAGATATTTTTTTTTGGAGATTGTAAATAAAAGCTGATGCGTAATTCATTGTTTTTGTTAGTAAACCCTCTTAGTTTATAATGTATGCCATACTGATTCTTAAACCATCTATTCATGTAATCTCTACTTTTTAGCCGAACTGTACAAACTCGAATCGCTTTTGGTGCTTTCCAATACATCAATACTTTTTTTCTATTAAAGTAATACCTCGATTTATAATCCACGGGTATGTGACAAGCTAAATCACCAATAATTTTAATGTCTTTAACTTTTATTGGCGTGGTATGGGTTATGTTAAACGATTTAAGTTTAGCCAGGGTAGAATCTAAATGGTTTTGATTACCATTTTCCGACTCATTGATCAAATTAATGATATTATTGAGGTGATTGACATTTGAAATTGCTTTTGCTGTTTTTTCTGTGCTAAAAGCAGGCTTAACCGATTTTAATTTTCGAAGTCTAGAAAGATCATGCGCCTTATCTGCAGATTTTGCAATCCTCCCACAAGAACGCAAAGCACCTAAGGCAGAAAATGAAAAAATACCGATGGCTATAAAGATGTGATTCAGCCTCATTTTAATAAAATTAAGATATAATATAGGATATAAAAATCAAAGCTAATAATTCTCATTCAAAAATCGTATTTTGCACATTCAAAATTGAATAACCAATGATTTGCATTGTTTCTCCAGCAAAAAACTTAAACGAAGAGCCTTTTACTCAAGAAGTAGGGTGGACAAAACCTAAATTTTTAAAGCAAGCCGAAAGTATTGCCAATATTTTAAAAGAAAAATCGCCTCAAGACATTGGGAAACTAATGCATTTGAGTGAAAAACTTTCTAATTTGAATTACGATAGAAATCAAGCTTGGAAAAAATCTCATACCATTAACAATGCAAAACCAGCTATGTTTTGTTTTAATGGCGATACCTATCAAGGTTTAGATGCCAATAGTTTGAGTTCTGAAGAAATAGAAAATGCACAAAATCACCTTCGTATTTTATCTGGACTATATGGTTTATTGAAACCTTTAGATGTAATGAGACCATATCGTTTAGAAATGGGAACTACTTTGGCCAATGACGAGGGAAGTAATTTATATCATTTTTGGAAAGGAAGTATTGGAAAACAACTTCAAAAAGATTTAAAAGCATCGAAATCTAAAATACTTTTAAACTGTGCGTCCAACGAATATTTTAAAGCCGTGGATACATCGGTAATAAAAGAAGAAATTTGGACACCTGTTTTTAAAGATTTTAAAACAGACAAGTATAAAATTATTAGTTTCTTTGCAAAAAAAGCAAGAGGAATGATGGCCAGATTTGTAATTCAAAACCATTGCAAAACCATCGAAGACCTTTACGCTTTTAATTCGGAGGGTTACTATTTTAAAGAAATAGACCTAGCCACAAAACAAATCATATTTTATCGCGACTAGCATGAAATCAACTCAGAAAGTAAAAGTTTTAAGTATCGACGATAAAGTCTTACAACTTACAACAGAAAAACACGAAATAATAAACTGTCTTTTGGCAGAAGATGAAGCTCCAGTAGAAGTAGGTCAGTCTTACGAATTCTTTATTTGGACGTCTCACAAAGGTTCTTTATACGCTAGCCGTCGTTTACCCGATTTTAACATTCCTTCTTTCCAAGTTTTGGAAGTTGTGGGAATTCACCCGAAAGGGGTATTGTTAGACTGGGGACGAAAGCCATTTTTACTGTATAAAACAAAGGAAGATGAAATGGATTTGCATGTCGATAAAGATTATGTATTCTATTTACAAACCGATGAAGATTCTGGAGAAATTATTCCTCATTTAGATTACCATAAATATTTTACGGAACATGAAGATCAGCTTGCCATGAATGAGGAAGTTGATATTACTGTTCTTGCAGAAACCGAATTGGGACTAAAAGTTATTGTAAATGATGTTTACGAAGGACTATTATATCACGATCAAATTTTTGGAGAACTTTACCGTGGTCAAAAGCGAAAGGCTTATGTAAAGCAAGTTCGAGAAGACGGAAAATTGGATATTATTCTCCAATTAAATAAAATGAAAGTAAGAGACGAAAACATGCAAGTGGTTTTGGATTACTTAGAAGAAAATGGTGGTGAGATGATGTTTACAGATAAATCGAGCCCCGATGATATATACGAAACGTTTGAAATGAGTAAAAAAGCATTTAAACGTGCTTTAGGAAATTTATTCAAAGACAAACACGTAACTTTAGAGAAAGATAAAACGATATTAAATTAGTAAAATGAGCGACGCAATACACCAAGGCGATGTTAATTTTAGCATCCAAAACAATATAGCAACCATAGAGTTTAATCACCCATTAAGTAATTCGTTACCTGGGCGTGTATTAAATAAATTGGCAAATACCATTACCGATTTAGGAAACAACGAAGAGGTTTTGGTTATTATCTTAAAATCGGCAGGAGACCGTGCTTTTTGTGCAGGAGCTTCTTTTGATGAGTTAATGTCTATAGAAGATTTAGACCAAGGAAAGGTTTTCTTTTCGGGGTTTGCCAATGTCATAAATGCAGCTCGTAAATGTCCAAAATTAATTATTGGTCGTGTGCAAGGTAAAGCCGTAGGTGGAGGAGTAGGAATGGCTTCGGCTGTAGACTACTGTTTTGCAACGAAATTTGCTTCGGTAAAATTATCGGAACTTGCCGTAGGTATTGGACCATTTGTTGTTGGACCTGCTGTTGAGCGTAAAATAGGAACATCGGCCATGAGTCAATTGGCTATAGATGCTACCGAATGGCAAACGGCTCAATGGGCAAAGGACAAAGGTTTGTACGCCGAAATTTTTGATACGGTAGAAGAAATGGATTCTGCAATTGAAGTGTTGGCAAATAAATTGGCAAAATCTAATCCAGAAGCGATGACCATGTTGAAGTCTATTTTTTGGGAAGGATGTGAAAACTGGGATACTTTGTTAGCTGAAAGAGCTGCCATGAGTGGAAAATTAGTATTGTCTGATTTTACCAGAAACGCCATCAATAAGTTTAAGAAGAAGTAGAAATAGAACAGGTATTTTGTTGTCTTAATTGAATGACTATCCCAAGAAAATGGGAATCCAGCCTAAGAGCATCGTTCATTTTTTGAAAGCTCTATGGATCTCCAATTGATTGGAGGAGGAAATATTGATAAAAGACGTAACAATCTACCTGATACAAAAAAAAGTTTAAGACCATGTCTGATTCAAACTTTATAAACAAGGCTATAGAAGCCTATAAATTAATGACAACGGCTCGTTCGATGTCAGATATTTATGAAGAAAATGCAAAAGTGACGAGTAAGTATGTTCATGCTACTTCTCGTGGACACGAAGCCATACAATTGGCTTTAGGAATGCAACTGAACAACCAAGATTATGTTTCGCCTTATTACAGAGACGATTCAATTTTATTGGGGATGGGGTTAAAGCCTTATGAAATCATGTTGCAATTATTTGCTAAAAAAGATGATCCATTTTCTGGAGGACGTACATATTACTGTCACCCAAGTTTAAACAGAGAAGACAAACCAAAGATACCACATCAATCTTCGGCAACAGGAATGCAAGCTATTCCTACTGCTGGCGTTGCTATGGGAATTCAATATTTGGAAGAGCAAGGTTTACTCGATACACCAGAAGGTAAAGATAGACCAATTGTTGTTTGTTCTATTGGTGATGCAGCCATGACTGAGGGAGAAATTTCTGAAGCTTTACATATGGCTTCATTAAAGAATTTTCCATTATTATTCTTAGTACAAGATAACGAATGGGATATTTCTGCTCATGCAAGCGAAATCCGTTCTAACGATGCATCATTCTATGCTCAAGGATTTAAGAATATTGAAGTAAGAACAATTGATGGTTCCGATTTTAAAGAATCTTTCGAAACTTTAGAAGAAGTATTACACTTAATAAGAACAGAGCGTAGATCATTTATGGTTCATGCAAAAGTGCCTTTATTGGGTCATCATACTTCTGGAGTTCGTAAAGAATGGTATAGAGATGATTTAGAAGAGCATGCTTTACGCGATCCGTTACCAAAATTAAGAACTCTTCTTTTAGATCTTGGTGTTTCTGAAGAGAAACTGAGTGATATTGAAACGGAAAGCCGATTAACAGTAGAGTCTGACTTAAATTCGGCTCAAAATGCTGAAGAACCTTCTCCAACAGATTTATTCAATCATGCTTATGCACCATCTCCCGTTACCGAAGAAAAAGGAAACAGAGTAGGAGAAGGAAAAGATAAAACGCTAATGGTAGACTGTGCTCTTTTTGGAGTTCAAGAAATATTAGCAAATCACCCAGAAGCTTTACTTTACGGACAAGATGTTGGTGGACGTTTAGGAGGCGTATTTAGAGAAGCGGCTACTCTGGCTCAAAAGTTTGGAGGCGACCGTGTATTTAATACACCAATTCAAGAAGCTTTTATTATCGGATCTACATTAGGAATGTCCGTTGCAGGTTGTAAGCCTATTGTAGAAGTTCAGTTTGCCGATTATATTTGGCCAGGATTGAATCAATTATTCACAGAGTTGAGTCGTTCGTATTATTTATCGAATGGTAAATGGTCGGCACAAACTATTATTCGTGTACCTATTGGAGCTTACGGTAGTGGTGGTCCTTACCATTCTTCTTCTGTAGAATCTATCCTAACATCTATAAAAGGAATCAAGGTGGTTTACCCATCAAACGGTGCCGATTTAAAAGGATTGATGAAAGGGGCATTTTATGATCCAAATCCGGTTGTTATGTTAGAACATAAAGGATTATACTGGTCTAAAATAAAAGGAACCGAAGATGCCATGTGTATTGAACCAGACGAAGATTATATTATCCCGTTAGGAAAAGGACGTATTGCTTATAATGCAGACGAAGCCAAAATAGATTCAGGAGATTCTGTTTTAGTCATTACTTACGGAATGGGAGTGTACTGGTCTAAAACGGCATCTAAAAACTTAGATGGTCGTGTTGAAACGTTAGATTTAAGAACTCTTTTACCTTTAGATGAGGAATTAATTATTGAAAGAGTAAAAAGACATTCTAAAGTGGTTATTGTAACCGAAGATTCTAAAGGGAATTCGTTTGCTCAAAGTTTAGCAGGACGTATCCAAGAAGTAGCCTTCGAATATCTTGACGCTCCAATTCGCGTAATTGGTTCTGAAGATGTTCCTGCTATTCCATTAAACTCAACCTTAGAACATGCCATGATTCCGAATGCGGATAAAGTGGAAAAGGTGTTAAGAGAAACTTTGGAGTATTAGTTTTTTTAGAAAGTAGTTAGTAGTGACTAGTGACTAGTGACTAGTGACTAGTGACTAGTGACTAGTTTGTTTTTTGTGATGAATATCTTTTAGTGACGAGTGACGAGTTGTTTTTTTCGTGACTCGTTTCACTTATTAATATGAACTGATTTTATATACAAAGCCGTTGTCTCATTTATTTGGGATAATGGCTTTTTTTATGAGTTATGAACCAAGGTATTTTTTGGTATTGAATAACAATAAACATAAATTACACTTATAACTAGAGGTAGACTGGACAGAGTTTAAGCTTTATTTGCTTTGTTGATTAAAAATAAATCACATATGTATACCATTACCTTGTGCCAGATTTCATTTTTAAATACAAAAAGGGCTTTTGAAGTATTAATTCAATAGCCCTTTTTGTATTTATTTAATAAGTGTGTTATAGAACAATGATTTTCACTACATCATCTTTCGATCCATTTATTCTTATAAAGTACACACCAGGTATTAGATGATCCGATGGTAATTCGAAAGAAGTTTCCGCCCCTTTCCAAGCAATATTATGAGTGCTCATGGGCTGTCCTAAGATGTTTACAATAGTTAATTGTAAATCTTCTTTTGCTTCTCTTTGTATTTTACCAAATATTAATTGACCTTGCATTACCGGGTTTATTACGAAAATATCTTCATTTTCTACCAATTCCTGATTTTCATTTTGAGCTTGTTTTAAGTTTGAAGTGTTTAGACCTACTTTTATGGTATAATCTTCTACTTCACCTCTTCCAAATATACCGCAGGATTTTGGGAATTTATTTTTTTTCATGGCAACTCTCATTCTTAAATGAGATGTTACAGCATGTGAAGGAACAGTAAAGTTACCTGTTCTCGTATACTTTCCTTTTTTCTGTAAAACCTTTTCTCCTGCGTCGTCAAAATCTCCATCGTTGTTCCAGTCTACCCAAACACGCCAATAGAGTTTTTTGGCTCCGTTTTTATAACCAGGTTTTAGTTTGGCATAAACATTATCGCCAATGTTTAGCGTAAGAGACTTATGGGTATAATCTCCATATCCATCATTTTCCTTCCCACTCTTCTTAACTAAATCTCCATGGTTGAAATTCACTTTTTTAATCCACTCATACAAATTTGAATTTGTTCCAGATGTACAATAGGTTTTTACCGTTTTGTTTTCATAGAGATTCACAAATTCTTTGTGAGCATGATATATGTAAGACTTGTTGTGTTCAATCGATAAAACATCCAAATCGCCATCATTGTCAAAATCCAGAAGACTTAATTTAGCTTGGATAGATTCTTCCTCAGTCGTTACGATCTTTTGTCCAAAACTATATTGGAGACTTCCATCGTCCAAAGCCCATAGAATGGTTGACCCATCCTGATATAAAACATCTTCGTAACCATCGTAATTGATGTCTTTAAACACTTGTGGCCTTGTTACAGAATTGGGATACGCAACGGATTCGAAAGACAGGTTTCCATTGTTTTTTAACCATACATTGTCGCAAAGCATATCTATATTTCCATCTGCATTAAAGTCTTTGGTCATTAAATAATTATGGTCTTCTAAATCTGAATGATAAACAAGTTGGTTACTTCCTATATTATTATATATCTGAACCACTTTCTGATTAGAGTTAATATATTGTAGTTCTACAATAACATCTTTGTCTCCATCCATATCTAAATCAACCAAGGTTAATACTTTACCGTTTCCTGGTTTTGTCCATGAATAAATGTTTTGAACTTCGCCATAACTCGACCCTAGGTTAGGTCGCCAAGCCAATCCTTTATCTATAATCATATCGGCATCTCCATCCAAATCATAATCTTCAAAGGTTACATCATAATCAAAATTGGTTAAGCCTAGTAAATGGTCATGTGCTTCATAATAGTCACCATGGTTTTCTATAAATTGATGAAATTCTCCTGTTACAAAACCGACAATAATATCTAAATCGCCATCTAAATCATAATCAACTTCATTTTGCCTTCCATTATGACTGGATTGAATTGTAGTTCCAGCGGCAAAGTTTTCATCAAAAACTGATGTTGAGTTGAGTTTTACGCCTCCCTGCTCATCAACATCAATAATATAACCATTCATGTAAGAATTTACTTGAGGGCCAAACTTAGCATGCATTTGTCTATGGTTAGAGTTAACAATAAAATTGACACCTCTGTTGTTGGCTATATCTTGTGATGTATAATTGCCATCAGCATTTACTGATAAGCTTTTTATAAGCGAAGATCTTAAGCTTCCTGAATGATTATTTAAGGAATACAGAATATCTGATTGTCCATCATTGTTGAGGTCAACTATTTTTAGATCGCCAATTTTTTGTTGGTAATATCCAAATGAAGATCTTGTAAACAAAGTACTGTCCTCAAAGTTTTGTCCATCTATGTTTTTATGAACTACAATATTGGTAGCAGTACTACTTCCGTATTGATTTTTATATACAAGAATATCATAATAAGATGAACCGGCTATTTTTCCTAAAACAAATTTTTGTGGAAATGCAGATTGTGAAGAATAATTTCGATATATTTCTTGAATAATTTCGACATTTTGAACTTGGTTGTTTTCTAAAAATGCAACCTTTAAAAAGAAATTGTCAAAACGATCTTCCACAATATAAACAACATCTTTATCACCATCATTATCAATATCAGCTAATTCAATTTTTCTGTAATAATTTAGTTCTAATATAATGGTATACAGTAAAGTGTAATTTTTTGATGAATAATCGTATATATCTAAAAGATTACCTTTTTGTACTATTAAGTTGGTATTTCCATTTCCGTCATAATCTTCTACAGATACAATGTTTCCATTATTAAAGTGAACACTTTTATATTCCTGACCATTAAATAAAGTTCTAATCGATGTATTCTCTCTTATTATAACATCTACTATTCCGTTGTTATCAAGGTCTCCTAATGCATAGTTAGACATGCAAGTGCTTAGAGTGAGGTCCATGTAACCACAGCCTGTATTTAAAATGACACCTAAAGAACAATTGTTTTCAAAGGTTAACAATAAATCTTTTTTTCCATCATTCCCATAATCGAAGGTTTCCATGGTTTTGATGTTTGTAAACGATGTTGAAATAGTCTTTTGTTTGTAATGTTCGTTACCTGTATTTTCTAAATATACTAGTTTATGATCTGAAGATGTTGAGAAAACATCTATATCCGAATCGCCATCAAAATCTACAGCCAGTAAAGTTTTAGGTAGAGAAACAAAAGATCCTAAACTAATCTTCGTATAATCCTCATCGGAAACAACCTGCTCATCAAACGTTAGGTGATACGTCGCCAAGCTATCACAACCATATGCATTGGATAAGGTGTCTGTAAAAATGGTATCGGTAGTATAAATGTGTTGATTGATTGGATATCCACATAAAGAAGTATGAATAGTATCTATGCTATAAACGGTATTTGGCGTGGTCGATAAAGTTAAACTAACCGTAGAATCGCAACCGTATTGGTTGATTAAAACGTTTTCATAAATACCAGCCGAATAATAGTTAGAATCTCCAACTGTAAAATAGGTACCATCACAAATAACTTTATTTAATTGTATGTTGTCCGGATTTTTAAAGTGAACCATTACAATGTTTACCGAATCTACAGATACTGAGTCGGCATAAGTTGTTGAGGTTGTAATAATTTCACCTGTAGATGGAACAATATAAGAACTATTGCATACAAAAATAGTATCGAAGCTTAAATTGTAGTTTGTTATAGCTACATTCTCTCGAAAAATAATTTGTTCAACTGCAGGAAATCCTGGTGAACGTAAGTGTAAGATATCTTTATCTCCATCAGAATCTAAATCTTGAAAAATAGCGTTATAGAAACGGCTCATTGGAAAATGAATTGAATTTATTGAAACCATATCTACCGGATCCGAAAATTGACCTTGTCCTGTATTTTCTAGAACCACTGGCTGATTACTATTTACATAAATATCTTTTTTACCATCTCCAATTATATCTACATAACTAATATGTAGTAAATCATTTTGATTGTAAATTATTGACGGATCAATTGAGGTACCATTTGTAAAATCTAAAGAGCCAACAGTAAATTGATTAAATTTATTAACAAATATTCCAAGAAGTTCGATCTCTGAATCTTCATCAAAATCTGTCATCAAGAAGTTTGATGTTAATTTATAACTCGAAAATTCATCTGAAATTTCTAAAGTGTCATATTCAAATACACTTGTTTGTTTATGAACTCGTGCATATTTATTTCCTTCAGCGGTAACAATAATATCTTTTAATCCGTCATTATTAACGTCTTCTATAACAATTTTTTCAATATTTGTAGGTTGTAAATATGATGCATTGTCTACAAATATTAAAGAATCCTGATAGGTGTTATTCAATGTTTTTTTGGCTATAATTACTTGATTTTGCAAACCAATTATTATATCATTCATTCCATCGTCGTTAATATCCTCAACATCGAGAGCACTAAACTTAAAAAAGGAATGTGTGTTTATATCAGTATATATATTAGCCAGGTCTAATAATAAAGTAGGCTCTTGAAAAACACCATTGTTTAGATTTTTTTGATATTTTACTTTGTTGTCATATACATAGGCAAGATCTTTTAATCCATCACCATCTATATCTTTAAATGAAAGATCCGAATCGTGTTTCATTGACGAATTTTCCATATCTGAATTGGAAATTTTATGATAGGATGTTTGATCTAAAATATTTTCATACCAGACCAAACCTGCTCCATAAATGTTGAGTAAAATTTCTTTTGTACCATCGTTATCAATATCCAAATGATAGGATATAATACTTGAATTTTCAGTAGAAACAGAATCCAACTCAATTTGTTGGGAATAATACTGTTGACTAAAGCCTTGAATAGAGGCTAAAAAGGTTAAAAACAATAAATATTTTATCATAAATCGGATATTATTCTTTTAAATTATTTAGATTTTGAAGAATAAATTATTTAAAAGATGTTTAACATATGTATAGAACACCTAAATTAATATGATAATGGTTTATTATTTTCTTTATTCGTTTAGTGCTATAATAAATAAGATATATTGTAGTAATGATTCGATATGGTTGTTTTTTTTGTTTAATCTATTGATATAGAGTTGTGTATTGTTTTTTTTTGAATGCATGTTAGTGAGGTGTTTTAGGACTCATAAATAACTTTATGCACTGTTTGTATTAAAAGGTAATACTTTCTTTTTTCTTAAATTATATCAGGTCAAAAAAAATATTTAGAAGCATGTCTCCAAAAGAAAATCTAGAACGTTTTAATTCTTGGGCTTCCAAGCATATCAAAACTTGGAGGAGGATATGATTAGGTTAATGGTTATGTTTTTTTGCATGAATAACAATATTAACAAGTTTCAAATTAAGAATTTACTTTATTATTTTTAAAAGGAATTAATATTTGAGGATTTATTGTTCGTTTCAAATGTTTTATTGATGATGTTTTTTATATTTGATTTGAAAATATAAAATTACACTTTATGAAATATCTAATAAATCTTTGCCTTTTACTTATCTCTTTAAATGTTTTTAGCCAAACAAAAATGAAAGATTTGATTGGCACATGGAAGGTTCAAGAAGTAGTTCAACTAGAACTATTAAATTTTGAAAAACCTGAGGGTTTTTACGAGAAACTGGTTGTTTTTAAAACAGCTTTAATAAATTCGAAGCTTGTTTTTACTGAAAACAAGTTTGATTTTAAATTGGCAAAAGACTCTAAAGGATTTATGACCGAATTTGTAGAAATGATGGCTAATCAACCATGGTCTCTCAATTATCAAAAACAAGAAATCCGTGTAGGTAAGAATATTGTAAACTTTCAAATCATTGAAAAACCTAATGGCATTCATTTTTTAATGTCCGAAAGCCCATTCTTATTAAAGGTTGTGAAGGTGAATTAATATTTTGCATTTTGAATTCCCTAATGACTTTTGTCTTAACACCAACAGAATAATTAATACAATATGAACGAAATAATATATCAAAGTACAAAAAAACAAAAAATCATATTTGCTTCTATTTCCATTGCATTACTTTCGTGGGACATTGATGGATTTCTCTATTTGTTCTTATTTCTACTAAAGCCTATTGAAGGTGAAGAATTTTTATTTGAGGACTTCTTTGCCATGCTTCCCGGTTTATTATCTATAATTGCTGGACTACTGTTCTTTATGAAAATTGGTGTTCAAATTACTAAGAATGAATTGTCCAAGGTCTATCAGTTGTTTGGAAAAACATTAAAATCAGAAAAACTTCCATCAAAATTTGCAGGTCTAACCATTCTTAAATTCACATATAAAGAAGAAAACGAAACAGGAGATCCTATAGATAGTGTTCATGCGGGAAGGTCTTACCAAGTATTTGGTTTGAATGAAAGCCATTCAAAACGACGTTTAATTTTCGAAGTACAAGATTCTCAAGAAGCTCAGAGATTAATTAAAATATTAAGTGAAAAACTAAACAC
Source organism: Flavobacteriales bacterium (assembly GCA_049607525.1). Classification (GTDB taxonomy): domain Bacteria; phylum Bacteroidota; class Bacteroidia; order Flavobacteriales; family CAJXXR01; genus JBMYYR01. Next base: position 13,202 of record JBMYWP010000085.1, read on the forward strand.
GCCCATAGTAAATTATAACCCACCCGCTGCAAGAAGAAGAAAATCGAGGAGAAAGTAGATTCTTAGTCTTTAAACAGATAACCTTATGAATCATAATGTAAAATATTTGGGAGAACGAAAGATTTTAGTAACATCAAAGGTTATTGCTCTTGTCTTAGTGTTCATGCTGATTACGCATCCATTAGCTGAAATCATAAACTTTATCCTATTTCATTGGAAACCGTCGATTTTTTGTTTTGGAATTTGATATACTTCCCGTAAAATTGCATAAAATTATTTAATGATTCTTTACAGAGTCACGAGTTAAACAGAAAGTAATTATTACAGAATAAATATACTTAAGGCCAAAAGTACATGACATGAATAAAATATTAACAATCTTCCTCTTTTTTGGATTTTATCTCTTAACAAAAGCACAAAACATTAGTCTCGAAGAATCTACTTACGGCATCCAGGTGGGCGCTTTTGGTGGTTGGGCTCATAATGAGACAAAATTGTCAAATTCTATAGCTCTAAGAACAGAATTTGGATTTGACAGTCAAACTTGGGGAGGTAATTTATACAAAGGTACAGGTTTAGTATTGGCCCCAGTGATCACTCTAGAACCAAGATATTATTACAACCTTAAAAAAAGGGTTAAAAAGTCTCGTCATATTGAAGGCAATAGTGGTAATTTTATTTCAATAAAAACGAGTTATCACCCAGATTGGTTTCTTATTTCCAATAAGGATAATATTAGTATAATAAGTGATGTTTCTTTTGTACCAACTTGGGGAATACGACGAAATATTGGACCTCATTTCACTTATGAAGTAGGAATAGGAATTGGATACAAATATATATTTGCAAAACAAGCTGGCTATAGCGAAAACGAAAGTGAAACTTCTGGTAATTTACATCTAAGGGTGGGATATAGATTTTAATGTATACTACCAACGAATTTATATACGTCTGGAAGCTCTTTGGGTTTTATGTTTTATTATAAAACAAGTGGATAGAGTTATTTTCTTTGAAATAATGGGCACTACAATGAGCTTCTCACAGCCAAAAATCGCCGTAGAAAAAATCATTTGATCATATTTTGGATCGTAAAATTGCCATTTCAAACCTAAAAACTGTAAGAGCTGACCTTGAAATCGTCTTAACAGACCTGAAAACTGGAAAAGCAGACCTTGAAATTGTCTTATCATACCTGAAAACTCTTAGAATGAGTCGTGAAATTGCTATACCATAAAAAAATATAAACTCCACAATCACAATTATTCACAGAATATTGATAGAACTTATCATCTAAAAAATAAACACTGATAAAAAGACTATATTTACTAAAAACATCAACCCTTTTCAACTAATCAAAAAAAACATGAAATCAATAATTACCTTACTCACACTTATTTCAATCCTTTTTATTTCGTGTGACAGAATAAAAAATACAACAAAAGATACCATAAACAAAGGAGGAGAAGCAGTTGGTGAAACAGCTGCCGAATTTTTTGAAGGTGTATCGGAAGGTATTGACAAAACGCTGGACTGCGACATAATAATTTCTAAAGATCTCCTAAATAAAGGACTAAAAACAGGAAAGTTCACAATTGAAGACGGCTCTGAAGGTGGTACGAACAACCAATTAACACTCTATCTTATTTTTGAAAAAGATATTGATACGACCTTAACACTAAAAGCGTTTGATAAAAATAAACTTGAAATAGGAAGAACGAAAATGAAAGTAGAAGGTGAAAAAGGAAATGCCAATTATTTCGACTTTACTTTCGATAAACGAACATACATTGAAAAGAAAAGTATTATTCGTATTGAATAGAATACCCAACAATCATCGTAATAGAATATGATATACCTCTCAGATTACTTGTTTTTTTTCTTCGGTTGTGATATTTACTTAAATGAATAAAACAACAATAAAAATTATACTATCCTTATTAATGATCATTAAAGCATTACTAATGATATCTTTAATATGGGTTGAATTTCAGAATCTTATATACAATTCAGTTTATAAATTTCACTATTTACTCATCATAAATGTTATTTTTCCTGCATTAATTATTTCTGGAGTATTCGAATATTTTGCATTAAAAAAAGTATTGTATCGATGTTCTGTTATTATGACATTTCCATTTCTTATTGCATTCGGTTTTACAGTAGCCATGCAACTTGAAGGATCTTATAATCCCATTAAATTAAGCTATTTCTTAATGTATCATTCTGGGGGGAAATCCCTCGCCTTTAGGCGACGACTTTAGT
>JBMYWP010000086.1:0-15388 GCA_049607525.1 Flavobacteriales bacterium
TCAGATTACTACCCTTTTGGAATGCAAATGCCAGGGCGTAAGTTTGATACAGATGAATATAGATACGGTTTTCAAGGGCAAGAAAAAGATGACGAAATAAAAGGAGAAGGTAATTCTGTAAATTATAAGTACAGAATGCATGACCCTAGAATTGGTAGGTTCTTTGCTGTTGATCCTTTGGCACCAGAATACCCTCATAATTCGCCTTATGCATTCAGTGAGAATAGGGTCATTGCTTCTGTCGAACTAGAAGGTTTAGAAGCTCATGACTTAAATAGTGGAGGAACTTTACATGGTCCATATTCAAATGAATATGTAGATGAATTAAATAGTTCTGGGGTCAGTTCTGTTGAAAACTATAGTCTTAAATTTGAACTAACAGAAGGAAGAGATGGAGAGGGGTTAATTGCTCCAGTTATCCAAAATGATAATTATAGTTTCCAGTCAACATCTTTAGTTAATGATGGATTGGGAGAGAAGAGGTATAGATATAATGTAGCATATCAAACAGATTGGGCTCCTACCAATAGGAATGGAAATTGGGCAAATATTACCTTGGAAGGGACAGATATTGTTTCTGTTCATAGGACGGCATTTGCTTTGGGAATGGGAGAGTGTAGTTGGTGTGATGCTGCACAATTAAATATGGATGAGAGTGCTTTGTTAGCTGGAGGAACCACTTTGGCAACAATGAATTTTGCTCAAAGTGCTGATAAATTTATCTCGGCACATGCTTATAAAAGACATAGAAACCGTAGACCCCATAAATCATCAAAGAGTAGGACACAATATGGAGAGAATATAAATGTCAAAAAAATTAGAATGCAAACAGTTAAACATGCTGATGATATAGTTGTCCATTTAGATAATCATGGAACTCCATATGCTGTTACTTATAAGAAAACATTTGGTTATAATATAAGTACTAAAGATACTCCAACTAGAGAATCAAGAGTTATTATTAATTTATTGGATGCTGAGAAGTCTACTCAGTTTCCTCTTTTTACTAGATAAGAAATATGAAATACTATAATATAGCTTTAAGTTTGGTGATAGTAAATAAAGATGAGAACTTAAATATAGATGGAATTAACTTTTCTAATTCAGTTTTTGTAAATATAGAAATAGAAGATTTAAGCTTATTTAAAAGTGATAGGCTTGAAGGTAGTTTATTAGTATTTGAAGAACTTGAGAAAAGTATGAAGGGTTCAGGTGAGTTCTTAATATTTACATCAGTATCAGGTATTGCGGATTCTGGAGGCTGGCAATATATTGAAGTGAAACATAATAATTCTAGTGTGCTATGGAATTTTCAACGAGATGATGAAAATTTTATATTCACTTTTGATAAAACATTATATATACAGGAAATTTCTAAAATTAAAATGGAATTATCAAAATTGGATAAAACTATTACTTTAGAACCAAGTTATGTAATATTTCCAGAGTAAAGGGTTCTAGGGAATCCCTAGCAAGAGGGCATGTAAACGAAGAGTCACGTAGTGACATGCATTCTATGTTAGTAAGCAAATAAAAAAGCAATTATTTTCATAAAAAAGGGTCTGGGAAATTCCCAGCAAGATGCGTGTTAAACTGCGTAAATTTTTGTGTCGCAGAGTGACAAGCTATCTTGCCAAGCGAGGATTTATCCGAGAGTCTAAAACTTAAACCCACTCAAATTTTAAGATGGTCAGTTCCCAAAAAAGGGAGTTAAACCAATACAAAAATCTTAAAATTTGAGTGGGTTTTTATATGTACACAAATTAGTTATTACATAAGCTCTTGATAAATATATTATAATGATATAATTTGATTATGATATATATATACCAAAAGCTTATTTCGACTAAAATACTTCAAGCTATTCTTATTTCCTTTTTATTAAATATTTTAATTTATACCATTTCATATTTTGTACCAAACCCTTTCTATAATCCAATGGTATTGTTTTACATGATTCTCCTTTCATTTGTTTTTATATTTGGTGGAGTTGATGCAGTTGGCACTTTTTCAAGTTTTGAATACGCTCATTATATACCATTCATATTTATAAGTATTATCATAGCAACTTGCTTGTTAAAATCTAAATACATTTATTGGGGCTATGTCGTTGTAATACCAATTTGTATAATTACGATTTTTCTTATGTTACAGTATTTTCCTCTTGTTCACTAGTGTATAATTACTCTAATATTGTAGATATGGTTTAATGCAGTATTGAAATAATAGATTGTAAATGAGTGTTATGTGAAATAATTCTCTACCAACTAAACTCATTTTGCAAAGGGTAATTTCTTCTCTTTTGGATAAATTAGCTTTTTTTCTGTACTTTTATGTTAATTTATCTTCTCTGATAAAGTTCTGTTGTGTATGATATTATAATTTTTTAGCTCAAAACTCAAGTACTTGTAGTTAAGATTTAAACCAAATCAGATGAAAATTAAAAATTTATTTTTAGTATTTTTAGTATTGTTTTTTGTTGGCTGTCATAAGGAAGATAATCTATCCGATGATAAAAATCCAATAGACAATTCAAATATAGTAACTGAGATAGTTTCCTCAAGTGGAGGAGCTGTTCAAGTTGAAGGAAAGTTTAGAATTGTAATTCCAGAGGGGGCATTAATAGATGAAACTGAGGTAACTATTGGAGTTCAAGGTAATGAGCCAACTTCTGTACCTAATCCAAATTTTTCTGTAATAGGAGAACCATTTACTGTGAGGATTCCTGTTGATAGTTTAAATAAATCAGCAGAAATAATAATTCCGATACCTGATAATTTTCAGGAAGCAGATAATATGGGTTTTTATGCCTTGCAAGAAGGAACTTATATGCCATTATTTTATCAGGTAAATGACTTAGAAATATCCATTACCTTAGATATAATTAACTTCCAAGAAAATTATGCTTCAGCATTGAATAAAAAAAATAGTGTTCTAGGAGAAGTTATAATAATCGGACTTAACTTGTGGCAAATGCCACCACCAACAGAGCAACTAGGGCTCAAGATAGTAACTTACAACAATAATGAATTTAATTTTACAGAACCTAATGTGTTAAATAACAATGGCAATACTCTTTTATTTGTACATGGTTGGACCGGAAATCCATCTGGGACTTGGGAGGTTGCTATTCCTTTTTTTCAAAATCAAGGTTTCTATGATCAAATTTTAACATTTGGATATGATTCTAAGGATAATATTGATGAAAATGGATTGGATTTAGCAAATGCAATAGATGCATATTTGAATCAAGGAATGAATATTGATATTGTTTCTCATAGTATGGGAGGTTTAGTTTCAAGGTCTGCAATAGAAAATCACAGTGCTAGTGATTATGTAGATAGACTTGTTACCTTGGGAACGCCACATCAAGGCTCTCCATTTGCAGCTTTTCGTCATCTAATGGGGGCTTTTGTTTTGTTAGATGATTTAGATATAATTAATAGTTATAATATTTCCAATCCTATTTCTTACAACAATATAACGCAAGGAGTATCTGACATGATTCCTAATTCAGATTTTCTAAATGATTTAAACTCTAACCCAAATGCTGAAACAAGTTATTATGCAATTAGTGGATATGGACAATTTGGTGCTGATAATTTACTTTTAAACTATGTCTTTAATAATGAAGTTCATGATGGTGTAGTTAAAGAAACAAGTGCACTTGGAATTAGCAATAATAATTCTTTAGGGTTCCCTATTAAATTCCCAATTGATGAAACTGGAGTTGATGTTCATTTGAACTTAATGAAGGATTTATCTGTGCTTGAAAATGTGCAAGATTACCTTGAATATAATAGTAACTCAAGTACTTTCAATGGAAATGTTACTTTAACAACGCAACAAGAAGTAAATATTTTTGCATCTGACAACTACACCATAATAGATGGATACTTATTTATTGGTGAACAAGGAAATACAAACAATATTAACGATTTAAGCGGATTAAGCAGTTTAACCTCAATTAACGGTGATGGTATGGGAAATGGTTTAAGAATTGAAAATACAGAATTAACATCTCTCAATGGTTTAGGTAGTGTTAATTTAATTAATGGAGGTTTAGATTTAGTCAATAATAGTAGTCTAAGTGATATATCTCAGTTATCAAATCTAATAAATATTTCCAACCTACAGGTTTATAATTGTGATGGTTTATCAAATCTTTATGGTTTACATAATATACAAACAATGGGTAATGTTTCAATTGTTCAAAATAGCGGATTAAATATGTTAACTCTTACAGAATTAACCTCTTCTATGAATTTTGAAATTATGTCCAATCAAAATTTATTAAATATAAGCAGTCTATCAAATCTTACAACGGTTAATGATTTATGGATAACACAGAACGGTCAATTAAGTGATTTTTGCGGTTTAAACAATTTAATTTCTAATAATGGAATATCAGGAGGTTATACTGTTTACAGCAATCTATATAATCCAACGCTACAAAATTTAGTTGATGGTAATTGTAGTCAATAAATAATAGGACTAGAGTATATACGTCTAACTTAGCACATTGTCTTAATTTTAAACTATGAAAAAACGCACAGAGAATTCTGTGCGTTTTTAGCTTTACTTGTGTTGTGTTTTAGCTATTTCCTTAATGTCAGTCATCGGTTTTCAATTTACTGAAATCATATCGTCTTTAGAACTTTTAGGATCATTTCCTTTTGTTCTCACGACCCTATTTGTGTTAAACAAAGAGCGACATTTGATATTAAAAGCGGTATAAGAGATAGGGGTATTTTCCTTAGGTAATGTTTTAAGGAAAGCTTCATGCCAAGCTTCATTTGTAAGCTTGTAATCTTTGGTTTTCATCAAAATATCAAAAGCCACTTCAGCTACAGTATTAACTGCTCGTGCTTTTGTCGTTTTGGAATCCAATCCTAAATCTTCGAGTTTAGCTTTCTGCTGGTCGTCCATGTATTTTACAAAGACTTGTAAATCCGAGTAACATTCCTTGAGTCTATCTTGAATGTCTTTTTTCTCTTGTTTTGCTTTTTCAATTTGAATATCAACCTCAGCTAAAAGATTTTGGTCTGTTTTGATATTTTCAATGAGCGAATCAATCATGTTTACTTTTTTCATCATTGTTTGTTTTTAAAGGTTAATACTATATGGGTCTTAAATCTTGATAGATTTTAAGCTCTTCATCGTTAAACCCACGATCAGCCATAAGTTCTTCTTTTTTTCTTTGAGCTGTATCTAAAGTGTTAAACCACCGAATCGGTAATGAGCACACATCGTCTATATCCTGCTTTTTAACATCACTTGTAAAAATGGCATAGGCGTATTTCGCTTTTCCACTTTTAATTTTTAGTGCGTTAAAATTGGAGTAATCATACTCATCCCAGTGTTTGATAAACTTGGTATCAAGATAATGTCCGTACAAACCCAGCTGATGTACTATATCTTTTAGATAGTCTTCGTTTGGGTTTTCGCTTAATTCCTGCTCTTGTTTCCAAGAAGATAAAGCAAAAGTGAGTATGTCCGTATCCGAAATTAGTTTATCAAATGGATAATTAAAATGTGTTCTTAGCTCATGTAATTCAGTGCGTGTAAAGAAGTCATAAGCAAAATCAGACTTAGAACGATTTTGATTTTTTAAAGTCGAAAGGTATTGTTTCAAATAATGACGTATGATTTGATTGCGTGTTAAGTTGTCCATAAAATATGGTTTTAAAGGTTATTGTTTCTGTACTCTTGTAAGAGCACCTCGATTTTCTAATTCAGCAACGATTACTTTTTCAAGAGATAAGCCCTGAGTGATAATAAACCGCATCATCTGTGTATCCCAAATACGGATTGAACTTTTAATCTCCAGCCAAAAGGGTTTAAAGGATTCATCTTTGTTTAAGGTGTGAATGTGGTCTAAAGTGAACCCTTTTAGATTTTCAGGAACATACTCATAGGGTGTATTCTCCTGTTTTGCTATAGCGATTTCAATCGTTTTATACCCTCCATCTTTGGAAGTAATACCATGAATGCCTAGGCCGTCTCTGTGGTTGTAAAGTATAGCCATGTATGTAGCTACCACTTTGTTTGAATAAGTTGTACTCATTTTAAAAATTTTAGGTTAAAAAAATTACTTGGATATATGTAGTGGATAGTTGGCTGTTAAAACTTCAACCTTTCTATCTCGTGATTTTCCTGCATTTGCTTTTTGAGCCGATAGTGGTTTTTCAAAGTGTAGGGTATGCCATTTATTCTTAGCTATAAATTCTGTAAGAATATCACTTGGATAGGATGATAAAAGGAATTTTCCTTTTACTTTAGAAAGACATTCTAAAAGCTTGATATAGTCTTGTTTGCTGTAACCCCCATAGTGTCCTTGGTTAGAATCAATATATGGAGGATCTACATAGTGAAAAGAATCGACTGTATCTCTTGAGTTAATAACAGAAATCGCATCGTTATTTTCAATCTGAGCATGTTTTAAACGTAGTGCCAAATCAAAAGAGAATTTTATCTTTTTGTTTAGAAAGGATTTTGCTCGCTTACCATATTTATCATAGCCCCAAGAGCCGACCTTACAGGAGAATCCCATATTGGTTGCGATATAAAACGCCCATGCCTGCTGTAGTGTATTAAACAGATGAGGCATTTTATAAATGGTATGAGCTACAGAATATGAAGCACGAGAAAATAAAGTCGATTCAATTTTAGATACCAAGCCTTTAAAATCAGATTTTAGAACCTTATAAAAGTTAACGACCATATTATTGGTGTCATTAATGGTCTCAGATGGAACAGGGTCTTTAGCAAAAAAGACTGCACCACCTCCAAAAAAGGCTTCCGTATATATTTTATGCTTAGGGATTCTTGGTAGAATTTCTTTAAGCATATTTTGTTTTCCTCCGTAATAGGATATTGGAGTTTTGGGCATAGAAGATAGAAGGGGGGATTATAACCTTATAAAATGGTGTCTGCACTAAAAGGCAGGGAGGGCTTCCCATCAATCATCAGTTTAAGGTAAATGGAGTAATTGGGCAGAGCTGTAAAATCTTCAGTAGAAAATACAGGGTAAAACTCTTTAGCCATGAGTTTGGCATCTGTAATTCCAAGTCTAAAGGCAATGAGTGTTCCGACATTTCCAAGAATACTCGCTCGAACTTCACTATCGAGCTGATGTAAAAATTGATTGGCAAGGATAAGCCCGATTTTAAATTTTCGTACCTGTGCTAGTAGTTCAGCAATAAGTTCTGTTGATGATATGGTTTGAAACTCGTCAATGTATAAATAATGGGGAACACGTTTTTCTTCTAGCATATCAATTCTTGAAAAGAAAGCCGAAGAAAGGGAAGTCAGCAATAAGCCACCAAGCATATTGGCAACATCAGCCCCGACTTGTCCTTTAGCAAGATTGATAATAAGAATAGATTTCGTATCAATAATTTTTCTAAAAGAGAGTAAGTCGGTATTCTCGATTAACACTTTACGAACAATCCGATGACTTAAAAAGGAAGAGACCTTGCTCATAATAGGTAGCAAATCATTTGCTTTGTATTTAGGAAACTCACGAATCCAAAAGGTTTTAATATCTTCATTTTGGACATACCTTAAACAAGAAAGTTGAAATGCTTTATCATCAATGAGTTTAAGAATATCTGAAAACTCAGCCTTAGGCTGATCAAGTAGGGTAAGGAGTACCATCCGCAGGATATGTTCCATTTTCATACCCCATGCGGACTTCCAGCTACGCTTGAATATTTCAAGAATATTAGAGGCAACAAGGGAACGTTTAGAAACAGAAACCCGTCTAAGTGGGTTATAGCCATATTCAAGGTTGGCATTGGTAACATCAAAATAAATCACCCTATCGCAGTCAAGATCACCTAAAGATTGTATAATTTCTCGAGAAGCATCTCCATGAACATCAATAAAGGTAAAACCACGTTTTTCCTGTATGTCCTGAGTCATCAGCGTTTTAAGTAGGGAAGTTTTCCCACTTCCAGATTTCCCTAAACAGTATAGGTGTAATAAACGATCAGCCTGTTTAATGCCAAAAATCGTTTTTGAATGTCTAAAATTAGTTTTGGCAAAATAGCTGATCTCGTTATACGAATAATCAGAGTAAGCCATAAAAGAGAAAATAGTAAAAAGATAAAGGATAATGAAAGAAGGATTGTATTAAGAAAAAGAGCTTGCTTTATTTAAAAATCTGTTGGATAATGTAATATTCCTTAAAAAGTCTTTTTTACGTTCTATCTACCTCTATTATACCATAAATAGGGAAGACGTCCGAATTAAAGAAGAAACTCTTAGGAATCTATTATTAAGGCAAACGACAAGTACAGACAAGACTTGCCATTTTTTTATCTATGAATTATACTATTAACAGTAACTTAAATACAAAGAAACCTCGTTGGGCGAAAGCCTCATCTGTTTTAGTTTAAAATATTAGAACAGATTAGTAAGAAGCAACGCGTGTTTATTTATCTACCTCTAACGATTGCTATATATTATAGAACTTGTTGGGGTATATAAACGACCCGCTAGATTCTTACTTGGCGGGTCTTTTATGCTATGAATATTAAAAAATCAATAGAGATTTACTTAAACTGGAAAGAAACACATACCATATCCGCATATGAGCGGTATAAAATCCGATTAGATCAGTTCCACACTTTTTTAAACACACAGGGTATTTACAATTTAAAAGACATCACAGGAGATGATGTCATTGCCTTTCATAAATCTATGGAACAAATCTATAGTCTAAGTACCATTGCATTTTCTGCTCGAATCTTAAAGAACTATTTTTGGTTTTGGCATGGTCGTGGAGAAACAGGATTTAACCCAAAAGAAATTATTCCGATACGTTACTACAGTGCAGACAAGGACATCGTAACGGGAGATGACGTGGATGAAATGAGTGCTTTACTAAGCACAAACAATTTAAAAGACTTACAAAAGAAACTCTTAATCCACATGCTTTGGGATACAGGTATGCGAATAAGTGAACTTTTGGACATCAAACTCCATAACATTGACAAGAAGGAGCAAAACGGGCTTAGAAGTGCTAAAGTGAGAACCCGAAAAAGTATGCGATACAACCTTGTGATGTGGGGGAAAGAGACCGATAAACTCTTAAATATCTATTTAGGCATCCGACTCTGTATGGAAACAGACAGTCCATACCTTTTTGTAAATCCAAAAACAAAACAGGTATTTACTCCACGAACGATACAGAGATGGATACAGGAACTATCCAGTGAAGCAATGCTTGATAAGCATATCACACCGCATAGCTTTCGACATGGAAAGGCGAATTATATTTTAGAGCGTGGGGGGAATGTTCGTGATGTAAGTGCATTACTTCGTCATGTAAAACCCGAATCAAGTTTTCATTATTTGAGACTATCCAAAACAAAATACACAGAAATAGCAGGACGATTTTTAAATAAAGATGAGCGAACAAGCCATCAAAACTCCATATATCCAAAACAATCGACTTTACAATTTCATCTAAAAACAGCCTAGGGGTTGTTTTTTATTTCTCAATGGGTTAAAATGTTGTTAGTACATTTAACTATCAATACGTTTACAAGCCTTTTCAAATTTATTACAAATTAATACTTTGTATTTAAGTTACTATGGTGTCGTAAAACAAACGGGAAAGTGGGCATTAGCCTTTTTAAATAGATTGATTTAATGTCGCACAATCCCTTTTTTACGACAGAAATTTGAAAAAAGTAAATAAACGTATGGGTGTAACACCCTAAGGTTACTATGTATGTAAAAATTAAATTTCAATGACCAAATATTATAATGTAGTTAGTAGAAAAACCGTAACGGATAATTCCAAAGATAGCGGAAAACACATCTATCATAAAATCGGTGTGGTAAAGATTACAAATAACGGAGGGTGGTTTTTACAACTCTATCATGCACCCGATACGAACTTTATGATTTTTCCCAATCATAATGAAAATTTACCCGTGATTGATTTTTCAAACCATGAGGCTTCATAGAATGACACCCTTGCCGAATTTGCTTTTTGATCATCTTATGCAAAATTTAAGTGGTTCAGCACTGCGTGTGTATTTAAAAATTGCACGAAATACTCTTGGGTGGAGAGATGAAAAAGGGCAGTTTAAATCACGAGATTGGATAGCGCACTCCCAATTTGAAAAAGTGGGCTTGTCTAATCGTAGCGTTACTAATGGTATACAAGAATTATTAAGCCATAATCTAATTAAGGTAACAGACGAAAACCTAAAGGACTTAACTAATCCGAATTTACGAAAACGTATTAAAAAAGTCTATTATGGTTTAAATATGAACCATGAAACCCTACAAAACAACAACGCAAAACCTACACTCTACAATACAAAAGATATACACAAGAACGCAAAAAATGTTTTAAACCAAGCAAAAAACGACCAAATACACACGCAAAATTCGCGTACTACAAAAGACATTTTTACAAAAAAGTACAACGCAAACGAGCGGATTCCAGACCATGAACGCCTTGCCGAAATTATGACCGAAGAAGAAAAACGACAACTAGAAAGGAATAACTGGTTATGAGAAGAATAGAAATAATAGTATATCTATAAAAGCTAAACGCTTTTATCACGAGAAATGAAATACAGCCTGTATACTTAATTACTGATATATTTAAATGTAGATTAATCCTTGTTATAGTATTACTTAAAATATAAAGAAGCTGATTTGCTCCTTGACTATTATCTATTAAACTTCGATATTATCAGTTTAGTTATTACCAATTTTTATAAATTCAATTAACGACATTATAAAAAACACAACTCTTTGGAGTCGTGTTTTTTTCATCATTTTTTCCATGATTATGAAATCCTCTGTATAGATTATCATATTTGTCCGAATATCCATTTTATCTTATAAAATGAAGATTCGGACAGAGACATTATACCAAAGTAAAATCACATGCCAAAAGACATGAGACTTTTTGGGGATAAGAAATTGGGATTGTTTTTTATCTCCTTGTATAGATGATGTTGGGACATGTAGTTCTTATGAATATTTTGGCTTAATTCATTTTTATTTTTTCTTTTAATTCTTCGATTGTCAAAGTCTTATTTTTATCTCGATGTATCATTGAATGACAATTTGGACAAACTGGAATTAAATCTGATTCGGGGTTGATTTTATATTCTTTCCCGATTTCTGAAATAGGTTTCACATGATGTACATGAATAAACTCCTTTCCAATTTCACCATATTTCTTTTCAAAATCAAATTCGCAAACTTTGCATTCAAATCCATGTATTTCTAAACAAATTGCTCTCGCCAATTTATTTCTTTCGTATTTGTTTACAGTTATTGTTTGTTTTATACCTTCATAAAGTTCAATGCCTTTTGGTAACTCTTCTGTCATTGAAATATCAATATCCATTTCTTCATATTCCATTTCCTTAAAAGCTTCGACAAGCGGATTTTTCAACCTCCAAAGAAATCCCTCTTTTTGATCTTCACCTTCGAGAATTACATCCCAACCTGCCTCTTTTCCATTTTCTCTTTTTCTTAGAGGTAATTTCAATTCTTTAGCAACTCTTTTTCCCATTTTTCCAACGATTCCATTAATAGGTAGAAAATGACTGTAGCCTAAATATTTCGCTAATTTGGGAGCAGTTGCTTCGCAGTTTTCCAACGAGTAAAATCCAATTAGTACATTCATCTCCTTCTCTGTGAAAAAATTCTCTTTTAATAGTTTCTTAATTTCTTCTTTAGGATAGGAGACTTGATTGTACATCATTTTAATTTTTTCTTAATGGAAGTGAACACCCAAATATATGAATTTAGGTTATCTTAATTTCAATAATGCATTTATTTATATTTAGATGTTTTTTTGTTTATCTATAAGTTCATAAAAGGGCAATAGAGGGATTCAAAAGGGTATCCCTTTGCAAGATGCGTTTTCTGTGAAAATAAATAAAAATTATTTTTTAGGGTTTTCATGGAATAAGGCAATCTTGTATCATTGGTCTGGTCGTTGAATTGTAGTGTGTGTTTACGTATGTATTTTTGAAAGATAGGTTAATGGATTTTTAAAAAAAAATATTAATAAATATTTGTAATTTATAAATCAATATTATACATTTGAAATGTAAAAAACGAGGTAATGTGTTAATAAGCATTAATACCTTTCGAAATTTTAAAAATGGATATAACAACTCACGAAGTTGTGAATAATATCCGTGTTTTCAATTTTGTCAGGTGTTTTATAGTATTAACTAACATCATATTACAGGGGCAATTAGTTGAAAACATTCAATTAATTGCCCTTTTTTATTAATTAAAAATGTATAGCGTATGACATAGTGTATTAAAGAAAAGAAAAAAGGATTAGGGTATGAAACCCTAACCCAATCCCTAATAAAGGTTAAAAACCAACTTCTGAAATTAAAAGAAAGTAAATATATTGTCTCTCTCCTAACAAGTTAAACTCGACTCCAACTATTTAGATAGAGACGAATACATAATCTTTTTTACTAAGACCTGTTTTTTTCTAAATCAAGTCTTAGATATTAATTTAAATATATATTGATTTTGATACGAAGGTACAAAAAAAAATCTACGGTCTCAATTTCAAATTTTATTAGGTGATATGGTCTAGGTTTTCTAGTGATTACGTTTTTTACAATTTCGAATGATTACCTAGGCTCTAATCCTTTTTTGAGCAGAAAAATTTATTTTTTCCCACAGAATCCTAATTCGGATATCTTATTCTAGGTTGCTTATGTATTAGGTAACAAAAAAAAGGCAGTTCAATATTGAACTGCCCGCCAACCAGATACCCCTGAGAATTGGCTAAACTCCAAGTATAAACAGTACTTTATGGAGTCCTTTCTTTATCATATATAAATTAAGGAACTAGTCAATTCTCAAAGTCTGGGTCAATTTTCACATTATTTTTTAACAAACATTTAGCTTAAAAAAAAATCGTACTGATTTTTTAACGGATAAAATATGTCTTAAGACCAGATCGGTTATAAGCTTATTTCTGTGGTAGTTAATTGTTTTAACAGTTTTATTAACAGACTTTATGACCTACCAAACGACAGTAGACAAGGATTTTGAAAAAAGTCTTGTCAAACACACGGAGCGAATTCGCCAAGAGGTACAATTCAAGCTTAAGGCTATATCGGATTTAACCGATTCTAACGCCCAAACATTTTTACATTTTGTTTTGGGACATTTTCAAATTCTTATTTCCGATTTATCGAAATCTATTCAGTTTAAAAAGCAATTTCGGGAATACCAACAACTTATTGATTCTTCTAAATTACAAATAGAAGATTTAGAAAAGCGAAAACATACCGTTAAGGAGGCTATTCGAAAACACCAACTTAACAACGAAAAAGAGAATATCAGGTATTTGGAAGATAAACTTAAGCAATGGCGATTTGTAATGGTTGTCATTTTGCTTATTGTTATGGGCGAAAACGCATTTAATATAAAAGCCTTTCAGCTTATCAGTAGCAATATTATTGTTGCAACATTAATTGCAACAACCTTAGGGATTTGTTTGGTTTTTACCGCCCACTTTATTCCAAAGTTAATCCGTCAGTATTCTACTGATAAATGGTCAGCTTTTGGGCTATGGATACTTTCAATATCTATCATGACGGCTGTTTTTTATTTTTTAGCACAGTTACGCATGGCATACTTTACCGTGATTAGTGGTACACAAACACACGACATAACCAGTATCCATTTTGTGATTATTAACCTTATTTTCTTTATAACATCGTGTTTACTATCCTATTTCTATGGACCCCAAAAAGGCGATAAACAAGCCTACTTAAAGAACAAAGACGCACGCAAAGCATTAGAAACCCACCAAAAAGAATTGAAGGATATTCAGACGCAACTTCAATCTATTCCTGAGGCTTGTTTGGAAAAGGAGCGTCTTATCAGTGGACTTTTGACCTACCTACACGAAATGGAAAACCATATTGACGATTTGTATATCGAAACGGTACGCACCGCACTTTTGGATTATCAACTCCAAACCAATAGCAAACACAGTAAAATCGTTATTCCACCACTTCATAAAAATTACACATCAACAAAATATCAAGACTATGTATAAATTATTTACAATTCTATTGAGCGTATTCATATTAAGCTGTAACAACAAAGACGCCGATACATCAAATCGTATTTCTTTAGCTATTCTACATGATAGAACCGACCCTTTGGAGCTTATACCAACCTCAGAATGGTTTAATACCCTAAAGCCGTGGGGCGATTATCCACTTGTTGATGTTTATATAGAAGTATTAGACCACCTACCTGTTCATACAGCAGATATGATTTTAAAACGAACGACTCAAGGTTTATTCTCAAATGAAGTTGAAACACATAAGGGTACAGCTGACTTTAAAAGACGTTTTAAAATGGCAGTTCAGGATATGGACTCTTTGCAAATACATCAACCCAAGTCCATTTTGTTTCCTGTTTTGGCGAGTTATCTGAATATGAATGTAGATGAAGTCCACATGTTTTCTGATTTGAGAGAAAATAGCTTTATAAACTTATATAAATATAAGACATATCAGGATTTAAAAAATAACCAAGAGAAAATCATAGAGGCTTTTCAAGGCATTGCCATAGATCCAGGGGCTACAAATGTGTATATCTATTATAAGCCACAAACCTATGAAGATGGATTGTACTACTTAACATTAGCTAAGATATATAAACGTGTGTTAGAGCCAAAAGGGTATCGTATACATGTAGGCCGTAGAGAGCTACCAATTCATAATTTTTAACCTTATGGATGGATTCTTACAGATTATCACAGCCGTATTTAAACTTTTTATTCAAGTGATTGTATTGTTTGTATTTGCTGTATCGAAACTCGCAGAAGGTCTTTTTTCTAGTCTTAACGACATTTTATCCGAACAATTAAAAAAGAAGAAGAAATGAAAAAACAACATCTTATTAACTTCTACCATAAATTAAAAACCCTAATGAGCCTATTTGCTGGGTTATGTTTAAAAGCAGGAGCGTATTTGGGAGATAAACTCGAAATCGCTCTTGAAATGGTAGAGGACTATTTTATCGAAGAATCCAACAATTTAAATGCAGGTTTTGGAAAAGCCCATAAACTTATTGGCAAACACAAGCAAGGTTTTGTTGTAGATGGCAAACGCAGTTTAAGTTTAAAGGAATCTGAAAATAATATGATGGTTATTGCCCCAAGTGGGGGCGGTAAATCGTCTGTTATTATTTACCCAACGATTTGTAAATTACAACACTCTATGCTCGTTAATGATAATTCAGGCGAATTATCCGATTGTGAATGTTATCTCAAACATTATGGATTTAAAGTCGGTTATTTAGATTTTGGGGATTTAACAAAATCATGGTATTACAACCCCTTAAAACG
>JBMYWP010000087.1:0-14971 GCA_049607525.1 Flavobacteriales bacterium
TTTTTGCCTTTTTTGGTTATTTGGGTTATTGTACGGTTTGTTTTCCTGCCCCTAAGAAGTTTCAAAAGATTTCTGAATAGTTGGACCTTGATCGAATGTAGAATGATGATCAAACAAAACTTGAGCATCGTATTTTACCATTCCATGGGCACTGTTTGTAAGCGTCAATTCACCCGATGCAATATTTTCATAATCTGTAGGATTTGGTGTTTCTAAAGTTACAGTACCATGTTCTTTCCAAGCCGACACTTTAAAATTATCGATATAATACTCTGAATTCGCATTAATTCCGAAAAAATTAATAACATCAAGGTTTATACTAGGGCGATTATTAGCCGTTGTGTAAATGGATATAGAATATATCGTATCAGAATTCACTAAATAGGTTAATGTTTCATTGTCAAAATCAAAATCATAAGTCATTTGATTCCAAGTATTGGAATTATAATTCCCCAAAGGCGTAAGAATTTCCTGAGATAAATTATTATCCCAACCAAAATCATGAACGGTATCATTTATTAATTTAGTTTCGTTTAACCAATTAATTGCCTTTTCGTGCTGTAGATTAACATAATAAGATTTATTATCGGCTATATACACATCAAAATCTACTTTATAGTGTCCATTGTTTAAATTCCCAAAATAATAAATCACATCATCATTCGGTGTAATCTTTAGGGAATTGTTCCCCGAAACAGATTGTTCATTAGAAATAAAAGGGTCATTATTTCCGCCAATAGTGTTTGTCCAAGTGGCCCACTCTCCTGTTGTTATTTGATTCATTAATGAAGTACCAACGGTTAAACCGTCAAAATTTTGCTCGTAAACCACGGTTTGCCCAAAGTGATCTGCATAAACACAGAACATTAAAATTGATAGTATTTTTTTCATAATTCAATATCTTTAAGATTTATTACAAAGGTAAAACAGCCAAAAATGACATCTATACCCACTTTGGGGTATATCTTAATTTGTATATTTATTCAATTTTTATACTTAAATTAACAAGGTAATTCCAGACTCTTAAAAAAAAGTCATTTTATTATTTTAGTAAATCATTAGAATATTGCAATTTTGTGGTTATGTCAGATTTTTCGTATAAAAAAGAATTAGACCCCGAAGATTTTTACAAATCGCCTGAAGGATACATCGTTTTTACTGAAACGTATCATTTAAAACGTGGGTATTGTTGTAAAAATCTTTGTAAGCATTGTCCTTACGGATATACAGATAAATATAAAAAAACTAAAAACTAAAAATAAATGACCATTCAAGAATTTCAAAACGATATCCGAAATGGTATTCCAGAAATACTTCCGCCGGCAAAACCTTTCGACCCGAGTGTAAATCACGCTCCGAAGAGAAAAGAAATTTTAACGGATGCAGAAAAAGAATTGGCTCTAAGAAACGCCTTACGTTATTTTGAGGCTAAGCATCACGAAATATTATTACCTGAATTTAAAGAAGAGCTTGAAACTTACGGTCGTATTTATATGTATCGATTGCGCCCAGATTACGAAATGAAGGCTCGTCCTATTTCAGATTATCCTGCAAAGTGTCAACAGGCAGCTTCTATCATGTTAATGATTCAAAACAATTTGGATTATGCTGTTGCGCAACACCCTCATGAACTTATTACTTATGGTGGAAATGGTGGTGTTTTTTCTAACTGGGCACAGTACAGATTGTGTATGCAATATCTATCAGAAATGACAGATGAGCAAACGTTAACCATGTATTCTGGTCATCCGATGGGATTATACCCTTCACATAAAGATGCGCCAAGAGTTGTAGTTACGAATGGTATGATGATTCCTAATTATTCTCAACCAGACGACTGGGAGAAATTTAATGCATTAGGAGTTACCCAATACGGACAAATGACAGCCGGATCTTATATGTATATTGGACCTCAAGGAATTGTTCACGGAACGACTATTACTGTTCTTAATGCAGGACGTAAGATTTCTAAAAATGGCGAAGGTTTAGATGGTAAAATATTTGTAACAGCCGGTTTAGGTGGAATGAGTGGAGCTCAACCAAAAGCAGGAAATATTGCAGGTTGTATCACGGTTTGTGCAGAGGTTAATCCGAAAATCACAAAAATAAGACACGACCAAGGTTGGATTGATGAAGTTGTTGAAAACATTAACGATCTTGTTACAAGAGTAAAACTAGCCAAAGCCAATAAAGAAGTGGTTTCAATCGCTTATTTAGGTAATGTTGTAGACATTTGGGAGAAGTTTGATGAAGAAGATCTTTATATCGACTTAGGATCTGACCAAACTTCATTACACAACCCCTGGGCTGGAGGTTATTATCCGGTAGACCAAAGTTTTGAAGATTCGAATAAAGTGATGGCCGAAAACCCTGATTTGTTTAAAGAACAGGTTCAGTCTACACTTAGAAGACATGCCGATGCTGTAAATAAACATACAGCAAAAGGAACCTACTTTTTCGATTACGGAAATGCCTTTTTACTTGAGGCAAGTCGTGCAGGTGCGGATATTATGGCCGAAAATGGAATTGATTTCAAATACCCTTCTTATGTTCAAGACATTATGGGACCAATGTGTTTCGATTATGGATTTGGACCATTCCGTTGGGTTTGTACAACTGGAAAACCAGAAGACTTATTGTATACAGACAATTTAGCTTGTGAGGTACTTGAAAACATGAATAAAACAGCTCCTGCTGAAATATCTCAGCAAATGCAAGATAATATTCAATGGATAAAAGGTGCCCAAGAAAATAAATTGGTTGTTGGTTCTCAGGCACGTATTTTATATGCCGATGCTCAAGGACGAATAGAAATAGCAAAAGCTTTTAATAAAGCCATAGAAGAAGGAAAAATTGGACCTGTTGTTTTGGGGCGTGATCATCATGATGTATCGGGAACCGATTCACCTTTCCGAGAAACGTCTAATATATATGATGGATCTAGATTCACGGCAGATATGGCCATTCACAATGTCATTGGAGATTCTTTCCGTGGAGCTACCTGGGTTTCAATCCACAATGGTGGTGGAGTTGGATGGGGAGAAGTGATCAACGGAGGTTTTGGAATGCTTCTTGATGGGAGTAAAGACGCAGACCGAAGATTAGAGAACATGCTATTTTGGGATGTAAATAATGGAATTTCACGTAGAAGTTGGGCTAGAAACGAAGGAGCTGTTTTTGCTATTAAACGCGCCATGGAATCGAACCCAAATTTAAAAGTAACTTTACCTAATTTTGTAAAAGATGAACTATTTAACTAAAATTTTAAAAAGATTTTCTGTAACTTTAAGTATTCTTTTCATCGGAACCTTGATACAATCATGTCAACCCGATGATGGAACAGCTTCTGGAGATGTAAGAGACGAATATGTTGGAGCTTGGCATTGTATTGAAAACAGTTCAATAAATGGTCCTTCAAGTTATGAAGTTTCTATTACCAAAGGAACCCAAGACGATATTGTAAACGTTTCGAATTTATATAATTTAGGTGTTTCTCATGAAGTTGAATTAACTGTTTTTGATAACAATATAACTATTGCAACTCAAAATGTTGATGGATATGAATTTTCTGGCTCTGGAAGCTCTACAGTGGATTATACAAAATTCACATTAGATTATAAAGCTATTGGAGGTGGAGATACTGATAATGTTCAATCTACTTTTACTAAATAATTAATATATGACAGATTCAAATTTAACCGTAATATACTCTGGATCAAACGTAACAGCAAATTTAGTTTGCAATTACCTAGAGAGTATGGGCATAGAAGTTTATTTAATGGACAGCTTTCAAAATAGTTTAAATGCTGGTTGGGTTTCCCCAAATACAAGCGTTAAAGTTATGGTTCCTCCAGATCATTCTAAAGATGCCATTGTACATTTAAAAGATTTCTTCTCAGGATCTTCAGATGATGGTGACGAATAAATCTGAATTTAGAATAAACATAAAAAAAGGGTAAGCTATTGACAAGCTTACCCTTTTTTTATATTTCTAGATTTTGACACATAATTTTAACTATATTTGAGTAAACCTAAATCTTACTGATATGAAAAAACGATTACTCATTTTATCTAGCCTTGTGCTAGGTATCGGAATTTCAAACGCCCAATTAACCACGCTAAATGTTGGTGACCAAGCACCTAGTTTCTCGGTAACAGATCTTCATGGTACAACACATACCTTAGATGAATATAGTGGAAAATATATTTTATTAGATTTATTTGCATATTGGTGTGGACCTTGTCAACAAACGGCTCCAGTCATTAATGAATTCTATCGTAAGTACGGTTGTAATTCTGGAGATATGATTGTTTTGGCCTTTGAGGCCGACGGCACTGAAGACCAAACTCAAAATTTTGAAGATAATTATGGAGGGAATTCTATCAATCCTACACCTACAGTGAGTGGATTAGCTGGTGGAGGATCGGATGCTGTAGATGACTACAATCCAGAAGCTTTCCCTACAATTTGTTTGATAGATGGAGATGGAAAAATTGCCAATAAAGATATATGGCCTGTTTCAAATGTTGGTAATTTAGAATCGGCTATTACTGCGGCTGGTGGTGCAAATGCATTGGTAGAAGCTGATTGTGAAGCACTTTCAACTCCAGAAATTATTTCTGTAAAAACAGTTGTTTTCCCAAATCCAGCAACAAGTACATTAAATGTATTAAGCAATACAAAAGGAGATCATACAGTTGCAATTAAAGATATGTTAGGTCGTGTGGTATTCACATCATCTTCAAATGAAACTGTTAATCTTACATTAGATGTATCCGCATTCGAAACTGGACAATATATCTTATCCATTTCTTCTGAAAGTGGAATTGAAAACCAAATGTTTGTTGTAAAATAAGCAATTACAATTGATTGAAAAGATCATACCTCAACAACAGTTGTCGTATGATCTTTTTCGTTTTATAAAGACGCCTTCCATTTTTGAAAAACTTCCCACAAACAAATTCCGTTGCTTACCGAAACGTTAAAAGAATGCTTTGTCCCGTATTGAGGAATTTCTAAAGTATAATCGGATTTAGAAACAATAGACTGCTGAACACCTTCAACTTCATTTCCTAATATAATGGCTACTTTTTTACTTTTTGGATATTCGAATTTTTCTAAAGAAACACTATGTTCAGCCTGTTCTAAGGCATAACATAATACTCCTTCATTTTGCAACATATCAATGACATCTTCTGTATTTTCGGCATAAGCCCATTCTACAGAATCGGTTGCTCCTAAAGCTGTTTTATGAATATCTCTATGAGGAGGAACAGCGGTAATACCACATAAAAATATTTTTTCTACTCGAAATGCATCTGCAGTCCTAAAAACTGAACCAATATTATTCAAACTTCTAATATTGTCTAAAACAATATAAATTGGACTTTTGGAGGCACTTTTAAAGTCTTCTACCTCTAACCGACCTAACTCGCTATTTTTAATTTTTCTTGACGACATATTTTTGGTTTGAAAAGGCAAATATAACCATAGAAAATAAATGAAAGATTTGAATTCTTTATTTTTTAATATTTCATATAAAAGAGTGTTGTACCTTTGTACCCATTAAAACACTTTTTATGTATACAGAAGCATTGCAAAAAATGGGAATTACAGCATTAAATTCCATGCAAAAAAACATGATTTCTAAATCTAAGACGAATGATAATTTAGTTCTACTTTCGCCTACAGGATCGGGTAAAACATTGGCTTTTTTGCTTTCTGTTTTGCAAAAAGTAGATCAAAAGGCCGAAGGTATTCAAACTTTAATTGTTGTACCATCCAGAGAACTTGCCATTCAAATTAATGATGTTTTTAAAAGCTTAAAAACTGGATTAAAATCTACGGTTTGTTACGGAGGCCACGAAATGCGTGTAGAAAAAAATCAATTGCAAGAAGCGCCAGTTTTTTTAATAGGAACACCAGGTCGTATAGTTGATCATATCAATCGTGGTCATATAGACTTAAGTCATACAAGTCATGTTATTTTAGATGAATATGATAAATCATTAGAGTTTGGATTTAAACGTGAGTTAAAATCTATTTTTGATAATTTACATCGATTAAGAACGCGATATTTGACCTCGGCAACCGTTTTAACGGAGTATCCAAAATTTTTAGGACCAATTGTTTTTAACGAAATCAATTTGCTTTCAAAAAAAGAAACCAAACTAGAATTCAAAAGATTACACACCACCTCCGAAGAGAAATTAGAAACCTTATTTCACCTGTTATGCTCATTAAAAGAGACTACATCTCTTATCTTTTGTAATCACAGAGAAGCCGTAGACCGAATTTCTGAAACGTTAAAAAAGAGAGGGATTTCTCATGGAACTTTCCATGGAGGACTTGAACAACAAGATAGAGAGCGTGCTTTAATAAAGTTCAGAAATGGGAGTAGCCGAATTCTTATTTGTACAGATTTGGCTGCACGTGGTCTTGATATTCCCGAAATAGGAAATGTAATCCATTATCAAATTCCGAGAAAAGAAGAGGATTTTATTCACCGAAATGGTAGAACGGCTAGAATGCATGCCGAAGGAAAAGCCTTTATTACCATTTGCGAAACAGAATTTAAACCAGATTATATTATGGCTGGAGAAGCCATTGATTTACCAACTGAAGATACACCTCCTAAAAACCCAATTTGGGAAACTCTATTTATTTCTGCAGGGAAAAAAGATAAAATCAGCAAATTCGATTTGGTAGGGTTCTTCTATAAAACCGGAAAACTGACTAAAGAAGAACTAGGTCAGATTGAAGTAAAAGATAAAATGGCATTTGTTGCTGTTTCTAAAAATAAAGTAAAAGAAGTTTGTTCATTAACCAACAACAAGCGCATAAAGAAACAAAAAGTCCGAATTTCAGTGGCTTTTTAATCTAAAGACAAAACGGATAATGAACTTACATTATCCGTTTTTTTTGACTTATAATCTACTTCTTATTCCAAAAACAGAAGGTTAGTCACTTACAAGACAGATTCCACAACCATTTTATTAAATATTAAAGGCATTTTCCCTAAATTTACCGACTATTATTAAAAACCGATGAAATTCAAATCTATAATCAAACAATACAATTAGATCTAGAATTCGTCAAAACAAGCATTAAACATGAAAAACTTTGTAGCAGAACTTCAATGGAGAGGTTTAGTTCAAGATATGATTCCGGGAGCTGAAGAAGAAATGATGAAAGGACCTCAAACGGCCTATATCGGATTTGATCCTACTGCAGATTCTTTACATGTTGGTAGTTTAGTGCCAATTATGCTTTTGGTTCACCTTCAAAAAAATGGTCATAACCCTATTGCCCTCGTTGGAGGTGCAACAGGTATGATTGGTGACCCAAGTGGAAAATCTAAAGAGCGTAATTTACTTTCTGCAGAAGACATTCAAAAGAATGTGAACGGTATTCAAGCTCAACTTGAATCGTTTTTAAAATTTGAAGGTATTGAAAACCCAGCTCAAATTGTAAACAATTACGACTGGTTTAAAGACATCAATATATTAGATTTCTTGAGAGATGTTGGAAAGCATCTTACCATTAATTACATGATGGGTAAAGAATCAGTAAAAAAGAGAATTGAAACTGGATTGTCTTTTACAGAATTCTCTTACCAATTAATTCAAGGTTACGATTTTTACCATTTAAATGTAAATCACAATTGTCGTTTTCAGTTAGGTGGTTCTGACCAATGGGGAAATATTGTTACTGGTACTGAGTTTATCCGTAGAATGGGTGGAACAAAATCTTATGCCATTACATCGCCATTATTAACAAAAGCCGACGGGTCTAAATTTGGAAAATCTGAAGGAGGAAACATTTGGTTAGACCCAAAACGTACTTCGCCATACAAGTTTTACCAATTCTGGTTAAACAGTACCGATGAAGATGTTGAGAAATACATTCGCATTTTTTCTCTAAAAACACAGGAAGAAATTGAAGCTTTAATTGCAGAACATAACGAAGACAAAGGACGTCGTATTTTGCAAAAAGCTTTAGCTGAAGAAATAACCGTTCGTGTACACTCTCAAGAAGAATTTGAAAGAGCACTTGATGCTTCATCAATTTTATTTGGAAAAAACACAGCCGATAAATTATTGGCTTTAGATGAACAATTGCTTTTAGATATTATGGAAAACGTACCTCAGTTTGAAGTACCAATGTCTATAGCTGAACAAGGTTCTGATGCCATTATGTTATTGGCCGAACATACAGACATTGTACCATCTAAGGCAGAGGCAAGACGTAGTTTAAAAGGAAATGCTATTTCGGTTAATAAAGAAAAAATAAACGATAGCTTTCAATTAGATAATACAATGCTTATTAAAGGTAAATATCTTTTAGTACAAAAAGGAAAGAAGAATTACTTTTTACTAAAGTTTATATAATTCTGTGATTTACCATATACTTAAAAAGCCCTTTCTTTACAGAGAGGGCTTTTTTTATATTTAAGAATGATGGTTATTTAAACTCAATCACCTGAGTTGGAGTAATACAATAATCTAAAGGAAAATCGTGATCGTTAACATCATCAATAATAGAAACGTCATCAAAAACTGAAAGTCCGATAACAACAGTTTCTGGATTACATTTAGATAGAAAGATATCGTAAAAACCTTTTCCATACCCTACTCTATTTCCCTCACTGTCAAAAGCCAAAAGTGGAACGAAAACCACATCAATTTCCGATTCTTCTACCGTAATTCCACGAATAGGTTCTTGGATTCCAAATTTATTTTTAAACAATTCAGTATCCGAATCGTATCGAATATGTTCCAATGATGTGTCTTCAAAATTTGTTTTCGACAACACAACTGTTTTTTGAATTTCATCTTTCAAAAAATGAATAATTGGCCAAGTATTTACTTCTTTATTACGTTTTATAGGTAAAAACACATGAAACATATTTTTATTCCAAATGTTTAAAGTACGTGCTTGTTCAAAGATATTTTCCGAAGCCTCGTTGATATCAGATTCCGAAAGATTTCGTCTTTTTCTTAAAATGTCTTTTCTTAATTCTTCCTTTTTCATAATTAAATATATAAAAAAAATGTAGCCCAGTTTCCTGAGCTACATTTTATTCTAATAGATTAATGTCCGTGTTCTGCTAAATAACGCTCGGCATCTAAAGCTGCCATACATCCAGAACCTGCAGCCGTTATGGCTTGACGGTAAATTTTATCCTGAATATCTCCCGATGCAAAAACACCTGGTAGATTTGTTTTACTTGTTCCTGGAACGGTTGTAATATATCCAGACTCATCTAAATCAACTTGTCCTTTAAACACATCCGAGTTTGGTTTATGTCCGATGGCAACAAAGAATCCAGTTGCTGGAATATCATACTCTTCTCCAGATTCGGTATTTTTAACTTTTACAGCTTCAACTGCTTTTTCTCCTAAAATATCTACAGTTGAGTGATTAAATTTCACCTCTAAATTTTCAATGCTCAACACACGTTTTTGCATGGCTTTAGAAGCTCTCATTTCGTCTCTACGTACCAATAAAGTCACTTTTTTACAAATTTTAGCTAAGTAACTCGCTTCTTCGGCGGCCGTATCTCCACCACCTACAACAACAACTTCTTGTCCTCTGTAGAAAAAACCATCACAGACTGCACAAGCCGAAACTCCAAATCCATTTAAACGATCCTCTGACTCTAAACCTAACCATTTTGCAGATGCTCCTGTAGAAATGATTACTGTTTTTGCTTCAATCTCTGTTGTATCGTCAATGGTTACTTTATGAATTCCACCAGCTTCAGTTGCAAAATCAACTTTTGTTACCATCCCAAAACGAACATCTGTTCCGAAACGCTCAGCTTGGGCTTTTAAATCCTCCATCATTGCTGTTCCGTCTGTTCCTTGTGGGTAACCAGGGAAATTATCAACTTCTGTAGTAATTGTTAATTGTCCTCCAGGTTGTAATCCCATATACATAACAGGTTTCATTTCGGCTCTTGCAGCATAAATTGCAGCTGTATATCCAGCAGGTCCAGATCCTATAATAAGACAGTCTAATCGTTCCATATCGTGTTATATTGTTTTTTTTTAAATTCTGAGATCAAAAGTAAAACAAAAATAAAATTATTATTCATCGATGCAATAAATAAAATTGATGATTTGTTTAGCTTTATTTATCAACAGGTTTCAACTTTGCTTTATTCCTCAATCGTTTGGATATTATTCCGTTTAAAAAGATAGATAACATAATGATAAAAGCGCCTAAATAAAACCCTGGACTCATGTGTTCATCTTCTTTAAAAATAATTAACGCCATGGCTATGGAATAAATGGGTTCCAGATTCACAGTCATAGTTACGGTATAGGCCGACACTTCTTTCATAACATAAATACCCAACAAAAAGGCAAAAGCAGTACAAAGCGTACCTAGAATAATAACATATATCCAATCGTTAAACCCAAACTGAAAGTCTAATGTAAATTCAGAATTAAACAAACCACAAATACCAATAGTAATGCAAGCACCAAGCATTTCATATAAAGTAATGTGAGTGGCGTCGTCTTTACGGTCAATAAAATTCCCATTTATAATTGTAAAAACAGCACCTAAAAATGAAGTTATTAAACCGAGAATAATTCCAAGTGTATACTGTCCTTCAAAATTAAAAACAATATAAATTCCCAAAATAGCCATGAGGCCCAATAATAATTCATAGGGTTTAAATTCTTTTTGGGTTCCAATAAACGGATTTAGTATGGCAACAAATAAACTGGCCGAAGCCAAACAAGTCAATGCAACCGAAACATTGGATTGATGAATAGACTCAAAAAAAGCATACCAATGAAAACCAATAATAACACCTACTCCAAGATATTGAAGGATATGTTTTATCGGTATTATTTTCATTTTACGCCCTATAATCAAATACAAAAGCAAACTTGTAAAGGCAATAGATGTTCTAAGAATAGTTATTTGTAAAGAAGAGCCTTCTATAAGTTTACCTAGCACACCAGTAAATCCCCAAAGGAACACTGTGAAATGAAGTAACAAAAAAAACTTATATTGTTTAATAAAAGAAATGACACGGTTCATATTCAAACTTTTTTTCTAGCTTTGAGAAACCCAAAATAAAGCATTTTTAACGACAAGTTTAATTTTTCATGAAAATAAATTTACTCGCCTTTGCCGCACATCCAGATGACGTAGAAATCTCTTCGTCGGGAACCATGATAAAACATAAAGCATTAGGATATACGACCGGAATAATTGATCTGACCCGAGGTGAATTGGGAACCCGTGGTTCTGCAGAAATTAGAGATGTTGAAGCTCAGAATTCTGCAAAAATAATGGATCTTGATGTTCGTGAAAATTTAGCCATGGCCGATGGTTTTTTTGAAGTCAATCAGGAAAACATGCTGGAAGTCATTAAACGCATTAGAAAATACAAGCCAGACATTCTTTTAGTTAATGCATTTTCGGACCGACACCCAGACCATGGAAGAGGTTCTGAATTGGTATCGAGAGCTGCATTTTTATCGGGATTGAGAAAAATAGAAACCACACATGAAGGTGAATCTCAAGAAGCATGGCGACCAAAAGCCATCTATCACTACATTCAGTTTAATGAAAGTAGACCCGATATAGTCGTAGATATTTCAGGTTTTATGGATCAGAAAATGGAAAGTATCCTGGCTTTTGAATCCCAGTTTTACGACCCAAACTCCGATGAACCCGAAACACCAATTACCTCTAAACAATTTTTAAACGGTTTAAAAAGCCGTAGTTCTGAATATGGTAAATACATTGGAGTGGACTACGGAGAAGCGTTTCGAGTAGAACGTTTAGTTGGTGTTGATAATTTATTTAACCTCCTTTAGTTCTTTTGTAATGTTTTGGCATAATTTATGTCTATAGGATTAACGTAAACTTAAGATTTGAGCTTATGTTAAAATTATTGCTAAAATATAGTCTTGTATTAACTTGGATGGTTGGAATATGCTGTCCAAATGATTTATTTGCTCAAAAAATGAAAACAAATTTAGAAACAACAACTTTAGCTGCTGGTTGTTTTTGGTGTGTGGAAGCAATTTTCGAACAATTAGATGGTGTTGTAAAAGTTGAATCGGGATACTCTGGTGGACATGTAGAAAATCCCTCATATAAAGAAGTATGTACCGGAGAAACAGGACACGCCGAGGTTTGTCAAATTTCTTACAACGCAGACATTATTTCTTTTACAGAAATTTTAGAAGTCTTTTTCAGTACCCACAACCCAACAACCTATAATCGTCAAGGTAACGATGTTGGATCTCATTATAGATCAGCCATCTTTTATCATAACGATAAACAAAGAGATATTGCCATTCGCATTATAGAAGATTTGGATAGTCAAGCCGTGTTCTCGGATAAAATTGTCACGGCAATTTCAAAATACGATGCTTTTTACAAAGCCGATGAATCTCATCAAGATTATTTTAACCAGAATACAGAACAACCCTATTGCGATATGGTTATTAAACCTAAAGTAGAACGGTTTAAAAAGGTGTTTCAAGAAAAACTTAAAAAGTAAAAAAAAAAAGAGAATGTTAATCTGATTTAACATTCTCTTTTCTATTCTAAGATAAATACTCATAAAACTTATTACTTTTGTGTTTTAATGTTTTGCAATGATAAAAATCTACATTTCTATTATCTTATTTATCGGACTTCTTATTTCTTGTTCCGAACAACCTAAGCAGATCATTGCACCGGCAACTAAAAGCATTGAGGCCGACAGTGTTCTTACCTTTTCTGAACATATTTCACCTATTATTTATAATAATTGTGTGGAGTGTCATCACGAAAAAGGTGGAGCTCCATTTTCTTTAACCAATTACCATGATGTTGCGAAACGATCGAGAATGATTGCTTACGTTACAGCAGAAAAATATATGCCGCCTTGGCCTGCAAATAAATCTTACTCCACATTTTTGGGAGAAAAAGGATTAACTGATAAAGAAATAAAACAAATAAGGACTTGGCACAAACAAGGCGCCCTTCAAGGAGATCCAGCCTTGGAGGCAAAATTGCCTCAACAAGTCAATGCGAAAAAACAAAAACCAGACTTGGTTGTTAAAATGCCCGCTCAAATACCGATTAAAGGAGATAATCTGGACAGATTTCTTATTGCCAAACTGCCTTATACTATACCTCAAGATACGTTTGTACGTATGATAGAATTTGTTCCAGGAAACCGAAGATTTGTACATCATGTAAACGGACATTTAATTAGATACCTCAAGCCTAAAGATCTTTCTAAAGGAAAAAATTGGGTAGACAGGGAGATTTACACTCAAATGGAAGCTTATAAAGCAATGGATTTCCCTTACAAGGATGGAACCTTCCCTACTTTAACACCATCGGCATTTAACTATTTACCAGGTGTACAACCGGTGAAATATCCGGAAGGCATTGGAGGGTTTAAGCTTTCTAAAAAAGGGATTTTTTATTTAAATGATGTACATTATGGTCCTAGTCCAATAGATACTTTCGACCAATCTTATGTCAATATTTATTTTGCAGATAAAGCTCCAAAAAGACCATTGCGCGAATTTATTCTCGGAACAGTAGGTGTTTCACCTGTAGTTCCTCCACTTAGAATTCCACCAAATACAGTCAAATCTTTTAGAACAGAAGTGACTTTACAAGGCGATGTATCGTTGGTTACCATTAATCCGCACATGCACTTGTTAGGGAAATCTATGAAAGCCTACGCCATTACACCACAATCCGATACCATTCCTATTATTCATATTGAAGACTGGAATTTTAGATGGCAATTTTTCTATACCTTCGAAAAACTTTTGGTTTTACAAAAAGGAACAACCATAATAGTAGAAGCTACATTCGACAATACCACAGATAATTTAGACAACCCATTCGACCCTCCAAGGTTGGTTACAGACAGAGAAGGGAGTATGAAAACTACAGACGAAATGTTCCAGTTTATAGTAAATTATTTGCCCTACAAAAAAGGGGATGAAAACATCTCGTTAGGAGTTGAGGAGTAAAAACTTATTACCACAAACTTATTTTTTTCATTGGCTTGCTTATTTGAATGATATTTATCAAATATAAATGAAAAATTTAAGACAAAGGGAGAGGGAAGTCTAATGATTTGTCTTTTATCTAATTCAATACTAAAAATTCCTGAAGCGATAATCTATGTTGGAAAAAATAGAAATTTTCATTTTAAAATTAAAAAAATTATGTCCTAAACAGACTGATTTGAAAAACATTGGATATGAAAATAATTTGATTGACTATTTTATTTCAGGATTCCAGCCTATCTTTTTTAAAAAGGTCAATAAAGATATTTTAGATTTTGTTACTTTCTTAAGGTTAAAAGAAAACGATAATTGGATCATAGGGAATCTAACAATTCATTTCGATAATATTACATTCCCTGATTATTATGCTCTCGCAGTATTTGATGGCGGCTGGATATTAAAATCCAAAATAGATAATCAATATTATTATAAATATTTTGATAATGAAAATATCATTCTATTTTGTGAAAATGATGATGATTTTATGAATATCATATTATTATTGGCTAAAGAATACGCTTTGAAAATATTAAACAAAATGGATAAAGAATCTAAGGTTTACATTTTATCACAATGCCGAATTTTAGCCCCAAACTTTGAATTTAGTTTAATCATTTAGAGAATATTGAAATCCATCTTACCATAATTATAACAAACAGATGCAGATATTTGTTTATAAAATAAAGACTCAATCTTTTTATAAATCTGACTTTTTCAAAAAAAGGTTGCAATATTTTTATCACAACCTTATTCCATTTATTAAACGATCAACAAATTTTACAATTATACCCTTATAATTTAATTATTTTATGTTCAAAACGCCTATTATCTTGGGTTGTTACCCGTATGAAATATAAACCTTGATTCCAAGTTTGAGCATCAATAGAAATCAATCCGTTTGATTCTCTTGTGGAAT
>JBMYWP010000088.1:0-14665 GCA_049607525.1 Flavobacteriales bacterium
ATTTTGACATATCAATTTCTTACATCGAACTCACGTTATTTTATATTATGTATATTTCCCTTCAAAAAGAGCATAAAAAAGCGCCATTCTATTTCTAGAGTGGCGCTTTTTACTGTAATAAATTCAACCAAAATTATTTTTCAACTTTTTTACCAGTAGAATACATAATTTTAAATTGTTGAACTTCTCTTAATTCTTCTTTAATATCGGTAATAACACCCATATTCACTTTTTCATCTGCTTTTATAGCCGCTGTTAAGAATTTAATCTCTTCTTCACGTCTAGCATCACGATTATTGTGAACCCATGCCTGAATTTCATCAACGTCTGCAAAAGCATCGTTTAATTGAATTTTCGGCTGAGTACCAAATTTTGCATCTTTTGGGTGTCCAACATAAATATAATCTACAAGAGATTTACGTTTTATCTTTTTTACCTGAGATGCCTTTGGCAACTTATTAGATATTAACAAGGTATTTTCTCGCATTACCGTAGATACCATGAAGAAGAATAAAAGCATGAATACAATATCAGGTAATGATGCCGTTGAAATAGGCGCCATTTTCCCAGATCCTTTCTTTTTAAATCTACTCATAATGGTTATTCTTTAATCGGTTCTGCTTCCGAAATGTTCATCGGATAGTCCTTTCTTACTTCTTTTGCTTGTTCTTTGGTCAATTCATCAAACTTTTTCCCAAAACGTTGGTTAGCAATTGTATTTCTAACTTCGTTATAGGCAGCCGTCAATTGATCTTGAACTGCAACATACGCATCATAAGATGTTAATCGGTGATTACGTAATGAAACTACAGCTTTCTTTGGGTTCTCAGATAAATTGTCTTTTTTATCATTATTGGTAATAAATTCGATAGTGGCTTCTTTCAAATCTTCCACATTCATCGGATTTTCTTCTACCAATAAATCATTACTCTGATTAACCAAAACAACAAAGATGTTTTTCTCCTTTACTGGTGGTGGAGGCGTCGGATCATCAACAGGGGGTTTCGCAGGTAACTTTCGCGAAATACCAGAATCTTGATCCATCGTTGTTGTTACCAGAAAGAAAATAAGTAATAAGAAAGCGATATCCGCCATCGAACCGGCGTTTATTTCAGGTACTTCTTTACTTTTTCTGGCCATAGTTTATTATTTTAATCCGTTTACTACTTCTCCTACAATAGCTCCTACAAATGCAATTCCAGCCATCCAGTAAAAGGCAATAAGCCCAGTACCAACATTACCAGTTACGTTTGCAGCTTCTTCTTTAGTGTAGTCTTCGAAATATGGTTCATAAGATGGTAAAATATCAGAACTTGCTTGCCCAGTGGCAATAAAGTAAATCAATAAACATCCACCTATTCCAATTCCTGCACCAACTAATTGTTTAGGGTTTGTACCCAAGTTCATTAGTGTAAATATTGCAATTAGGCCAACTATTGCATATAGCAAGAACTTAGTATAAGTTATTGCAGGCCCAATGATAGAATCTTGTAAGTCTTTATCGGCAAATGCGTCGTCTCCATTTGACAGGATCTGAACATAGTACATTAAACCAACAGCCATAAGAACAAGAACTACCACTCCTAAAATGGTTCCTATTTTCTTATTCATCTAGACTATTTTTTTGCTCCGTGGTTAGCTAATAAATCAATTAAAGATACAGAAGCATCTTCCATTGAGTTTACTAAAGAATCTACTTTAGATAAAATGTAATTGTATGCAATTTGAAGGATGATGGCTGCAATAAGACCAAATACTGTAGTTAATAAGGCTACTTTAATACCTCCAGCTACTAATGATGGTTGAATATCTCCAGCCGCTTGAATTGCATCAAAGGCTTCAATCATACCAATTACAGTACCCATAAATCCTAACATTGGTGCTAAGGCGATAAATAAAGAAATCCAAGAAATGTTTCTCTCTAATCTACCCATTTGAACAGAACCGTAAGATACAATAGATTTTTCTACCATTTCTAAACCTTCGTTAGAACGTTCAAGACCTTGGTAAAAAATTGAGGCAACTGGTCCTCTTGTGTTTTTACATACTTCTTTTGCGGCATCTACTCCACCAGAATTTAATGCTTCTTCAACATTTTTCAACAATTTGTTTGTGTTTGTTGAAGACATGTTTAAATAGATCACACGCTCGATAACAAGTGCTAAACCTAAAATAAGACAAAGAAGTACAATTCCCATAAATCCAGGACCTCCTTCAATAAACTTCTGCTTTAATACTTGGTGGAAACTTTCCTCAGCAAAAGTAGGAACTGTAGACATCATCGCTACAGCAAGAAATGATAGTTTTTTCATTTTTTTTAGTTTGAATGGTTTTTTACGACGTTTTACTAATTGATGTTTGCTTTAAATCAAACGTAAAATTTCACAAAACATTGCTCTTGATTTAATATCGTAACAGCGAATCTATAAAAAAACATTGAATTATTTGTTTTTTTACGGACGCATTTTGCGAATTTCTCCTAGATTAATGATTGAAAAACGAGTGCAAAATACGAAATATCTAAAAAATGAAAGTAAATTTAATATGAAGATTCTATTTTTCTCCTCGTAAATTTTCCTTCAATTTTTCAATCTTCTGATTCATAGAAACATCCATACCAAGTACAATCATCATTTTTGTAATTGCAGCTTCATAAGTCATCTCTCCACCTTCAATTACTCCAATATTTTGCAATTTACTGCTGGCTTTATACTTCCCATGAGCAACAGAACCGCCTAAGCATTGGCTAACGTTAAGCACAATTCCTCCTGCGTTTATTATCTGTTTTAATGCAGAAATAATTTCTGGCTTATCGCCCAAATTTCCCGCACCAAAACTTTCTAAAACCACACCTTTTATATTTGCATCACATAAAAATCTTGCATAAAAAGACTCTTTTATTCCTGGAAATATTTTCAAGGACACAACAGAATCCTCAAAATGTGTATGCAGTTTTAATGCACCATGGTTTGGACAATTTAATATATTACTCTTAAAATATTGAATATTTACACCTGCTTCTGCTAATACAGGGTAATTATACGATGCATATGCATTAAATCTTTCGGCATCTACCTTTGTTACACGGTTTCCTCTATACAATTTGTATTCGAAATAGACCGAAACTTCCGGTACAAGGGCTTTTCCATTTTTATAAGCCGAAGCAATTTCCATAGCTGTCAGTAAGTTCTCAAGAGCATCAGTTCTTGGTACACCCATTGGCAACTGACTTCCCGTAAAAATAACAGGCTTTTGTAAATTTTCGAACATGAAACTCAATGCCGATGCAGAAAAAGCCATCGTATCGGAACCATGAAGAAATACAAATCCTAAATATTTATCGTAATTCTCCTCTACTGTTTTTGCCATTCCAATCCAATCTTCAATAGAAATATCAGACGAATCTTTAACTTCTAACATGGAAACCATATCAAACAAAATATTTGTGTTTTGAAGTCCAGGGAAATTATCTTGAATGGAATTAAAATCAATAGGTACCAATTCACCCGTTTCTTCATGCTTTCGCATTCCTATGGTTCCTCCGGTGTAAATAAGAAGTATTTTATTTAATTTAGAGCTCATAATGTTTAAAGATTTGTTGGGCGTTTTGAGTAGTTTTTTCGGCTATGGTTTCAAGGTCTAACTCAAAAATGTCCGCAAGCTTTTGTCCAATCAAAGGAATATAGCTTGTTTCATTTCGCTTACCGCGATATGGATGAGGAGCAAGGTATGGAGCATCTGTTTCCAATACAATATGATCTAAAATAGACACATCGTATTGTTTAAATACTTTATCTAATCCACCATTTTTGAATGTTAATACACCACCTAAGCCAACTTTAAATCCAAAACCAAGAATGGTATCTAATTCTTCTTTTCCTCCAGAAAAACAATGAAATATTCCTGTTAAAGATGTGCCACGAAACTGTTCTAAACAAGCAAATAATTCAGGAAATGCATCTCTTACGTGAATTACAATAGGTAAATCATACTGAATGGCGAGTTCACATTGGGCGCAAAATAAATCTTCTTGTTGCTTTTTATGTGTTTTATCCCAATATAAATCGATACCTATTTCGCCCAAAGCGGCAAAAGGTCTTTTGTTAAGCTGTTCTTTTACAAATGCCAATTCATCGTTATTTTCTGCACCAACAGAACATGGATGAATTCCAATCATTAGTTTTACAAAACTGGGGTCTTTTTCCTCCATTTCTTCCATTTTAGAAAAATAGCCTTTGTCTATAGATGGTAGAAATATTTGCTGAATTTGTTCAGATTTTGCTCGTTCGATAGCCTCATCTCTATCTTCATCAAATTTTGAACTGTATAGGTGAGTGTGCGTGTCAATCCACATAAAATTTGTTTTAGTCAAACAAAAATAGTGTATTATTCTAGAATTAATTATACAGCAGTGAGAATTGAAATAAAATCAATGATTTCTAGAAACGCAAAGCCAATTGACCCAACAAATATTTTCTTGAATCACCTTCGAGTACAGCATCTTGATTACCAAAAAGATTATAACTCAAATAAAAATTTAAAGATTTTGTAATATCCGAGTTAATAAATGCATTGAATGATGTAAACTCATCATCCACATAATAAATCGCAGAAGCTCCAATTGTTGTGGATTTGTGAACAGGGTATTGAACTATTCCAGCAACCTGAAGTTCGTTTGAAATTAAATGCTTCACACTTTGATTTGTAAAAATACTGGTTGGTTGAACAGTTTGTTGGGGATTTGAATGGTATAATACCTCTCCCATAAAGATAATTTTTGAAGGAAATTGATAAAAAGAAGACAGATCAACCAAAAAAGCATCATAACCAACTTCATTATCTTTCGCCTTAAAGTATGTGACCTCACCCGAAAAACCAGTTTCTCTAACAAAGGTTGTAAATCCAAAGCCGAAAGAATAATCTTCTAAAATACTCCCTCCTACCAGTTGAAATTCATTGTGTTTATTTTTATAGTGCAACCTGGAAGTCACAATAGATTGGTCGAATGTTTTATGAGGTGCATACACCATTTCCCATTTCCATTTGTTTTTTTTATCCAAACTAAACCGAGCGCTGATGGATTCTAATCCTGCTCGGTTTACCACATCATAACCTAAAACCGAATAGGTGTTCAAATAATTATTAGGGTTCCAAATTAAACTTTGATTCCAAAAGTATCTTTGCCGACCAATGCGAACTCTGGCAACCTTAGATTTCCATTGATAATATAATAAATCAATTTCTGAGTGCACTAAATAGCGATCTTCTTCGGCAACAATAAACGACAAATTCACCAAATCGTTATTGCTTAAAAGAGAATTGGCATAACCCGAATTGTTAGCTTCATATGCTTCTCCAAATATGACACGATTCTGGATTGAGCCAAAGAAAGAGTTATACTTATCGAATTGTGTATAAACATACAATTGATTGTGAATGGCATAATCTGAAAAACGATCTTCGTTCCATTTAGAGTACTGATGGTAATTAACAAATCTTAAAAATCCCCCAACTTGAGTATTTGACTTTCTTGTACTTTGTTGGTTGAATGGATTCCCAGAATTATTCCATTGTGCATTCGCTATGAAGCCAAACGAAAGAAAAATGAACAAAATTACTCCTCTATACATAAAAATGAATTTGTTTCTAATTTATTAATTAATATCAGAATCCGAATGGAAAATCAAAAAATAGTATTTTTTGAATTTGCAAAGATAAGTGTTATACATTGGGTCTAAGAATCTCGAAATTCAATTTATAAAGGAAAAACTATGGATTTATTGATTCATGAAATCAATAAATCCATAATTAAATTATAGTAAGTTCGGTCTAGGTAAATTATAGATCTCGATACATTTTTTATTTCGTTTCTCTTCATAAAAAACACTCTCTCTGACGAAATACGTATCAGTTAGACCTGTCCCGACTATTCGGGAGTGAGTTTTGCAACTAAATGGGGCAAAACTTTTATCGAGAATAACGAATTTAAGTTTCTTAAGTCGAATAGTATTTTATTCTCTTGTAATGAAAAGCCTAGTAATACAATTACTAATAAAATTGCCTTGAGGAAATAACTTAGAAACTGAAGTGTTACTCCAGTAACATAATGGTTTCTTCCCAATCATTCATGACATTATTTAATTCAGATTTTAGTGCATTGTATTTACTCATAAAATCATCTTGATCTTTTTGTGGTTTTTGATAAAATTCAGTTTCAGCCAATGTAGTATCACATGCTGCTATTTTCTTTTCCAAACTGTCTATTTCTCGCTCCAATTTGCCAACTTTGTTTTTTATTTTTTTGAGTTCTTTACTCGCCTGATAACTTTGTTGACCAGAGTTTGATGAATCTGATTGACTTGTAGATTGCTCTTTTTGTTTGAGTTCAGCTTCACGAAGATTTTCGAATTCTCGCTGTTCAAGGTAATAATTTACATCACCCAACAATTCTTTAACCTTTCCGTTTCTAAATTCAAGTACTTTTTCTGTAAGACCAATTAAAAATTCCCTGTCGTGAGAAATAATAATTGCAGTACCAGTGTAGTCTAGAATGGCTTGTTTCAATATTTCCTTAGATTGAATATCAAGGTGATTTGTTGGCTCATCTAAAATAAGTAGATTATGTGGTTTTAATAACAATAAACAAAGTGCTAAACGACCTCTTTCTCCACCAGATAGAACTGAAACTTTTTTCTCTACATCCTCGCCTTCAAATAGAAATGCTCCCAATAAACCTCTCACTTTTGGTCTTGTTTCCGCATCTGCTTCATCCAAAATGGTATCTAAAACCGTTTTTGAAGAATCTAATTTCTTGGCTTGATCTTGGGCAAAATATGCAACTTCAACTTTATGACCCAAGGTAAGAGCTCCCGAATAATCTGACCAATCATTCATAATACATTTTACAAAAGTCGATTTACCTTGTCCGTTTTGACCTACAAAGGCTATTTTATCTCCTCGTTCTAATTCCAGATTCACATCATTCAATACCAATTTATCGTCAAAACCTTTGGCAAGTTCTTCAACTTTTAGTGCAACTTTCCCAGAATGTGGAGCCATCGGAAATTTAAAATGCATGGTTTTATTCGATACTTCATCAATATCGATATCATCCATTTTCTCCAATTTTTTAATCAGACTTTGTGCAAAAGCAGCTTTTGACGACTTGTAACGAAATTTCTCTATTAAATCTGTTAATCTTTTTTTCTCTTTGGCCTGATTTGTAAGTTCGGCAAGTTGTTGTTCTAATAAAAGTTCACGTTGACTTAAATACTTGTCGTAATTTCCTTTGTAATCATAAATTTTTGCCGATTGTATTTCGATACTTCTATTACAAACCGCATTTAAAAAAGCTTTATCGTGAGACACTAAAATAACGGATCCAGGATATGTTTTTAAAAACTTTTCTAACCAAACAATGGACTCAATATCTAAGTGATTGGTTGGTTCATCCAATAGTAATACATCAGGTTTCTTTAATAATAATTTGGCCAATTCAATTCGCATTCGCCAACCACCACTAAATTCAGATGTTTGTTTATCCCAATCAGACTTAGTAAAACCTAAACCTTCCAAAACTTTTGCTATAAATGCATCTTTTTGAGAAGCACCAAGAATAACCAACTGCTCGTTAGCATCATTAATTTTTTCGAGTAGCTTAGAGTATTCAGAAGATTCATAATCATCTCTTTCACTCAACTCTATACTCAACTTAGCCAATTGATTTTCAATAAGCGTAATCTTCTCAAAAGCTTTTTCTGCTTCTTTCCAAAGAGAAGAATCGTTCTTAAAGTCTAAATCTTGTCTTAACATGGCAATCTCGAGAGACTTCGAAAAAGAAATAGTTCCACTTTCGTAAGATTCATCGCCAACAATGAGTTTTAATAAAGTCGATTTTCCGGCTCCATTTTTTCCAATAAGACCGATTCGATCGCCTTTATTTACTTGAAAGCTAATTTCTTTAAATAAGTATTTCCCGGTAAAATAAACCGATAAATTATGTATATCAAGCATGGTCTGTAAATCGTTTTATATCCCATTCTTCATCAATGGGCGTATTTTCTTCTATATTATTGAGTAACATTTTTACACCAAATGGTGCAAGCATCACTCCTCGAGTTCCCATTCCGTTAAAAACAAACATGTTCTTATATTCTGGATGTTCACCAAGTAATGGTCTTCGGTCTACAACAGTAGGTCGAATTCCAGCATCGTGTTCTATAACTTCAAAATTACAGTTTATTATTTGTTTTAATTTGGAAATAAGCCACTCATTACCTTCATTGGTAGGAATGGTATCTTTATCATCCCAATTAAAACTAGCTCCTACCCTATACATATCATTTCCCAAAGGCATCACCAAAACCGATGATTTGATTGGAGACATTAATTTTAAATCTGGTGCAAGGATTGTAATCAATTCGCCTTTTGTTCCTTTTAAAGGTAAATATTTGAACCATGGATTTCCTTTTAATCCATAACCTTCGGCAAAAATAATTTTATCGAAATGATATGACTTGTAAGAAAAACGTTCACCTTGTATTAATAAGGCTTCATAATCAAAACAATCATTAACAATACTCTCTGTTTCTTTCAAACGTTTCCCTACAGCTTTGATAAAATCTTTTATAACCACACGTCCGGTATGTAAAACTTTACCTAATCCAATTTGCTTTTCAATCTTTGAATTAGAAACAGGAAATGTTGATGCATCCATAAAAGGTTCTAAAGCCAATTGATCGGATTTATCCATCCACAAATGTCTTTCTTTATCATCATGAAAGAGACGATATAAATCCATGTTTTGAATAAAGGATTGATTGTATTCCTTTTCTAAACGTTCATAATGCGTTTTAAGAAATGGTATAAGCAATGGCGCCTTCCAAGCCAACGTAAAACGTTTTAACACCAGTGGATTGAACATTCCTGGAGCTACTTCAGAAGACTTGGTAACCAGTTTAGATTGCACAACCAAAACTGTTTTGCCCTTTGAAAGAAGTTCTGCAGCTAAGAGTGATCCAGATAAACCTTGTCCTACAATGCAATAATCGTATGTCATGTAAATAGTATTAACCAAAAAAAGCTGACTCTTTCAAGTCAGCTTAATTTATATAAAAATTACTTGATTAGTAATTCCATAAATCGTGTTCGAAGTTTCTTAACTCTTCTTTAATACGTTCTGCTTCTAATAAACGTGCTCTTTTAGAGGTATTGTAATCTCCAATAGTACGATCTTGAAGGTTAGACTCTTTTATGAATCTAGACGTATATAGACGTTTTAAGAACAATTCATCCATACT
Source organism: Flavobacteriales bacterium (assembly GCA_049607525.1). Classification (GTDB taxonomy): domain Bacteria; phylum Bacteroidota; class Bacteroidia; order Flavobacteriales; family CAJXXR01; genus JBMYYR01. The sequence goes on from JBMYWP010000088.1 coordinate 9,300, forward strand.
CATGTTCTGGAATGCATTGTATTCGTTATAAACTTTAGCATTTGCCAATGTCTGACGTGCCTGAGGATAGTAGAACCAAAATAAAATTTGCTTTTCCCATTCTAAAGTTTCTTTGTTCTGAATTAAAGCAACTGGTGCCATACCAATAATTCTTTGATCCATAACTGAACGTTTCTTATCGAAAAACTTTTCTTCACGAACAACCACTTCAACAATATCGGCAGGTAGCACTCGAGTAGTATCCATAACTTCTTTGTCCTCGCCAGTTTCCCAATCAGTTACATTGATTTTTTCTATACTAAAAAGTTTCTTTCTCAACTTTTCCTCAGACATAACATCTTCGAAATACTCATCGACATAAGGCGTAACTGTCTTATCTGTCAATATTGCATCAAACATAACTTTTGCAAAGTTCTTACGGTAACGCGTCTCGTTTGTCGGATAATATAAAACCTGGTTTTTCTTAACTTTTAAGTTAATTACAGATTTGTATTCCTTATACCAATAAACGTCATCCTCATCTACAGCTACAAATGGTAAAACACGATTATTATAATCATCGTTTCTTAACACATAAGTACCTTGTTGATTTTGAGGCCCTATAACTGGGTTATAAACTCTCTTATCTTGAGTGTTCTGAGCATTAACACCATTAGCCAAAGCTAATGATCCTAATACTAATAATGAAATTATTTTTTTCATAATCTTAAAATTATTGAACTGTAAATACTACAGGAGGACAAGGCTTAACCCCACCAGGACCGATTGCTCGAATATTTGTAAAACTTACACTTGTTCCAGGCTTACACTTACGAATTTTTTCTTTTATTTCAGGTGTAAAAAGGTCACCTTTAACAGGGATTGGTGTAACATAATCACCATCCTTTATTGTAAATCTAAACTGATTAACTCTATACTTAAGATCGAATGGAAAATCTTTCAAAGCAGCTCTAATTCCAGGAGTTCTTAGAATTAAACCTTTTGAAACCGTTCCTTCAACTTTACCAGAGATGGTTGCAATTGGATTAGGAATTCGTTTTACACGAAATTCATGTGGTTTTCCGATTGTTCTTCCATTAGCATTAACACTAACTTTTACCGTTTTACCTTTCATGTTCTTAGGTACAGTAATTCCATAAGTTCCTTTCCCAGTTCCTTTCGCCGTAGCTCCTGAAACAGAAACACGAACACCTTTTGAATCTACACCAGGAACAGAAACCGCAATTGGATTTTCTACACCGATATAGAATACATTCATCTTCGTTGGCGAAACAACCGCCGTTGGAGAGTTTACAGTATATTTTGTTGATGAAGAATAAATATCCTTTTCACCTGTACTCTTAATAACTGTTACCTCTGCACCAATTGTGTGTTCACCAACACCACCTGCTACAAATTCTAAATTACCCATTCCATTTTGAACTTCAACATTTTCAGCATTAGAAAAATCTGTTTCAGGTCCATTATATGAGCGTTTCCACTTAATAGAAGGATTTTGTTTAGAATCAAATGCTGTAACAAATATTTTTGCACTAAATTTTTCTCCAGCCATCAATGAAGCTCTTTCAGGAACAATCATTGCAGTTAAACTGTCAAAACTATATTCAGATTTACCTATAGAAGTAAACAAAGCATCAACAACATCAGATTCAGCCTTTACAACATCAGATTCTATTTGACGTAAAAAAGTAAGAATAGCAATCTTAGGGTAATGTTCGAATTTGTGATTTTCCCACTTTAATTCACCTTTACCTTTAATTTTTTTCACATTAGTGTCGAAAGACTTAGTGATATCCTTTTTTATATCTAAATATTGAGATTTGTTGACAATATCCAAATTGAGAAGAAATTCACGGTATTTATCTATAGCTAATCTAAGCTTTTCACCACGTTTTTCTTTTTGAAGAAGCATGTTTGCAACACCTTCTTTATCATCCATCTTCTCAGGTAATTTTGTACCTAAATCAGGATCAAGCTCTTCTTTTTCACCATCTAGTGCAATAATATCATTTCGAAGTTTTTCAATATGATCAACAATTTCCTTAGCCTCAGCTTTAACAGAATTGGCAATTGGTAATTGAACATTAGCTTCTTCAAGTTTACTTGCCAAGTCAGTAAATTGTTTATACTTTTCAGTATTTTTTTCATCCAAAGCCTTTACAGTATCAGCATACCCGTGTTCTACCACAGCAAAAGCTTGTAAAATATCTTTAGATATGTTCAAGGCAAGAAGTGCGGTCAATACGAGATACATCATATTGATCATTTTCTGCCTTGGAGATTGTTTTCCACCAGCCATATCTACTATCTTATTTGTTAATGTTCATTGCAGATAACATGTTTCCATACACAGAATTTAAAGAACTTAAGTTTTTCGTTAAGTTATTTAATTCGTTTTGCATGTCTTGAGAAGTTTGCATTGCAGACTTCATGTTATTTGCCATTTGCTTCGTTGCTTCTGTATGAACTGAGTTACTTTCAATTTGTGTAGCGTATAAAGCATTGATAGACGCTAAGTTTTTAGTAGCATTATTTACTTCTTGACTATATTTATTTGTGCTTTCAGCAATACTTACAGCTTCACCTAATCCATTGGCTGCAACACTTACCTTACGTAAACCATCACCCAAAGAAGAAATTAAATCTGAATCAATTTTTGCTTCTTCCATCATGTTATCTAAATCACGTACTGGAGAACCGCTTAATCCTAATTCTTCATCTTCATCAGAATCCATACCTGCTAACTCAGGGTATACTAATGACCAATCATATTCTTTACCTGGCTTTTCGAAGGCCGAGAAAAAGAAGATAATTGCTTCAGTTCCTAATCCAACAATAAGCATAGTATCTGCACCTTTCCAGTGCTGAATTTTAAATAAGGCTCCTAAAATTACGACTGCTGCTCCAATACCGTAAAGCTTAGCCATGAAGTTTTTTCCTTTTTTAGACTCTAAAAATGACATATTTTGTGTTTTTTTAAGGGTTATGGTAAATTTTAGTTATTATCGAATTCTCTTACGTGCTCGTATGTTTTAACACAACGGAAACCAATGAAAGATGTTGCATTGTCTTGTTGTTCAAAGTCACGTGCTGCAATTTGAATAAACGCACCTATATCTTTCCAAGAACCACCTTTAATAACTTTTCTTTTCATTTTTGCGTTATCAGAATCTGAAGCAGAATACTGGTAATCTGGATTTAAATCATGCCAGAAAGAGTATTGAGTTTGCTCGAATGGCGTTGAAGTCCATTCTGCAACATTTCCACTCATATTGAATAAGTCGATATCATTTGGATTGAATGAAACTGCTGGTGCCGTAAATACATGCCCATCTGCTCCATATTCACCTCTTCTTGGCTTAAAGTTTGCTAAGAAACATCCTTTGGCCGTTGTAGGATATAGAGATCCCCATGGGTAAATTGTTTGTTGTTTACCACCACGTGCTGCAAATTCCCATTCAGCTTCGGTAGGTAATCTAAATGCTGTTTCAAAAACTTTTTCGTCATCGGTCAAACCACTTAAGCGTAAGTCCGTTCTCCAATTACAGAATGCATTTGCTTGTTCCCATGAAACACCAACTACTGGATACTCACCGTAAGAAGGGTGCCAAAAGTAATTGTTAAAAATTGGTTCGTTAAACGTGTAAGCATATGCGAAATCTTTTAACCAAACGTTTGTATCTGGGTAAACATATACAGAATAGTCTTCCACCAAATTTTGTCTAGAGAAACCTTCTCTATAACTTTCTGATTTTGTATCGTACTGATTTCTTTGTTGTCCTAAAATTTGAGTGTTAATTTTAGAATAAGCATAAGACCAATTTCTTGGATCTAGCTGCTTTTTACCAAACACACGCTCGTCTTCAGACAAGTACATAGCATCTAAGGCTTCTCTGTAAATTTCATCATCAGAATTCCAATCAATTGGAGTACTCCAATCCAACCTTGGATTTTCTAAGAATTCACCATCAGGTCCCTCTTCAATTTTCTCATGCCCTTCTACACCATTCTCTGCAAGATATTCTCTGGCAATAGAATCACGTACCCAGTTTACAAACTGACGGTATTCGTTGTTTGTAATTTCTGTATGATCCATCCAAAAAGAATGCATTGTTACAGTTTTCACTGGAGTAGTTTGTGCGTAAGGCACATTTTGGTCGTTTGCACCCATAGTATAAGCACCACCTTCTACCTTAATCATACCATAAGGAGTAGTTGGAGAGTAAGCTATACCATTAGATACACCTTCCAATTCTGTACTAGGTGTAGTACAACTAAATAATGCTGTTCCTAATATTCCTAAAGCAATTATTCGTTTCATATTAAAGAGTATTTACAGTCGACTTTACGTGAGATTTCAATTTTCTCACCCAAAATTACACTTTTACTTAAAAAATCCTACAAAAATCTGTTATTTCTATATCGAGTACGTGCTTTTGGCGGCACTTTTATCGGTAATGAATAACGTACAAAAACTTCGTGTGACCCAGAATTATACGATTTCAGTTCAGAAATCGTAAGATCATAAGAGTACCCGAATAAAATCTTATCATCGTATCTATAAGACATCATCAAAGCAACAGCATCGAATGTTCTATATGCTGCTCCTAATGTAAATATATCCTTATAGATGAAATTTGATGCGAAATCAAATTGTGGTTTAACCTGATCAGTCTTGATAAATACAGATGGAGCGAAAGACCATAATCGATTGATTTCATATTTCGCTTCAGCAATAAAATAAAAATGACGATTTGAATTAAAAGCCGCATTTTTTCCTCCATCTAACTCTACTTCATATTCTACAACATGAGAAGACGAAGCTCCAAAGTTGTAATTTTTATATTGAAGATAAGCTCCAAAACCAAAATCAGGGACTATTGCAGAAGCATCAGTATCCGGTATGTGCGGATCGTTATCTCCACTGGTTCCATCTGGAGCCTTCCATTCATTAAAATCAAAAGCCACTGAATATATTCCGGCATTTAATCCTAGACCAAAAAATGTTTCTTCAGCCAATTTACCACGATAAGCGTAAGTTAGTCCAACCTGACGATAAGTAAAACCATCACCAATGTTATCATTAACTACGTTTAAACCTACACCCCCTGAAAGAGCATAAACGGGCATTTCGACATTTAGAATTTGAGTTGTTGGAGCGCCATCAAAACCGACCCATTGAGAACGGTGTAAAACACTAGCATTTAAATTTGAGGTAGCACCTGCATATGCTGGATTTACCGCAAACTTGTTAAACATGTTCTGGGTAATTTGAAAATCCTGCTGTGCATTTGCCATCCAACTGAAACATACAGAAATTAAAAAAGCTATTTTTTTCATAAAATATATGGCTTTACCATAGAAAT
>JBMYWP010000089.1:0-14456 GCA_049607525.1 Flavobacteriales bacterium
GTCTTTTATTTTTTGACTATTACTCTCTTTCATCTCTACAATATGAATAGATTGACGCTCTAAGTTACCAAATTTTCGAACCCAATTATAAATCGTTGTTGGACTTACATTGTAATCACGACTTAATTGTTGAACACTAATTTTTCCTTTCTCAAATTCTTTTACTGCATTACGACGTAAATCTTCACTGAAATGACGTTGTAAACCGATTGTTCGTCTCATAATTTAAACTAATTATCGGTCAACCTATTTCAGGGAAAGACAGTGCTGAGTTTTTTGTGGTTAATGTTTCTTTGTTTGAGGAACGTTGACCACATTTTTTTCATGGTTATTGGTTGTTCTTTTTATTGCTTGTAAGTATTGCACAACTTTTATTAAAATCCAGTTCCGGATAAGTAATTCAATTGCAACAAAAGAACAACGAAAGGGCAAACTGGGTTTAGAGAATGTGCAGAAACGATTAAATATGATTTATAAAAACAACTATAAATTATCTATAGAAGAAACAGATGAAACATTTAGTGTTTCACTCCTAATAGAATCTTTATGAAATACAACTGTATCATTATAGAGGATGAGATAAATGCCCAGAAATTATTAGAACATTATCTATTAGAAAGTCCTCATCAGATTGAGATTTTAGAAAAGTTTACCAATGTTAAGGATGCTTTACCCATTATTCGTAAAGGCATTGTTGATATCCTTTTTTTAGATATTCATTTGCCTTTTATGTCGGGAATTGATTTTGTAAAGGAAAATAAATTGAGTTGCAAGGTCATTTTTTGTACGTCGTATAATACATACGCTATTAAAGCATTCGACCTTGATGCAAATGATTATATAGTAAAACCCTTTACACCCAAACGAATTAATCAGGCCTTAAATAAAACCATATTGGTCCTTGAATTAGAGCGAAAAACCAAAGGCACACTCGACAACTCTAAAATTTACCCATTAAAGGATGGTACCCATATTGTAAATCTCTTGTTTTCGGATATTGTATATATAAAAAGTGAACTGAATTATATTGAAATCATTACCACAGAAAAGAAATATATAGAACGCAATTCCCTCAAAAAAATAAAGGCATGTTTACCAAATGATTTTATGCAAATTCATAAATCATACATCATCAATATTAAATATGTTCTACGATATCATTTTAAAGAAATAGAACTCCTTAATCAAATTCAGCTTCCTGTAGGTAGGGTGTTTAGAAAGGATTTGAAAGATAGATTGTTAAAACCATAACATTCATGTCATTATTAATCATGCTATGAATGCTAAAACTTTAATAGAAAAAGACCAAACCTAGCAATTAAGATTGTTTTCTTAATCACTATTAATTGGTGATCCTTCAAAAGTCCGTCTAAAAAACAAAATTAAAAGAGACATTATAGCTGACACCTCTTAGGTTTTTATTTTCTTTAAATGGAATAAAATAATTGACTTTAGTATCTAAAATAATATGTTTGGTTTTAATCAGTTCTAAACCGAGTGATGGTGTCATATAAAAGAAATCCAAGACAGATTCTTTTCCATTTCCAGTTATTCCACCAATGGTATAACCCGTATATAAATTAAAAAACTTACGACTTCCTCTTCCTAAAACTCTAGAATAGAAATCTTGACCAAAACCGATGGTGAATAGTTCAGATAATGCCAATTCATCTGTTTTTTCAATTTTTTCATTTCGGTAAAGACCTAAAGTACCGAAACTTTTACCCTTGGTAAATAAATATTTAATGAAATAACCTTGATAATCTTTAGCTGAAACCCCTGTTTTAGGCGATGATATTGAAAGATAGGAATACTCGATACCTGGCATGTTTACAAAAGAAATAAATGAATTATCTGAGGTGATTGTCTCGTCAAATATTTTAATTGAAACTTTAAAAACATTCTCTACATGTTGATTTTGAAGTATGGTCATTTTTTTTTGAAAAATATCTTTGTCAATGTCCTTTCTTAAATTCCAATATTCCAAATATTTTGGATCTGATTTGGTTAAATCTTTCATTAATTCACCATAATCTTTTTTTAATTTTGTCAAATATTCTATTTCCAATTTGACCCCAGTAATAATATTTTTATTGGTTTTGGTAATAATGTTTTTTTCGTGTGTAAACCCTAAATGTGAACAAAGCGAATCAAATTGAAGATAGACCGATTCTGAGGCGAAAAATTCAACGGTGATTTCTTTTTTGTTTTCTAATTGGCTCTCTATGATTATATTGTTTGCTTTTATAAAATGTTTTAAGGTCTTTAATGATTCTGCAAAGTTCATGCTATAAACCTTGGTGTTTAAATAAGACGTTGTATAGTTTGCTTGTTGAGCTTTTAATACAAGAGGGAATAAAAATATTACAAGAGTAGTTATTATTAATTTCATGATTTTTTTTCTTCAAATTTAGAAACATTTTGAATTTGAAATATTAAAAACAAGAGTTTTACTATGTTTAGCATAATATTTTTTGAGAATAAATTGAATGATCAACCTTAATTAATACATCGAAACTTTTAGAAAGTGTTTATGCATAAAGTTGCCTTTATTTCGTTAATCATACAGCATCAATATTAAATGCGTTTTACGATGTCAATTTAAAGAAATATTACTCTTTAATTAAAATAATCTAACAATTAATACGTTCCAATTATTTATCTTATATTTCCAACTATTACAATTATTAATTATATATAAAACCTATTATGAGATTTATGAAATCCATTCCAATTATTATAGTATTGTTTTTTTGCCATTCGGTAAATGCTCAAATTAAAGACCGACTAGAATTTGGTTTTAATATGGGAGACTTTAACCATCGAATATTACATGAGACACAGATCAATCAATCGTCAAGAGGTTTTGATCTTCATGCTTTGCCAATAGAACTTTTTGCCAATTGGTATTTAAAGGATAAAAAAACGTTTTTGAGTTTAAGGTATCTTAAGAATTATTTGGGTACAGACCAGTATTCCGAAATTCTGGTGAACAATACAAAACAAAATCGATATCAGGAAGACTTTTCCATTGATGGTTTTTATTTTGGTGGTGGTAGAGATATTTTTGTCCAAAAAAAACATGAATTACAGACTTTATTGAGTTGTGGATATCTTTTAAATCAGAATAGATATTCCTATGAGGAGAATTTTGTAGAAAACAAATTAAAAAGTATTTACGAAGAACATTCTCCTTTTCAACATGAAATTACAATTCAGCTGCAGTTAAAGTATAAATATAACTTCTATAAAAAGATGTATGTTTCTGTTGGTGTAAATAACGCCATGTCTTATCATTTTGAGAACGGTACTTATCGTTATAACAATAAACAATATGATAATGGATTTCTCATTTCCGATAATAGTCAAAATAATTCCATTAAATTAAGATCTTTAAAATTCCATTCTTGGCAAGGTTTTATTGGTTTGGGGTATAAATTTTAAATGAGATAATATGAAATTAAAATATTACATGCTTCTTTTAGGGTCTTTGTTTAGTATGGTCTTATTCGGGCAGCAAAAAATGAGTTTTGGACTAAATTTACAATCATTTTCTTTGTCAGAGCATCAAAATTATCAACTTGGTAATATAGAGAATAATATACAGGATGGAAGTAATTTTAGATTACAGGGTTTTGTAAATAAATATACGAGGTCAAGAAATACCTTTTTACATGCATCGGTCTTATATTTTACCGGAAAAAGTGAAAAGTATAGAGCAGAAAGTGAATTTGATTTTAATCCTGCTCAACGATTGAATATTAATTATGGGAAGCATTTTGGTGGTTTTATTGGCGTTGGCCAAGATGTGTATAAGAATAGAAAATATAGTTTTCAATCGCTTTTTAGAATAGGGTATATATTTAATGGTGTTACCAAAACTGAACTTGTTGAAAGTCACACGGGGGAGATTACTCGCAAGCTCTATGAAGAAAAACCCATTGTCCACGAAATAAATGCTCAAATACAATTGAAGTTTAATTACCGCCTTTATAAGAATATTCAACTTTCTGTTGGGGTAAATAATAGTTTATTCTATAATTTTAGTAAAGGAGTTGTCATCATCGAAATTCTGAATTACAGTGGTAATGAAATGACATCGACCGAAATATTGGAAAAGAAAATAAATCAGTCTAATTGGAGGACTACCACATTGAGAGGGTTTTTCGGTTTAACGTATAATCTGTAATTATGAAATATGTAAGTTTAATATTACTATTGATGTTTTTTAGTCTAAATTCATTGCTTAACGCTCAAAATGAAAAGAAAATAGAAATTGGGATCAATGGAAACTATTTTAATTTTGATCATGTTCAAAATAACAATGAGATTAATTCAGAGGGGACTAAGGATTATAGACAATATTCAATAAATATGTTTTTAAACCAAAACATCGCAGAAAGTAAGTCCTTTTTCCATATAAATATTCATAGAAGTAATAATGTAATAGAAGAACAGACAAAGCATGCTGTGAATAACAATACAATAGAGACTGAAAATGATCAGCAATATAATAATAGAATCGGACTTTATTTTGGCTTAGGAAAAAATCTTATTTCCAGATCAAAATTTAGGCTTCAAGTGCTGAGTAGGATAGGTTATTTGTATACAGAAGAATCAAAGAATTATTATAGAATATTTGGATCAGCTGATGTGGAAGATGAAAGTATTCAACTGAAACCTGAGATGCATACCATTTCTCTTCAAACTGAATTGAAAATTGGATATAATGTATATAAAAACCTATATGTATCGGCTGGCTTTGTTACCGACTTATTTTATGAATACCAAAAAGGTCAACAAAAACATAAAACGATATCATACAATGGGCCAAGTGGAGCTATTGTTGAGGAACAAATTGTAAATGTAAAAAGTGAATCCTTTATTTTTATACCATTTCAAGGATTTGTTGGGCTAAGTGTTAAGCTTTGATTGTTAATTCTGTTTGAATTTAGATTTTGAGAATTAAAACGTCTGTTATTTCATTTACATGATTTATGCCTCCGCTTCAATATTAATTATTTCAAATTCTTGAGAAAAATAGATTGGAATATTCCAATAAGTGACTTCTAAAATGATATACCATTTAAATTCAACATAACTATGTTGAACATTTCGAATGTCTTTTCGCTTGGGGTAACCAAAATTGATTTGTTGAACCTTAGGATTTGGATCAATTTGACGTGGTGTAGATTGAAAAATGGTTTCGGAATATATAATGTCTCGGGTCCCTCTATCGTCCAAAACACATTCTTCAACTTTGTAATACATGTCTTTAGTTTTAAAGGTTATTGGACTTCGGTCTGTTAATTCACATAAAAAACCATTTTCATTGGCATCTAACTTTACTTTAAATAGATTAATGGGATATGTTTTTATCACTTTATTTGCAGAATAAATGATATACACGGCTACTCCTATAATGATAAAAATGACTGGGGTTGATAAATTAAAACTAAATATTCCCATAAAAATTAGCCCGATGAATATTAATAGAATATAGCTCAAGAATTTCGTTTCTAAAATATGTTCTCCAGGTGTTATTTGGTAGGCTATATTTTTGTTTTTGTACACAAAATCTCTAGACCACTCAATTTTTGTATGTAAATCAGTAATCGATTTCAGTTTATCCCAAGTCGATCTTTCAACCTTATCGGCATCTTCTTCGTGAATAAATAAAATGGTGTTTAGCTTATACGAAAATGTAACATAAGAACCATTGTAACTTTCATACTCAAAAGAAGAACTATCAAATTCGAATGGAATTTTATACATTCGGCCTCCCTCTAATAAAAAATCACTTTCCAATTCTATGGTTTCTAATTTAGACATTGAAGGTCTTAAGGTTCCTCTGATTTCAAAAATTACTCGTATAGTAATTTTGTTTAATCGGATGGTACTCCCAGCTTTTAATTCAATATCTCCTTTAAATTTTGATGCGTTTTCATCATAAGTTAAACGAATGTGTTTATATAAACTTTTATTTTCCATTATATTCTAAATACAATTGAGTGATTATTGCTCGGTAATCATCGCCAAACTTATTTATTAAATCTTTTTCTCGATAAGAAAAATTTCCAGAATCGGAATTGTTGTTAAAGACAAGACGTTTTTTAATAATATGTTCTAGTTTTTGACTTGTAATGCCTTTAAAATAATACACTATTCTTTTTTTATTGATATTTCTCCAGGACAAAATCCGAGGTCTATGAGTGGTATAAACCACAATACGTTTTTCTTTAAATACTCTTTTTCTTTCCTTAAAACTAAGGTGATGGATACTATCTAAAAATACAACATCAGATTTTGTAGCCAATATTTCTTGTGCCGAACTGTCTGTATTCAATTCAAAACTAGGAATCCAATTGTAATAATAACTAAGATACCTCAGATGAGTAGATTTTCCTCTTCCTTTTTTACCTTGGAATTCAATAATAATATTCTGATCCGATTCTATTAAGGTTTTAATTTCATTCAAATCTACTGTTGGAACAATAATATGCTGAATTTCTTCATCTAAAACACCACTAAATGGATTTTTCATTGGTTGTTGATTGTGATTCTAAATGTATTAAATTTTATTGAGTTTTTATGAGAAGGTTGTGATTGAAGTAATAAATTGGATGGAATATTTATGAGAAAGTATTAAAAACAAAAAAGCTGAAACTTGCGTTTCAGCTTTTAGTACCTCGAGCGGGAATCGAACCCGCACTCCCGAAGGAACTGGATTTTGAATCCAGCGCGTCTACCAGTTCCGCCATCGAGGCATGATGGTTTGTTTTGGTGAGGCAAATGTAAAAGAAATTTTAGAAAATTCTAAAGAAAATAAGACGTTTTTTATAAATCTGCACGGATTTGAATTTGTCCTGTGTGTATCGTGTTAATTCCATTGGATTTACGTCCTTGATAGGAGAGAACTAATTTCATGGTTTTGTTTAAGTTTTTTTGCCAGCCAATGTTCCAAATGGTATTATTCCCAGATTTTAGTCCTTCTAACATTTCATACGCCACACTTGTATTTTGGTCGCCAGTAAAGGAATTGTTAACTAAAGATAGACGGAATTTGAAGAACTGATCTTGATTCATCTTATATTCTAAATCGGAATTGAGTTTTAAAATATCTAATTTTTCTAAACCTAAAACATTGTCCTTGTTTGCTGAGATAAACTGATTGGTCCATTTTGTTTTTTCACTGATGTCCCATTTATGTTCAATGGTATAACGGTTGGTTTGTAAAGCAAAATTTCGATTTGGGAAATTACCCGTGTTTCTGGTTTTATTAACATTTCCCCATTCTAATAAAATATGTTGTTGCTCCGACGGGAAAAACTTTGTGATGAACTTGTGTTGCTTTTGTTGAATGTTCTCTAAACCATAAGTTATTAATCTACCATCTTCATTGTCTTCATACACATACCTTATCTGATTATTCTTGTAAAATGGCCAATAGAGTTGATAGTATTGAAAATGATTTATAGATAAAATATCATTTTCTTTCTGATTTCTAAAAGGAGAAATGGCATCTGTAAGTTCAATGTTTTTCACCTTTTGCTCTATTTTGTATTGTGTTTTAATGCGCATACGTTTAAATGCCTTTTTCTTACTTAGGAGTTTACCTATACGAATGGTTTGGTTAAAAGATAATTTTGTTTCATAAGATTTAATGAAATTCCTACCCGGACTGGAAAGCATAACATGGTCGGCCTCGTTTACAAAAGCTGCAATCTCAAATTCATTAAATTCTTTGATGTTATTGTTGTTATAATCGTTCCAAATGTGCGTTCCTTGTCCTTGGGGCACTTCTATAAATTGGACATTGAGTTCGGCTTCTTGCCCTTGATTTAAGGTATAGTTTAAACTGTTTTTCCAGTTTTTATGGAGCCAATTATTTTTTAATAACAGATTTGTTGTTAGTTGTTGCCCTCTTAATGTTTTAAACGGACTCGATATATTTTTGTAAAATACAAATTGTTTTAATGTTGATGTTTCATTGAGTTTCCATTCTTTTTCGGCTTGTAAAAAATACCACGATTTTTTATTTTGCCATTGGTTGCTGTCTATATGATTGTCGGATCTGTATTCTGCAGAAAATAGGAGAGGACCTCCCGAAAAGGGTTTCGTTTCTAATTGGTAGTCTAAACGGTGAAACGCAAAAGATGTTGTGTCGAATACATGACCCATCATCTTCTCATTGTTTTCCAATTCGAAGTTAATACTATGCTTTCCTAATTTATTTTTTAGCGTTACAGTTGAAAATGAACGCAAATATTTAGATTCAAATTGTTGTTGATCTGAGATTAAATAGCTGTTTTCACTTTTAAAATGCTTAGAAGCTAAACTCAAATGTAAACGCTTACCTGTGAAAAGGCTATCTCTAGAAAGATAATCCATTCCTAATGCAATGTCGAAGGAGTCTTTTGGCGAATAAATAATTTGTTGCGACAGATAAAGCTCATCTACAGAGATGGTATCGTTTAACTCTAAATTCCATAGCCTTAAATTTTCCTGATTTCGAATCGGATTCGGGCTTTTATAACGTTTGTTAATCATTTGTTGTTGAGCATATACTTTAAGGCCATGTTTTTCCGAAAGGTTAAATTGATTTTCTAATCGGGCCGCCAAACCATTGTTATCTTCGTCGTCTATAGATGAAAATAAGTTGAGGTCTTCATTCGAAAAGGCTAAATCCATTTTAGAATATTGATCGTTTTTCCAATGTTTTTTTATACCAAATGTGGTGTTGGAGAGAGATTTTGGCGCATTTAAAGTTTTGATTGGTGCATAATTCCCTTGTTTTTTTCCATCTACTGGAGCTTTCCATTCAAAAACGTTTCCTTGAGCAGAAATTCCTCCATTAATCACATAATCACCATTTCCATCGCCAACAAAAGAAAACTGTACCTGATACAAGGTTTGATTACTGTCTACAGAGAATATCCAAACCTCTTGGCCTAAACTATCTTTCTTTGTGTAGAGGTTCTTTTTCGGATCATAATTCACTTCTATAGCGGCAACACCAAAAACAGTTTCATCCCCATGTTCTGAAAGTTTTATAATGTCATCTGGCGAAATGTTTAAATTTTTAGGAGACCTTTTATTATCGGTTGTTGATAGATAAGACACATCTACTTCCCAATCGTTTTTTTGAAAGGCTAGGTCTCCAAACAGAATATTTCTTGTATAATCTTCTTTGTTGTATTCAAATTCTATTTGAATTCTTGTTTCCACAGAAATGGGAACCCGGGCATTAAAAGTAATTTCTCCTGTGTTGTAATTTAAAACATAGTCCTTGGCCAATCCGTATTGCAATAAGGTACCGTTTAAATATACTTTTTCTGAATTGGGTAGAACATAAATGTATTGTTCGCCATTGGTTCCGTTCAACAAATAAGGACCGCTGTTACCTTCAGTCACTTGCAGTTGATATCGAGTAAACTGACCTCTAGAATTTGCCGTTCCAACTTTAAATTGTGTCGAGTCCGATTTATAGGCATATAAAAAACCTCGAGATTGTTTTTCGGCTTGCAGAAACGGACTTTTATTGGTTTTGTAGGCAAAATCTCCGGCTCTAACCCGATGTTTTTTATGGGTTATTTCAAAAAATAAATTTTCAAATTCTTGTAAAGTCTGACTGTAACCAACCGTTTGTTGCGATAAATTATTGTCGGACATATGCGCTTTTATATACGTGTTTTTGGCAATTTTTCCGTTCAGAGTTAAATTCAAATTGCTCTGCAAGCTCACACTTTGGTTGTTTCCTCCAAACAAGGCGGTAGACAACGTTCCAGATTCATTTAAGTTAAATTCTGAATTTTTACTGGCTCTATTGTTGAATGTATTGTTTTCTATATAATCATTACGCTTAATAAACGGAATACGATCTTTTAATGTATAAGATGCGTAATTTTTGTTTAAAAAGATTAGACGAGTTGTATCGGGTTTAGAAACGGGGTTTTGCCCCAATGTTTTAAAAGAAAAACTTAGAATTAAGAGTAAGAATAATATGTGCTTATGCCTTATAGGCATAGAAGATTTGTGTTGAATAATGTCATATTAAACCATTGGGTTTATAGTCTTTTTTCTCATTGAAATGGAACGAATCAACATCTTTACTTATTATTTTAAGAAGAGATGGTGAAAATTGAATTTCAAAAAGATACTTTTGTACAAACATACAACGGTTTTTTATTGTAAATCTGATATTATGAGCGGAAAACTCTATTTTGTACCTACGCCGATAGGAAATTTAGAAGATATGACTTTTAGAGCCATTAGGATTCTTAAAGAGGCAGACGAAATTTATGCAGAAGACACGCGTACGAGTCGTAAGCTGTTTAATCATTTCGAAATAGATAAGGCATTATACGCTTATCATATGCACAATGAACATAAAATTTTCGATTCAATCATTAAAAAATTGCAATCGGGAACCAATGTAGCCATTATTTCAGATGCGGGAACACCAGCCATTTCCGATCCAGGGTTTCTTTTGGCCAGGGCTTGTGTGCAAAACAAAATTGAGATGGAATGTTTGCCAGGCGCCAATGCATTGTTGCCGGCTTTGGTAAAAAGTGGGTTTCCGAGTGAACGTTTTACATTTGAAGGATTCCTTCCTCCAAAAAAAGGACGTAAAACTAAAATAGAAGGTTTTGCTAACGAAGAAAGAACCATTATTTTATATGAGTCTCCACATAAAATAAAGAAAACCGTTACACAAATCCTAGAGTTTATTGGAGACGACAGGCAAGTAGCCATTTGTAGAGAGCTTTCCAAAAAATTTGAAGAATGCCTGAGAGGAACACCATCCGAACTTATTAAAATAATGGAAGAGCGTACTTTAAAAGGAGAAATTGTGTTGTTAATTGCTCCAAAAGGATTTAATTTTTAATGAAATATACACATGAAATATTATATTTTAATCATCACTCTCTTTGTGACATTGGTGAGTTTTGGACAGAATAATGAATCTAAAACCGATTCTATAAATAATAATTTGGAATTGGTATTTGGTCTTCCTATAAAATTGAATCTTGGCCTTGGAGATTCAAAAAGTTTTAAGTTTGGGCTTGAGGGGTATCCTCATTTAGGACTTAGGTTCAATAATGCATTGGAAATAGGTGTTTCTTATTTTTTTGAAAGTAGAAGTCATAAAGGATTACTTGACGATGAGAAATTAGAGATAGAAAAAAGAACCGATTATTATGGAATTTATGGAAAACAGTATATTGATAAAAATAGAAATGCTTTTTTAGGTGTTCAATATATTTATGCACCAACAAAAAATGAAAGGTATGATTGGTTGACTGTTGAGTCTATAAATAAAAAGCAAAAATTTGAGTTAAAAGCTTCGAGTTCTAATTTTATTGTTGGTGGAGGTTATTCTCAAAAGATTATAGGTGGTCTATATGTTGAACCTTCGGTTTGGTTAAATTTAAGTCATCATTCTTCCGATGTATATCGTCAGGAAGTATTAGATGTAAATTCACCAAATTCATCATCAAATACATATAACATCATTGAAAACCATTCGTCCGAATTCAATTTTGATGTTTATTTTCAAGTTTTGTTGTCTTATCGATTCCATCTAAGTGGTGTAAAAAAGAATTCTAAGTCTAAAAAGGAAATAAAAACCTCTAAAACGGACGTTTACTATTAGTTATACTCTGCATTGTTTTAAAATGATCATTTAAGTTTCAGTTGGGAAATTAAATTTACATCCCTATAATCTTTACAAAAGGATATTTAAGAGTCTGTGTTTTATAATTAATGATTAAATGCTTGTAACAGAGTGTTTAATCAATGAAAATTAACAACTAATAAAGTTCTTTCAAATGGATATTTAAGAGTCTATGTTTTATAACCAATAGTTTAAAGCTTGTAAATGAGGAGTTAATCATTAACCACTAATGTTTTACTCTCAATCTCCCCAACACCCTTGAATTGTCAATAAACCAAGCATTGTTTTTGTAAATTAGTTTATAGGTTTGCCTAATTGGTAATTTGTTTTGTTGAATAATTTCGATAGATTGTGTATTTACTTTAGTAACAATAGCAACATGCCCATAGGAATTGCCGGAATGCTCACCAAAAATGATAATATCATTTGCTTCTGGTTTATATTGACTTGGGTTGCTGTATTGTAATAAATTTCGATCTTTATTGAGCTTACCATCAGAAACCTTAGGGTTGTAGAATGATTTTGCATGACCATAGCTATTGGGCATTTTGTGTTTTAAATGTTTATAGTAATATCGTTTTACAAATTCTACACACTGCCATTTCAATCCTAAATTATATCCATTCAGAACATTTCGTCCAGATACATGATTCATAGAGCCATTGTAATACACATTTACGTCATTGAACTGATCTATTATTTCCCCAGTTTTATATTTTGTTTTCAAAGCGATATAAAGAGCAAATGGAAGAAGGAATAGTATGGTGAATATTAATTTATTTTTGTTTTTCATTTCTGAGATTTGAGATCTAAAGTATAGAAAATTAATTTAGCGATAACAGAGAAAGTCTCAAATTGGAAATTTGAAGGTTTCGCGACGATGGGGAAAGTCTCAAATTGGAAATTTGAAGGTTTTTCGATGATGGGGAAAGTCTCAAATTGGAAATTTGAAGGTTTTTCGATGATGGGGAAAGTCTCAAATCGGAAATTTGAAGGTTTTGCGATGATGGGGAAAGTTTCAAATCGGAAATTTGAAGGTTTTGCGATGATAGGGAAAGTCTCAAATTGGAAATTTGAAGGTTTCGCGACGATAGGGAAAGTCTCAAATCGGAAATTTGAAGATTTTGCGATGATGGAGAAAGTCTCAAATCAGAAATTTAAGGTTTTGCGATGATGGAGAAAGTCTCAAATCAGAAATTTAAGGTTTCGCGACGATGGGGAAAGTCTCAAATTGGAAATTTGAAGGTTTTGCGATGATGGAGAAAGTCTCAAATCAGAAATTTAAGGTTTTGCGATGAGTTGGAAAGTCTAAAACAGAATGTTTGAAGGTTTCTTGATGAGTTGGAAAGCCTAAAACAGAATGTTTGAAGGTTTCTTGATGAGTTGGAATGTCTGAAACAGAACGCTTGAAGGTAGCTTGATGAGTAGGAATGTCTGAAACAGAACGTTTGAAGGTATCTTGATGAGTAGGAATGTCTGAAACAGAACGTTTGAAGGTTTCTTGATGAGTTGGAAAGCTTAAAACAGAGTGTTTTAATGTTTTGTAATAATAGAATTATTGAAGTAAGTATTGGAATTGCTAAACGAAATATTAAAAATCAAAAACAACCTCCATCAACTATAAAAATACATATAACCCCTTATAAAATATGAATATAGTCGATGAAGGTATTTTTTTATGGTGTACAAGTTGCAATAGAACTTAAATAAAGGAAGTTCATATTTGGAATAGAACTTGTTACTCCTGAGTCAGGTGTATCTTCTAAAACATCAGCTAATCCGTTATTTCCAGCTTCTTGGTCCGAAAAACTAAAATTAGGATCAGTATTTGTTGTTAGTCCTGCTTCAAAAGCATCCGAACAACCATCACCATCTGAATCTAAATCTAGAGCATTTATTATTCCATCGCCGTCATTGTCGTTAAAAAACAAGGTGTGTTTCATATCAATTTGGTCAGAACCAGAACCTCCAGGATTACTAATTAGGTAATTTCCATTGGATAAATTAAAATTTAACCAAGAGCTTCCGTCCGATGGATAAACTTCTATTAATTCGGTAGATGTTGAGGTTTTTGTGGCATACATGGTTACTGTACCATCTAAAATTATTTCTAGTTTATATCGCGCTAATCCATTTACATTTGGCGTGTTTGGATTTTCGATTTGGTTAGTTCCATTTGGCGCTAAACCATCTGTTGTTAAATAAATGGTATTACTATGTAGCCCAATTGAATAATTCGCTTGAAATGTATTGTAATTGGAATGTATTGGTTTTACATTAACACTTTGATAGAATTGTAAACTAAATCGATTGGCTACCGAAAATATTTCAATGGAATAACGAGTAGGTTGATCAGTGGTTTGAATTGGAAAAACTGTACCATCTGGAATTTCGTCAGTTACTTCTGTAAATTTTGTTTCTAAACTATTAATAATACCATCGTTGTCCCAATCTATATCTTGAGGTCTTGGTACGCCATCAAAATCATCATCTTCAGTTATAGAACACTTAGGTAGATTGTCCCAATTTGAACCGTTATAAATTGAAATAGTACCTTCGGTACAACAGTTTTTACAATAAATCATCAATCCATTTGTGGGAGCTTTTATTGCATTTCTGTTGGCTATAGATAGCCTTGGTATTAAAAAGCCTTTGTTAGAAGATTGTACTTCTAATATTGCACTTTCGTGTGGAGATGTAGTTCCAACACCAATTTGGGCTCGTAAAATGATACCGTCCAGAAAAGTGTGTCTGAAAAAAAAAGTTTTCAATGGAATTT
>JBMYWP010000090.1:0-14447 GCA_049607525.1 Flavobacteriales bacterium
TTGTATTGTTTCCAATATTAGTGTTTTGCGTTGTTTGCTCCGCTTCTAAGTCATCGATATCAGTTGCGTTTGCCGCAATTGCTGTTGTATTGTTTCCAATATTAGTGTTTTGCGTTGTTTGCTCAGCTTCTAAATCATCGATGTCTGATGCGTTTGCCGCAATTGCTGTTGTATTGTTTCCAATATTAGTATTCTGCGTTGTTTGCTCCGCTTCTAAATCGTCAATGTCAGTTGCGTTTGCAGCGATAGCTGTTGTATTGTTTCCAATATTAGTATTCTGAGTCGTTTGCTCAGCTTCTAAATCATCAATGTCTGATGCGTTTGCAGCGATAGCTGTTGTATTGTTTCCAATATTAGTATTTTGAGTAGTTTGCTCAGCTTCTAAATCGTCAATGTCAGTTGCGTTTGTCGAAATATTAGTATTCTGAGTCGTTTGCTCAGCTTCTAAATCATCGATGTCTGATTCGTTTGTCGAAATATTAGTATTCTGAGTAGTTTGCTCCGTTTCTAAAGCCGAAATATCCGATATATTATTATTAGTATGAGTATTAATCGAATCGATTCCAGTTAATAGTTCAACAACAGCATCTTGAACATTGTCGGAGTCTAATGAATTTCCAGAATTATCAAAACTTACTTCAGTTGCATTTTGGTCTAAGTAATCATTCAACCCAACCTTATGAGTTATCCCATTTTCAACAATAAATAAGGTATCGTTGGTAATGTTTAAAGAGCCAATCAATTCATTTGTCGGATCAGGATCGGTATCCGTACCAGAAACTTGATCGGATGTTACTAATTTAACCCATTTAGAACTGTCCCAATAAAAATATCCAATTTCAGTTAAACCTCCGTTTCCTGTGTTAAAAACAAGGAGACTCGGCTCAGGAGAAACGATAGTCGTTTGATCAGTTGTGCTTTGAAGTTCAACTCTTGGAATAAGTACACCTTTAGAATCCGAAAAAATATCCAAAATCGATGATTGATTAGGATTCGTTGTTCCAACACCTATTTGACCAAAAGTTAAATTGGAAAAACTTAGAAGGGATAGGAAGAATATGTACTTTAAAATTTGTATTTGTTTTGCTTTCATAATACTCTCATGAATAATTACTTTGCAAATATAAGATGACAAAAGTTATATTCCTTGTATTTTAACAGTTGGAATGTGTTAATGGTCGAAAAAACGTTATTATATATAAGTAGTTATATGTAATAATTTGTTTAGATTGTTGTTTTATGTCTGTTTTGTAAGGGTTTGTGAATGGGTTGTGATAGTCTGAATTTTGAATTTATATTTTTTATGTACTGAAATTATTTTCTTTTTTTTAAAGAATGATGTAGATTTTGTTGGTGAAATTGATATATTGTTGGTTAACAATAATAATTTATAGCGTTTTATTTAGATTAGTTTTGCATTTTTATGTTTCATAGGTAATAGTAAGTTGAAGATAAACAATTGTTTATAGTGGTAGTAGTTGTTGAAGTTTCATGGTGTTTATTGGTGTTTTTTTGTAATGGTTTAAAAGTTGATATTTTCAATGGTTTTATTCTCCCTAATTCAAATACCATGTTCCAGGTATTGAATGGTTTTATTTATTTTAATTAAACAATGGCTTTGATAAATATTCTTGACTAAGGTGAGTTTTTATCGTTTTATTAATAATTTCAGTTTAATTTGATGGTTAAATGTTAATATATTTAATAGATAAATAAATTGTTGTTAATTTTAGAAAATCAAATTTTCTCGAATGACAAAAACTATATTATTAATAGTCCTTTTTATTACTTTCAGCATTAGTGGGAACGGTCAAATAAATTCTGAACTTCAGTTTAACATGGGGGTCAATAAATTTAAGCAACACCAATATGTAGAAGCAATTTCCATTTTTAATGCTCTTTTGGATAGAAATGAAGATCAATATCAGGTATGGTTTTATCGAGGTAAGTCGAAATTTGCATTAGGCGATTTTATTGGAGCTGAAATGGATTATAAAAAATCGACTTATTATAAACCATTTCAACCTTTTGCTTATCATGATTTAGCACTGGTACAATTAAATTCGGGTAAAGTATTTTCGGGTATAAAGAATTTAAATCGTTCATTAAAACAAGATAGCCTCAATGCAAGAGCATATTATCATCGGGCTATTGCGATGTTTCAGATCCATAATTTTTCATCAGCGCAGAAAGATTTAGAGAAGGTAATGAAATTGAATAAATATACAATAGACGCGATTAGATTAAGGTCCGAGATATATAAAGCTCAAGAGGATTATGATTTGGCTATTGAAGATATTAATAGATTAATACAGCAAAAATACGATTTAGAAAATGATTATTTACTTCGTGCCGAAATTCATCAACTCAAAGAAGATTATAAAAAGGCCATAGTTGATGCCGAAACAGTTTGCAATACAGATTCATTTAATGTTGATGCTTTATATATAAAAGCGTTTAGTTTAAGTCATTTGAAACAAATAAAAGAAAGTAAACAACTGATTAATCAAATATTAGAAGTTGATCCAGGTCATACCAGAACATTATACTTAAAAGCATCTTTACATTGGCAAGAAAAAGCGTTTAAAAAGGCTGAAATAGAATATGAAAAATTAATGGAGTTAATGCCGAAAAATGTATTGGTTCTGTTAGATTTAGCTAAGTTGAATGCCCAACAAAAATATTTTACAAAATCTATTTTTTATATAGATAAAGTAAAAACAATCTTACCTCAATATCCGGAATCTTACAAATTAGCATCACAAATTTATTTAAGAAGAAATCAGTATGCTAAAGCTGAAGCAGAAAACTCTCTTTTTGAAAAGTACAAAAAATCTACAGAATTGATTCCTAAAGAGGAACAATATGTAATAAAAGAAAAATACTTGTCGCTTAAAAGTGTGAAAAAAGAAGATCAAGTAACTAATAAAACGACAAAAGACGAACTAAGACTTTCAAGTAGGGTAATGCTCGGACTTTCCTTAATTGAAAATGTTCAAAAAGAAATCGCGTTTAGTTCAAAATCTTCTATTACTCAAGTTGATGAATCTATTCTTCCGTTTCGAAAGAATTTCTTTAATGAAGGTTCTCAATCTTCAAATTTAAAGGAAGTTTATAAGAAAAATAGTGGGGTTTTAAATAAGAATCAAAAACCAATAGATCAGGTTTTGTTACAAATAGAATATCTAGTAACAAAACATAAATTTGATTCAGCCCTAGTTTACGCTACAGTACAAGAAAAATCAACGTTTTTAAATTCAGGAGAATATAATTTTTTAATGGGGAATTTGTATTGGAACAAGTGGGAATTTATTAAACAAAACAATATTAGTGAATCTTGGATTGTTAATAAAGACAGCCATGCTGAAAAACTGTTGTCCGAATTGCAAAAACAAATCATTATTTATTTTGAAAACGCCATTAAACAGGTGGATAATCCCGATTTTGTTTATTACAATTTAGCTTTATTTTATGCTCAAAATAGAGATGGGGTAAAAGCTATTGAGTATATGGAACAAGCTTATTTATTGAACCCGAACGAAGCTGAGATTTCATATAATTTAGGATTGTTGAATTATAAACTAGACAAATTTGAAGAGGCTTGCAAATACCTCAGTATATCTGGGAATTTAGGAAAAAAACAGGCTTACGAACTCATATCTATAATTTGCAATTAATGATACTGAAGTAGACAACCTACAGCCTCGGTTTTTTTTGTTATTAAAGGTGTATTGTTTATTTCTGAAGAAATGGCATCTAAAACATAATGCTTAGTTACTTTTTGTCGTTTACGTCCTAATTTTTCTAACCAATTATCAAATTTACCCGAATATACGAGTTCTCCTTTCGTATTTACCAAAAAACATTCGGGAGTGACTTGGGCATTAAAATGTTTGGCAATTTTATAATCTCTATCAAAAACAAAGTCCATATTTAAATGGTACTTAGATTTAAAATTAAAAATTTGTTCTTTTGTATATAATTTTTCTCCAGAAAATACACCATACATTCTGAGTTCATTTTTAGAAAAGGTTGTTTCCAATGCCGTAAAATCTTTTGTGTAGTTCTCACAAAGTGGACATTCTGGACTCATAAAAACAAATAAAGATAATTGTTTTGGTTGTTCAACTTCTTGAATTGATAATTGAACAAAATCATCTTTTTGGGAACAAGAAAGAAGAATGAAAAATGAGGTTATTAATAAGACTAATTTCATAGTTTGATGATTTTAGTTAGACCAAATTTTTGATTTAAATCAGGTTCTTCCTTAAATAAACCATACATCGTAGATCCAGAACCACTCATAGATGCATAAAAAGCACCTTCCTTATATAACTGTTCTTTAATGGAAGCCAGTTTATGATGTTTTTTGAAAATATGATATTCAAAATCGTTTTTAAAAAGGTCTTTAAAAGAATCTATTTGAGTAAAATCAATATTATTATAATCCATTTTTGGAGTCAAACGAATTCCAGAATAGGCTTCTTGAGTAGAAATATGAATTTCTGGAAAGATTAAAACCAAAAACATTTCCTTTAATGGGGATTCTTCTATTGGAGTCATTATTTCTCCAATGCCTTCCACAAACTTGGGCTTATTCTCAATAAAAAAAGGACAATCGGCTCCTAAGAGTTTAGCATATTGTTCTAATGCGGGAACATCAATATTTAAATTAAACATGTTGTTTAAAGTCGTCAGGGTAAAGCTAGCATCGGCAGAGCCACCTCCTAAACCTGCTCCAATTGGAATTTGCTTATGCAAATGAATATTTACTGTTGGTATATCAAAATCGTTTTTTAATAAATTATAGGCATCTAAACATAAATTTCCTTTACCCGGAATAGATATACCTGTACTGCTAAATTGCGTTTCAGTATTATTCGGCGTTTCAACAATTTCGAGAATGTCGAACAAAGAAATCGGGATAAAAATGCTTTGTAAGGCATGATATCCGTTTTCAAATTTTGAATGGATATTTAAACCTAAATTGATCTTTGCGTTGGGATAAACAATCATAAACCTAGTGACAATGAATTTTTAATGGCTGTAAATTTAATCGATAATTTTAGGGTATAGATAAATATTGAGATTAAATTAATATTTCAAGAGTATAATAAATGACATAGATATATAAATAGGAGGATTATGATTATTAAAGTTGTAATATTCAAAATTATAAGGTTAATACTATTGGTTGCTAAAAAACAAAACCCGTGAATTTTTGATTAAAAAATCAATAAAACAGCAATAGTTTATTAATTTAGCACACTAAACTAGAGAAAATAATATACTTATGGAGCAATTAGATTTTGAAAAACCAATTTATGAATTGGTGGCGAAATTAGAGGAAGCCCGTAAATTAGGTGAAGATACTGGTGTTGAAGTTAGTGATACTGTAGCTAAAATTGAAGCTAAATTAGCTGATGTTAAAAAGGATATTTACGGAAACTTAACCGCTTGGCAACGCGTTCAAATTTCTCGTCATCCTAAAAGACCATATACACTTGATTATATAAAAGCTTTAACTGGCGATGATTTTATAGAGCTACATGGAGATAGAACTGTAAAAGATGACAAAGCCATGATAGGTGGCTGGGGATCTATTGACGGAAATCCGGTGATGTTTGTTGGGCAACAAAAAGGGTATAATACCAAAACTAGACAATATCGAAATTTCGGTATGGCTAATCCAGAAGGATATAGAAAGGCATTAAGATTAATGAGAATGGCAGAGAAATTTAACCGTCCTGTTGTTTGTTTAATTGATACACCTGGTGCATATCCTGGATTAGAAGCTGAAGAAAGAGGACAAGGTGAAGCTATTGCTCGAAATATTTTCGAGATGGCCAAACTTAAAGTTCCAGTAATTTGTATAATTATTGGAGAAGGAGCTTCTGGTGGAGCTTTAGGAATTGGTGTAGGAGATAGAGTAGTGATGTTAGAAAATACATGGTATTCTGTAATTTCACCCGAATCTTGTTCATCAATTTTATGGCGCAGCTGGAGTTACAAAGAACAAGCAGCCGAAGCTTTAAAATTAACTTCTGAAGATATGAAGGGTAATAATTTGGTTGACGCTATTTTACCTGAACCTCAAGGAGGAGCTCATTATAATAGAGAAGAAGTATTTGAAACTGTAAAGTCTTACATTCTGTCTGAACTTTCTGAGTTGAAAAATCAACCAATAAGTGAATTGGTAAACCAAAGAATTGAGAAGTTCTGTTCTATGGGAGTTTTTGAAGAGTAAAACTTCAACTTACTAAATAAATCTAGGAGTGTCTTTTTTTTAGGACACTCTTTTTTTTTTTACTGTTTTAACATAAATTAAGATAGTTTTTTCGTAAAAGTTTAATGTTTTAACATTTATCTATTACGAAAGTTGCGATTTTTGGTCTATATTTGATAAATCATACAAAAAACACTCACTCATGAAAAAAAATCTATTTACTGCTATTGCATTACTTTCGAGTATTTTATCTTTTAGTTCTTTTGCTCAATTAACAACAACAACTTTTCCAGCTGATAAATGGCCAGGGATATGTGAAAATATCAATTTAGAATATACAATTGAGGCAACTACTAATGCTAATGTTTATAACATGCAAGTTGATATCAAAAATATTGGTACAACTGATATTGTAGTGTATTGTGATGTTTATGAATCATTAACTGCAAACGCAGTTTTATCTGCAGGTGGTAACTGCTATCCTAAGTTGATGCCAAATGAAGTAAAGCCAATTAATTTTACTGTAGATATTTCTGCTGAACCAACTTTAGAATCTTTTGAATTATTATTCAAAGTTAAAAACGGAAAAGACGAGCAAGAGTATTGTCAAGATAACAACCGTTTCTGGTTAGGTTCTGCCTTAAATATCAATGAAATTGACCGTACAGATATGGCTTTCGAAGTTGAATACTTTGATTTATTAGGTCGTAATCTAGAAATGATGCCTGTTTCAGGATTATTCATTCAAAAGAAAACTTACGAGGATGGTTTCCAAACAGTAGAGAAAATCTACTTAGAGAACTAGGAAGTAATTCCTAAACATATTCAAACAAAAACGGTCTAGTATTTATTAAATACTAGACCGTTTTTGTTTGGATCTCAAATTATAGTTTAAATGTTGAGAATCTGTTTCGCATAATTTTGCATAGCCTCCTCCTCTAATCTGTGTTTACCTTTATACAATTCAAAGTTAAATGCCACATTTTGTTCGCGCCACATCCTTAACCAATCATTAATTTTGGATTCACCATAAAATTCATCTTCGTCGCCCATTCTTAACTCAAAAGGTATTGATGAAGATTTATTAGAATATACCTTCCAATCTACATCATGGGCTTGTCTTCCGCCCCAAAGGCAAATACTTTTATAGTTTATTTTTTCAAAAAAAGCCCATCTAGAAATGGTTTGTGCACCTTGTGAAAATCCAAGCAAATGAATTTCGGCTTTTGGGCAAATAGATTTACAATGGTTTAAAAGTGAGTTTAAGTATAAATGATTGTCTTTAATATCATCTTCTCTATATTGAGTGGTCATCCATGTGGCTCCAACTCGTCCTCTAAATCCCTTTAAATAAAATCGATTTAAAGCTTCTGGGCAAATAATGAAAAGATCAGGATGCTTGATACATTCAAGTTTTTTCGAGAAAAACTCTACCAATTGCCCATGACCATGAGTTACAAATAGTATTTTTTTTGTTTGGGGAGTGAGTTCACCTAAAGAGGTAACTTCTGCAGTTTTTAATACCTGGAATTTCATTTTTGTTTTTTATCGTACTCTTGAAATAGTGTTTTTCGCCCGTATTTAGAGCAAATAGGACAAATGTAAGGATTGTGTCCCCTGGCCGGACAATATTCTCTTCCAAAATAAATGATTTGCAAATGTAAATCATTCCAATAAGAATCATCCCAAAGGGCTTTTAAATCTTTTTCGGTTTTGTCAACATTTTTTCCAGTACTCAATTTCCATCTATAGGCCAATCTATGAATATGAGTATCTACCGGAAAAGCAGGTACTCCAAAAGCTTGGCTCATAACAACCGATGCTGTTTTATGACCTACCCCAGGAAGTTCTTCTAATAATTCCATATTCTGAGGAACTTCACCATTGTATTTGTCAATAAGTATTTGAGATAAATCATAAATAGCTTTAGATTTTCTAGGCGACAACCCACAAGGTCTAATAATACTCCTTATATCGTCTACATCTAATTTAACCATGTCAAAAGGGTTATCTGCTGCTTCGAAAAGAATAGGTGTAATGGTATTAACACGGGCATCTGTACATTGTGCAGATAGCAAAACGGCAATTAAAAGTGTATAAGAATCTTTATGATCTAAAGGTATAGGTGTTTCGGGATATAAGTTTTGGAGAGTAATGCGAATATCTTCGGCAATTTCTTTTTTCGTCATAATTTATTCATCAAAATGTGATTACAAATATAGGAAAGCCAATCTGAATTATAGAACTTCTAATAAATCAGTAATCTTTTGAATGGTTCTCCAATTTCGAGAAGTGCAAGATGTTTTTAGTTTTCTTTGAAATAAGGCATGATTAAATTTTGATTTTCCATACCCATCCGGGTAATAAAGAAACCAATGTTTTTCTTTTATTTCAATGTGTTCGTTTTCTGGTTTCAGTAAAAGTAAATCCGTTAAATCTTCTTTTTTCCAAGCATCCATGAAAAAAGTGACGTGTAAAACCTTATGATCTGTAGTTTCTACCGAAAACGGGTGAACTTTTGTCATTCTTAACCATTCCGATTTTTCAATTCCAAATACATCTATATTTAATTCGAAATGTAATTGTATTGATGTTTTACAATAATCAATAATTTCATTGAGGTCCATTAAACTTTCTATGATAATATTTCCACTTTGAATATAGGTTTTAACTTGCGTTACCGATTCATTTTTGAGAAGAACGTCTTTAAGTTCACTCATTTTAATTTTATTGTTTCCACCTACGTTTATTCCTTTAAGAAGGATAATGAAAATATGTTTTTTCATTTCTGTTTGATTTTTAGTTTTTAAAGATGAGTTTTGGATTACTTTGAAATAATGGGTTAATTTAACATCAAATTTGATATATATGAAAGCAATATTATTTTATTTCTTATTCATTTGACAGTTTTCAATGTCCTATGCTCAACATCAATTTAAAGACTTAAAATATGTTGATGTAGCCAATTCATACATGGGCGCTAAAATTGGCATGAATGCATTGTCGAATGTACAATTGATAAATAAATATTGTACAAGAATAGATAGTTGTATAAATGTTGAAGAATCTATGACAATTCTCGGAAAATGGACAACTCCAAATTTAGATACCATTACCTTCTATTATACCGAAGCTCCTAGTGATGATGCAACTTTTTTTGCTGTTAGGAATCATAAAATAATTCTTGAAGAGTCTGGGCTAATTATTCATTTTAAGAAAAATGCGGTTTACATAGAAGGTCATGTGAATTCTTATTTTAATGTTAAAAGGAAATTTATTCCAACACAACATGGTTTAGAAGAGGTAAAACAACCTTTTTACAGTATTGGAAAAAAAGGAAAGTTGAATATGCCTATAAAATTATTTGCTACACAAAACTTTGAAAATAAAGTCGCATATCTGCCAAAAGGCCATTCGGTTGAAATTTTAGTGGTAGCTTATAATGAAGAATGGATTGGGCTATTAATTAAAACTGAATTTGGATTAGTTGGATGGTATGATTTTACAGAACTAATTTTCGGACATCCAGTAATTGACTCATTTTATAGTCATGGTGATTGATGTAGAATTTATCGCAATTTGTAATGGATAGGAATAATGGTGTAATAATCAGCAGGTATACCATTTTGTTTTCCAGGTTCAAATTTTGGGGTGTTTTTAAATAGGTCCAGTGCAGCACATGCTAAAATTTTATGAACACCATCTAGAATTGAAACCAACCTTAATTCCCCTTGAATATTAACTTTTAATTTGAGATAAACCTTACCGGTAATGCCATGTTCTCTGGCATAGGTTGGGTACATGAATTTATCGCGAATAAAATGGAATAATTGAGTTTTGAAGTCTACCCTAGGTTCATTTTTCACAAAGGGAGGTGTATCAATTGAGTCTATTTTATTAAAATACTCTTTTGTTTGGTAAGGAATGAGATCTAAATTGTAAATAACGGTATCTGTCCAATAATATTTCCAATTACCAACCGGTTCATTTTTCACAAAATATTCTTCAGATTTTAAGATGTTATTTTTTACTAGATAGGTTTCTATTCCCAGGGTGTCATTCGAATAAATTTTATAGATTTCTTTTGTTTTGGCTCTTTTACATTTAGAAGCGGGTTTGAAATTTTTGTCATAACAAATTTCTTTGACTACAGTTTGACCGAACGTTAAATAACAAAATAGATGTGTAAATGTAATTAAGAGAGTGATTTTCATGTTAATTATGATTAATTGTTTTGATTTAATTCTCTAAAAATAAAATAAATAAACGATAAATATTGTCAAGTTAACCTTTGTTAATGTAGATTTATTCTAAATAAGAAAAAGACTTTTAGAAAAGAGCGCTAAACCTTACTTTTGCATCTTTAGTTAAAACATAATTAATTAACATAAATATGTCCAAAGACATTCGCATCAAGAAAGGTGTTGATATCCAACTGATCGGGCAGGCAGAGATGAAGCTTGAAAAAGCTCCAAGATCGGCCTATTATTCGATTAAGCCAACGGACTTTCATGGAGTTGTTCCAAAACTTCATTTAAGAGCCGGAGCTAAAGTGGATGTTGGTACACCAATCTTTTATGATAAGAATACACCGGACGTGAATTTTGTATCGCCAGTTTCTGGTGAAATTACAGAAATCAAACGAGGTGCCAAGCGTAAAATGCTTGAAATTATCATAAAAGCCGACGCTCAAGATGAGTTCGTAGATATGGGTTCAATCAACTTGGATTCATGCTCAAGAGAAGATCTAATTCAGCACCTGATGAAAGCCGGAGTTTGGCCATCTGTTCGTCAGTTACCTTATGCTGTAATTGCAGATCCTACAATTGTTCCTAAGAACATAAACGTTTCTGCGTTCAACTCAGAGCCTCTTGCAGCCGACGATAGTTTCATGATTGAAGGAAAAGCCGAAGCATTTCAAAAGGGAATCGATGTATTGAAGAAATTAACTTCAGGTAAAGTTAACTTAAACGTTAAGGCCGGAGCAAATTCTTCAACTGTATTTTCTAATGCTCAAGGTGTAGATAAAAATACATTCTCAGGTCCTCACCCTGCAGGAAACAATGGTGTTCAAATTCACCATTTAAATCCAGTAAACAAAGGTGAATCTGTTTGGTATTTACGTCCTCAGTCTGTTGTTGCAATCGGAAACTTGATTTTGAATGGGAAATACGATCCAACAAAAATTGTTGCGGTTTGTGGAGAACAAGCAAATAATCCAAAATATTACGAAGCTTCTTTAGGAGCAGCAGTATCTGATATTGTAGGTAACTCTGCAAAGTCTGATAATGTGCGTTTAATTTCGGGTACAGTTTTATCTGGAGATCAAGTTCAAAAAGAAGATCACATTAACTTCTATGCAAACGAACTTACAATAATAGAAGAAGGGAATGAGCCAGAATTCTTAGGATGGGCTTTACCTGGATTTGGAAAATTGAGTTTATCTAAAACATTCTTATCTTGGTTATCTCCAAAGAAAGAATATTCGGTAAACACAAACTTACACGGAGAAGAACGTGCTTACGTTGTAACTGGTCAATACGAAAAGTATTTACCTATGGATATTTATCCTGTACAAATGATAAAAGCAGCTTTAGCTTTAGATATTGAAGCTTTAGAAGAATTAGGAATTTATGAAGTAAGTCCAGAAGACTTTGCACTTTGTGAATTTTCTTGTACTTCTAAAATGGAAGTTCAGCAAATTATCCGTGAAGCTTTAGATTTAGTTAAAAAGGAACTTAGTTAAGACGATATAATGAAATTTCTAAGAAATACAATTGACAAATTCAAGCCTCATTTTGAAAAAGGTGGGAAGTGGGAAAAACTACACCCAGCTTTTGAAGGTTTTGAAACGCTCTTATATGTTCCTGAAGCAGTAACTAAAAAAGGAGCTCACATTCGTGACGCCGTAGATTTAAAGCGTACAATGATAACTGTAGTATTGGCTATGATTCCAGCTTTATTGTTTGGAATGTACAATGTAGGTTATCAACATTTTACTCAGTTAGGTGAAATTGCAGATAAAGCATTTATGGATATTTTCATATTTGGTTTATTTAAGGTTCTTCCTTTAATCATCGTTTCGTATGGTGTAGGACTAACCATTGAGTTTATGTTTGCCATTAAACGTGGACACTCTATTAATGAAGGATACTTAGTATCTGGTATGTTAATTCCATTAATTGTACCTGTAGACGTTCCATTATGGATGTTAGCAGTTGCCGTTGCTTTTGCCGTTATTATTGGTAAAGAAGTATTTGGTGGTACAGGAATGAACATTGTAAACCCTGCATTAACAGCTCGTGCTTTCTTATTCTTTGCATATCCAACAAAAATGTCTGGAGACAAAATTTGGGTTGCTGGAGGAGAAACTGTAGATGCTATTTCGGGAGAAACAATGTTAGGTGTATTAGCCAACAACGGAAGTTTACCAGAAAATATCATCAACGATGCATTATTAGGATTTATTCCTGGTTCTGTTGGTGAAACATCTGCTATAGCTATTTTATTAGGTGCAGTATTATTATTGGCATCTGGAGTAGCTTCTTGGAAAGTAATGATTTCTGGATTAGTTGGTGGAGTAATTTCTATTTTCTTATTCAACGCATTCGGTAACGAAGCCTCAGCATTACAAAGTACTGGTGTGATGGAACACATCTTATTAGGTGGATTCTTATTTGGTCTTGTTTTTATGGCTACAGATCCTGTAACTGCCGCTCAAACCGAAAAAGGAAAGTGGATTTACGGTTTCCTAGTTGGATTCTTGGCTATGTTAGTTCGTGTAGTAAACCCAGCATATCCTGAAGGAATGATGATGGCAATATTATTCATGAACATTATGGCACCAACAATTGACCATTACGTTGTTCAAGGTAACATCAAGAGAAGATTAAAACGAGTAAAAGCATAATAGTATGGCATTAGATAAAAATAGTAGTGGTTTTACTTTTGGATTTGCTTTTGTTCTCGTTGTTGTTGTTGGAGCACTTTTAGCTTCAGTTTCAATGGGATTGAAAGATCTTCAAAATAAAAACAAAGACGATAAAAAACGTATGGATATCTTAGGGGCCTTCGGAGTAGAAGCAACTAGAGATAATGCCGCCGAATTATATACAAAGCATATTAAAAAAGCTTTAATTGTAAGCGGTAAGGACAAAACAACAGGTAAGGAAGCTTTCGCAGTAGATATTCAGAAAGAATTTAGAAATAAAAACTTAGAAGCTGCTAATCGTAATTACCCACTTTATATTGGTGAAAAAGAAGGAAAAACTTTTTATATCATTCCAATGGTAGGAAAAGGACTTTGGGGACCAATTTGGGGATATGTGGCTTTAGGTTCGGATAAACAAACCATTTATGGAACAAAGTTTGACCACAAAGGTGAAACTCCAGGTTTAGGTGCTGAAATTAAAACAGAAATGTTTACAGCTCAGTTTAAAGGAGAAAAAATCAATTCAAAAATATCAGTTGTAAAAGACGGATCAGGAAAAGGTGTTAACTCTAAAGTTGATGCAATTACTGGTGGTACAATTACTTCAGTTGGTGTTGAAGAAATGGTTGATCGTACTCTAAAGGTTTATTCGAATTATTTTAAAACTCAAAATTAAGAAGCTATTATGAGTGATTATAAAAAATTAATAAAAGATCCTTTAGACGATACGAACCCAATTACGGTTCAAGTATTAGGGATTTGTTCTGCACTAGCCATTACGGTACAAGTAGAACAAGCGGTTGTAATGTCTATTTCTGTATTGTTCGTATTACTTGCGGCAAACGTTATTGTATCGGCAATTAGAAATATTATTCCTTCAAGAATTCGAATTATTGTTCAACTTGTAATTGTTGCAGGTTTAGTAATTATTGTAAACGAAGTCTTAAAAGCATTTTTACCAGATGTTTCTGAAAAGCTGTCTGTATTTGTTGGTCTTATTATCACCAACTGTATTATTATGGGACGTTTAGAGGCATTTGCTTTAGGGAATAAAGTTGGACCATCGGCAATTGATGCTATTGGTAACTCTTTAGGATATGGTTTAATTTTAGTTGTTGTGGCAATTTTCCGTGAAGTTTTAGGTTCAGGAAAATTCTTCGGAATCGAACTTTTTGGTTCGGCTACAGAAATGACTGGATTATACGGTATGGGTTATATGAACAACAACATGATGATTTTACCTCCTATGGCCTTAATTACTGTAGGGTTAATCATTTGGTTCCAACGTTC
>JBMYWP010000091.1:0-14031 GCA_049607525.1 Flavobacteriales bacterium
GGTTAGTGGTTAGTGGTTAGTGGTTAGTGGTTAGTGGTTAGTGGTTAGTGGTTAATGTATTTTTTCCTTAGGTCGTTATTCCTAAAATTCACTTCGGAAGCAAGATATTTGAAAGTTTCACTTCCTAATTCAATACGTATACAGATTCCACTTTACCAACTTAATCAACACTCCTATTAGATCTAATAAAATTTGTACTCATAAATTACTGTATCTGGGTGGAGATCTACAACCAAACTGTCAAATTCCAGGAGATGACCATTAAATAGTGAATCCCCAACTTCGTCTACAAATTGAAAATCAGAAGAATCTATATGTGATACAAAATAATGATCGACCATAAAATAACTCAACATAAAGGAATCCAAACCTCTGGTGTTAAATACACTAATATTTATAGCTTCAACAGCCAAAGTATCATTAAAATATTTGATTTCTTTTGTTTTGTCGCCTTTTTGATATGCCTTTTCTTTATTCAAAATTCCATCTGAATAAATCTGAGATTGAATCAGAGTATCATTCTTATAAAAAAAGACTTCCCAAAAATTCTCAGTAGAATCTTTGATCAATTTCCCATCAATATAATTATAAAAAAATGAATGGGATAACGCATCATCAGAATGATAATCCTCTTGAATCATTTGGTTAAAGGTGTCATAATATTCAATAGAATTTAAACGGTTAATAGAACTACTTTCTACATCTTTTTCAACATATTCAATGTAAAAATAATTTAATTTTCTATTTTCGATAGAATCATATTCAGTCCAATCCATACGTTTTGACCATGTTAAACAATCTCCATTTTCATCAAATTTTTCATTTAATAAAGTATCATTTTCAATTATAGTCCATTGTTCTTTTTTCATACATTCCTTATTATAACACTCTACCAGAACACGTATAGAATCGTCTTTTACAATTCGCTCGATTAGTTCATTTTTATTATTCAAATATGAGTGGTAATAATGCTCACCAACTGTATTGTATCTATCTTCTGTATCAAATATTGTATCCCCATTTCGAATAAAACTTTTTTTTACAGACATAATCCCATTCCTTACTATATCTTCAACTTGGAGTTCGTTATTATCAAAATGTATAAAGTAATTACCACGTCTTGGACAACTTTTTATTGAATAATACAGAATTGGAATAACGAATAATACTTTCAACAAAGATAATTTCATAGCACTTACTTTTAAAATTAAAAGTAGGACATTAAGTATTCTAAATAAAGTAAGATTTAGGGAATAGGTAATATGAATGCGTTAACTGATTCAATTTTTAAATTCGTTTTAGGAAATGTTTTTTTTAGTGATAAGTGACTTGTTTTTTTGATGGTATTGAACTTTTTAGTGACTATTGAAGAGCGACTAGTTTTGCTTTTTAGCAATATACTTTTTATTCATTCGTTTTTTTAGCTTTTCGCTCTATTGTTCTTCCGAAGTTTCACTTACAATTTATAAACGCCTACAGATTTCACTATGACAAGTTAATATCTCCATCATAATGATCATATGACTTACCATAAATAAAAACGTCATATTACAAACATTTGTAATATGACGGTTTTATCTATTAAGACACTTACTCTCAATTATTTAATCAACATCACAACACCTTGTTTATCGTAATTACCACTATTTGTTGTTTGTAATTTTAATTTCCAAACAAACATACCAGATTCAACTTCGTTGCCATTTTTGTCTGTTCCATACCATCCTTCTTCAGGATCATTGGTAATAAAGTATTCTTCTCCATACCTATTATAAACTGCAAATTCGTAGAAACTTGCATGTTTTAAGGTTCGCCCAACAGGCATAAAAATTGGATTACTTAAATCGCCATTTGGTGAAAAGGCATTCGGAACAAAAAGTTTGTCTGCATAAGTAATTGTAATGAATTTTTCTAATTCAATAGCACAACTTCCTTCAAATATTTCTGTCTTTATGGCCAGATAATCCTCATCATAATCTTCTGGTATCGAATATGAGAAATTTGGGTTATTAATATAACGCTCACCATTCAAATACCAAACTAAACTATCGTAATTTGTAGTTGTTGGGTTTACAATTATCCAGTCTGCAAAAGGGTAAGCAATAGTATCATGTGAATAAGTCAGATCAATATCTATATAATCATCGTATATCTCCATATAATCCGCATAGCTTATGTAATAATTACAACCATTTTGCAAAGTTACAGTCAATTCGACATCAAATTCGCCAATTTCTGAAAATAGATGCGCTGGATGTTCTTCTGTACTTGTACCTCCGTCTCCAAAACTCCATTCAAAAAGCACTGGAGGATTATTGACATGAGCAGGCATGTTTACTACAGAGGTAAACGGTACTTCATTATCCACACAGATTGAAGTAATCGAATTAAAATCAATGTTTACATCATATACTTCGATATGATTTTCTTTCTTAAAGGATTTGGAACATCCATTATCTAAAGTTACAGTTGAAGTAATATCATATAATCCAGAATTTGAATAACTGTGGATTGGATTTTGGACTGTACTTGAATTTCCATCTCCAAATTCCCAATACCACCCTGTTATAGAGTAAATAATATCGGAAGGTAAGGATGTAAAGTCTACAAATTGTGTTTCTTGATCAATACACAAAATTGAATCGGTTACATTGTAAGTTGGTGTATAATTAAATACTCTAACTGAAGCCTGGTCAGATCCATCTACATAACATTCAGATGTATCTGCATAACCATAGACCTCAACCGGAAAAACACCTTCATTATTAAACGTGTGTGTTTCTTCTGAATTATATCCTATAATATTTCCATTAACAGCCCAATGTACACTATCTGTTGTTGAATTTGATCCTAATTGAAAAGTATGAGATTCACCTTGACAAACTTGAATTTGGTTTCCAATATCTGTAATAATCGGGACTTTATGTTCTCCAGCAGAACAATCTGCAATAGTATATTTAAAAACGCGATTAATTTCTCCCACTTTAACATTAAAAGCATTCTTTATTTCTACCTTGGTTCCCATAAGAAATTGACCAAGTGTATTTACTGTTCCTGTAAATAAACCTGACATTCCGTCTATAGCAACAGGTGGATTCGCATCCATAGGATATGTTTCTGAATAACCTGTTTGCCAAACTAAAGGAATATGGGGCAATGGTCTAAAGGCAGTTGGAGAACCTACTCCACCACCAAATGATCCTTGAAACGGTGTATAAAATTTATAGTCATATTGTTCTCCAGCTACAGTTGTAGAAGTCACCGAGAAATCTTCAGAGTTCGGATTATTTAAACAAATGGTTAATAATGGATCATTTACAAATTTTGGACTTGAATAGCAAGGACTGTAAGCTACCGGTGGAATGGTTGCTGAGATATTGATACCTTTATCCTCTGGCATATCAATGTTATTTACACTTGCTCCAAAACAACATCTTTGGTGATTAATTTCAAATCCTTGTGTTGAATCTGGTAGGGTCACATAAAAGTAATATTCCCCCTTTTCTACACACAAATACTCTGGTATTATGATACATGGATCTGTACTCACCTGATCTACATCAGTAACAGACGCTAAGTCTGCAACATAATCTGCAAACAAAGTTGTACCTAAGGTATGAATTCTAATTCGAGCCGGATCATCAAATTCCGCTTCAACTCCAACACCACAATCTCTATATACTGTTAACAAAATTTCATATTCATTACCTCCCAAACATTCGTAAGTAATATCGGCACCTATAAGGTGGGTAGAATTTCCTTTAAAACTAAAGCTTAAACAAAAAATAAAAATTAAATAAGAAATCAACTTCATGACTATGGCATTTGGATATTAATTATGTTATAAGTCTATTATATTAAAGCCTAGCTTTGATTCAATAAACCAAACATTGAAATTTTATGAAAAAATAAATATTTTTCTGCAATTAACAATTATAAACAATATTAAACAAAAAAAAGACAAGTTGAATTCAACTTGTCCTTTTTTTTTAGGATCAACGCCACTTACAAAGACATTATTGTAAAATGATGTTAATACTCTGAAAATGCATTATATCAATTCAACTTTACCTGAATTTAAGAAATATACACCACCTACCATTTTTATTTCTCCATTCTTTTCCATTTCTTCAAGAATTGGACTTTCTTTACGGATTCTTTCTATGGTCATATTTACGTTTTCTTTGATAACGTCTGCAACAAATGCGTTATTTTTTGAACTGCGTTCTCCATCTGTCTTTACAGCATCAACCGCTGGTGTTATATTAGACAATAAATGTGTAATATTCCCTAATTCAACATGGTCACATGCTGCTTTTACAGCTCCACAAGCTTCGTGTCCTAATACCATAACAATTTTACTTCCTGCTACTTTACAAGAATACTCTAAAGAACCAAGTATATCTGGATTAACAATATTTCCAGCAACACGACTTACAAAAACATCTCCAATAGACTGATCAAAAATAGTTTCTACAGGAACTCTAGAATCAATACATGATAAAATTACAGCTTTCGGAAATTGTCCTCCGGTTGTTTGCGATCTTAAGGCATGGTTGTCGAAAGAATAGTTAGCATTGTCAATAAAACGCTGGTTTCCGTTCATTAGGTTTTCTAAAACAGAATCTGGTGTTAAGGCATTTTGTGCATCTAAATTTAATGCTACGTTTTGTACTTTGTTGTTACTCATAATGTTTTTCTTTTTTTTGTGTTGATTTATTTTATTCAATTTTCAAGGTAAAACGAGGTGAATTCTGGAGGTGGACTTAAGACTGTAAGTGCTCTAGTTACTAGTTTTTCAATTAAACAAATGGAAAATTTATCAACATTTTTCTCTTCATAGAAGATTTGATTCAGATTTTGTAGCAAAAAAAAGAATTCTTTTACATCTTTTTCCTTAACATCATCTTTGTTTTCAGCTTCGAACCATTCTACACTAGAGTTATCAAATTCTAAAAAAGAATTGAATACAGTGTTGAGATTCAAAGAAAATACAAGAAGTAAAATCCAAGAAAAAACAATATGTCTGGTATTATTTAACATCTAAGCGAATTTAATATTTTTTCACGAAAAAATATTCGGACCAAAGTCTAATCTTCATTTTTTTCTTCAACAATTAATATCGATTTGTCAAAAACATCTGCTTTTTCAATAAAAGCGTCCACAAATTTATTTTGATATAAAAAATAGTAGGTCGAAAAGTTTAAATGTCTTTCTTGAAATTTTCCTTTTGGATAAATCTCTTCTTTCACCTTTCTAAACGTCCATTTTATATCGGTTTGTTTACGTTTCCAATTGCGTTTTAAAGTTGTACTTAATTTATTTACTGCTTTCTCTATTTCTTTTTCGCGATGTTCAATTGTTGGTTCTAAATGTGTAAACTCTTGCTTAATATCGTTTAACAATTGGCTAGACAAACTTTTAATTTCATTGAGTTTACCGTGATCATTATAATTTTCATTGGCATAATGACTCATAAAATCAGCCTCGTTCAATAGCAAATTTTCCCAAGACAATTGCTTTGATTCTAATTGAGAACTAAACTTCGAGCTTACAACCAATCCAGATTTCCTGAGAATTAAAAAAGGAAAATCTATTTCAAATGCTTCAAAAATCGGTTTAAATAGCATCCAATACGCCAATTCTCCACCTCCACCAATATAAGCCAAGTTTGGTAGAATTTTTTCTTGATACAGAGGGCGCATAATTACATTTGGACTAAACCTTTCGGGGTGACTATGAAGTTCTTGAATAAGTTCATCTTCACTCCATGTTTTATCCAATCCATCTGCAGTCCAAACATCAATTCCTTGTTTTATTAATCGGCCTCTAAAGTTATTTGTCAAGTAAAATAAATTACACAAACGGGCATTTACTTGTTTTTTATATTTATTTGGCCAAATCTTTTCTGTTTCGGCGTAAGCCTTAAAAACCAATTCTTGTTTTATTTCTTGCTCAAAACTCGGTATCATAAATGTTTTAAGCGCATGATCATCTGCATCAAGCACAACTAAACCATGTTCTCCAAATAATTCATTGGCTAAAAACTGAGTAGCCTTACTCAAAGTAGAAAACGAATAAGAGTCTTCAAATAATTGAATTAATTTTTGAGCATTTATTGACAGACCAAACTCCTTTTGTAAGGTATTGGTTAATTCCAAAATTTTGGATGGATCCATTCGTCCAACACCACCAAGTTCTTTCGTATTCCAACTGTATTTTTTCTTTTGTGTATAAAAGTGATTCACTTCTTCAAAATCATGATCTTCTGATGCCATCCAAAAAACTGGAACATAATTTGAATTTATATCCTTTTTATTACACTGTGTACATAAATTAATGATGGAAGCTATTTTATAAATAAAATATAATGGCCCAGTAAACAAACACAATTGATGCCCAGTTGTAATTGTATAAGTAGAAGCTTCTTTTAATAACTCTATATGTTGCGAAACCTTAGAATAGTGCTTCATTCCAACATATTGTTTTGTTAAAACACGATTTAAAATAATTCTTTGATGATCTGGAAAATGCTTGGTTTTCGCATAATTTATCATACCATCTAAACTAGGAAATTCTTTGATAAAAGGAATAAGTTCATCTTTTTCAAGACTATAATCTTTCATTAAAGGAGAAAGGAACGGAAATGTATTATAGGATAATGTTTTGGTTAAGAACATGTATTTTACTTTTTTTCAAACTTAATATTTTAATACAAGTCTTAAAACAGATTTGACACAAAAAAAAAGAACACTTTTGTTAAAAAAAGTGTTCTCTCTCAAATAATAATAGGTAAGGGAATTATTACTAAGTTGTTTTTTTAGTCGACGAAGTTGCATCAAATTTTAAAAACTAAAACATGATCAACTTAAATTCGATAAAATATATTTTGGGAAGTGTATTTCTAATTGGGACTGCAAACATACTGAATTTAACCGAAAAACAAGTCGATTCGTCATGAAAATTAAACATTTCACCGAGATAATACTTGTTACTATTACACTTTGTTATATTTTTAAATAAATTGATTGAAAATTTTATTGAATTAAACACTTCATTATTTCTAATAGATATTAACAAAAAGAATTTGTAAAGTCTCTATCATTTTCCATCTAGAATCTTATCTTTACCCTACTATAAAACTGATTTACATTCATGAAAACAAAATTATTACTTATTAGCGCTGGAATGATGACTTCATTATTCCTAGGTTCATGTGATTCTCAACAAGCCAAAAAACCTGTTGAAATTAAAAAGGAAACACCTAAAAAGACAGAAAAATCTAATTTTAAATGGAATGTTGATCGCTTTGATGATTTAAAAGTAATTAAGTATCAAGTGCCTTCTTTTGAGAAACTATCGTTATCACAAAAATCCTTAGTGTATTATTTATCTCAAGCCGCTCTTTCGGGAAGAGATATTATATATGATCAGAACTACAGACATAACTTAAAAATAAGAAAAACTTTAGAAACCATCATCGAGAAATTTGCCGGAAATAAAACGACAGACGACTGGGCAAACTTTATGATTTACACAAAGAAAGTTTGGTTTGCCAATGGAATTCACCACCATTATTCATCAGAGAAATTTGAAGCAAAATTTTCTAAAGGCTTTTTTAAAGAAGCAATAAAAGTTGTAGGTTCAAACCACGAAGAGCTTTATAAAGAATTAGAACCTATTATTTTTGATAATAACATTGATAATAAACGAGTAAACCAAGCCGATGGAGCTGATATTGTTCTTGAATCGGCAAATAATTACTATGGTAGTGATGTAACAGATGCCGAAGCTACTGCCTATTACAAAAAACAAAAGGCTGAAGCTGGTGAAACAAAAACGCCAATTTCTTACGGACTAAACACAACATTAGTAAAAGAAAATGGTGCACTTGTTGAAAAGGTTTGGAAATTGGATGGTAAATATGGTCCTGCCATAGAAAAAATCATTTATTGGCTAGAGAAAGCAGTAACTGTTGCCGAAAATGAAAAGCAAGCCAATGCATTGAAATTATTGATCGAATATTACAGAACGGGAGACTTAAAAACTTGGGACGATTATAATATTGCTTGGGTTTCTGCTACCGAAGGAGATATTGATTACATCCATGGTTTCATTGAAGTATATGGAGATTCTAAAGGATACAAAGCGGCCTATGAATCTATTGTTCAAATTACAGATTTTGAAGCCTCTGCTGCCATGAAAGTCCTTAGCGATAATGTACAATGGTTTGAAGATAACTCTTCAATAATGGAAGAGCATAAAAAGAAAAATGTTGTTGGTGTAACTTACAAAGTTGTTGAAACAGCCATGGAATCTGGAGATGCTTCTCCTTCTACGCCTATCGGTGTAAATTTACCAAACGCCAATTGGATTAGAGAAAATCATGGTTCTAAATCGGTGAGTTTAGGGAATATCGTTTATGCGTATTCTCAATCTAAAGGCTCGGGACAACTGAATGAATTCTGTTTAAGCGAAGCCGAAATTAAACGTGCTAAAGCGCATGCAAAACGTGCATCTAAATTACATACAGCTTTACATGAGGTGGTAGGTCATGCTTCGGGTAAAATCAATGAAAATATTGGTACACCAAAAGAAACATTAAAGAAATATGCATCGGCTTTAGAGGAAGGAAGAGCAGATTTAGTCGCATTATACTACTTACTTGATCAAAAAATGGTTGATTTAGGATTAATGGAATCTTTAGAGGTTGGAAAAGCCGAATACGATTCTTATATCCGAAATGGTATGATGACTCAATTGCAAAGACTTAAAGTTGGAGACCACATTGAGGAAGCGCATATGAGAAACCGCCAGATGGTAGCGAGTTGGGCATTCGAAAAAGGAAAAGCCGAAAATGTTATTGAAATTGTAAAGAAAGACAACAAAACGTTCTTTAAGATCAACGACTACAATAAATTGAGAGATTTATTCGGACAATTACTTAAAGAAATTCAACGTATTAAGTCTGAAGGTGATTATGAAGCTGGTAAAAACTTAATTGAAAACTATGGGGTAAAAGTTGATCCTGTATTGCATCAAGAAGTATTGGACCGTGTTTCTAAACTTAACATTGCACCTTATGGTGGATTTGTGAATCCAGAATATACAGTTATAAAGAACGATGCCGGAGAAATTACAGATGTTAAATTAAACTATGTAGATTCTTTTGAAAAACAAATGATGAATTATGCCAAAAACTATTCATTCTTAAAATAGTATAGTCGCAATTAATAGTAAAAACTGCTCGATGTTATATCGGGCAGTTTTTTTTTGTGAATCATTTTCTGAAAATAATATTAAATTCAACCGAACACAGAGTTTATTTTTTCTCCAAAAATGTATCTTTGAAAACTGCGCAGAAATTGCATCAAAAACTTAGAAATTCGACTTTATGTATATCATTTTTGATACGGAAACTACAGGTTTACCAAAAGACTTTAATGCTCCTATAACAAATACCGACAATTGGCCACGATTGGTTCAATTGGCATGGCAAATTCACAATAAGAAAGGAGAACTTGTAGAAGTCAAAAATTATATTGTAAAACCTGAAGGATTTAGTATTCCCTACAATGCCGAAAAAATTCACGGAATTTCTACCGAAAGGGCGCATAAACAAGGAATGCCATTAGATTTTGTTCTAAAAGAATTTGAAAAAGATCTGATAAAAAGTGAGTATTCTATTGGGCACAATGTTGTTTTTGACAACAACATTATGGGCTGTGAATACTACCGAAAAGGAATAGATTCTACAGTGATGGACATCAAAAACATTGATACAAAAAATGTTTCTGTTGACTATTGTGCCATTCCTGGTGGACGTGGAGGGAAATTCAAATGGCCTACCCTATCCGAATTACATCAAAAA
The DNA here is from genome assembly GCA_049607525.1 of Flavobacteriales bacterium. Lineage (GTDB taxonomy): Bacteria > Bacteroidota > Bacteroidia > Flavobacteriales > CAJXXR01 > JBMYYR01. The sequence continues at coordinate 9,872 of JBMYWP010000091.1, forward strand.
TTATTTAGCGAAGGATTCAATGAAGCTCACAATGCCTCTGCCGATGTAGAAGCCACAGCTCGATGTTTTCTGGAATTATTAAGAATTGGTGTCATCCGTCCGGAAACGGCAAATATGACAAAGGAAGAATTTGAAGTTTTTACTCAAATAAATCCCGAGCCTTTCCAACTCATCGGATTAAACATACAACCCTATGCACCCACAGATTTAGAAGTAGATACAGAAAGCGAGGATACATCCTCTTCTTCTAAACTCATTGATGTTGATTTAGACAAAAATAAAGAACTCTTAGACAACGCCGAGTTTACACATTTACATGTGCATTCTCAGTATTCGGTTTTGCAATCAACAACCACGGTTAACGATTTATTGGATTACGCATCCAAAAACAACCAAAGAGCCATAGCTATTACCGACAGAGGAAACTTAATGGCGGCGTTTTCGTTTGTAAAAACCATTTTAGGGCACAATAAAAATCTTAAAAAAGAAAAAGCCGAAGCCGAAGAAAAAGGCGAAGTTTTTCACAAAAAAGACATCGTTCCTATTTTAGGTTCGGAGTTTAACGTTTGTAAAGACCATACCAACAAAAAAGTAAAAGACAATGGGTTTCAAGTCCTACTTTACGCTAAAAATAGAGAGGGTTTCACCAATCTTAGTAAATTAAGTTCGGCCTCTCATGTTCATGGATTCTACTATATTCCAAGAATTGATAAAAATCTTATTCTTGAACACAAAGAGAATTTGATGGTTCTTACGGGTGGTCTTCATGGATTTTTAGCTTCCATGATATTAAACGAAGGTATAGAACGTGCAGAAGAAGAATTGCTTTGGTGGAAAACTCATTTTGGTAATGACTTATATGTAGAATTGGTACGCCATGGTTTGGATGAAGAGCATATTGCGAACAAAGAAATTATTGCTCTAGCCAAAAAACACGACTTAAAACTTATTGCTGCAAACGATACGTTCTACACCCATCAGAAACAAAGTAATGCACATGATATTTTGCTTTGTATAAAAGATGCCGAAAAACAAAAGACACCAAAAGGACGTGGACGTGGGTATAGATATGGTTTGGAAACAGAAGAATACTATCTAAAGTCTCCAGAGCAAATGAAAGCTTTGTTTATTGATATTCCTGAATCGATTCTAAACATCAGTGAATTTATTGATAAATGTGAACCTTACCCGCTTGCACGAGATGTTTTATTACCAGCCTTTGACATTCCTCAAGAATTTATTCATAAAGAAGATGAACTTGATGGAGGAAAACGTGGAGAAAATGCATTTTTAAGACATTTAACCTACGAAGGAGCCAACAGAAGATACGACGAAATTACTGAAGAAATTCGAGAACGTTTAGATTTTGAATTGGCTACAATTGAGAAAACGGGGTATCCTGGATATTTCTTGATTGTACAAGATTTCACCACCGAGGCTAGAAATATGGGCGTTTCTGTAGGTCCAGGTCGTGGGTCTGCCGCCGGATCTGCCGTTGCCTATTGTATTGGAATTACAAATGTAGATCCTATAGAATATGATTTACTTTTTGAGCGTTTCCTAAATCCCGATCGTGTATCCATGCCCGATATCGATATTGATTTTGATGATGAAGGACGTGATAAAATTATTCAATGGGTCATTGATAAATATGGAGCAAGTCAGGTAGCTCAAATCATTACCTATGGTACAATGGCAGCCAAATCTTCTATTAAAGATACGGCTCGTGTTTTAGATTTACCAATAGATGAAGCCAACAGGCTTACCAAACTCGTACCAGATAATGCAAAGTTGAAAAAGTTCTTTAAAATGGACGACGACGCTTTGCAGGAAAAATACAATCCAGATGAGGTTCAAAACATTGAAACTTTAAAAGCATACAAATCTGGACATTCCGAAGTTGGAAAGGTGTTACAACAAGCCGAAATCATTGAAGGTTCTCTTAGAAATACAGGAATCCATGCCTGTGGGGTTATTATTACACCAGATGACATTACAAAGTTTGTTCCGGTAACCACTGGAAAAGACTCTGGAATGTATCTGACACAGTATGACAATGCCGTTGTAGAATCGGCTGGATTATTGAAAATGGATTTCTTGGGATTAAAAACCCTAACTGTTATTAATGAAGCCATTCGTCTCGTTAAAAAACGACATGGTATTTCGATTGATCCAGATGAGATTCCATTGAATGACCAAAAAACGTATGAACTTTATCAACGTGGAGAAACAAATGGTACATTTCAGTTTGAATCTCCTGGAATGCAACAACATTTACGTGCATTAAAACCCGATAAATTTGAGGATTTAATTGCCATGAATGCCTTGTATCGTCCTGGACCGATGGAATATATTCCTGAATTCGTTAAACGTAAACATGGACTTTCTGAAATAACCTACGACCTTGATGGTATGGAGGATTATTTGGAAGAAACCTATGGTATTACAGTTTACCAAGAGCAGGTAATGTTACTTTCTCAAAAGTTAGCAGGGTTCTCTAAAGGTGATGCCGATACTTTGAGAAAGGCAATGGGTAAAAAGATTTATGCCCTGCTAGAGCAAATGCGTCCAAAATTCTTGAAAGGTGGTGAAGAACGTGGCCACGACAAGGCTACATTAATGAAAGTTTGGAATGACTGGGAAGCGTTTGCGGCTTATGCCTTTAACAAATCTCACGCCACTTGTTATTCTTTCGTTGCCTATCATACTGGGTATTTAAAAGCAAATTACCCACCAGAATTCATGGCTTCGGTGCTAACCAACAATTCTAACGACATTAAGAAAGTTACTTTTCTAATGTCGGAATGTCAACGTATGGGCGTTCAAGTATTGAGTCCGGATGTGAATGAATCTGAAAATAACTTTACTGTAAATCAAGATGGAGAAGTACGTTTTGGTTTATCTGCCATAAAAGGTGTTGGAGGTGGTGCTGTAAAATCTTTAATCGAAGAACGTACTCAAAACGGACCTTTTGTAGATATTTTTGATTTTGTAAAACGTGTAGATTTAAGAGCTGTAAACAAAAGAACCTTCGAAAATTTAGTTTTGGCTGGTGCCTTTGATAGTTTTGATGAAGTTCACCGTGGTTTGTTTTTCTTCGAAATAAACAACAAAGGTGAAACCTTCCTTAATCAGATATCTAAATTTGGTACGTCTTACAAAGCACATTTAGATGCTCCAGCAGATTTATTTGGAGATGCCGAAGAATTTTCTATTCCAAACCCAACAATTCCTAATGTTCCAGAAATGGACAAAATGGAGGCTCTTAAATTGGAAAAAGAAGTGGTTGGTGTCTATATTTCTTCTCACCCCTTAGACAGTTACAAACAAGAAATTAAATACATTTCGAATGCAACTTTAGCCGATTTAGATGATGGTAGGCCTAACGATTTCGGAAATAACAACAACAATTCTGAAGGTGATCCTGAGGCTGAAGCTGAAAGAAAAGCCGCTGAATTGGCCGCAAAAGAAAAAGCTCAGCAATTAAAAAATAAAGAGTTTAGAATTATTGGGCAAGTTGTTGAAATTCAAGAAAAAGTGACCAGGAAAGGTAAACCCTTTGGAATTTTTACGATTGAAGATTATTCCGGGCAAAAAGAATTCTTTGTATTCTCTGAACAATATTCAGCCATTAAAACCTACTTAATAACTGGTGCATATATTATGCTCAAAATAAAATACGTGCCAGGAAGATTTAATAAAGATGAATTACAACTTCAATTTCAATCGGCTTGCTTTTTAGCAGATGTTTTTGAGAAATTCTTTAGAAAAGTTGAATTAAAAATCGATTTAAAATCCATTGATGACAAATTGGTAGATCACTTAATTCAAATTACTGAAGACAATCCTGGTAGCAAGAGCTTAACCATGAAAATTCTTGATCACGAACACAAAAAATCAATGCAATTTGCTTCACGAAATGCTAAAATTGACATAACAAGAGAATTTTTATCTCAATTGGAAGCTTTGGGGAATGTCACAGTAAAAATTTCTTAGATTGGTTGGTAGTGATGAGTTTTTAGTGATTAGTGATTAGTGATTAGTGATGAAAGCTGAGATTTTTCTCTCATTAACAACATGCTCTTCGATTAGATACATAAAACTATCCCCTTGAGGGCAATGTCATTAAGTTAAGGGTTAACACACTGGTACATAAGCTC
>JBMYWP010000092.1:0-13715 GCA_049607525.1 Flavobacteriales bacterium
CCTTCAAAGGGATATTTTAGATGATATAAGTCACAATACGTTTGTCAATAAATAATTCTAATCATTCAAATCTCATAAATAACGAACAAAAAAAGGCTCATCAATAAATAAAGAACACCAAAGAATGATTACCTTGCAATTAGATCAAAAAAAGAAATTAAAATGAGCATGAAAGTTACGCCAGAAAAAAATGAAAAGATTGCTAATATGATCTTTGCTTCTATTTATCCGTTATATCTAAACAGATTAGAAAAAAATGGAAGAACAAAAGAAGAATTTCATCAAGTTTTGGAATGGTTTACTGGTTTTAGCGAAAGTGAATTACAAACATTGATCGATGAAAAGGCAACCTATAGAACGTTTTTCGAAAAAGCCAAGATACATTCAAATGCCCATTTAATAAAAGGTGTGGTTTGTGGGTATAGAATTGAAGAAATTGAAGATGAATTTGAAATCTATAAACAAAGCCGACAAATGGAAAAACTGATTGATGAATTGGCTAAAGGTCGTAAAATGGAAAAGATATTAAGGAAGGAAAAAGTATAGTTTTATCGATCATTAAGCGGATTAATATCAAATCAATAATATTATTTTAATGAAAAAGGTTTTAATAAAAACGACCATATATTTTGCATGTATCTATGCGTTTATGACTTGTTTAAACGGATTTGAAGATGTCAATTGGATTTCTAATGCCGTGGTAAGTCTAATTATTTCATCAGGTATTATTTGTTGGAATTGGTTCGATTATGATAGACTTGGGCAAATACCTGAAAAAGATTATTTGGAATCGGCACATGAAATACGATTGCCTAATCACGATGAATACTGGAATAAACTAAAAGGACTTACTGAATGTAATTTTGTTATGTTTAAAATGTTAGAAAATACTGAAACCACGATAAGATTCTCTATTTCTCAAGCCTTCGGAGATTCCATTATTCAATTAGTTAGGAATGAAAATGAAATTATTCTGAATATTTCAAAAAAAGGCATCTGGAAATACTTACCCGACAACGCCAGAAATTATAAAATGATGGTGAGGTTAGAAAAATCATTAATCACAATTGTTTAAGTTTTAATATCTCAATAGAAAAACTTCATAATGTCTCTTAAATTAATAACATTTACATTACTACTTGTTCTGTCAACAATAGGTAAAAGTCAATCGAGTTACTCCGGAAAATTAGGTTCTCAACCTATTACCTTAGTCATGCTTCATTATTCCGATGGAATTTCGAGAGCACATTATTCATACCAGAAATATGATACCCCAATAACAATTGATGGAAAATTAAAAGACGGTAAATTAACACTTTTAGAAAAAGACAGCCAAGGAAATACAAAAGCCACACTCTTATTCGAAAATTTTGAAGAAAACGATTACACCATAAACGGCAAGTGGATTGGATCGGATTCGATGAATACACTTGACATAGCATTAAACAAAGATTTTAGTATAGGTCATGGAGATCAAGCCATCAATCAAACGGTAGAATTACTCCAATCAAAATCTACAAAACAACACTATTTCAAAACCATAGTATCCAAACAAAATCAAAATTTTTATGCCAAAATTACGGGTGTAAAAGTATATGAAAAAGGATCTGATAAATTACTTCAGACGATAGATATGGATTGTGAATTATTAGGGGGGAATAATGTTAGTATTGGCGATTTTAATTTTGATGGAAAAGTAGATTTTTCAGTCTTTGAATCGAGTTATTCGGGACCAAACACCTCTAGAATTTATTTACTTAAAGACTCTTTATCAAACCAATACATAATAAGTGATTTTAGCGGAACTTCTTTAGAATTCGACTATGATTTAAAGCGCATTTACGAACACAATCAATGTTGTTCTGGTAGAAATATTATGAAAGCAACATACAAAGTTGTGGATAATACCATGGTTCTTGTTGAACAATATTGCTTAGAATATGATGATTCTACAGAAGATTTTATTCAAGTAGATTGTGATTAAATGATTAACTCTTTTTTCTTCGAGCCATTCATGAAAATTCGTCTCTTTTAAAAGTATTGAAACCTTGAGGTTAATATCCTTTTCTCAATCAAAAGCCTTAATAAATATCCCGAAAGAGATAACAACATCTTGTTCACATAAGCTTTACAAATAATACCCCAATATTATTCAAAAATATTTTCTTTTTTTTCTTACATTCGCACATTAGATTTTTGAATACAATGGAAAAGAAATATCAAGACTACAAAGGGCTTAATCTTCCAAACTTAGCGGAAGACATGTTAACATATTGGGATGACAAGGATATTTTCAAGCGATCGGTTTCTGAGCGTGATGCTGAAAAGAGCTTTGTGTTTTTCGAAGGACCACCATCTGCCAATGGAATGCCTGGAATTCACCATGCTATGGGACGTAGTATTAAAGATATTTTTTGCCGTTACAAAACTCTAAAAGGATTTCAAGTAAAACGTAAAGCCGGTTGGGATACCCACGGTTTGCCAGTAGAGCTTGGTGTTGAAAAGAAACTTGGAATCAAAAAAGTAGATATCGGAACTAAAATTTCTGAAATCGACTACAACAAAGCGTGTAAAGAAACGGTAATGCAATTTACTGACAAATGGAACGAGCTTACACGTCGTTTGGGTTATTGGGTAGATATGGATGATCCGTATATTACTTACAAATCTAAATACATGGAATCTGTTTGGTGGCTTTTAGGTCAGGTCTATAAAAAAGATTTGATGTACAAAGGTTATACTATTCAGCCATATTCGCCAGCTGCCGGTACCGGATTAAGTACACACGAACTTAACCAGCCAGGATGTTACCAAGATGTAACAGATACAACGGCCGTAGCACAATTTAAAATTGTTTCCGAAACCTTGCCAGAATCTTTATCTGCAATTTCTGCAGATATAGATTTCTTAGCTTGGACAACAACACCTTGGACTTTACCGTCTAACACGGCTCTTGCTGTAGGACGTAAAATAGAATATGTATTGGTAGAAACTTACAACCAATATACTTTCGAAAAAATATTTGTGGTTCTGGCCAAAGATTTGGTTGGGAAACAATTATCAGGAAAATATAAAAAAGCTGATAGTTTAGAAGCGGTTTCTGCTTACGAACAAGGCGCTAAGAAAATTCCTTTCTTAATTCATACCACTGTATTGGGTGCTGACTTAGTCGGAATCCGTTACGAACAATTATTCGATTTCCATAAACCAGCCGAAGATGCCGATAAAGCATTCCAAGTAATTTCTGGAGATTTTGTAACCACAACAGATGGTACCGGAATTGTTCATATAGCGCCAACTTTTGGTGCAGACGATGCCAAAGTTGCCAAAGATGCTGGTGTGCCGCCAATGTTAATAAAGAACGACAAAGACGAATTGGTGCCTTTAGTTAACCTACAAGGTAAATTTGTTGATGGAATGGGAGACTACTCTGGAATGTATGTGAAAAATGCATATTACAACGAAGGAGAAGAACCAGATAAATCTTTAGACGTGCTTTTGTCTATCCAATTAAAAACGGAAAACAAAGCGTTTAAAGTCGAAAAATATGTACACAGTTATCCACATTGTTGGAGAACAAATAAACCAGTCCTATACTACCCGTTAGATTCTTGGTTTATTAAAGTGCCAGAAGTTAGAGACGATTTAACGTCATTAAATGATACCATAAACTGGAAACCAAAAGCAACAGGTGTTGGGCGTTTCGGAAACTGGCTAAAAGATGCCAGCGACTGGAATTTATCGAGATCGCGTTACTGGGGAATTCCACTTCCAATTTGGAGAAATGTTGATTCTGGAGAAGAGATTTTAATCGATTCTATGGAGGTATTGAAAGTTGAAATAGCTAAATCTATTGAAGCTGGATTGATGACTGAGGATCCTTATGCAGGATTTGAAGTTGGAAATATGTCTGACGAAAACTACGACCAAGTAGATCTTCACAAACATATTGTAGATAAAATTACTTTGGTTTCTCCAACAGGAAAACCAATGACCCGAGAAGCCGATTTAATTGATGTTTGGTTCGATTCGGGATCTATGCCGTTTGCACAATGGCACTATCCTTTCGAAAACAAAGACATGATTGATGACAATAAAGCTTATCCGGCAGATTTTATTGCCGAGGGTGTCGATCAAACTCGTGGTTGGTTTTATACCTTACACACCATTTCTACCATTGTAAAAAAGAGTGTGGCTTATAAAAACGTCGTTTCAAACGGACTTGTTTTAGATAAGGAAGGTCAAAAAATGTCGAAAAGTAAAGGGAATGGAGTTGATCCGTTCGAAGTTTTTGACAAATACGGACCAGATGCTGCACGTTGGTATATGATATCCAACGCTCAGCCTTGGGACAACTTAAAGTTTGACCCAGATGGTATTTTAGAAACAACACGTAAATTCTTCGGAACTCTACACAACACCTATTCTTTCTTTGCATTATATGCCAATTTAGATGGATTTACTTATGCCGAAGATGACATTAAATTTGAAAACCGTCCAGAAATGGATCGTTGGATATTGTCTGAACTTCAAACTTTAATTAAAAACGTTGATGAATCTTTTAATACATACGAGCCAACACGTGCGGCACGTATGATTCAAGATTTTGTAAACGACCGATTGAGTAACTGGTATGTTCGTTTATGTAGAAGACGTTTCTGGAAAGGAGAGTATAACGAAGATAAAATATCGGCTTACCAAACATTATACACATGTATGGTTGAGGTTGCAAAATTATCGAGCCCTGTTTCGCCGTTCTTTATGGATCGTTTGTACCAAGATTTAACTAAGGTTTCGGGTAAAGATGCAAAAGACTCTATTCATTTAGCCAACTTCCCAGAGGTTAACCAAAACTGGATAGATAAAGACCTTGAAGAAAAAATGCAATTGGCACAACAAACCTGTTCTTTAATCTTATCGTTAAGACAAAAAGAACGTTTAAAAGTACGTCAACCACTTCAAAAGGCCATGGTACCTATAGATTCACCAAAAATTAAGGCGAATTTATTAGAAATGAAAGATATTATTCTTTCGGAAGTGAATATAAAGGAACTAGATCTTTTAGAAGACAGTTCTAACGTACTTGTAAAACAAATAAAACCCAATTTTAAGGCTTTAGGTCCTAAGTTTGGAAAAAATATGAAAGCCATTGCAGGGAAAGTGGCCCAATTTACTCAAGAAGATATTGCAACCATAGAAAAAAATGGTGAAATTAATATCGACTTAAACGAAAATTCAGTAAGTTTAAGCCTTGAGGATGTTGAAATTATGACAAAAGATATTCCGGGTTGGTCTGTTGTTAGCCAAAATGGTTTAACGGTAGCCTTGGATATTACCTTAACGCCAGATTTAAAATTAGAAGGATTAGCTAGAGATTTAATTAATCGTATTCAAAATATTCGTAAAGATTCTGACTTTGATTTAACAGACAAAGTTGTGGTTCAAATTTTAAATCAGGAGAATTTATCAGAAGCTGTACAAAAATTCAATGCATATATTTCGGAAGAAGTATTGGCCTCAAAAATTGAATTTGTTGCAGAATTAGATAAAGGAACGGCTTTAGAAATAGATGAAATTTCAACATTAATCAATGTTTATAAACCCTAAAATAAATATATTATGTCAGAAGGAAAATTAAGATATTCGGCTACCGAATTAGAAGAATTTAAACAAATTATCTTAGATAAAATTGCTTCAGCCGAAAAGGAAATTAGTTCTTTAAAAGGAAATATTGGTTCAGCAAATGGTACTGGAGACACTTATCATGAGGCAAACTCTTATGAAGATGGTGCAGGAACTCTTGCCAAAGAATCGAATACAATGTTAATAGGTCGTCAGGAAAAATTTATTCGCGATCTAAAGTTTGCATTGGGTCGTATTGAAAATGGAACATACGGTGTTTGTAGCGTTACAGGTAAATTGATTCAAAAAGAAAGATTGAAGCTAGTACCGCACACAACAAAAAGTATAGAAGCTAAACTGAATCAGAAAAAATAATCCTTTGAAAAAAGCGTGGCTAATTGTTTTCTTGGTTTTACTCATAGATCAAGGTTCTAAAATTTGGGTGAAAACCAATATGTTTTTAGGTCAAGAATATCATGTATTCGATTGGTTTAAAATTCATTTTGTAGAAAACAACGGAATGGCTTTTGGAGCCGAAATATTTGGAAAACTCTTTTTGAGTGTCTTTAGAATTATCCTTATTGGTGGACTTATCTGGTTAATCAATAAATTCTACCAGCTCGGTGTTCATAAAGCCATTAAAACAGCATTTGCGCTTATTTTAGCAGGGGCTATTGGAAATGTCATAGACAGTATTATTTTTGGACCGTTCTTTACATCTAGTAAAGGTCAAATTTCCGAATTTGTTTGGAGCGGTGGCGAATTACCCGTTTTATACGGAAAAGTCGTTGACATGCTCTACTTCCCGCTTTGGAAAGGGTTTTTACCTGAGTGGTTGCCGCTTTGGGGCGGAGAATACTTTGTGTTTTTTCAGCCTGTTTTTAATATTGCAGATACAGCCATAAGCATTGGTGTTGTTTTTCTTATTCTATACAACAAGAGCTTGTCTAAAGCTTTTAATTTGGTAGAAAATCTAAAACAAAATAAGATAAAAACTGACTAGTGCTTTTTTAGTGACGCGCATTGTTTAGTGAGTAGTGAGTAGTGACTAGTGACGAGTGATGAGTGATTAGTTCTGTTTGACGAGCATTATTTAGCATTAGTGACTGTAATTATTGTTGGAGTACTAATATGTTAATTGGTATGTATTGATCATATATAAAAAGCCATTGCCTCATTTATTTGGGTCGATGGCTTTTTTTTTAGGGACCAGCAACTAGAGAGTCGTTTGTTTTTCTAACTGGACTTTTTAGTAACGTGCGCCTATTCCTTTTTTATTAGAAGCCACGTTCTTCCGAAGTTTCACTGCGGAAGTTTAATCGAAGGAAGTTTTACTTCCTCAATAGTAAAGTAATATTGATTTTAGAATTCCTTTAAATCATCACAAGGATTAATAGTCAAACCAAATAATTCAGTTCTGGGGTCATTCTATAAACACAAGGGGATAAGATATTAAGGGTCGTGTTTTTGCCTCTAGTTTTTAAATCCTAAAAAGTATTTGTAACAGAATAAAACGAGTCACTAAAAAACGCTCGTCACTTGCCACTGCTCAGTAAATAAAGCTCGTCATTACTCACTTGTCACAAAAAATCTCCTCACTAGTTCAGTTAAGTTTATTTTGGGCTGTTTTTATTGAACTTGTAATCATTTTTAAAACCTCCAGGCATAAATTATACAGAGGTTCTTTGTTAGAAAGGTTTATGTATTTTGTTTCGTTCAACAAGTCTAACCAATATAAGGTTTCGTTGCATTCTTTTCTAGCAATTGAAAGTTTATAAACAAAGTCTTTAAGGCTATATGCAAATTGGGCTTCTCTTATGTTGGCACCAACCGAAGTACCACTCCGGAGTAGTTGTTTACTCATGACATATTCTTTTTGTTCGTGAACAATACTGTTAAAAATATTGACAACTTCAATGGCTAATAAGAAACTTTTTTGTTGTAATATACTCTCCTTCATACCAAAAAAATAAGAATTGAACTAAAACCAAACCAACATTGCGTATGTAAGTAAAAAAAACTAATCACTCATCACGTAAAAACAAGTACGTAAGAAAAAACAAGTCGCTTGTCACTATGAAACGCGCTAGTAAGTAAAAAACTCGTCACTCGTCACTCATCACACGTCACTAAAAAAAACGCTAAACATAATACTGCCCCAAATCATCTACCAATTTCTGAATATCCTTTCTTACCTCTTGGTGTGCTACAACATCAGATTGATTCAACTTACCGGCATCAATTAAGGAATCTAACCCTTTTACCAGATTAAGAAGGAGTTCTGTGGCTTCAGTTCGTTGTGTGGTAACCGAATCGCCTTTAGATTTGTTTAACTCATTTACGCGCTCAATATATACTGTGTCGAAATTGGTATTGAAAACTTTCATTTCATTCACCTGATCTAATAAACCTAATGTTGTTAAGTGCCCCGTATCGGCTTCTAATTGGTCTAACTCATTAAACATTTCTATCATCACCATGGTTTGGCTGAGGTAATCTAATTGTCTTAAACTTGGAATATGTCTTTCTACTAAATCTAAAACCTGGTTACTGGCTGTATTAAATGCTGGGTTATGATGAAGTTGATAGTGTTTTAACCCGAATTTGAAACTTTTGAAAGAGTTGTCTCTGGTTTGGTCGGCAGAATATACTTTTTTTGTGAGTTCAACATTCGATGGTCCAAATGCATTTTCTAACTCATCTTTTTTGTCCTGCATGGGTGTTAATCTTGTGGCAAGGGCAGTGGCTACTTCTGGTGTGTTTAAAATTACAGCAATAATTTTTCTGATTAAATCGATAAAAATTGCATTTTTTAGCTTGATTAAAATAGTTTTCATAATTCTGTAAATTAATATGTTATACGAACTAATTTACTTAAATTATTTGATAAATTAAAATGTAAGCGTCAGAAAATCAATGGTATAAAAATATTTAATTACAATAAATTTCTTGCTGAGAATCATTAATTAACACTGGGGAAAGGTTCTATTATGAATTTAAAAGGCTTCTGGGTGAATAGGAAAGTCTAAAACAGAACGTTTGAAGGTTTCCTGATGAATAGGAAAGTCCGAAACAGATTGTTTGAAGGTTTCCTGATGAGTAGGAAAGTCTAAAACAGAATGTTTGAAGGTTTCTTGATGAGTAGGAAAGTCTAAAACAGAACGTTTGAAGGTTTCCTGATGAATAGGAAAGTCTAAAACAGAATGTTTGAATGTTTCCTGATGAATAGGAAAGTCTAAAACAGAACGTTTGAAGGTTTCTTGATGAGTAGGAAAGTCTGAAACAGAATGTTTGAAGGTTTCTTGATGAGTAGGAAAGTCTAAAACAGAATGTTTGAAGGTTTCCTGATGAGTAGGAAAGTCTGAAACAGAATGTTTGAAGGTTTCCTGATGAGTAGGAAGGTCTGAAACAGGATGTTTGAAGGTTTCCTGATGAGCAGGAATGTCTGAAACAGAATGTTTGAAGGTTTCTTGATGAGTAGGAATGTCTGAAACAGAATGTTTGAAGGTTTCCTGTTGAGTAGGAAAGTCTGAAACAGAACGTTTGAAGGTTTCCTGATGAGTAGGATTATATTTGCTTTGTAAGTATTATCGAGGATAAAACTGTTATTTCTAGTTTTATTTCTCGAAAAGAATAAAAAAAGTAAAAAGTCATCGGGTTTTTGATTAAAATAATTAAATTCATAACCTCTATTAATATAAATTATTTGATAATGAATGAAGGAATTTATGAGGAGTTAGTTACTCAATTAGTCCAGCAAAAACTTGATGAAATTAACAAAGAGACTTTTTATATAAATAAATCAATAATTGACAAAAGTGAAGCTTCAGGGATATTATCAAAACATCTTTCTCAAACTATTAAAAGAGCCTTAAGTATTGTAAAAGGCGAGAATCAGATTGAATTACAAATAAAAATTGCTAATAAAATCATTTTATTATTAAAAGAAGAACTTTCAAAGGAAGACTTTAATGAAGATTTAATTTCTACCGAAGGTGAGATATTAAAAGCTGTCTTTTCAAAAGTTGATAATCATTTTTCAAATATAGACCTACATTTAAAGGAAATAACACCTTATACAAGATTGGTACAAAGTGAATTGTTTACGGGTGGAAATGCTGGCCTTTCTCTAGAAGGTGAATTGAAAAAAGAAATTCTTTCATCGGATAGAATTGATCTGCTGGTGTCCTTTATCAAATTTAAGGGAATAATAATTTTAGAACACGCACTTAAAGAATTCACAAAACGTGGAGGGAAATTAAGAGTTATTACAACCACTTATATGGGAGCGTCAGATTATAAAGCAATTCTATTACTATCTAAACTTGAGAATACAGAAGTTAAAATATCTTATAATACGGGTAATGAAAGACTGCACGCAAAGGCATATTATTTTCATAGAAATACGGGGTTTCATACTGGTTATATTGGTTCATCAAATTTTTCACGTTCGGCTTTAACAGATGGTTTAGAATGGAATCTTAAAATAACAACAAAGGAAGTAGGTAATGTTATTGATAAATTTCAAAAGACCTTTGAGACCTATTGGAATAGTGATGACTTTGAAACATTTGATGATCGTATTCATAAAGAAAAATTGATTCACTCTTTAAAAAAAGGAAAGATATCTAAGGTGAGTAATTTAAATGTTTCATTTTTTGATATTAAACCTTTTCCGTTTCAATCTGAGATATTAGAAAAATTAGAAGTAGAGCGTACGATTCATAACAGAAATAGAAATCTGATAGTAGCAGCCACTGGAACAGGTAAGACTGTAATTTCGGCTTTTGATTATAAACGTTTTAGAAATGAAAATAACACGGCTAAATTTCTTTTTCTGGCCCATAGAAAAGAAATATTGGACCAGTCTATTTCAGCCTACAGAGGTATTTTAAAGGATAATAATTTTGGGGAGCTTTGGGTTAATGGACATATTCCTGATAATTTTGAATATATTTTTGCATCAGTTCAATCAATGAATAATAAATTAGAAAGTCTGAATCTTTCACCAGATTATTTTGACTTTATTGTAATTGACGAATGCCATCACCTTACAGCTAGATCTTATCGAGGTATTATTGATTATTTCAAGCCTAAGATTCTAATTGGATTAACAGCCACTCCAGAAAGAATGGATGGGAGTGATATTCAGGAAGATTTCCATAATACTATAGCTGCCGAAATAAGACTACCTGAAGCGTTGAATAAAAAACTGCTTTGTCCTTTTCAATATTTTGGAATTACAGATAGTGTGGATCTTTCTAATGTAGGGTGGGAAAGAGGCAATTATGCAAAAAGTGAACTATCATCGATTTATACAACGAATAACATTAGAGTTGGTGAAATAATTAATGCATTAGAAAGGTATACAAAGGATATTGAGGATGTAAGAGCAATTGGGTTTTGTGTTACAATGGAACATGCAAAGTTTATGGCTGAAAGTTTTAATCAGGTAGGGCTTAAAGCAGATTATTTAACGAGTGCAAACAGTCAGAATAGAGCAGATCTTCGTAGAAAACTTGAAAAAAAAGATATTAATTACCTCTTTGTTGTTGATATTTTCAATGAAGGAGTAGATATACCGGAAATTGATACTGTTTTATTCTTACGGCCAACTCAAAGTTTAACCGTTTTCCTTCAACAGTTAGGAAGAGGATTACGATTAGCTGATAATAAGGAATGTCTTACTGTTTTAGATTTTGTAGGGAATTCTAGACCTGAGTATAATTTCGAAAATAAATTTAGAGCCTTAATAGGGAAGACTACGAGTTCTGTGTTAAAAGAATTAGAAGATGAATTCCCTCATTTACCCTTGGGGTGCTCAATAATATTAGAAAAAAAAGCTAAAAATATTATTTTGAATAATATTTCGGCAGCCACTTCTCTAAATAAAAATCAACTCATTAATAAAATAAAGATTTTTCAGCATCAAACCACATTACCATTAAATCTCAAGAATTTTATTGAGCTAAATAATATTCCATTACAGGGGATTTATAAAAGGAAAACCTGGAGTAGACTTTGTGTAGAGGCAGGTAAGTTAGATGATTTTATTTCTGACAGTGAAAAATCAATAAAAAGTGCTGTTTTAAATAAGTGGTTATCTTGTTCTTCAATCAGCTATTTTAGATTCATTTTAAGTTTGGCTAAAAAGAGTTTTAAATTTTCAAAAGATGACTTAAATAAGGTTGAACAACAAATGTTGGTCATGTTACATTATGACATTTGGCAAAAAGAAAAAGGTTTTCCTTCAATTATTGAAAGCATTCAGGAAATAGGATCAAACCATATTCTTACTAAAGAAATAATAGAAGTATTAGAGATTCTGATTGATAATATAAGTCATAAGGAAATAGAAATAGATTTGATCAAAAAACAACCACTAAAAATTCATTCTAGATATACTCGAGATCAGGTTTTGTCGGCTCTCGGTTTAAGTTCATTTGATAAAAAATCTTCTAATCGAGAAGGTGTTGCTTTTAGCAAAGAATTTAATGCGGAATTATTATTCATTAATTTAGTAAAATCTGAAGAAAACTTTTCTCCAACAACAATGTATGATGATTATGCTATAAATGAAAGTTTATTCCACTGGCAAAGTCAAAACTCTGCTGGACCAACAACCAAAAAAGGCCAATCTTATATTAATCATGAACAAGAAAATAAAAAAATACTTTTGTTTGTCAGAGAAAAAGCCAAGGATGAATACGGAAATACAATGGGTTATGTTTTTATAGGAGAAGGTAAACTAAAAGATCATTATGGTTCAAAACCTATGAATATTAAATGGGAATTGAGTGAACCCTTACCACATTATCTCTGGAAAGATGCTGCAAAATTAAGAATAGGATAAGAATAAAAATTAAACAGTATAGTTCTTTGCTATGTCCGTTCGCAATGACTTTTTGTGTTCAATACCAATAAATGACCAGAAAAAGGTATTAAGTTTTCTTGTGAAAAATTCACTTTAGAATTGAAGTCGAAATTATCATTGCTTTACAATTATTACAACGCCAAAATCAAACAACTTCTAATCCTAACAACCCTCATTCACTCACATTTGTGCACAAGCCCAAAACAATACTGTGGGTAAAACTACAGAGATAGGCCCGGTGGAGAAATCTTGGGTGTGTATTTTGTGCACACAGAGGTGAAAGTTTTAAGAAGTTGTTGATTTGAATACTAGTGGTTATTCAATCTCAATTTCAATTTTTTCTGATTTTGGTAAGCCATCAAATTTGCCATTAAATTGAATGCTATAAACGCCTTTTTTATTTAGTTTGTATCCATTTAGGAGGTTTACTGTTCCTTTGGCACTTTCATTGGTTTTTAGTGTAATGTAATCATTTTGAGTTGGGGCTTTTCTTTTTACCATTATTCCACTATAATCAATGGTTTTGTTGTTGAAAACGATGTTTAAGCAAGAGCCTGTAAATCTATTTTCTACCGGTGTTTGCCAAGGTAAAAAAGTATATTGTTTTTCGCCTTTATTTTCAACCTCCATCGAAAGTTCTATTGCTTCATCAATTTTATACGTTGTTTTATCTGTTGTAATTTTAACTTCTACAGATGTCATAACCTCTTCCCCGTTGTTATTACTCTTTATGTTATTGTTTTTATTGGTATTGCATGCAAAAACTGTCATGGCAATAGCTATAATTCCTGTTAATACTTTCATATCTTGACTTTGTTTTTCTAAATTTTAAGAAACGGATATTTATTGGATAATAATGGATATTTTAAAACAAATCTAGCAAAATTGTAAGAGACAAGTATATAATCAAGAGGTCTCAGGGATGTTTTTATTGTATCTAAATGGAAAATGTTGATCTTAGGAGTGAGCAGTTAGCAGTTAGCAGTTAGCAGTTAGTAGTTAGTAGTGAGTAGTGAGTAGTGAGTAGTTAGCCTTGAGTAATTTGTAAGTAGTATTGAATATTACCGTGTCTAGCAAGCAGTACTGAAATCACATATATGTTTATTAAGCATAAAAAACTAGTCGCTAATATAACTCGTCACTGGTCACTAAAAGTTAGTCGCTAATAAAGCACGTCACAAAAATGTCTGGTCGGAAAAAATAACTCGTCACTGGTCAC
>JBMYWP010000093.1:0-13697 GCA_049607525.1 Flavobacteriales bacterium
AACATTACAGAGCTTATGTGCCAGTGTGTTAACGCTTAACTTAATGACATTGCCTAAGGAGGGGTGCTGCGGTAGCAGTGGGGTGGTTTTTGATGTTTCAATTCCGACAAATATTATATAACAGCTCAACATTCTTCACTCAAATTGAATCTCTACCATTAACGAATTCTATTTTCGTCAAAAAAGCAGAAATTTCAATACATATCCTTCCCCGAATTAATCACAAATTACTTCAATGAGTTCATCAATAAAATAATCATTGGCATTGTTATTTATGAGCACAAAACTAGTCCCTGAAGATTCTTCTACAAAGGCGTAACAAATATAACTTATACTTCTTCCAGTATGTCCGACAAGGGTTTTATTCCCAAATTGTTCTTGAAAAACTCCTAAACCGATTTTATTGTTTTTATAAGACTTAAATGTTTTCATTTGATTTAAAGAACTAGTATTAATGATGGTTTTTTCAATAAAAATAGCCCTTAGAATGCGATTTAAATCGTAAATATCACTTACCACATTTCCAATACCAACCGAAATTTTATTTACACCAATTTTGGGCCAATCCTGAAAATCTTGTCCATTTACCATTGGGTGAGCTAAATTAGAAATCCCTTTAGAATGATATGGAAACGTATTTTCAAGTTTCAATGGCTTTATAATATACTCTTCTAATAATGCCGAATAAGGCTTGTCGGAAGCAATTTCCAAAATTTTTCTAAGCAATAAAAAGTTTGAATTTGAATATCTATATTGCTCACCTTTTAAAAAATCAACAGTATCTATTAGGCTTAATAAATAATCATCCGAAAAGTCGAACTTGGGTTCCAATAATGCTTTATTCATTAAATCCGCCACAACAACATCTTTAATACCACTGGTGTGATTAAGCAATTGTTTTATCGTGATATTACTATCAATAAAAGGATGATGAGGTAAATATGTGTGCAGACTATCGTTTATACTCAACCGTTTTTCTTCTTGTAATTTTAGTACGAGAGTTGAGGTGAGCATTTTTGTAACACTACCAATACAAAAACGGTTTTGGATGGTTATTGGTTTGTTCTTACTGGCCCAACCTATTTGTGCCGTTTCAATTTGTTTTCCGTTATCAACTAGGGCAACTATTCCATAATCCAAAATTGAATCTCTATAATGGTTTAAGTTTTTTTGAAGCTTACTCTGTCCAAAACATTGTAAAGAAATAAGAATAAACAGAGTATACAATAAGGTTTTCATTGTTTGATTTTTAAATTATTTGATGATAAAAATATAATTTTTACAGTTAACTAAAAGTGTATTGATAGAGAAATTAAAATCGATCGTTAATCAATAAGTTGAAGCCAATTGTCCTAACAGAGCAAAGAAATCCTAAATTTAGTTTACATTAATATGATTTTTAAGTATTTTTAATTCACACAATCTTTTCAAAAAAAACTAGAAGTCCATTTATGTGTTTTCATATACAACAAAATAAATCTCTCCAAGAAATAGAAGGTCAATTTAAAGCAAAGTTATTGCTAAAACACAGTTTTATGACGGGTTTATTTAATGGATTCGAATTTCCAAGAACACCGATAATATGTAATAACCAACCCGAAATTATTGAAATGGCCAATTGGGGATTACACCCAAATTGGGCAGACGAAAACTGGAATAAAACCTATACTTTAAATGCGAGAATGGAAACTTTACATGAAAAACCATCCTTTAAATCTATACTTAATAACCGTTGTATTATTATTTCGGATGGCTTTTTTGAATGGCAACATCAAGGTAAAATAAAAACAAAATACGAAATAGGTTTTAACAATAATCTTTTTGCATTTGCTGGATTATTTGATTTAAGAAATGGGGTGAAAACATATTCCATTATAACCACAGAAGCTCAGGGTATAATGCGTGAAATTCATAACACTAAAATGAGAATGCCTGTGGCCTTCAAGACCGCCAAATCTTGGAACCAATGGTTAGAGGATGGAAAAGCAATCCCGAATTTCAATTTTTCTTATAAAAACATAGATCCAATTCAGTTGCGATTGTTTTGATGGTTAGAAAGTTTTATATAAAACTTATTATATATTTTCAAAAATATTGGACTTTATCTAATGTATAAACAATGAGAAATACAAATTAATAATTTATTACTTTTATCTATTAATGCATTCACCAAGAATGATCATTAAAAAAATCAATTAACATTAGATTACTTTTTATTTTATAAAACACAAATTAAATCTTAATTTAGGTGAAGTTTTCATTTTGTAATTTGCTTAATGTCCTTGATATGTTAAAATCAATTAATTTATTTCTGCTGATAATTCTAATCTCAACACAATCTCACGCTCAAGTTGGAATTGGAACAATCTCTCCCCATGAAACTTCAATATTAGAAGTTCAATCATCAAATAAAGGTTTTCTTCCACCTCGAATGAGCACAAATGATCGAAATATGATTAATGGTGGAAATTTTGCAGAAGGTCTAATGATATTCAATACAGATGATCAGTGTATTAATTTTTACAATGGTTCTAAATGGATTAATCCCTGTGCAACTCCTCCAGACCCATTACCGGCAAATATGAATATTAATACTGAAAATCAAATTAGATATATTGCCTCAGTTCTTGATGATGAATATTTACCATTTACAATACCAACCACCGAGGCTAACACCAATAGAACTCCCATTGGTGCTGGAAATGAAAACACCATTAATATTGAAGGTATTCTTACAACAACTGGCCTAACTGTGACACTACCTTACTCAGCAACAGGTTCTCCAACATTTTCAGATTATTCATATACCGTTTCCGTACCAGCTAATTTAACACAGGATAACACTGGACGTGATGTTATATTTGAATATACTGGTGGTACGGCAATGGATAATGGTGAAATTATTATGACGATAAGATCTGTTGGTGGAGATTTAAAACTTTTACAGTTAGATTTAGAGAATGGACTTGGAAATGGAACATCAACCACTGGAAATATTCCTAATGCCTATGGAATTCTTATTGCAGAAGCTCCAATTATTATTGATGAAATCGGTACAACAAGATATATTCAATTAAGAAATATTCCTGGTGTTCCAGATCGTAACTTTGGAGATGGTTCACACAATTGTCTTTATTTACCTATTACTATTGCCGATGGTTCTACTTGGTTGAATAATAACTTAGGGGCATCTTATGCAGATGTCACAAATCCAAATTTTAATATCGCGCAACAAGCAACAAGTGGGACAGATGAACTTGCAAATGGATCTCTAATACAATGGGGTAGAAAGAGCGATGGACACGAACTTGTAACATGGTCTTCTGGAAATTTCACTCCAGTAAATCCAAATACACAATCGGCAACAGGAAATACAAACACTAACCCTAACCATTCAGATTTCTATGTTGGTGAACATATTTGGTTTGGAACATTAGCAACTCTAGATCAAGTAGAACACAATAAATTATGGGGCGGACCAAATGGTGGTGTAAATAACCCATGTCCTTATGGATACAAAGTACCCTCTTCGGCCGACTGGAATTCAGCCTCAACAATCCCTGGAACTCCAATAAATTTTTCAACTATAGGCTCTGCATCCGACCCTCTAAAACTTACAGTTGGAAAGTGGAGATACCAAGATGGTTCTATTCAACCAGCAACTTATGTTCTATACTGGACAGATGCTTTAGTTCCTACCCCCCCAACTGCCGATCAATCTGCTCGTGCCTTTGCAATTGTTGGTGGTACTGTAAATCCCATCAATAACAATACTCCAGGAAATGGTTTCAAATTAAGGTGTATTCAAGAATAATTTTTTTTTGGATTTTTTATGATTAAAACAAGCGACCTATTTGGTCGCTTGTTTGCATATTAAATGAAACAAAATAAAAAGAAATAATAATATAAAACATTTTTTTATCGCCCTCAAAAAATGTTTTATACCTTTACCCGCTATAATTTAGTAATGACTTCAAAACCCTTATAATGATTTCAATACGCATTATTTATATTTTTCTTTTTTTTATTTATATAAATGCTTGGGCTCAAAACACAAACACCTCAAGATCAAACTACTTAGATCAACTAATTATTGATGCGCAAGAGGCTACTAAAAATGGTAGGTATTATGAAGCCTATGGCATTGCTAATTTTATACTTGATACTATTCCCAACATGCCAGGAATAGATAGTAATTATTATTTGGGAATGGGGTTAACCATGAATTCAATTCCATATTCACATCCATCCAGAGATCAAAAAGAAGGATTAAAATTACTCGATCAGGCAGAAAAGTATAATGCTAACATACAAAATGCTCAACTAGGTTTTGAAATTGCATCTAATAGAACATCATTACTTGGAACCTTACAACAATTTGATTCGGCTTTTGCTCAACTCAATAAGGCACTAGATATTGCAAATAAACATTTACCACATTTGCGATTTGAGCCACTCATGGATATTAGCTATCATTATCGATATTTTAAGCAGCCAGATAGTGCATTGTTTTATTTAAATCAGGTAAAAGAATATTTAGATACTCAACCTTTTGATAGTACCCAACATGGTGTTTATTATTTCAATTTAGGAGATTATTATATAATGTACGGAGGAGGTTCTGCCGAAGAAATGTGGTCTAAGGCCATTGAGGTTACTCCAAAAGATGATTTATATAATCAAAATTTATTTTTATCTGCTTACGCTTACTTACAAACCACAAAAAATAATTTTAAATCAGCATTTAAGTATCAAAAAAAATATACCCACAATTTAGAAGGTATATTAAACGATTTAACCGATGCTCATGTTATTACTCTGGACAAAAAAAATAAGGAGTTAAAAATGATAACCAAGCTTAGAGATCTTGAGTTACAAAATGAATTTGCCAAAGAAAGAGCCAATATTCAGCAAAAATGGATTCGGATTGTATCGGTATTGGCCTTAATAATTCTAATTGGGTTTGTTTTCCTATATCTAGGTTATAAAAAACAACAAGAGCTTAATAAGTCTTTAGAAAAAGCAAAAAACAAAGCCTTAGAGGTGGCTCAATTAAAATCGGACTTTAGTGAAACTGTTAGTCATGAATTAAGAACACCTCTGCATGGTGTAATCGGTTTAACATCTATTCTTATTTCTGATGAAAAAGAAAATTTATCTTCTAAAGGTCAAGAGTATTTAGATTCTTTAAAATTTTCTGGTGATTATTTATTGAATTTAATCAATGATGTTTTACAAATCAGTAAAGTGGATGCCAAAAAACTTACGTTAGAAAACTCACCTTTCGATTTTAAATTTCTAATTTCTAACCTTTCAAGTTCATTTCAATATTTACTCGATAAAAATGAAGTTAAATTGAATATTAAGGTCGATAATCAAATACCTCAAGTCCTTATAGGAGATGCGGTAAGATTGTCTCAAATTATTATTAACCTTGTTGGGAACGCCATAAAATTTACTAAAAAAGGAGAAGTTAGTCTTCAATTAAAATTGCAAGAATTACAAGGTGATCAAGTTTCAATTTTGTTTGAAGTAGAAGATACGGGGATTGGAATTCCTAAAGATAAACAGTCTGAAATATTTGAAAAATTCACCCAAATAACCAATAATTCATCTTCTAAAGGAGGTACAGGCTTAGGTTTGCCAATTGTAAAAGAATTACTAGTACTACACAAAAGTGAAATCCATTTAACAAGTGAACTAGGGAAAGGGTCTAAGTTTTGGTTTACAATTGCCTTTGAATATTCAAATGATCAAACCATAAATAATTGGGATGTTGAAAATTTTGAAATTTCTAAAGAACAAAAGAAAATCTTAATAGTTGATGATAATGAAATTAACCGAATTGTATCTGAAAAAATATTGGAGAAATACAATTTTGATACTGTGTTATGCGAAAATGGAGAAGAAGCCCTAGAGATATTAGCTAAAAATAGTTTTGATATTGTGTTAATGGATTTGCACATGCCTAAAAAGGACGGAAAAGAAACCATTATAGAATTTCGTCAGATAGATTCTACAACACCAGTTATTCTGCTTACAGCTTCTAATATAGAAAATGAATGGCTCGAATTTAAATCCCTAGGATTTACAGATTTTATAATTAAACCTTATGATCGTTATGACTTTTTGAGAAAGATTATGAAATTTCAATAAATCCTTATAAATAAATTTAGTTTCCAACAAAGGGAAAAACGTGTACCAAAAATAACTTGCGCAACTATTTCTGTTACTATTTTTTTATCTAAAAAAACTTAACACATTTAACTTAATCCGTTAATTTAATTCGCAATTCTATATGAAAACCTCCTAAAACAATCGTAAATATTACAAATAAATAGTTTTTTGTAAAAAAAATAACTTATTATCTAAATTCCAAGAGAATCATTTTAGCTTAAATTTCAAATTACTCTAATTTACAACTACACATAACAACTGACTATCAGCTCTATAAAATAATTTTACTATATTTAGTTAAAATTTATATTGTATGAGACCCTATTATTTTTCTTTAATTTCAGTATTCTTAATTTCCTGTTCTCAAAAACCTAAAGAGAACAAAATATATTCTGAAAAAAACTCCCAAACTGTATCCAAACAAGAAAAAACACTATTCACTTATCTAAAACCTACAGAAACAAACATTAGGTTTAATAACAAATTAAAAGAGGACTTAACCACAAAAGACAACATATATTATTTTGAATATTTCTATCATGGTGCTGGCGTTTCTGTTGGAGATATAAACAATGATGGTTTACCCGATATTTTTTTTAGTGGAAACCATGCCGACAATAAACTTTATATAAACTTAGGTAATATGAAGTTTAAAGATATTTCTAAAAACTCAGGTATTAATACAGGTAAATCTTGGGCAACAGGTACAACCATGGTAGATATAAACAACGATGGATTTTTAGATATTTATGTTTGCCAAGGAGGAATAAATAAAGCCAAAAGAGAAAATAAATTATACATTAACAATAAAAATGAAACCTTTACTGAAAGTGCAAAGGCATATGGCCTAAATGATAGAAATTTAAGTACACAAGCCGCATTTTTTGATTACGATAAGGATAATGATTTAGATTGTATTATTATTAACGAAACCGAATATTATAGATTCGATGATGATTATATTGAGAAAAATATAGTAGGAAACAAGGACAAGTTAAGTCAAAATTCAACTCGATTTTTAGAAAATGTAGATGGGAAGTTTGTAGATAAAACAGAATCTTCTGGATTATTAAAATTCTCATACAATCTTGGTGTAATTACAGGTGATTTTAATGGTGATTTATGGCCTGATGTTTATATAACAAACGATTATCAAATTCCAGATTACCTTTACATTAATCAAAAAGATGGCACGTTTAAAGATGAAATAAACACCAAAACAAAACAGATTTCATGGTTTTCTATGGGATTAGATTATAATGACATCAACAATGATGGCTTTCCAGATATTACGGTTGCAGATATGCCTTCAAACGACCATGTAAGATCCAAGCTGATGATGCAGTCTATGAACACAGATTATTTTTGGTATAATATAGAAACCATGAAAAGACAATATGGCTATATGTTTAATACCCTTCAATTAAATGATGGTAAAGGGAACTTCTCAAACATATCTCACATGGCGGGAAATTCTAAATCGGAATGGAGTTGGGCAAATTTATTGGCCGACTTTGATAATGACACCTACAAAGATCAATATTTAGCTACAGGTGTTCGTAGAGATTATTCAAGTAATGATGTGCAAATCAGGTTAAGAAAACTGAAAGTAAAAAGTCCGAAGGACGATCCAAGAATAAAAGCTTTTCACAATACAATACCCAGCAACAGTTTAGAAAATGCCATGTTTCGTAATAATGGAGATTTAACTTTTGAAAAAATTAATTCAAAATGGGGATTGAATGAAAAAACATTTTCAAATGGAGCCGCTTACGCCGATTTAGATTTAGATGGAGATTTGGATCTTGTGGTAAATAATATAGATCATTTTGCTTCAATCATAAAAAACAACTCTAATGAATTAACAAAAAACAACTATTTGCAATTCACTTTTCCATCTAATGCCCAAAGTTACAACAGCCAAATAAAAGTGTATTTAGATAATGGAGAAATATTATTTCAGGAATTTATTCCGTCGAGAGGTTATTGTTCATCTGTTGAACCATTGATTCATTTTGGGCTGGGTGATTATACGACTATTTCTAAAGTCGAAATTATTTGGCCAAACGGAAAATTACAAACACTCTCTGATGTAAAAAGTAATCAGCGGATTGCACTTAACATTTCTAATGCAAAGAACACATATAATGAGTCAATCATCAAACCATTAATTACAGAAATTAATCCCGAAAAAATTGGTCTTTCATTTGAACATAACAGTATTGAATTCGATGACTTTTCTAAACAAGTTTTGCTACCGTACAAACATTCCACAGCAGGTCCTTGCTTAACAAAAGGTGATTTTAACATGGATGGACTAGAAGATCTTTTTATTGGAAACTCAAAAGGATTTACCAGTAAACTCTATTTCCAAACGAAACACAATACATTTACCGAAGTTAAAAATTCAGGATTTAACATTACCAAAGACATCGAAACGGTAGATGCCATTCCTATTGATTTTGATGATGATGGTGACTTAGATATATTGACTATAAACGGAAGTTATGAGTATGAAATTAACTCACCACTACTAAAAGATCAACTATATATAAATAACGGAAAAGGGAAATTCACCTTAGCGTCGAATAAATTGTTTAACCCTCCTACTTCTAATACTTCTACCGTTTGTTATTCAGATATAGATCTAGATGGAGATTTAGATCTTTTTATTGGAGGACGTGTTATTCCTGGTCAGTATCCTAAGCCAGCTGAAAGTTCTATTTTCATTAATGAAAAAGGAAAGTTTATTAAAAAACCAACTTTACTTGCGAATCTTAATCTTGGTATAGTAAAAAACGCCGTTTTTCTAGATATTAACCAAGATAAAAAACCAGATCTAATAACCGTTGGAGATTGGGAAAATGTCAATATTTACATCAATAATAAAACAGAATTCAATCTGTCTACAAAATCATATTTCAATTCGCCTAAAACCGGTTGGTGGAATACAATATTCCCTACAGATATTGATGGCGACGGCGATGTAGACTTATTAGTTGGAAACCTTGGGAAAAACACAAAATATGAAAACTCTAAACGCAAAAAACTAGGAATAAAAGCCGATGATTTTGACAATAATGGAACCTTTGACATTGTATTACATAAACAATACCAAGGAAAAGATGTACCCGTTCGAGGTTTGCAATGTAGCTCGGAACAAATGCCTTATATTAAACAGCAATTCACCACTTATGAAGACTTTGCCCGAGCAGACCTCCATACCATCATTGGTCAAGATAAAATAAATTCGGCTATTTCGAAATCTCTAGAAGAGACTAGAACAGGTGTTTATTTAAATATAAAAGGGAAATTTAAATTTATTCCATTAGAAAATATCGCACAAATTTCGCCAACCCTGAAATTTCTACTCCACGACATAAATAAAGACGGCAAAGAAGATATTCTCTTGGCAGGAAACTTGTTCGATACCGAAGTAGAAACACCCCGATGGGATGCTGGAAATGGCTTAATTCTATTGAACCGCTCTACCCAAGATCATCTCAATTTAAAAGCTATACCAACGCTACAAAGCGGACTAAATATTCCAAATGATTTTAGAGATATGACGAAAATAAAGCAAGCTGACGGCCATGAAGTTCTTATTGTATTAAACAACAACAATAAACTACAGGCTTTTCAATTGTAAAGTATCTTTATTAAAAATAATTACGCCCAATACAACAAATTGTATTGGGCGTAATTATTTGAAAAACACTCTATTTTCTCACATGTTTATTACAAACTTGATTAAAGGAAAAAAGTAGCACCAAAACTTGCTTGGTTTAGTATGTTCGTAAAATTATTTAGATTGACATCAAAATTTGTTTGAGTCGAAGTTCCTCCTTCGAAATCTGCTTTAGCTCTCGTATAATTTACTAAATTCCCTAACTGTCCATTGATGGCAATATGTTCATGCACAAAATAATTTATTCCTGTACCAATAGTAAATTGAGCTATAGATCGGTCAACATCATATTCGTCTCTATCTATAGTTCCGTACCCAGCTCCAAAATCGAAAAATACTCTAAATCGTTTACCTAACGTTAAAGGTGAATATCTCAAAAATGGCCCAAAAAACAAAGTTTTTGTTTCTACTAATGTTTGACTACCAAAATAATCTTCCTCTATGGCTTGATCTTTACCAATGGTCATATGAAGACCTACAGCCATATTATCGGCAAAATTATATCCAACTTTTGGTGTAATTGCATAGCTTGTTAAATCACTTGTTTCTTCGTAATTGGAATAATTAGATTCGTGTTTTACTTTAGAAGTTTT
This sequence comes from Flavobacteriales bacterium, assembly GCA_049607525.1. GTDB lineage: Bacteria > Bacteroidota > Bacteroidia > Flavobacteriales > CAJXXR01 > JBMYYR01. The sequence continues at coordinate 10,459 of JBMYWP010000093.1, forward strand.
CAATCTAATTCCCCCTTCTATAAAAAATGATTCTGATAATTCGGGAATTTGAAATGCATTTTCTTGGGCAAAACCTACCATAGTGGATGCTAGTAATAAACTTGTAATAATTTTTTTCATTTTAATTTTTTTATGTTGTTTTCAATAATATAATAGGATTCTTAAATTACTTTTATTTAAAACCTTTATTATATTATTGATTCAAATATAGTAAAACGCAAGAGTATTTACAAAACGAATTGACATTAGATTGATAAATGAAGAATAGAAGCTCTCTAAATCAATTCATTTTCTTTTTTACCTTATTTCATCTAAACACACCAGATTTAATCCGTTCTAAAACCTATTTTACTCAACCATATCTCTGGTTTCAAATTCAAAAACTTCACCATTTATTGTCAATTTGTGTTTCATTTCTTTTACTCCAAAATAATCGGTATGTTCCTTGTATTGGTAATCATATTTTATGTTGTACATTTTCATTAAATCATCCAATTCTTCTTTTACAGGGATATGATTTTTTCTCTTATTATAATACATATTCATAGGACCAATAGCCATTCCCAAAATAGATAAACCAATTACAAAAATAATAATAGAAACAGTTGAATAAACACCGTAAGAATTCAAAACCTGAGAGAGGTAATAATCGAAATAAAACACACCAAAAGCTAGAATTCCAAAAAACACAAAATTCATGATAGATTTGTTCTTCATGGCCTTAATATCTTCGAATTCCCAATTTACTTTTACTATTCTTTGAAGCATTTTTTCATTCAGAACAATCTTCGGGCAAGTATTATTAAATTTTGGAAGCTTTTCGGTTAAGGAACAGGTAAGTCCTTTTTGAATATCATATTGCTGCAAATCACAAATCTGACAATGATTAATTTTATCCATATAGTATTACTTTGGTTTAAAGATAATAATCTATTTCAATACAAGAAATCTTTACCTTCTTTTATCTACCTATTTAAGGGTTGAAAAAAAATCACAAATCACGAAACAAAATATTGCCCTAAAAAAACTCATGACCTTATTAAATAAACAATTTTATATTTTGACATACATCAAAAAATAACCTAAATCTAGATTTTACTTTTGCCCCAAAACATATTTCTATGAAAAATATCTCTTTTTTAATTCTATTAACCATTTGTTTTCATTGGTCTTCATCTGCCCAAGTCGGAATAGGTACAACATCTCCTGATAAATCGGCCATATTTGATGTTAAATCTTCAAATCGAGGGTTTTTAATACCAAGAATGACAGCATTACAACGTTCAAACATTCAAAATCCAAGTGAAGGACTTATGTTATACTGCACAAACTGTTGTGGAAAGGGAAGTATGACATTCTTCAATAATACAGAATGGGTTAACACACCAGCCTGCTTAAAACTAGATTGGGACAATGACGGGATTGTAGATTCTGTAGATATTGATGATGACAACGATGGTTTACCTCAAATACAAGAACAAATAGCAAGAGGATTTATTCAACAAACATTCAATTTCCAATCAGGGGACCATATTTCTTGGCTTAATTATGATGGATGGATAAAAAATCTTCCAATAGATCGTATTGAAATTAACTACTATCATTTCAGTACAGCAATTAATGTTGAATTTGTAAGTGGTGGTGTCAATGGTACACTACATAATGTATTAGTCAATAATGTAAATTACCTAGAAACTCAAAACAGACCAATCACTGGTCTTCAAAACGGCTATGTTGGTGATTATATTACTACCGATGGTAATGCGATAAATAACAACACAACCAACCCCAATTATATAGTTGATCCACATGTAGAAAACGTAAATGGTTTACCTAGAATTAAAGTAATATTAAAAGTCGACAGTACTTCACAGATTATGGGGACTTTAAAATCTTCTGACACTTCGATGGTTTCGTTACAGCCGGTAAATCAAACTTTTAGTAAATTAACTCCATCTATGATTACTGCAAATGCAGGAAATCCTTCAGAAACAGCAGACATTTTCAAATCTTCAAATGTAAAAAATGTATTTACAACAACCACTACCTTTAAAATGAATATGCAAATTATTTACGAAGAAGATATTGATAATGATGGCATTGTCAATTGGAAAGATTCAGATTCTGACGGAGATGGCTGTCCCGATGTTAGAGAAAATGGATTTTCATTAGTTGATCCTCCTTATGGAAATTTTATTCTTGATAAAGACGTAGGCTCAAATGGAATGATTAATGATATGGAAAGCTCTCCTGAATCTGGAGCCTCAAAATTTCCTAGACCTCATCCAATGCATACAAATGCGGATGTGTTTGGATGGGCAATTTCTAATCAAAAAGTATGTAATTAAAACAGTGCCTATTTTTATACTATACCATAATTGATTAAAAAACAATAGAGATTATTTATTATGAAATAGACTCTATTGTTTTTTAATTCCCAAAAGTATCATTTAAAATACTTGTTTAATTAACCTAACTATTAGCTAATGGATTTTTTTGGTGAAAAAACTAGAATTCAATAGCGTTTTAAGTTATTAAATTCTCTTTGCTTTGTGATTTCAGATCTGTTTCCAAATTTTCTTTTCAAACATGGAAATAAGAAGGGTCAATGTCAAAATACCAATGACAACGTAGGCAAAGTTCGAAAAGAATCCTGAATCATCATTAATTACAGGGAAGCTTATATTAAATAGAATAAATATTATGAACTCGAACCATTTCATTTTTTTCCGTTTTATCATATCTACAACCAAAAACAAGAAAGCGACTATTTCTAAAAGATAAATTGTAAACATTGGGATAACCAAATGCCATCTATCTCCTCTTTGGTAGTAATTGGGCATAAAATCTATGCTTGAAGAATAAATAATCAAAACTGAAATAAACAGAATAAACAGAAATAATCTAATTTTCATAAATTGCAATTAATAAACGTGATACAAAACAAAATTAACAAAATAATTATCAACACCTTAAATAAAGTTAACTATGAAAAGAATGAATTATATAATCCTTGTGTTGATGATTGGAAGTCTTATATTAAGTAGTTTTTCACTCATTGGAAATGAAAATCAATCTTCTATAAATGAATATTTTTCAACCCAAAAACATTCTAATAATAAATATGATCAAATCTTTGACAAGGAAGCTGAATTTCCTGGTGGGATGGACTCCTTGTATGCTTTTATCTATGATAACTACAAATACCCCGAGGAGGCTGTAAATGATTCTATTTCCGG
>JBMYWP010000094.1:0-13660 GCA_049607525.1 Flavobacteriales bacterium
GTCGCCTTTAGGCGAAACCCAAACCTATCGGTCTTTAGCCGATAGTAGTTTAGTTGAATTACTTATTTATAAATTAAGAGGAAAACACAAAATAAGTTGGACAAATGGATTTGAAATGAAAATCCAATTTAACACGTTAGAAGTATTATGAAAGCAAGAGTTTTAATTGTAGAGGATGACCCCTTTATTGCCTTATCATTGTCGACATTATTAAAAAATAATGGTTTTGATGTACTTGAAATATTAGATAATGCGGAAGATGCTTGGGTCTATGCAAAGCAGCATTTTCCAAATTTAATTTTGTTGGATATCCGTTTGGTTGGTGAAAAAACGGGAATTTGGGTTGGTCAACAAATAAAAGAGAATAATTTAAACATTAAATACTTATATCTCACGGCATTTAATGACAACGACACCATAGAGCAAATAACAACCACCGATCCTGAATTATACATTACCAAACCTTTTAATAAAAAGGTTTTGTTGTCTAATATTGAGTTGATTTTGAAAAAAAGTGACTTGATTAAACCCCTTGAGATTTATGATGGTAAGAAAAAGCACATTTTTAATACTCAGGACATTAGTTTATTTAAGAGCGATGGAAATTATGTGAATATTCACTTCAAAAATAATAAGGTACAAGTTGTTAGAATAAAGCTAAACGAGATTTTGTCAGAATTGGACAATCCCCATTTTATTAGAGTCCATCAAAGTTATGTGGTAAATACAAAATCTGTAACCATGATGAGTAAAAACTACCTCTATATAAACGATAATAAAATACCTGTTTCGGCACCTTACAGAGCCCTTGTTACCGAGAAATTAAAATGTAAATGCTAAAATTTCCCAAAAATCCCTGAAATTTTCCCAAATACATTTTTTAAATCTTGATACTTAAACATTTCGGTAATATTTGCGACTTATTATCTCAATATATTAAAAATGTATAAAAAACTATTGTATCAAGTTCTGTTTGTAGGATGTATACAAGTTGCTAATTCTCAGATCGGAATTGGAACTCTAACACCAGACAATTCTGCCATATTAGATGTTTATTCAACAGAAAAGGGGTTTTTACCTCCGAGATTAAATTCAGATGCAAATGTTGCAAATCCAACCGAAGGTCTTGTAATTTATGATGAGTCCGATAATTGTATAAATGTTTATAATGGGGGTTCTTGGGTAGATTTATGTGCCAATGTCTCATCTCCATCAACCCCATCTTTATTTGCATCCAATTGTGAAGGCGTTTTCAATAATATATCAACATTTGGAACCCATAGCTATAACACAACCTTTTTGGATCCATCGTATGATAAGTTTAATTTTCATTTAAACGAAGATGGAAGTGTGTTGTATAACAATCAAGGCCTCTATTACGATACCTTACAGATGGTGAATACATCTTTAAAAAGAACAAACAAAACATCTCAAGTCGTTGCCTTAGAGCAAAATTTCCCTGGTGTTAAGTGGAAAAATTTTATAGCGTTTGATACGCCTAATGCTCATGAACCAGATTATATTTATTTATTGTCCAAAACTGGTGAATTATTTGGTATGTATTTACATGAATCCATGAGTTCAATAGGTCAAAATGAAAAACCTGGTACTCATATTTCTAATATTGATCCTTCTAATGACAATAAGGTAATCATAGATCCAAATCAAAACACAACATTAGATTTTTTATATGATACAGAACAGTATTTAGCAAATGGAGTTGATGCAAATATAAAGTTCAATCAAATCTATTCCTTAATTTCAAAGTCGGGGGCAAATGGGAATAACTATACCATTTTGGCTTATGACCAAACAAATGAAAAATTTTACTCAATGGGAACAAATTATACAAACTCAAGAATCCATAGTAGAGGAACTCGGAATTCACTGTTTAGAGATGAGCCTGCAACTTTAAAAGAAAGCTTTAATTTAAAAGAAGCAACTGATATTAATAATTTATTGAAAGGTTTAAATATTAGTTTTAATGTTGGGGATGGGAATCAACTTACCTTATTGGGAGGAGTGTCCTCAACTAGTCTATTTCCATTATATTTTTTAACATCTGATGGCTATGTAAATGTATTGCAAAATAAAAAGTTTTATAGGTATGAACCTCTAAATGGAGTGAAAATAGTAGCGCTAACAGATAATTTTTCGGCGGCTCTTTTAGGAGAAGATGGAAACCTCTATTCAATGTCGACCATTTCTACTGCAGGTGCTGTTCAAACTAGTATTACAGAAGGTGGTCAAACTTACGATGTATACACCAAATCATTAACTCCATTTACAGTTCCTCCAACGCTAAGTTCTGTCAACATAAAAACTATTAATAAAAGAAAAGAAAACGGATATTACCATATTGTAGATAGCTCAGATAAATTATATTTATACAATTTAATGCAAGGAACTGCCAATTATGGTTTGATTAGTGATTATTCTACTGAATTTAATTTGGGTAGTATTTCTCGAATTATTTCATCCGTTAACGACATTATTGTACAAGATGAAAATGGGCATGCTATTTTAATAACCCGCATTTTAACACCAGGCGTTCTACATAATAATAAAGCATACGATAATAACAAAATCATCTTTAATGATCAAGTAATTGATATTGATGGTTTACCAAAAACGATATCGGAAACTCCTTTTAGGGTATTAAACGGATGTTTCGGAAATAATTAACTGAAATCTAAAATACTATAACAGGGGATTTAGTATTTTTAAAACCCTATTTATTAATTCCAAACGGATAATAAATAGGGTTTCTTATTGTATATAAAAACAGGGTTTACAAACTCTTCAAAGTCTGAACCATCTGTTCTAAGTCGAAATAACCAGAGGCTAAAACTTTTTGTCCGTCTTTGGTTTGTAGGATTAAAGTTGGAAATCCATTGGCCAACTGACTGGCCTTGCTAAATTCGGCTTGCGTATTTTTAATGTTCTCCGCAGATAACCAAGCTTTTTTAAAATCATCTTCGTTTATTTTAAGCGATTTTAGAATAGGAAGGTAATTCTCTAATTTATCAAGTCGTTTTCCATCTTGTAATAACATCTTTTGAACATCTTTAGTAAATGCAAACGTGTTTTCTGGAGAAATCGTTTTTATTAAAACAATGGCGGCCGAAGGTTCTAAACTGCTAAAAGCATAAGAACTGTCCGTAGCCAAATCATAATAGGCTTGTCCAACATTTGCTCCTGTTGTTTTAGCCATTCTTGGGGCATGAGCTTGGAGAAAACCACTTAGCTCGGTTCCACCAACTGGCGCATCATTTCCTAACCACATACCACCTACCAACAATTCAAAATTGAATGTTTGGTCAAAAGTTTTACGAATAGAAGATACATTTTCGCTATTTCCATAACACCATCCACATTGTGGATCCATAACATAGATCAGTTTCATGTTTTTTTCTTTTTTCATGGGTTTGGTTGTTTCCTGACAAGAGATCATTTGAACACAAAAGATGGTGCTCAATATTAAGGCTATTATTTTATTCATGGTCTAAATTTAGTGCAAAATTACTGTATTTGAGACATCAATTGTAAGAGGGTTTCTATGTGCCATAGTTCAGTAATTTTTTCATTTTCAATTTTCACAATATCGTGTCCATTAAAATAAACGGTTTTACCTGTGGCCGGCATTCCAAATAAAGGTCCGGTGTGCTTTGCTGTTGCTTCCCAACGAATAACCCACATATTATCTTCAATTTTATGCACTTTTACTAAATTGTGATGCATTTCTGAAAGCCCTTGAACAGATTGAGCCAATGCCAGTAGTGCTTCATAGTCGGTTCCTGTGGCCATTGGGTTTCTATCGTTGTCTTTTAGTGTGATAGAAACTGTTTTTTCCAATAAATTCTCATCTGCAGTTTCAAAAAATCTGTAAAAATCATTTAATATCGTTTCTACCTTTTGATTGCTTATATCATCGTTATCCGAATCCTTTTTACAAGATATAACCTGAAAGCTCAATAGTATTCCCAATAATAATGCAGTTGCCTTTTTCATAATGGTTTTGTTTTTTGGTTTAAAAAAAATGTGTTCTATTCCTATTCCATGATGTGGAATAAGAATACAAGAGCAAATTTCTTAAGAAGAAGGATGAAAACTTGGCACTATATTTTGAAAAAATGGTACTATTTTACAATTTGTTGATTTTCTCGGTATTGTTTAGGCGTAAGTGATGTATGTTTTTTAAAATATTTTGTAAAATATGAATTATCCTGGAAATTTAAGTCGTAAGCAATTTGGGCGATGTTTTTTTCGGAATATACCAATTGCCTTTTAGCTTCAATAAGCAAACGCTGGGCAACAATATTTTCGGTGGTTGTATTAAAAACCGATTTAATTATGGCGCCTAGTTTTCGGGAAGTCATGTTTAGTTGTTCTGCATAAAAATGAATTGACCGATTTTCTAGAATATGCAAGTCTAACAAGTCTTGAAAGGTATCTACAATGCTAAATTGATTGGCAACTTGATGTATTGGGTTGAATTCATTTCGTTTAATGGCATCTAATTTATAAATCACAGATTTAATTAATTGTATTAAAACCATTTTGCTGTCAGATTTATTAACGTATTCGCTTTGAATAAGGCTGTAAAGTTGTTCGAAAAATTGAATATGCTGGTTTGATAATTTGACTTCAGAAAGATTATGAAATTTACTAAACAACAATTTCGGGAAGACATCTAAATCTTCTTCCGAAAAGCGAATAACTTGTCCATCTATTCCTTCTTGTGGTAAAAAACGGTGGTATCGGTCTTTGGGAAGTATAAAAAAAGAATTGGCTTTTACTTCGTAAATATCACCATCTACCATAAAATGTACATTACCTTTCTGAACCCACATTATTTCGTGAAAACTTCTCTGTCTTACCGAAGGTGGAACCTGAACAAATGCTTCTGTGGCTTTTGTGTCTATTTCGAAATACTGAATCATTAAATGGTATTATTTGTGTCAATCGAGAATATAAATATATGTATAAATTCATGAAGAAATAAAATGCCTAACTTTACTTTGTTCAAATGCCAAATAAATAAACCATTATGATATATTCCAAACAAAAGGATACAAGACTAATTAATCAATTGGGGCTTGAACTCTTTTTTACTATTTTAGTTTCAAGCTTAATTTTTGCAGGTATCATTTTTTACGCTCTTGGAGATAGCAATTCCGATTATTTAGAATTTCTTTTCGATAATCCGTTTATTTTTGTCTTGGTTTGTTTGGGACCTAGTTTATTAATAGCAGGTTTATTGATCATAAAAAGATGGACAAATTATATTGTTGGATTTGATTTTGATAAAGAAAAAGAAGAGCTCGTGTTAGCTTATAAAACGCTTTTTTCAAAGGATGCTCAAATCATAAAAATTCCTTTTCATAATATAAAATACAAAGCCTTTATTCTAAACTCTAGTTTTTCGGAACCAGAAAAAGGAATCAATATTCTTTGGAACAAAAAAAAAAACATGTTTAATCAATCTCATTTTTTATGGGAAAGTGAAATTCGTAAAATCAAACATTTTAGGAAAGAAATAAAGGCGTTGTAAACTAATATATTGGCATGAAATTGTTATTAAAAATATTACTCTATTCAATGCTCACAGGTGTTCTTAGTTTGTGGCTTTTTATTGCTTATGCTGTAAGCGATTATAATTCGAGTTACAATCCTGAGGATATAAATAGTTTGGTGAAAAAGGCCAAAACTTCAAAACAATTACCTCAAGCGTTTATTGATGTGTACTATAAAATAAACTCGAAAAGAAATTCAAAAGAAGTGTTATATCACGCTTTAATAGATCAAAGAACTAGACCTTGTCCTAGTATGGAAATGGCAGGTTTTATTTCACATGTTGCTATAAACAATAATAAATTTTTGGCCAATAGATATGTATTTGCCATGAAGTTGGAGAATTATCTCAGTCAAGAAGAATGTTTAAATTATTTGGCTGAAAGGCATGATTTTCTTTATTTGAATATTGGGATTAGGCAAGCGTCTACTTATTATTTCAAAAAAGATTTAGAGCATCTAAATACTAAAGAATACGCAACATTGGTGCTTATGTTGGAAAATCCAAGTATATATAATCCAAAAAAGAACCCAAATCGACTTGAAAGCAGGTTAAGAGCATATAATTTGGAATAAATGGCTTGAAATCTAAATTCAAAATTATGAAATAAAAGGTGTTGTATTTAATCGTTTAAAATCTTAAAAAAATACAATGAGTTTAGTTTAATAAAAGGCCATTTTGGGAGGGATGTTACATCAAAAAAAAACTTGGCATTCTAAAAATCTAATAAGATTCAGAGAATACCAAGATCATCATGTATTTTGAGAAATGAAACCTAAAATTAAAGCCTCATCCCTATTGTGATACCGTAACGGAATGCTGAATAATCTAAAGTCAAATCAGAAGTAACATCCGGAATGATTGATAAATCTGTTCCTGCAGGTAAAAATGCAGTTAAAATCCCTGGTAAAGCATCCTCGTTAAACTCTAGAGCTGTTGATCCAAAATCATAATTTACAGCAGAATATTCAAAATTTCCTCCTACATAAAAACGGTTGTTTATATCGTAGGTAATGTCCAAACCTGTTTCCCAAATAAAACTAGAAGCAGACTCTCTGTCTTTTACCAACACATTGGCTAAAGGAATGTTGGCTGTACCACCAAAAACATCTATGTCAAAAGAAACATCAACACTTGTAGAAGGTGTATTTAGATAAGAGAATCCCCCTCCAAAATAAGGTGAAATCTTTATTTTTTTGAGAGCATAAGTATAAGAAACCCCAGCAATGGCATTAATGGTGGTATAACCGTCGTTGATATGCGTGTTAACTTTTACTGTTGTTGGGTCTAAAGGCAGATTTAAACCTAAACTTCCAATAACCCCAAGAATAGGATCAATTGATGACTGAGCGTCTAAAGTGGTTGTTCCATTATTGTTTCCAAAACCAAATTTTGCATAAGCCGAAAAGTCGTTCCATACATTATACTTTCCCCTTAATGCTAAAAATGCACTGGATTCGTGAGTTGGATAATAAGAACTTAAATCAATTCCGGGTATACTTGAGTTTGTTAAGGAAATATCCATTGTAGGGTCATTGTATTGAATTTGAGCTTCAATAGAAAGTTTCGAACCCTCTTCAGAATCTGTAACAGTTTGGGCAAAACCATTTATGCTAACTAGTCCAATAACAATTCCTTTTATCCAGTTTTTCATTTTATTTATTTTTGTTGAAAGGCTTTTTAATCTACGATTAAGACAAAAAGGCAAGGCTAAAATAAGATTTGTTTCCAACAAAAAAACATGATTTAAAGATTTTTAGATAAATTCATAAAATGATAATGCACTTTCAGTATATTTGTTTCTATGGATAAAGGACTTCAGCAATTAATAGATAAATTAAACATTTTTGTAAAAAAATATTACTTAAGTCGTGTTGTAAAAGGTGTACTGTTGACCATTGCAATATGGGGTGTGTTGTTTCTATCTTTTGCTATACTGGAGCATTTTGCACGTTTGTCTATTTCTGGACGAACGGTTCTGTTTTTCTTATCGTCTATCCTTACATTGGCAATTTTTCTTTGGTATATAATCATTCCATTGACCAAGTATTTTAAATTAGGTCAAACCATAAACCATAAGGATGCTGCTAATATTATTGGTGAACACTTTTCTGAAGTGCAAGATAAGTTGAGAAATGTGCTCGATTTGAAAGATCAAATATCAGATGGTGATCAGACGATTTTACTGGCAAGTATTAACCAAAAAATAGAAGAACTTAATCCTATAGATTTTAAGCATGCTGTTAATTTAAAAGACAACGTAAAGTATGTGAAATTTGCAATTATTCCCTTACTTATTTTTGCTGTTATTTGGGTAAGTGGAAACTTGAGTATGGTTACTGAAAGTTCGGCCAGAATTGTGAAATATACCGAGGAGTTTGTACCAGAAATGCCATTTACAATGACTATTGATAACGATAATATGTCTACCAATAGTAATGAACCTTTTGTACTGAACATGCATTTAGAAGGGGAGGATTTACCCGATGATGTAGAGATTTTATTGTCGGATCATTGGTTTCCGATGCAAGAATTACAAGAGCATAATTTTAAATACGATTTTACAAATTTACAACAAAACATAACGTTTAAACTTAGGGCAGGTGGTTACGAATCTAAAACCTATGCCATAGAAGTTTTTCCGTTTCCAGAAATTAAGGCCTTTAAACTTTTGGTGAATTACCCGAAGTACACAAAGTTAAATGCGATTACAATAGAAAATCAGGGCGATGTTTCGGTGCCAGAAGGAACCTATGTAACTTGGCAAGTTGAAACAGAAAATGGAGAATCTTTTTATTTCGATTTTGTTGATTCATTAGTTCATTTGCAAGATGAAAATAATGCCTACCAGTATAAAAAACGCATTTTAAAATCGGAAAATTATACCGTTTTTGCATCCAACCAGAAAGTAAAAGCTGGTGAAAAGATAGAATATAATATTCAATCCGAGAAGGATGAGTTTCCCCGCATTGAAGTCAACGAAGAAAAGAGTGAGCAAACCAAAACACAGCTTTATTTTAAAGGAAATATTTCCGATGATTATGGATTTTCTAAATTACTGTTTAAATTAAATTCTAAAGATACCACAGTCGTTCAGAGAATTGCTTTAAAACCCGATTGGAAACATCAAGATTTTATTCACTTTTTTAATCTTCAGGATATTGAGTTAAATGCTGGTGATGAGTTTACCTATTATTTTGAAGTGTTTGACAATGATGGAGTAAATGGTGCTAAAAGAAAACGCTCAGAAACTTTTAAAATTGAAATTCCAACAAAAGAAGATTTAAAAGAGGATGTTGCAAAAACAAACGAAACCATTAAATCGGAATTGGAAACTAAACTTAAAGATTCTAGAGAGATTCAGAAAGATTTAAAGAAATTACAAGAAGACTTGATTCAGAAAAAGGATCTGACTTGGGAAGATAAGGAACGCATTAAAGAATTACTTGAGAAACAAAAAAGTTTTGAAAAGTCTATTGATGACTTAAAAGAAAAGAATAATAAAGTTATTGAAGATCAGAAGGAGTTTACGAAAGACGAAAAACTGATTGAAAAACAAGAAAAAATAAACGATTTACTCAACGAACTTATGGATGAAGAAACCCGTAAGATGTTTGAAGAAATTGAAAAACTCATGGAAAAACTGAATAAAAATGAAATTCAGAAGAAACTTGAGGATATAAAAATGAACAATGAAAATTTGGAACGCGAATTGGATCGTAATTTAGAAATGCTAAAACAGTTTGAAGTCGAACAAAAGTTTCAAGACAATATAGACGAATTAAAAGAATTGCAAAAAAAGCAAGAAGAACTTGCGGAAAAGACGGAAAATACAAAGAAGAAAGATAAGGAAGCTCAAGAAGACATAAAAAAGGAACAAGAAGAACTCAATAAAGCCTTTGAAGAGTTTAAGAAAAAGCAGGAAGAGCTTTCCAAACTTAATGAATCTTTAGACAGACCATTTGAAATTGAAGATTTCAAGAAGGAAGAAAAAGAAATTTCGGAAGAAATGAAAAAGGCTTCTGATAAAATGGAAGAGGGAAAGAAAAAAGACAGTGGAGATTCCCAAAAGAAGTCGGCCGAACAAATGGAAGATTTAGCTCAGCAAATGGAAAATCAGCAACAGCAAATGCAAGATGAAGCCAATGCCGAAGATATGGAAACGTTGAGACAGATTCTGGAGAATTTAGTGGATTTATCTTTTGAAGAAGAGGCACTCATTGAGCATTTAAGTAAAATAGAAAAGAATGATCCAGGATATCTGAAAATCATGAAAGATCAGAACGACATCCGTTTTAAATCTAATTTAATTGCCGATTCTTTGTTTGCTTTAAGTAAACGACAAATAGCTGTAGAGGCAACAGTAATAAAAGAAGTAACCGCACTGCACAAAGGTTTGGATAAAAGTTTAGAGGAGATGGCTGAACGAAGAATCAATAAGGCTTATAAAAACGGACAAGATGCAATGACCTCTGCCAATAATTTGGCTTTGCTTCTTAGTCAGGTTTTAGACCAAATGCAAAAACAGCAAGGCCAAGAAGGTATGAAAGGATCGGGGTCTTGTTCTAAACCAGGTGGAAAAGGGAGTTCTTCTGGAGATGAACCTTCTATGCAAAAAATGAAGAGTCTTCAACAACAAATGAAAGAGCAATTAAAGTCTTTACAGCAAGATTTGTTGAATGAAGGAAAACAAAAAGGTGGGGATCAACCTGGAGAACAACCTGGACAACAGCCAGGTCAGAAACCTGGAAGTTCTGGGGAAAAAGGACAACAAGGTAAAGGTGGAAAAGGTGGTGGAACACAAGGCGAGAATGGAGAAGGTGGAAAGTCTGGACAACCTGGAATGGGAGGCGGACCAAGTTCGAATCCAAATTCAGAATCTATTGTTAAAACTGCTGCCAAACAAGAAGCGATTAGACGTCAATTGGAAGAAATTTCTAAATCTATGGAAGGTGGTGATAAAGGAAATAATAGCCTGAAAAATGCTATCGAAAAGATGAAAGAAATTGAAAGGGATATCATTAATAAAAACATCACCGCAGAAACGTTAAAAAGGCAAGAAGAAATCATGCAGAAAATGCTTGAAGCCGAAAAAGCAGAACGCGAGCAAGAAAAAGATAAAAAGAGAAAAGCAAAAGAGGCTAAACAGATTCTAAAAGAACAATCCGAAATCTGGAAGAAGTATATTGAAGAAAAGAAAAAACAGACGGAGATATTTTATCAAAAACCAATAAAATTCGCACCTTTCTACCAGAAAGAAACAGAGAAATATCTACAGAAAACACAATAGTAATGTTATGAAATGGCTAGAGGATATCAAACAATTTCTATTGCCAACTTATTGTTTAAGTTGCAAACATCCTCTTGCAAATAAAACCGAATTATTCTGTGTTTCTTGCTATGATGAATTGCCGAGAACTCAACATTTCGAAAACAAATACAACGACTGTTATTTACATATAAACACTGAGGAATTACCTTTAGAATATGCAGCCACTTTGTTTTATTTTAAGAAGGATTCGGTGTTGAAAAATAGTGTTCACCTCCTAAAATATAAACACAAAACCGATGTGGGATACTTTTTTGGAATTCAATTGGGAAGGCAAGCCGTAAATGTAGAATGCTTTTTATATGCCGACTATATTCTTCCTTTGCCACTGCATAAAAATAAAAGAAAAATAAGAGGATATAACCAAAGTGATTTTATTGCACGTGGTGTTCAATCTATTCTAAAGTTACCCATTGTAGATAAGACTGTAATTCGAATAAAAGAAACAAAGTCTCAAACCAAAATGAATAAAATGGAACGCGAACTGAATATGCAAAATGCATTTAAATGGATAAAAGAATACCCAGAAGGAACTCATTTTATTGTTATTGATGATGTGGTAACGACAGGAGCGAGTATTAAATCACTAATGCAATCCTCTAAAAGAAAATACATGTTTTCAATTTTATGTATAGGATTAAGTGAATAACCATTAATGAACTAATAATGGATAAAGAAAAACTAAAAATACGGACAAAGGCATAAGCATAAATAGGAATAATACACCTTGTAAACTAGAAATAAAATAGGATTTTCGGGTGGATGTATTATAAAATCGTCGCATGCTATTGGCAAGGAAAATCCAGTTTATTAGAAGGACAAAAAAGACAATAATGCTTATTTCTGGAATCAATTGATAGAGCCCAATAGCCAATAATATACTAATAAAGGTGAATGTGAAATAATAAAGGCTAAATGTAAAATGTTCTGCAAAATTCCCTCTTTTCTTTCCATATATTATCCACAGGAAAATAGCAAAAATGGGCACCGAAAAGAAGAGTGAAAAAGGTAAATTGTTAACAAAATTATTTAGAAATAAGGAAAAGGAAGCTTTGTCAAAACCAATGATTTTTTCGGCAATGTTTGACATAATACTTGAATTCGGAGATAAATTAATGGTTATTTTTTCGGCGTCTTCGCCTTCACTTTCTGTTGCTGGTTGATTTCCAGAGAAATCTAATTGAAATACACTCGAATCGCTATCTGAAATGGTATCTGATGCTGAAGTTGAATTGAATTTTGACGAATCAAATTGAGAGGAAATACTTTGGATTTGCTTTTCAAATGAAAAACTAAGAGTAATAAAAAATACAAATGAAATAAAAAAATACAGTTTGGCAGGGTGAATGTATTTAGTACGTTTTCCACTTACAAATTCTTGAGCCAAAAAACCTGGTTTAAAGAGCAATGGAATAATGCTTCTTTTTAAACTAGAGTCAAGGGAGAAATAATTTGCAATGGTGTGGCTAAACATCAATTTAAGAGAAAATTTTTCGCCTATTTTTTGCCCAAAATTCGAACAATATTTTTCTTTTTCATTATAATTATATGAACAATTTTCACAAGTATTCATTTTCAGTACAGTTTATTCCGATTAAAGATAAATAATTTTTTATTGGATATGAGTAAGAATTTAGAGGTTTTGGTTTTTATCTTATCGTGATAAGGGGATTTAACTATATCGTTATTAGGTTTTCCCCTTTTGCATTCTATTCTTTTTTTTATTATCTTAATACATTAATAATAAGCAGAATATTATGTTTATAAACTTATATGCTTTTGCCTTAATCGGAATAGAAGCTACAAAAATTACAATTGAGGTAAACACAGATAAAGGGTTTAAATTCTTTTTAGTTGGATTACCAGATTCTGCCGTTAAAGAAAGTGAGCATAGAATAGAAGCTGCACTCAAAAATATAGGTTATAGAAAACCTGGAAAAAAAATAATAATCAATATGGCACCGGCCGATATTAGAAAAGAAGGGTCTGCATATGATGTTACTTTAGCTCTAGGAATTTTAATGGCGTCTGACCAAATAAGAACAACGATTACCGATGATTATATAATAATGGGGGAATTGTCTCTGAATGGAGATTTACAACCGATCAAAGGCGTGTTGTCTATTGCATTAAAAGCAAAAGAGCTCGGTTTTAAAGGTATCATTTTACCTCAAACCAATGCCAAAGAAGCTGCTTTTGTTGAAGGTATTGATGTTTATGGTGCAAATAATTTACTGGATGTCATTCAGTTTTTAGAAGGTGATTCTACCGTTTTAGATAAACATGAATCGACATGGGTAGAAGAACAAAAAGAAAATACAGTTGATTATATTTTGGGTTTTGAAGATGTAAAAGGTCAACAAAATATTAAACGAGCCTTAGAGATTGCTGCAGCGGGCGGGCATAATGTTTTGCTTATTGGCCCACCAGGTGCTGGAAAAACCATGTTGGCGAGATGTTTACCTACTATTTTGCCGCCCATGAGTATGGAGGAAGCCATAGAGACTACTAAAATTCATTCTGTAATAGGAAAGTCGAATAAAAAAGAAGGGATTTTAAAATCTAGATCTTTTCGCTCACCACATCACACCATCTCGGACGTTGCCTTAGTTGGTGGAGGTTCTTATCCTCAGCCTGGCGAAATTTCTTTGGCACATAACGGGGTTTTGTTTTTAGATGAATTAACGGAGTTCAACAAGTCTGCATTAGAGGTTATGCGGCAACCCATGGAAGATCGGATTGTTTATTTATCACGG
>JBMYWP010000095.1:0-13586 GCA_049607525.1 Flavobacteriales bacterium
CCCTCGAGGGGACACTTTTACCTTTTCCCCCTAAAAAATAAGTCTTGCTAAACGGCACAACTTCAAATAACACTCAACCCAAACCCTATCTCTCCTTATACACTTATCCACAATTCCCTAATACTCTCCTCCCCAAACTCTATTATCCAATTCTTTCGAATTAAACTTAGGGAGTGCAAGTGGTTTATCGTTTATAAATGGATTATCTGAAAGTTGTTTCATAAAAGCTATGACTTCATTCATTTCAGTTTGGGTTAAATTCAATTTTTCGGCTGACAGGGTTTGAAACGGTGTTGTTAGCAACATACCATCACCTCCACCTTGGTTATAAAAGTGCATGACTTCTTCTAAAGAATTAAATTGTCCGTGATGCATATATGGTCCTGTTTCGTTTATATTTCTTAAGGTTACTGTTTTAAATGATCGGATATAAATATCCAATTCCGATCGGATTTTTCCGTTTACTCCACGTCCTAAATCTTGATCTAAAACGGGATTTATAGTATCAAACTCTTGCCAAACGCCTAATATTTCACTTTCGGTGTCGTTGTAAAAAGGTGGAAGCAATCCCGCAAAGGTTGGTGCAAAATGACAAGTGGCACAAGCACCGTTAGACATAAAAGTATTGTATCCGGCCTTGGCCTCTTCTGACATTTCATCGGATTCTTGTCTAACATAAGCATCAAAAGGTGCATTGAAACTTTGCAATGAACTGATGTAAGCTGCAATGGCTTTGGTTATACTGTGTTTTGTTATGGCATATTTCTGATTCCCAAATTGTGTTATAAATAAGGTTTTGTATTCTTCACTTTTTTCGAGTTTAGAAACAATGGATTTAAAATCGGAATTGAATTCGTCGGGATTGTTTATCACCATATCGGCCTGACTTTGTAAACTTTCGGCCCTTAAATCGTGAAAGAAATCTTTGGCAAAAACACTGTTTAGCAATCCTGGAGAGTTTCTCTTAATTTCTCCATTTCCTGAAAAGTGGGTGCTTTTCGCCTTTCCATCGGCAAAAGCCAATTTAGGATTATGACAAGAAGCACAGGCTCTCTTATTATTTCCGGACAACACAGGATCATTAAACAATACTTTTCCTAACCTAATGAGTTCTGGAGCTCTTTCGCTGTCTTTTATTCCCGAAAAATAGGCTGTATTTAAATAATCGGGTTGCATAAAATGTTCCGCTCTTGTGTTTACAGGATTTGGCAATTGAGAAATTTCATCCAAAAACTCTACACCACTCTCCTTCTGAATGGTTTTTATAGTCGTTTGCAATGGTAAAACTTCATTTCTCAACAAATCCATAAATACAATTTGTTCTGGATGACTTAGAATTTCCGAAATGTTATCAAGATGTTTTGAAATCTTTTGAATCTCTTTTTTGTGATTTTTATTCCACTTTTTATCAAAATACAAGTCAGAAATTTGTTTCCAATAGTTTATTAAGGTCAATCCATCAACAAATTCACTTTCAGTTCCTGGCGTATCAAAGTCCGAAATTCCAAGATTATAAAAACGATTTATCGATTGATAAAAGCTTTCAAAAAAAACATAATCCCGATAAGGAAATTGTTTGGTATAATGCATACTTTTCTCCGTTTCGGAAATCAGTTTGGCTAACAATTTATCTATTTCGGATTTACTCGATTCTATGGTTACAAGCTCATCTATAACTTGAAATCCTTCTGGCTCTACAATGGATAAATCTATACTTCCCGGCTCTGGTTTTAATAAAGGAGCACCATTTATTTTGGAATTATACTTTTCCTTTTCAATAAATTCCCAAAGCGGTTCCATACGTTTTAAATAGGTTCTCGATTTTTTGTATAAATCAAGATCTAGTTTGGGGTTCGATTTTATTTTTTTAAAAACATCTATTAATCGATATGCATCGTTCTCCCAAAGTTGTTGAACCGTAAGTTTTTCTGATTTTATAAGATTGTTTTCTGGTTGAAAACGGTCTAATTGAAAGGCCGAAATCACCAAAACCAAAGCAATAATAAAACCGATACGTGAAAGTTTGTTCATAATGTATTAGAAAAATCTCTCCCATATTTGACATGAGAGAGATTGTGAAAATAAATGAAAGTATTTGATTTTTAAAATTATCTATACGTTTGTTACCTAATAAATCACCCAAAAGGAAGATTATCTTTTTTGTCGGCATAGAGTTTTATTTTCGTTAATAATTTTCGAAACCTTGGAGAAAATTTAGAAAATTAAACTCGATTTTTGATCTTCGATCAAAAAATGCATTCAAAAAAGTCCCTTTTTCAAATCACAATGATTATTAATCATTGCTCTTTTCGTTTCTTTTGGGCAAGCAAAAGAAATGAAAAACCAAGTGTTAACGCCGAAGAATTAGGCAACATTTTTATCAATAAAATAAAACAGACAATCTATTTAATCACTAATTTTTGTGTAACACCATCGTTATTTTTCAAAAAGTACACACCTGGCGATAAAGAGGATACGTCTAATGTATTGACATCGTAACTTACTCGAATTCTATTTCCTTGTGCGTTATAAATGGCAATATCCGATGTTTTATTTAAGGTAATTTGTCTTGTTGCTGGGTTCGGAAAAAACGTAAATGCTTCGTTTTCTGGCGCGTCATATTTATCAACATCTAACACAAACTGATCCCAACCATTTATCACATAAGTCAATGAATTGTTGAATGGATAAGGATTGTCTGAAGATGGGTGTTGAGAGTTCACCATTAAGGTTTTCCCGTCTGGTGTTGACATCGCTCCTGTAACCTCTGCTCCTGTCGGAACTACTGAAATACGGATTAAATCGTCTACCGTAGGGTTTGCAATAGCCATATCTAAAAACCATAATTCACACGTTTTTCCGGTAGCCACATCTTTAGGTACTCGCCCGTGAGACGATCCATTTAAATCTTCGCAAATAATCATATAAGGTTTTTCGCCAATATGCATAATATGAAGTCCATCAGGATTTGATAAATGCTTCTCTGGGTAAACGTTCATCGGAACAGAATCCATTGCAAAATCTGGACCTCCAGCAAGGTAAACATCCAATTCCTGATTTTCTAAATCTAATTGCAACACTCTTCCGTAATAATCTACATAATCTGCACTGTCGGGGTGAGTTCCTTGTTGTGCAGCTCTCATAATATGATGTTCTGCATGCTGTCCTCCTTCTGCGCTTTCATCGGCCCAACGTCCGGCAGGATTATCTCTTCCTGTTTCTGTAAAATAAATTGAATTGGTAACTTCATCAAACTGTACCCATTCAATTCGATTATACATGGTTGCTCCTTTACTTACACCTTGGTCGGCAATGGTAAAAATATCATCCATAGAAGCGTTGTTTACTTTCACCCATTTATCCGAAGCCTCTTCTTTATATAGAAATAAATCTCCCGAAGTAAAATCTCCTGCTGTGTTGGCAACAAATTTCATAAAGAAAGCCGGCGTAGCATCTACTCCTAAAAATACCGTTTTGTTATCTGGTAAAATGGCTCCACCTTCAAACCCTAGTCTACCCCAATTGTATTGTTTACGAATGGCTTTTCCTTGCTTTGGATCAATCTCTACCATATAATTTAAGTTCTGGTATTTCTTAACCGTTTCTCCATCGGCAAAAGAAATTCCACTTCCCTCAATGGTAAAATCTGCCGTATCTCTAATTCCGGCACCTTCTCCATAAATACTCGAATTATCTTTTCTGAACCATTCTTCGGCCGTCCAAATTCTTCCTGTTGGTCCAACAATACCTCCACAGTTCATTCCAGTTTCTCCTACCGTATTTTTAAAATCTACGTTAAAGAAATCTCCTGTTCTTCCGTCGGCTAAGGTTTGAGGAACAATCTCTAATGAATCGCCTAACTGACTTCTTTTTACACGGAAAACGGTCATTCCACCACCATCTCCGATTTTGTCATCAGAAGAAATTCTTTCGTGGTTAATAGATACCCAACCTAAACTCTCGGCTGTATTGTCTGGCGTAAATCCAATAAAATCATGCCATTGCTTTGCAAAAGCTTCTCCATTCGGATTTCCTGAATCGTCTAAGGTTTGGACTTTATCTACTCCACCAATAAATAAAGTTTGGTAAGTTAATGGCGAAGGCGGCATAATAATTTCTCCAGATGTATAATCTACGTCTATGGATGAATCAAAGATTTGAGCCTTTGTTTGCGCCGTGCAAAATAAGATACTTGCTAATACTATTAAATTTCTTTTCATGATAAAAAGGTTATGTCTTTTTGTTTATGCAAATATCATAACCGTGTTTTACCTCAGTATTTATCTATTATTTACTTTTAACTACTGTTTTGTTTAATTTATGTAAATCTTTTACGCTTAATTTAACTTGTATGCCTTATTAATTTATCTCTCGGTTTACCTGAATTTAATACAATGGTGTATTATTGTTCAATGTCAGGTAGTAATGGGTTTTTATTGGATTTTGTTTCCATGAAAAAGACCATTGGTTTTGCAATGGTCTTTTTGTTGGTTTGTAAATAGGTAATGAGTTTGTTTGAATTACAGTTTCGAGAAATTTGGGATGACTTGAGGAGTAGTTTGAAGGTTTAGATATTGTAACTCGTTTATCTTTTATAATAGTTGATGTATCCACTAAACTCTATCGAACCAGACTCAACTTCAAAATCAACGACTTTCTTAATCTGTTTATTGTTCGTAAACAACGTTTTTATTTTATTTGTTTCAATAAACAACCAAAGACGATTAACATCAAACCCTGTAGACTCTCCATCATCACCAAAGTCAAAATCGATAAACAAATTTTCATCTCGGTAACTCAATCCGAATCCATGAGGGAAGATTTTTATGTTCTGTTCATTTTTAAATTTGTCTTTTTTATATTGATCTTGACTCCAGCCAATCCAATGATTATTTGTCATAGGGGTATTCATTCCCCATAAATCTTTCAAATTGTTGATCACCTTTTTTTGAGCCTTATTAAATAATCCTAAAAGATTATAGAATTCATCAGTTTCTATTTCCGATGGCTTAAATAGTTCTGGTTTTGATAATCCAATTTTCCCTGCTAATTGAGAAATATCGTCTGTTTGTTCTTCTGTCAAGTAAATTCCAGATTCTGAAATCATATAGATTAGGTGTTCGTATTCAAGACCTAACTCATTGTTTTCTAAGAATTCTTTAATTATTGTTTGCCCATCGAGAATACCAACTTGATCAATTTTGACTTTCAACTCTTCGTTGAAATTAATCAATACAGATATGGATTCTGCCCATTGTTGAATCTTTTTTGCACGATTGTCTCGTTTAAAGAGGTTGAACATTTTTATTTTAACGGTCTAAAATAAGAATAGTGCAGTTTTGTGTGCGAGGATTTTCCTTCGGAAAATCAGACGTAACAAAATTGCATTGATTTTTGATTAAGCACCAACTTTAGCATTATTTTTATACGTTATTGGCAATAGTTTTAATTTCGATATAATTCCAATTCCTATCATAAAAGAAGAAGCTGTCAGATGATTTTCAACTTTAACATTCACTTCGTGTCCTTCTTTATTTCGTATTGTTCTTATTCCGTTTACAAAATGACATTCTTCGGAAGTTAATAATTTTTCATCTTTAGCTTTTTCAATTAATTTGGCAAATGTTAGTTTTCCTTCAAAAATTTTCTTTAATAAATTTTCAATTATTTTAGAAAGAGAGAAAATAGCTTTTGGTTTTTCATCAATTTCTATTAATGAAGATATGCTTATTAATTCTTCTGCAATATTTCTGTCTAATTTATCAAAATCCGTAATTAATTTATTCAGGTTACTTTTTATTTCTTCAGGAAGATTTTCTTTTGATTCTATCGTTTTCTTTAATTCAAGATTGAGCTGATTTATTCTATTACTTTGTTGATGAGCAACTCCTAAAAGTCTATCGTTTTGATTATTCAACTTGTTATTCAAACTATTTAGTCCGATAATTTTATTTGTGTCTTTCTTTTTTTCATTCAGTAAGTAAATTACTAATCCTGCTGTTAAAGCTAATACCCAATCTCCTGTTTTCATTTGTTTTTTTGTGCGTTATGTTTTGTCAAATTATTACCAACCAATTATATATACTTACTTTTCAGTAACAAAACTGTGTTTATACACCACATTTAGCATATAAACACACCATTATTCACCAAAAATACATTAATAATAAAACCAAACAATTATAAAAATATTATATGTTTATTTCTTTAAATTCCTTTCTAAAAACTTGTGCCCACTTTTGATAATCAAAACCAAAACTGCCACTGGGATGATTAATAAAAACCAAAGTCATTTCTTTTTTTCCATTCTTTAGTTTAAAAAGCTTATCGTTTGGATTAAATTCACTTTTATCAAGTTTCCACTCAGATTTAGGATTTGTTAAATAACTTCCAAGACTGCCGAATGATGCTTTACCTAATACCAAACAAAATTTTGGTTCCAAAACCTTATAAATCTTAAAAAACAATTCCCAGCCCAATTTAAAATCCTCATCACCTGGCCTGTCGGCATGATTTCGACTATCTAATAATCTCTGAACCAGATTCCAATATGCAACCGAATTCCACAACGCTTGCCTTTCGAGCAATGAAATGTTAGGTAAATTTAGTATCGTTTTTTCTACATTTCTATGTAAAGTCCATTTGCCATTAACATTATCAATACGTTTTTGAGTTATAATACGGGTAGTTTCTTTATTTCCTAACTGCCAATCATCTCCATCCTCATAATGACTTTCTCCTATAATAAGAAGCTTTGATTTGTTAAACGCTTTACCAATCCAAGGATACCATTTTAACGTTTCCATTGTATTAAAAATTGAATCAAATTCCCTTATCATAAATTATTCCATTTTGATGTTTAATTGTTTCCATGTGAAAAAGACCATTAATTATTCAAAAGTCTTCCTTTATATCATCAAAAGTCCTAAACAATAGACTTTATCTACTAAAAATTATCGCAATCCCTATATTATCAAAAGATGTCAAAAACGCTAGTACAACCGCCTGTCCCGATTTATTCTGGGTGGGTTTTAATAATACTAAGTTCAGATTTTGCTCTACGAGCAATCCGAACTCTTAGTTATTGTGAAGTCGTGATTTTTCTCATTTCCTTTTTTCTTTCAATAATTCTAGAATTGGAGCATTTTCAATATTTTCAGGAATGATTGGTTTGTCATCTTCGGTAATAACAACTCTTTCAGGGTCATGAATTCCGATTTCCCAAGCATTAATAAATTTCAATTTAGTTTTAAGTATTCCTAATTCTGGGAATGGTTTTACATTAAAATCAGTATCTACATGTGCAGGAATTAGTAAATATTTATTGAAATGGCTATAACCATTAATAAGATTGTCTAAATTGTTACTGTTATTAGGTTCCATTCTATGAAATCGGGATGATAAAGAAACAAAACCACCATCTTTGATCTGATTTTTTTTAATATTCTTACTTACTAAAACTTTATACCAATATGGATTGTCTGTCCTAATACCTTTAATTATTGATATAGAAATTGTTTCCTCTTTATCAATTTTTCCATATTGTTTTATCCAATTTTCAAATATTTTTTTCCCAGCCTCTTCATTTTCAAAAGTTAGCATAATTCCAAATGGGTTTGGTTGTGGCATTGCCACGAAACCAAATGCTTTCCATTTAGCTTCATCCCATAGGTAAGTATCAATTATTGTTTCTGCTCTCATGTTTTTATGAGTTGCAGAATTAAAATCGGGTTTTCCTTTGTCTATAACATCCTTTTCCGAATCAGATATAGCTATTTCGATAGGGCTTGAGGTTCTTTTCAAAGGAAAGTTTTTATTGTTTTCTTTTATCCAGTTTTTAAGAAAGAATTTAGGTTTTGAAGTTAAAATATTTGTCAAGAATTTTTCGTGCTCAATTATTAAAGTTAATCTTTCATGAACTTCGTCATTTTTGTACAAGTTTTCAAAAAAGTCTTTATAATCTTTGAACAAATAGTTGCTCCCAATAATTAGAGGTATCAATTCGTCCATTAATTTAGGTATGTCTTCTGATTTATATATATAATCTTGTTTAATAAATAAATCAAACAAGTTTTTACTTTCATGTTTTATGTCGAAGAACTTTTCTAATTTATCATATTTAATGTTAAGTATGATTTTTTCAGATAATGGAAATGCGTCCTCAAAAGCGGTTGCTAAAAATGATTCCAAATAAGCGAAAATAGTTTCTCCTAAAATTAAAAGATGTACGTCATCTTTTGAATTTATAATAAATTTTATTCCTAATATTCTAGTATAAGAGGTTATCTCATTTTTATTTAAAAAATTAGATTCAAAAACCATTTGTTTTACAAATGGTTGGTTTGCTAATTTATTATAGAACTCTTTAAAATTATCTTTTGTGTATGATGGACTTCTAGATTCATTAATCTCTATTGAATCTTCATGTCCTAATAAATATAAAACGGAATCAGCACTTAACCAAAGTTCATTTTTGGCAAAAATATCTGATAATTCCGACAATTCTTTGAAATTTTCAAAGTCAGTATTTAATAATCTTGTTGAAAGACAACCATCTATAAGGTTTTCAATAGGCATCTCGTCATTTTCTAAGTTTATTTCTGATTCGAAATAATATTTTATAACGTTAAATAATTCATACCAAGTTAGTAATATAGGAATACGTCCAAGTATTACCTCATTTTTTAAAATCTGTTCAATACTTCTATAGAGTCTTCGATTAATTATACCTGTAGTAAAGAATTCGTTTATATAAAGGTTAATAGCAGAAATTATACAATTGTTAGCAGCCCAATACAAGCCTAGATTTGAATATGCTTCACTTAATAGCATTAAGCAAAAATAAAATTCGTCTTGTGTCTCTTCTTTTGCTAGTTTCCTTACAGCTTTTCCAAAGAAGATTAGACTTTCTTTATTTAAATTGCTTTTTAATTTAGTACTTCCTCTATTCAAATAAATTTTACCAGAAGATAATTCTGAAACTCTTGTAGATTCTAATTCTGCAATTACAAGAATCAAATCATCATAATCTTCATTTTCAGGAAGAATTTCATCATAAATATTAATATAATCCTTTAGTTGTTCAAAAGGTATATCTAAATGTTTTTCACTTAATTTAAAGTATTCTTTAAGTTTAATTAATTCATCAGAAACTGAAACTTCATTTTCTATTTTTTGTCTCAACTGGAAAAATGATAAATGAAATTTAGCAAGGAGAGAAGTAGATGGTTTATCTTTGTTTTTAGCACATTTAGTTATGAATGCTATAAAATCGTTCTCTTCTTTTTCGATGTCAATAACAAGTACATCCTTTGTCTCTTCAATGCATGATATAGTTATAAGAATATTTGAAAGATTCAAATAAAACTCGATGTTGTTTAAATTTGGATGATTTTGAACTAATTCTTTTACAATTAAAAATTCTTCGTAAAAAGATTTATAGTCGTCATACCAATTGATTAATGTCCAAGCAAGTTGATAATGAATTCTTATTTTTTGCTGTATACTACTTAATTTATTTACAAATCTTTTCGCTCTTTCAAATTTACCTATGACTTCTGTCTTTGGCAATTCTAGCATTCTAGATAAAATGGCACTTTCCAAACAATTTTCTACTAATTGAAAGTCAACTTCGAAAGTTCTATCTAGGTTATTTATTGTTTCTTCAACTTTAGATAACTCTTCTATTCTTACTAAGTCGTTTGCTCCTATTTTTTTTTCTTCTCGATGTAAAGATGATAGGTTTAAGCTGTCAACAACTTCATTTAAAAGATGGTTGCTGTAAACATTTTCAATTATCCATTCGGCATCAAGAATAATAAGTTCAATTCCGTATTTTTCATTAATCAAGTCTTGAGTCTCTTTTTTATCCTTGCTACGAATTTTTTGGTTCGAAAAAAAATATGTTTTTGTATAACCTCTATTTGTTTCAACAATTTTTTTTACATCAGATTTAACTTTTGGTTTCCAGTCTTTTTTAGCGCTTATGGCAAATGCCCAATTCTCATTTTCACTCCATTTATTGTCACTAATAAACCATCTATCAGAAATATAATTAGAAACAGGATATGTTTCTGAATCTGTTTTACCATCACCCCCTCCTGTTGGTCCAACTTGTGGAATTAAATTAGGAGTTATCAATTTTTCAGCTAATCTTCGACATAGGTTTTCAAAACTATCATGTTTTTGATTTGTGGAAATTTGACTTATTTCAAAAGCCAATTGTTCTTTAGTTAATAGAACTTTAGATTCTGTTTTAGAATCTGAAAAAAATTCAGGTCTTCTATTTCTATAAAATTGTGAAGGTGTTGGGAATTTTTCTTTTTCATTCATATTTTTCAGGAGGTGGGTTACATGCCGCACAACAATTGTATATTCTTACTTTTTAGTAATAAAGTTGTGTTTATACGTCAAATATAGCGAATAAACACACCTCTATTCACCAAAAATACATTAATAATCATACCAAACAACCAATAATAGAAAAAATTACTACCAAAAGAAACAACTTTTACATAAAACACACATAAAAACAATTGATAAATACAATAGCCAACATCAAAAAAATCTCTAAAACATAAAAGCAATGAAACAATAATCCTATTAATCAACATGCTAACCTATTAAAATTCTTCTTTCACATCTTATTTTGTGGAAAAAACTAAAATATTCTCTAAAGAGGAAATCTATAATTTAAAAAAATAAAACCTTAGAAAAAGAGCACCCATACAGATGTATTGAGATATAAAAAAACAATAAGAATGGCATGGTAATTGTCATTGGTTTGTGAAAAAAATATTTCATGAAACCATTCCATTTTATAAGCATTATTCTTTTAATAACTTCAACAATTTCATGTAAAGTGCTTTCTTATTCTGAATTACCAGAACCGAATATAAAAACTAGAAAATTTAAATTAAAAGGTTGGCAAGGTCTTTCAGATAAAAGAAATATCAATTTTGGAGGATATTATACAAAGAACTATCATAGAGGAGCTAACTTAGATAATACAAGTCTTTTTTTACCTTCATTGACCGAAAATATTTCTGGTTTGAAAGAAGTACAATTTCAGCAATTTATTCCATCAGGAGACTCTTCTAAATTATATGCTCAAGAAACTTTAAATCGAAAAGGAATTGAACTACATGAATTGGATGATCCTGAAAATGCAAACCATATTATATATGAACATAAAGTTAGAGGGAAAATTCAATTTGAAAAAGATAGTACAGCTAGCTTTGAAATTGATTTAAATTCAGATAAAGAACAATCAATCTTTAGTGAAGGAAAGTTTAAAAATATGAAAATCAATTATTTCAATTATTATGAGGATAATAATGGTGGACAAAGAAGGGTTATTGGGGCAGACATACTATATGATAGTAAGGTTATAGCCGCTTTTAGGCAAGGTAAAGATGGAGCTTTTGAATATGAAAGATGCTGGGTTTGGATACAAAAAAGGGAAGATATTAATGAAAATCTTGTTTTGGCATCATTAATATCTTTGCTGGCAGATCTCAATAGAGTTGATATTCATGGGAAATTGTGATATTTATGTTTCACAAAAGCATTTAAGACAGATCTTTTAAACAATAAACAATTACTAGTTCAACAAACAAAATAAAAAGATCTATAAAACATCCAGGCAACGAAATAAGGAGAATTGAATAAAACAAATCCGACGTTTCGCATAAGAACAATAGGCTAAAAACCATCAGTGCTTTTATTCTTCCTTAATTTTATGAGAATGCAGTAAAGATTGCTTTTTCGAATATCTAAACCACATAAAAAGGCTAATAAAAATATTAAAGAAAACAACGGCTAATACAAGCAAAAGCAGGATTAGAATATTTATAGATACTAAAAATCCAAAAATAATTAATAGGCTACTAGAAATCATTTTTGAAAAGGACCAAAAACTATATTTTCTTAAACTCCCCTCTTCTTTTTTGGAAAAGAAATCCAATAAACCCATCAATAAGATAGAGATACCAGCAGAGAAACTGATAAGCCATTTTACTTTGAGAGGTAAATGTTCGGTATGTTCTATGGCAAATAGAATTCCGGCACTAAGTGCCACCAATGTGGTTACTAAAGGTAAATGTAAATAGGACCAAATATAGGCTTTAAAAGGTTTTAATGAGGCTCCTCTTCTGGCCACACTATCAAAATAAATCCACCACATTCCAAATCCTATGCTTAAACCCAATAATCCTTTTGAATAATCCATTATTGACGGATGACTTAAGGATTGCATTCCATTAACCACAGCTACAATGAGTTCTCCAATTACAATAATGCATAATAGTCCAAACCTTTCGTTTGTTTTCTTGGAAAAGAGCGCCTTGTTGGTTTCTAAAGTAGAACGATCAATTAATGTGACGAGTATTGGAAATAGAAAATCGAATATGAGTATAACGGAGTATATGGCAAAATGAACGTTTTGGGGTAAAGTAAATAGGGTTATTATTATGATAAGAAAGGATAAGAAATAACCTAGACTGTATATTTTACCCAATTTTTTAAATCCATCAACATAGTACCCTACCCTTAGAAAGAGTACGGATAATATGAGTCTTGCAAAGGCGTATGAACAGGCCACGCCCAATAAGTCTAAATGGGAAGCATGAGGTGTAAAAATGGCAAGTCCAGCAACAGGAATCATCATCAGAAATGTAAAAATTCTGTTTTCGATTCCGAAGGTTTCAAACTTTTCATTATAAAAGGTAAATCCAATCCAAATGAGACATATAGAAACGAGAGAAATCGTAAAATTCTCTAAGCCTTCCCAAGTCAAATCTTCAACTAATATATGTCCTACCGATGCAATGGCGCAAACAAAAAAGATATCAAAAAAAAGTTCTAACCAACTTACTTTTCTATTCGATTCTCCAATATTTTCATTTGCATCATGTGGCTTATGCCATAATTTAAACTGATTCATAGACTGCTTTTGTTCTTTATTAATTTTTGTATAGGAAATAAGCCTTATCTACTTATAAAAAGGCTGTAAATAAGCTTATGGATATAAAACATTTTCACAAATAACTTATGTTGTTACCTTATTTTTGACTCTGTTAAAATCTGGATTAACAATACAAGGATTCACCATATTTTTAAATTATTTAAGGGAAATATTTCCACCGTGCCATTGATTTACCTAAACGCTTGTGTGTGCATCAAAAAATAGAATGAATATTAAAGGCTCTTTTGATGTATTAAGGATAATAAGGCTTGGACTAGGTTTAAAACTCATTTCATTTCTTGTAGCGTTCATCATTAACTCTTTCATTTTCACAACACAAATTTGATTTCCTGCTTCAATTCTGCAAAATTAAAGAGATTGTATCTCGTCTTTGCTATTCAAAACAAGGTAAAAACTATCAAAAATTAGGGTTTGGTTTTATGGTAGGTGCTTTTCAATAAGAAGCCAGATTACAGATCAGTAGGAAAATTCAAGGTTCTAATGGGATTATGTAAGATACTGGGTTAAAAGTAAAAATGATTCTTTCTTTTTTTTATAATGTAACCGTTCAATCGTCCGGAAAGCTACTTTTTTCTCAGATGTAACCTTTCAATCGTCCGGA
>JBMYWP010000096.1:0-10917 GCA_049607525.1 Flavobacteriales bacterium
CGTTTGCTCCAATTTTATACGTAATGAAGTATTCTGAATTGGAAGAAGCTGTTGCTATGCAAAATGATGTACCACAAGGTTTATCATCGGCCATTATGACAACAAACTTACGTGAGGCAGAATTATTCTTATCTCACCAAGGTTCTGACTGTGGTATTGCAAACGTAAACATTGGTACTTCTGGTGCAGAGATTGGTGGTGCTTTTGGTGGTGAAAAAGAAACTGGTGGTGGACGTGAGTCTGGTTCAGATGCTTGGAAAGCATACATGAGACGTCAAACAAATACAATCAACTATTCTACGGAATTACCATTAGCTCAAGGAATTAAATTTGACTTTTAGTCAAAACTGATTTAGTTTAAAATATGAAAAGGCTTTCTCGATTTGAGAAAGCCTTTTTTTGTAGCTATTAGAAATGATTATCGAATAAAAAGGGAAATTTTATCAACAACTGTATTTTCTGCTGGAATTTTACTTTGATAATTTTGTTTTGCACCAATGGCGTACCACCACATTGCATTATTCACAGATCCATCCATAAAAGAAGAGTTATTGTCGTTATTTTTCTCTAATCCTCCCCAAGCACTGGCAGTCATTTGTACATCTATTGCAATATAGCCAGATACAGGGCTCGTATTTGAAGAAGAAATTACAGGATTAAGGGTTTGTTTCCAATGGTTTTTGTTATTTCCTGCCCCTATTTCAGGATAATACAATCTAAACTCATACTCATTGTTTCTTTTAAATTCATCAATTTTATTTAGAATTGAATACTTTTCTTTATCAATACCTGGATCATTTTCATTGATGGATAAGGCTTCAGCATCATTTGCAAATAAAGCATTGTTTGAATAATCATGATTAAACAATAATGTCCAACCACCTCCATCACTTGTCATATCACAATAAACATCCTGACTTGCTCCATTAATTTCTATTTGATAAATGCCATCCGTGTTATTCCCAGCATTTTTGTATTCTAAACAAGAGCTATAAGTCATACAACCGTTTTGAGTATTGTTTTTACTCGTCCCAAAACCTTGTCCTCCTGTGGCCAGTAATGGAATTCCATTATTGTCAACACCACCTTTTATTTTATTTCTAGAATTAATATCAGACTCGGTAATAGATAGATCACCTTCTATGGCATCAGCACATCCATCGCCATCAGAGTCTAAATCTTGATGATTAAATTTCCCATCTAAATCGGTGTCTGTAGAGTCAAGCAACATTAATTTATTAAATGGTAAAGCAATTTCAGAGAAAGATGGACTTGAATAGAATAAATTCATCACTTCTCCTCCATTACGTTCAAAGTATTTTATTTCAATGGGATGTACACCTGCGGTTAATGCAATAGGATTACTAACAGACCCAATTCCAATAATTCCATTAAGCTCAGCAACAGTAGTTCCTCCAATTAGTATCTTAGAACCATCATCGGAATAGATTCTGAATGTATATGTAGCAGTTTGATCAATCTGAATAAACCCTTTATATCGGATACTAAAGAAATCCAAGGCAGTATTTCCTTGACTTGAAGCTAAAGCTCCAACATTAAAATCCGACACAGTTCCTGTACCATCTGGATTATTAACTGGTATATTATCAACCGTTCCTCCACTCGGTTCACTGTTAAAATATTCAAAATTTAAAGAACCAACTGTATAACCGAATTCTTTTTGATCAGGAATTCCATCATTATCGTCATCTAAATCTGCTGAATTGGGAATTCCATCGGCATCAAAATCTATGGTTGGACATGGATTTGCATAAACCCAATTTCCTTCTGAATAAAAAGAAAGAACGCCATCATTACAACAGTCCGTGCAATACACCATTAATCCATCAACAGGATTGGCAATTGAATTTCTTTGAGTAGAAGTATGTCTTGGCATAAGAAAACCTTTGGTTTGACTTTGAACTTCTAAAATTGCTGATGGATGTGGATTAGTTGTACCTATGGCAACTTGTGCCGGAATTCGAAGAATTGATAGGTGAAAAAAGATTAAAATAAGGTAGGAAGAGGTCTTCATTTTTTTGAGAATAATTGTTTTTGGTTAAAGCCTGTAAAACAATTATTATTATCAATAAAAGCAAAAAAATAGTAATGACAAAAAGATGACAAAAACTTAAAAACAATGTTTTCAACCACTTACACCACATGGAAGTATTAGATAGTTTATTTGGACATAAAAAAGTCATTCATAAATTTATGAATGACTTTTCGTTTTTTACTTATCTACCGAACAAGTTTTGATTCCGAATATAGCATAAAGCGGGCAAAAATTAATGAGGCTTGTTAAAACAAATATTACAGAAACGACTAAAGCAACCAAACCTAAAGTTCCAGAAACAATTTCCATTTTGTACAATAATCCCAACACGATGGCGATAATAATTCGGATTATTCTGTCGGTACTTCCCATATTTTTTTTCATGATTTTTGTTTTAGTTGAATTTTAAACAAAAGTCAGAAAAGGAAATTTTCTGTGCAGTGACTCCAGTCACTAGGTTAATACTTTTATACCATTTTTGCTTTGTTGCACTCGGCCTTCTATTTCCAATTTTTTCATCGTTCGGCTTATAACTTCTCTTGCTGTTCCTAAATCATTGGCAATTTCTAGGTGAGTTAATTTTAAGGTTGAATCAACCATGAGTTTGGTTTTTCTCTCCAAATATTCCATTAATCTCACATCCATTTTAGCTACAAAAAGTTGTTGAATGGTATTCAGTAAATCTAAATAGCGTAAGTCGTACTGATTATAAAATAAGGTGTTTAATTCAGGATATTCTTTTAGCCACTTTGATAAATTTTGAACAGGAATAAGAAGGATTTCGGTTTCTTGTTCTGTAATGGCAAACACACGACTAGGTTCTTGGTTTAATGCCGACGAAAACGACATAACACAACTCTGTTTTGGCTCGATATAATAAAGTAACAACTCCTTTTCTTGAAAATGCGATGATACTTTCACTAATCCATTTAATACAATAGGTAATACTTTCACATATTGTTCCTCCTTTAGTATTTCTACGCCTTTCGGGAAGATTTGAATGGTTGAGCAATCTAGTAGTTCATTAAGAAGCTTAGGACTGAGAAAGGATAATTTTTGTTTTACAAGTTCCATTTTTCTTATAATTATCGATCTCTAAATGTACTATAATATTATCCATTTTTATTTTATTAAGATAACTAAATCCAATAATATTAGTTATCTTGTTAACTCAATATGATATTATGAATCACTCAAATAAAACATCAATAAAAATTGGAATAAGTATATTGATTACACTCGCGTTTTCTTTGTCCTTTTTTTTATTGATCGATCTTTTTGATCAGATCATATTTTATCAAAAAATTGTTTCATTCAACAATATTTATTACGAACCAACACCCTTTAATCCACATTCTTTACTGCGTATCACTTTTGCTTTTTTCACTTTACTTCTCGGAGTTCATTACGGATTGCAATATTATTTGTCCTCAAATGTGAAATGGCCATTTTTAGTTAAAAAACGGGTTTTACATGACACCCAATTTTTACCATGGATCGTATTTTTTGTGTTCGGAAAATTCATTGCCCAATTTAATGTATTCCCATATTTCATACCACGTAATAAACATATTAATGTGTTTAGTGATTTGGTTGATGTTATTTGCGTATTGCTGATTCTTATCGGATTTTTTGTCTGTACTCAACATTTAAGACGATACAAAATCCTAAAACCCAAACAAACTGTTCTTGGGTTTATTTTGATGTTCGGATTAAGTTTACTCTACACATCAATAAATATGGTGAATAAAGACAACCTTGAAAAAGATACGTTAAAGCACAACATTTATTTTACGCATAAAATCAAGATTCCATTTTCTCATTACTCTAAAAAAGTAATAAGAAAGACCTTGGTTGACCATTATGGAATTGCCTTTGATTCATTAACCAATAAAACCGCAATATTTACTCGAGATGAGAAATTGGGTAAAGAAGATGTTCATCATAAGATTTATGAATCACGTGATATTCGAAGAGAGGAGGAAATAAGATATTTGTCTTCTAATTTTCTTATAGATTCTAAATTACCATTAGATTCTGTTTTGCCTTTCCTGTATGAATTCCATATTCATAATGCAGATAGAGTGGCTTTTCAAACAAATAAAGAAGATTATGTTTTTTCGTATAAACTACAAAAACAGTTTTTTTATGATTATAAAAAAAATATGCTAAGCCAATCGGATATTGAAAGGCATAATTCAATTCCCTTACCACCAGCACCACCGAAGCCCCCAATGATTTCTGGTTATTTACCAGGATGCATGGCATCAGGAAATAGAATAGAAATCCGTTTTACCAAACAAGGCATAGAGTATAACAATATCATTGTTTCTATAGAGGATTTAAAAGAAGTGTATCTTGAACAAGAATCAACAGATTTTACAATATTTTATACCCTTGTAGATTACACCCAAACGGTTCAAGAGTATATTTCTAATAAAAGTTTGATGTATAAAATGTATCATGAGATTAGAAATGAAGCTTCAATCATGAAATATGGAAAATCTTATTCTGATTTAGAAAAGAATAAAATGCTTGAAATAAGAAAAATACATCCCATAAACTTTGTAGAGTTTGGATTAAAAAACCTGTCTGAAAAACGGGTAAAAGATTTTATAGAAGAACAGAAAGTATTAAGATATAAACAATGGGATGAACTCTAGACAGAGTATATTAAGATTGACCTTCTAAATCTTTTTTTAATCGTTGAATGCGTCAATCATTTTTAATACATTTGATAAGATATTGAACAAAATAATGGCAAAAGTAAAAACTAAATCTGCATTTTTCTGCAGTTCGTGCGGAAATGAATTTCCAAAATGGCAAGGTCAATGTAATTATTGTAAGGAGTGGAATACACTTGTAGAAGAAACTGTGGTTACAGGAAAAGCGTCGAAAGCTTCTTCGGTACCACAATGGGTTAAATCTACAGATTCTTCTGTCCAAAACAAACCCAAGCAATTGCAAGATATTTCATTGGATGCGGAACGTAGATTAAAGCTTCAAGACTCGGAAATGAATCGTGTTTTAGGTGGTGGATTAGTATCTGGAGCCCTCGTATTGTTTGGTGGAGAACCTGGAATCGGAAAATCTACTTTGATGCTTCAAATGGCATTGAACAATCCCGAACTTACAACGCTGTATGTTTCTGGTGAAGAAAGTGAAAAACAAATAAAATTACGTGCCGATCGAATTGGAATTAAATCTGACGAATGTTTGATTTATACTGAAATTGATACTCAAAAAATTCTTAAAGAAACAAAAAAGATAGATCCTCACGTCCTCATCATAGATTCCATTCAAACACTTCAAAGTCCGCTTATAGACGCCATGCCTGGAACCATTAGCCAGGTCAAGGAATGTACTTCAGAAATGATGCGTTACGCTAAAGAAACAGGAACTATAGTTGTTTTGATTGGTCATTTAACCAAAGATGGATCTATTGCTGGACCAAAGGTTTTGGAACATATGGTAGATGTTGTCTTGCATTTTGAAGGTGACAATCGTTATGTTTACCGTATATTAAGAACTCAAAAAAATAGATTTGGATCTACCAACGAAATTGGAATTTATGAAATGAATGCCTCAGGTTTAGAACCCGTAACAAATCCATCTAACCTATTGCTCAATAAAATGTCTTCGGAATTAAGTGGATCTGCCATAGCATCCGCTGTAGAAGGTGCCAGACCCTTATTAATTGAAGTTCAAGCCTTGGTAAGTTCTGCCGTTTATGGAACCCCACAACGAAGTGCAACAGGATTTGATGCCAGAAGATTAAATATGTTATTGGCCGTTCTCGAAAAAAGGTGTGGATTTAGATTAGGTGCAAAAGATGTATTTTTAAACCTGACCGGAGGAATAAAAATGGATGATCCAAGTATGGATTTAGCCGTAGTTGCAGCCATATTATCGAGTAATGAAGACTGTCCGTTAAGCAATAAAATTGCCTTTTGTGGAGAAATAGGACTGAATGGAGAAATTAGACCTTCACGTCGTGTGGATCAACGTATTTTAGAAGCCGAAAAACTTGGTTTAGACCAGATTTTCTTATCGAAATACAATAAAATAGAAAATGAAGATAATATTCACCTCAACATAGTAAAGGTTTCAAATATTTTGGAACTCTATCACGCTTTGTTCTAGAATTAAAACAAAAACGTATTTACAAACCTTTAGTTTAGGTATTGTTAAAACAATTAAATAGTGGCAAATTCCTAGGTCTTATTCCTAATATTTAGTAGATTATCCAAAAATTCATCAACCATGAAAACGCTTACAACCTCATTATTTATCATCATTTGTTGTGCTTTTGGCTCGTCTACCTATGCTCAAGGCTTTTTTAGAAAGCAAAGTGGAGATTGGTATTTGGGTGGAGATCTACAGTACGCATCCAATTCGTCGTCTTCTATTTTTGCCATAGCTCCAGAACTCACCTATGTTATAGAAAATGGTATTGAAGGTGGATTAGGAATGGGATACACGAGTATTACAAATGGAAACCTTAAACAAAAATTGTTTTCTCTTGGTCCGGTTTTGGGTTATAGATTTAAAGAAACTGTTTTTATAAGAACCCAACTCCAACAGCTTACAGGAACGGCAACCTCAGGCGGAAACAGTGTGCGTTTAAATGAAACCGCCCTTTGGATTGGAGGTGGTTATTTATCGAACTCGGGAAATGGCGTAACCTCTAGAATTGGAGTAATGTATAATACCCTATACAAAAAGGACAATAGTATTTACTCTACCCCATTATTGCCATATGCTTCTATTAGTTTTGCTTTATAGACAGTAAAAAAATCATCATAAAACAAAAAAGATTTACCATTTGGTAAATCTTTTTTGTTTTATTTTATGAAATATGAGTCTTAAACTGCATTCATTGTGTTCAAGAAAATATAAAGGTAAACCCATAGAATACCTAAAAAATGCCAAAACATTTCGGCTAATTCTATTCCCAAAATATTGTCTTTAGAGTATTTCTTAAAGTTTAGTCTTAAACAAACAACAATAAGAGAGATTAAAGCTCCAACCATGTGTCCTAAATGCAAAATAACAATAGCATAAATGTAAGAAGTAGCCGCCGTAGATTGACTTCCTGCAGCAAAATGCCCCAGTTCTACAAGTTGGTCAAAACCTACAAACTGTAATACTGTAAATACAATTCCAAGAATAAGACCTCCAAACATAAGTTTAGTCGTCGTTCCAAAATTTCCAGATTTTGCTTTCTTAACCGCAAAATGTACCAAAACAGAACTCAATACAATACTAATTGTTGCCATAAGAAAAGCAGGTGGCAAACTGATTTCTGCCCAAGTAGAACCCGAACTGTTTTTACTAACAATGTATGCACTACTCAAACCAATAAACATCATAGTCATGCTCAACATAGCAATGAACAACAATGGTTTTCTCGATTTCTTCTTTGCGATAAATTCTTCGCTCATGGTGTTTTGGTCCATAATATTAGGATTTAAAACGTTTTCTGACATCTGTTAAATGTATTTGTCGATAAGGTAAATAATTTGAACTAAAGGTAGATATTTCAAGCAAGTAAACATAAGCTTTCTTGCAGCCTCCATAGAACAAGCTTTCATTAATGCATTGGCATCTCGAAAGACCATTAATCCAAGAATAAAAATGGCTATAGCTCCAACATAAGATAATGTTAGATCTGATTGAATATCTATGAAAGGTAAAAATACAGGCAAAATAGACAATGGAATAAGCCAAAGCGAATAAGACATCATTTGGTATGCCGATCTTTTATCTCGCATTCCGGAAGGCAATAAACGTATACCAGCCTTTTTATACTCATCATCCTGAAGCCAAGCAATAGCCCAGAAATGAGGAAACTGCCATAAAAATTGTATCCC
Source organism: Flavobacteriales bacterium (assembly GCA_049607525.1). Lineage (GTDB taxonomy): Bacteria > Bacteroidota > Bacteroidia > Flavobacteriales > CAJXXR01 > JBMYYR01. Next base: position 7,930 of record JBMYWP010000096.1, read on the forward strand.
AAATAAAATACCTGCTTCTATTCCGAAAGTATCTGTTGCTGCCAACCATCCAATCATGGCTGGAATTGCTCCAGGAAATGCACCTACCAAAACCGCGATTGGACTCACTCGTTTTAGTGGTGTATAAATAGCTGCATAAAGGACTAAGGAAATTGCTCCATAAATAGCACATTTCATGTTTATTTGCAATAAACATACTATTCCAATAATTCCGGCAAGTGTCGAAAAGATTAATCCTTCGGTGGCAGTAATTCTACCTTCAGGCAAAGGACGCCCTTCAGTTCTCTTCATGAGTTTATCGGTATCTCTTTCATAAACCTGATTAAACCCATTGGAAGATGCTATTACTAAAAACCCTCCTAAAGCTAATAGTCCGAAGGTAAACCAATCGAAAGGACCACTGTGCGTTGTATTTGTTCCGAGCACATAACTTATTAATGATGAAAACAACACAGTTGTTGTTAATCGCATTTTCGTTAACTCAGAATATATTTTCAGTCTACTCACCACTCTAAATTTATGGCGCAAAGTTAATTAATTAAACCCGTCAACCATATGGATTTTTTATTTTTTAAATGATTTTTTAGACGATAATAACTATCTTGATGGAATGAAACACTTTCTACCATATTTCTATATTATCATTTTCTCTCTTACAAATGGATATTTATCAGCTCAGGATAGCACAATTTACAACCCACTTGAAAAATTTCCGGGAGGCGCTCTACTCTATTCAAATTATAATACCGCAAACTATAACCACAAAGGAAAGTCTGGAAAAATCCAAATTGAAGAATTTCGATGCGATTTTATTATTCCGAAAACCCTTATTCCTAAAAGAAGATATTTATTAAATAGACCGATGTATATTGGCCTAAAAGTTAAAAACGAATATGACATTTCTATAACTCAAACAAACTTTCATTCTTTTTCATGGGGTATTGGGTTACTAGAAAAAATGAATAACAATTGGACCTTATTAGGATTTGTAACACCTATTTTGGCTTCAGACTTTGATAAATCACTCAGTTCAAAAGATTTTATTTTTGAATCGTCGGCATTGGTTTATAAAAGAGCCAATGTTCATTTAGAATATGGTTTTGGATATATTTATAGTACAAGATTTGGTAAACAGAGTTTATGGCCTGTGTTTTCAACTATATATAAAAAAAACAATTGGGGTTTGTATATGATTTTACCATCCTACCTATCCATTTTTAGAGATATTAAAGATTCGAGAGTTGGCTTGTCTTGTACCATTTTTCGAGAAAATTATAATTTTAATCATAATACATTTTCTGGTAACAAAATTGAAAAACTTTCCTTTGGTAGAATTAATATTGGCCCCGAAGTTGAATTGAAACTCTATAAAAACATTTACCTAAATGCACACACTGGTTACACGGTAGCCAACACATTAACCTCTATTACAGATCATGATGGAATGAATTTAGAATTACCCAATCGTTGGTTTCTAACCTTTGGTTTAAATCTTTTGGTTGGTAGTTAAACAAAAAAAACGTTTATTATTAAACACTAATGCATCATTTCGTGCTAATGTGAATTATTCTGTCATTTTTTTATTTTACGAATAGAATTAACTGATTTATTTGCCGACTTTTGTACTTATTCGAAAAAAATTAAAGACACTTAAGTTAAAGCATGAGAGTAGCAGTAGTGGGTGCAAGTGGTTTAGTAGGCCAAAAAATCATCCAAGTATTAGAAGAAAGACAATTTCCAGTTACAGAATTAGTTTTGGTAGCCTCTGAAAGATCTATCGGAAAAAAATTGAAGTATAAAGATTCTGAGCATGAAATTATTTCTATTGAAGACGCCATAAACAAGAATTGTGATATTGCGTTGTTTTCTGCAGGATCTGAATTATCATTGAAATTTGCTCCATTATTTGCAGAAACAGGAACCTTCGTAATCGACAATTCATCGGCTTGGCGAATGGAAAAATATATTCCGTTAGTTGTTCCAGAAATCAATTCCGATATCATAACGGCCAAAACAAAAATTATTGCGAATCCAAATTGTTCTACCATTCAGATGGTTTTGGCAATAAATCCTTTGCATAAAAAATACGGATTAGATCGTTTGGTTATTTCAACTTACCAATCGGTAAGCGGATCGGGTTCTGTGGCTGTAAAACAAATGCAAGAAGAGCGTTTAGGTCATAAACCTCAAAAAGCATATACCTATGAAATTGATCAAAACTGTATACCCCACTGCGATGTTTTCTTAGAAAACGGTTACACCAAAGAAGAAATGAAATTGGTAAATGAAACCAAGAAGATTTTAAGAGACGACAGCTTAAGAATTACAGCTACTGCTGTTCGTGTACCTGTAACAGGTGGACATTCTGAAAGTGTAAATGCTCGTTTTAAAAGTGACTTTGAAATAAACGAAGTTCGATCTATTCTACACCAATCTGAAGGAATAGTTTTACAAGACAATACAGACACCAATACTTATCCGATGCCTCTTTATGCCAAAGGAAAAAATGAAGTTTTTGTAGGTAGACTTAGAAGAGATGAATCTGACGCTAATACGTTAAACATGTGGATTGTTGCAGACAACATTCGAAAGGGAGCAGCAACAAATGCTGTTCAAATAGCTGAAAAATGTATTGCATTTATATAGATAATGATTTTACATCACAAAAAAACGGAACTACAAGTAGTTCCGTTTTTTTGTTTAAATGAATTAAATTGAATGTGCATTAATTTTTTTTAATTGCCCCCAATTAAAAGTTTGCCTTTATTGTTAATTAAATATTTATAGTACAATATTAAACTATAAATAGATCATAACATCAAGACTTTTGAGAATGGAGGTTTACAATTTGAATTTGGTATGTCTTTCTTTGATTTTGGGAAAGTGAAGGGTTAAGTGAAAAAAATCATTCAATAAAAAAAGGTTATCTAATTAAAGATAACCTTAAGTGGGCAATAAGGGATTCGAACCCCTGACCCCCTCGGTGTA
>JBMYWP010000097.1:0-10917 GCA_049607525.1 Flavobacteriales bacterium
TAAATTCCATTGAAAACTTTTTTTTTCAGACACACTTTTCTGGACGGTATCTAATGCCTTAGAATATGAAGGTGGATTTATTATTCCAGGCGGTAACTTCGGTGATTCTAGATCCGATTATTGCAATGGTGTAATTGAATACAATTCCGACAATCATTCTTTATATTTAGCGGGACATTTGGCTCTTGGCGGAATTGGAGAATTTAGTATTCCTGAATTGGTAAACAGTATTACATTGTCTGATTTAAATACGGCTAGCAATCTACAACCATTTAAAAAAATATTTTCCAACACACCCAATCCACAAGGAATAAACACCATTACTGGATTAAAACATTATGATGGAAAACTCATTGTAAACGGACTTCATTATTATAACGCAGATGGTTCTAATACACATACGAGTGTTGTTGTAGAAACGGCTTCAGATTTAGCCAATAGTTCAATTTCGGGCTTTTACGAAATGGAAGGCGCTTGCCATAGTGCTGGTTGGATCTCGGACGTTCCTTCTGATTTACAAACTGCATTAGGTACTGCTCATTTGGCCGGAGCATCAAGTAAATATGCTATAAATTCCAGATTAGCGCAGGGGGTGACTGCTTTTAAAGTAAATCCTTCAAACTTTAGTGGATCCACTTCTACGATGATTCCAACAACTCCATTTATGGATTATACAGCCGAAAATCCGCTTTACGCAGACTACACAAACTATGCGAATAAACACTATAATATAACTTCTGTAGACTCCGCCCACTTTGTAGGACATACAAAAGACGAAATTGGAGCCGTAGAAGGTATTAATGATTTATGGACCGAGCTTTCGGCAGCCGAATATGGCTTTATTGTTCCTGGAACTCGGACTTACTTAACCATTGGTGTTTCTGGTGGACATTTTTCTGGAATTGGGTATAAGGCTAAACAAAATACAGGGTATGAATGTGGCGGACCTTGTGCTTATGATGCCTTTGATGTGTATAATTATTTTTGGTTATGGGATGTAAACGATATGATTGCTGTAAAAAATGGAACGAAATTACCACATGAAATAAGACCGTATTCTCGAGGTGAATTTGAAGTTCCCTTTCAAAAAGATTTATTTAAAGATACAGCAGAATTTCACCCGATAGTTGGTGGAACGTATAATAAACAGGACGGTTTATTATACCTAACTATTTTTGATGGAGGCGCACCTGTAAATGGAGCATATGCAAAAAACCCTGTGATATTAGCCTACTCTGTTGGTGATACAACTTACTCGGATGACGATATTATTATTGTAGATGAAGAGGTGGAAATCGAAAATTCAGTTGATTTTGGAAATGATACAACGATTTGTTTTGGGGAATCTTTAACAATTAGCGTTACTGGTCAAGTGGACAGTATACAGAGTGTAAAATGGTATAAAAATGGTACACAAATTAATGTGTATTACCCAAGTGAAAGTCTAACCATTCTAAACGCATCAAGTTATTCGGTTAAAGTAACCACCATAAATGGTGAAGAATATTCCGATACTTTACAAGTAAACTATGCCTACTGTAATTGTAATATTATTCCAAATATAGAATATGAAACGAGCCATTGTGTGTATAATTTTTCGGCTCCAAATACAACGTATTTAACAGACGGATTTTCGTCTATGGGTTATTTGTGGGATTTTGGAGATGGTAAAACCTCAACAGAAGCTAATCCGGTGCATGCTTACGATACTCCTGGTAATAAAATTGTAACCCTAAAACATTATATTATTGACGAAAATGGAGAATGTTGTACAAGAGAAAAAAACATATCAGTATCTATTGAACAAGAATGCTCCTTTTCTTGTGGAGTAATACCATCATTCACCAACATTTCCTCACCTGGTCAAACTACTCAGCAATTTTTATCAACAACATTTGAGATAAACGGAATAGCTTCATACAGATGGACTTTAGATGATGAATTGTTGACGATACAAAAATTTGTAAATATCCAGAACGCAAATCTGACTGATGGACAAACCATTTGCCTTACTGTTTTCAGTATTGACGAAGACGGTGATTGTTGTGAAGAAACAATTTGTGAAACCATTTCTGTTCCCTCATCTATTAATGCCAACAAAACGGCAAATCCGAATATCGATATCGTGTTGTTTCCGAATCCAAATTCAGGAATTTCTCAAATTAAAGTGAATAACTTCGACAAGAATAAATCCTATTCTATGACGCTTAATGATTTATCTGGAAAGATACTTAAAACATCAACTTTACTAAAACCTTCTACTGCCTTAGATTTGACGTCTTTTAATGATGGAATGTATATTTTATATATATCCGATGGTGAGAATACCGAAGTTCTAAAAGTAATTAAAGAATAAATTTATTTTTCAACATCTTGTTTCGAAAGTCCATATATTCATTTATATGGGCTTTTTTTGGTTTACAAACTCTAAAAGGAGTGATCCAATAAATATCAACAACACAATAAAAACCTGACTTTCACGTTATAAGATATAATTCAACAATTTTAAGTCATGAAAATATTTCTCTTTATATTATGTTCCCTTATAACTATTTACACCTACTCTGACACGCTGTATGTATCGAATACATTAAATTCTGGTCCAGGTTCTCTCAGACAAAACATTAGTGATGCTCAAAACTATGATATTATTGAATTTGACATGGATTTTTTTCAGAATGCTGACTTAACAATTGAATTAGATTCTCAAATAAATATTACAAAACACCTTATAATAAACGGAACAATGAATATAAATGATTCCATTGTTCTTTCTGGAAAAAATAATAATCGAATATTTAATATCGAAAATTCCATTCAGTTTACATTAAACAACCTCATTATCAAAGATGGATTTTCAACAGAAAATGGTGGAGCAATGCTATGTTCCAATAATTCCAATGTTTACCTAAATAACTGCATCATTAGAAACAGTGAGGCCCAAAATGGTGGAGCTATTTGCACTTCTGGGAACGCAAAATTAAACATCACTAATTGTAAGTTGAAATTTTGTAAAGCACAAAACGGTGGAGCAATTTCAACCCAAGATAGATCACCTACAAATTCGAATACGGAAATAATAAATATAAACAATTCAACATGTGAGCAAAATGAGGCCTCAGAAAACGGAGGATGCATTAACATTTCTGGAAAAGCTTATTTGAACATAAACCAGACAATCATTAGAAATTGTCAAGCAAATAATGGAGGTGGTATATCCGACATAAACAGTCTTAAAGACCATTTACTCCCACATATAACTCTAAATAAAGTATATATGCATAATAATCATGCTTTAGAATCTGGTGGCGCAATTTTCACCAATGGTTGTAGCTCATACTCAGGCTTTTCAAAAATAGAACTAAATTATTCGAGTTTATATAAAAATACAGCAGGTATCGATGGTGGTGGAATTTCTGTGAACATGTACAGTGCCCCTCAAGAATGGGGATCAGGTGGAGAATATATTCATTATACATCGGTGACAAGTTGTGAAATTAATAATTCAACATTAGTTGAAAATTATTCTCCAAAAGGAAGCTCAATAAAAATGAAGTCCAAAGTAAATTCAGCCGTAAAAATGAATCAAGACAAAGGTAATGCTTCGGCCTTTACTGTTCTAAAAATAAATAATTCAACAATAAAAGGCGTAGACAGCTTACAATCGAATGAAATATTACTTGACCCAAGGTATTATCTTGGATTTCAACATTTAGATGGATTGCCCGAAGTGGAAATAAGTAGTAGTATACTTGCCAATCCTGGAAATATTAAGATATTAGAATGTCAGAAAAGAAATAATCAAACAAATGCATTCTCAAATGTCGTTGTAGATTCATCATCTTATAATATCTATACAGATTCTATTCAACAAGGAACAACTTCTACAGATTTGCTCAATGTTCATTTAAATGATATTAATTTTTCTAGCTTTGAAAATCATGGTGGATTAACTCCAACCCTAGGTTTCAAGTTACCCTCTATAGCACATAACAACGGAAACCCAAATGATTTATCTACGGCTCAAAACAAACCGATTGAAGGCATTCGTGATATCGGTGCATTTGAAAACTGTAATACCTATCACCCTATTTCCGAAACAGCTTTTAATACTTTTACTTGGATAGATGGAAAAACATATACCAAAACGGATTCAAATATCTATTTTGAGGTTCCTACTGGTCCGGATTGCAACAAAATACTTCGTTTATTTTTAAATATTATTCTTGGTAATGGTATTAGTATTTATCCAAACCCTAGTACTAGTCCGTCCACTTTACAAATAAACTATCAAAGTCCCAAAGAAAATTTAGAGACCATCCAACTTATTAATTCGATGGGAAAAGTTATATTCAGAAAAAATATACCAATGAGTCTTGGGATTAATAGAAAAACGATTCTTATTCCCGAAGTGAGTAAAGGGGTTTATATATTACAAATGGTTAATGCCAATATTAATTCGAAATTAATAATTCACTAATTTGTATATTAACCTGATTAAACTACATTTCCATCGTTTTAGTTCAATAAATTAAAAGTTTTGACAACTCGCGTTAATCTAAAAAAACATATGACATGTATAGGATAACATTAATCATATTAATATTGTTTACAATAAAAGCATCTGCCCAAAACTACGGCTACAAACCTCAAAAGATTTCCTTACAAGCCCGAAAACATGTTCATCTTTTAGCAAAAGAAAAAATGTTTCATTATGAAGCTATTGGGAATGGAGGTTATAAATCTGACACCTATAAATGTTTCGAAAAACTCAAAAACAAAGCTTCTACAGATGAATTTATTGAGCTCTGCAAACACCCTTCTCCGGTTGTTCGTTATTATGCTTTTTATGAATTAAAAAATCGAAAAGTAGATGAAGACCTATTAATTCCAATAATAAAAAGCCATTTAAATGATACAGCAACTATTTATACACAATATGGTTGCTTGGGAGACGAGGAAGAAATTGGTTCATTAATGTTTGACTACATTTCAATAAAATACAAAAACGATGAAAATTTCAAAAAAGAAATAAACAATCACCTTTTTACAATTAAAGGTCCATTTATTTATCCCTTTCATACCTTCATAAAAGAGTTACCAACATCTGAAAAAAATTATTTACGTTTAAAAAAAATGGTAAAAGAAGATAGTAATGCTCAAGCCTTATTACCATTATTGGATTATAAGAACTCCAACGATTGGGAATATATTCAATATATTCTAGAGAAGGACATTCCTGTTTCTTTAGAAGCAATTTCTCGCTTTCCAAAGGCCACATTTATTCCCTTTTTAGAGAAAATAAAACATCAAACCGCACCATTTCCCGTCCAAAATCATGAAACATGGGAGTGGGAAATCGAAAACCAAACAAATATTTATTCGACCTATTCTATTTTCCTCAATATGGAAAATGGTGTGTATTCGAAAGGATTCGATAACATCTTCAAACCTCATTTTAGTGTAGGGTTAAAAATACACCTTTCAAATCTTATCTATAATTTAATAAAAGATGTTGACGAGGATTGGACTCTTCCTGTTAAATATAAAATCCTTCCCTATTTACATGTTTACAATAAAAATTTACTGACTGACTTACTTGAAAATGACTCTATTCTATTTCACAAAATAGTAAAACATATACCTTACAGAAAAACGACTGATTATTATGATCTGAATAAATCTTCTCTTAATGAACTCGAAACCATTTTAAGAATGAAGCAAGGTTTGAATAAATCAACCTTCTTAGAACAAGAATTATCTAAAAATATAAACGATGAATTCTTCAATTACTATTTCTCTAAATATATTCAACTTGATCCTTCAAATCGAGATTCAATTTTATTAAATAGAGTTAAATTAAAAATGATGGAGAAAAATGCCTATTTAGACAAAACTTTGGTAAGCCAATTACAAAATTTATCGAAGGAAAAAAGTAAATATCAGCTTTGGTATTTATGCTACCAATACATTCATTCTGATACAATTTCCTATCCACATTCATTTCTAAAAATTATGGATTATCATTTTAAGGATAAAACAAATCATTGGGCATTTGATTCGTTTATGAAAATGAAATACAAACAAAACATTACGGCCTCTATATTTAATTATTTAAACTCAAATAATACCTCAACAAATCAATCAAAATTATTAAACATCTACAATAATCAATCGTATATGTTCAAGCATAGCGAATTTGGAGAATACGTTTACAAATCTTTACACCCCGACGATTTTTATTATTATGAACACCCCATATATAGTTGGCTTTAAATAAACCCATCAGTCCAAAAAACAATATCACACCCAATACACTGTGCTATTCCACCAACATGACAAGCCAAATATTTTCTTAATCATGATTAAGAAAAATAGAGAATAAAGAGTATAACTTCGCTCGCAAAACAAACAGGAAAACCTCCCAAATGAAGTTATTTTATATCCTCAGTCTTTCTTTTTTAATTCTACTGGGTTGCTCCAAAGAAGACGAAAGTGCAATAAACAATAATTCTACAAACGAGTTATATACTCTTCCGGTTGTGGTTCATATAGTTCATAACGGTGAAGCTGTTGGACAAGGCAATAATTTATCGGAAGAAAGAATTCTTGGACAGCTAAAAACGGTAAACGACGATTTTAGAAGACGCATTGGAACGTTGGGTTTTAACACACATCCGTTAAGCGACGATGCTCGAATTGAATTTAGATTAGCAGAATTTGATCCAGACGGAAATTGCGTAAGTGGAATAAATCGTGTAAATTACAATGACATTCCCGCAGATACGACCGGAGGTTGGTTTTTTGATGCACTTCCCAATTATGGTTACTGGAACACATCCCAATATATTAACATTTGGGTGCTCCCATTTCCTGCCAATACCGTTTTAGGACAATCTTCTGTACCCTATGTCAATATTCCTGGTCTAGATACGGCCAATCCCGATGGAACAACTGGTGTATTAATTTCTACGCCTCATTTTGGAACTTCCAATACACCTGGAGGCGCCAACCTTGGAAGATCTTTGACTCATGAACTTGGCCATTTTTTAGGCCTAGAACATTTATGGGGAAAAGTTGAAAATGCCTTATGTACAGAGTATGATGATTATTGTGATGATACGCCATTTGTAACTCGAAAAACAAGTGATTGCGATGCGAATTCAATTGAAAATTGTAACGGAACACCTGTTTTAACTCAAAACTATATGGATTATACCAAAGATGCGTGTATGAATATGTTTACAAAAGATCAAATTAGCAGAATGCGATATGTTTTAGAACAAAATCCGATAAGAGCATCTTTAATACATTCACCTGCTATTATTCGATAAATTAATTTTCACATCAACAAAAAACCCCTTCACTAAAAAAAACGGAATCAACCAAAACCATGAATCACAATTTAGCTGAATACATCAAACGTTATGTAAACCTTACCGAAGAACAACTCGAAATATTCAATTCTTACTTAAGACCAAAAACCATAGCAAAAAAAGAGTTTATTCTTGAAGAGGGACAGGTTTGCAAAGCTCGTTACTACATCAAAAAAGGCTGTATTCGCATGTATTACATTGACCAAAAGGCCAATGAACAAATCATTCATTTTGCGGTAGATAACTGGTGGCTAACAGACTATGAAAGCTTAACCAGTAAAGAAGCTTCCAAATTTTATATACAAACCACAGAAGACACAGAGATCTTAGAATTACCAGAATCGAATTTTGATGAACTTTGTTCTAAACTTCCCCAAACGGATAGGTTATTCAGAAAAATAATGGAAAAATCATTTATAGCTTGTCAAAAACGAATGCAATACACATTTAGTCTTTCTGGCGAAGATTTATATCACCATTTTTTAAATTCCAATGTGGCTTTTGCCCAACGTGTTCCACAATATATGATTACTTCTTATTTAGGAATGTCTCCTGAATTTGTGAGCAAAGTAAAACACAAAAAAGGACGTTCTTAATTATGATTAATTTTTATCATTTCCAGATGAAATACCTTTGTTAAAACATTTTACCATGAAGAAAATAATCCTAATCAGCTTAATAGGAATATCACTATTCAGTTGTTCTCAAAAACAAACCAAGGTTAATCCATCTACACAGGAAATCAAAAAAGTTATGACAAAAAAAGACATCAACACCAATTTACCAACTATAGGCGTTTTAATTTTCGATGGTGTAATTATGAATGAAGTTCTTGCACCACTCGATGTTTTTTCTAATACTGACAAAGACAATAAAACACGTTTTAACGTCATTACCATTGCCGAAGAAGATAAGCTTTATAAAAGTGCACATGGCTTAAAGGTACAAGCCGATTATTTGATTGATGATGTACCAAACTTAAACGTTTTGGTTGTGCCAAGTTCTTATACACCATCTGACCAAACGTCTAACAAAACTTTAGTGGATTTTGTAAAAGCTCAAAACAAAACCACCGATTATATGGCGAGCCATTGTGCTGGTGCATTTTTAATTGGAGAAAGTGGAATTGCCGACAATAAAGACATTGTTACTTACGTTACGGGTGGAGAAGCTCTAAAAACCGAATACCCAAACTTGAAAGTTGCCAACGATGCCGAAGTATCGGTTATAAAAGATGGAAAATTCTTCTCGTCTAACGGAAGTTTAGTGTCTTACCTTGGATCTTTTGATTTATTAGAGGAAATGACATCTCTAGAACACAGAAAACATGTTGAATCGGCCATATTATTTGATCGATTGAAATAAAGTTCTCTTTGGAGGAAATGGTTAAAAATAGACAATGAAAAAAGTCCAATAAAATAATTTTATTGGACTTTCTTTTTATGATTCTTTCTCCATTAATTGATAAACAATCTGATTAAACACGGCTTTATATTCCTCATCCCATTTTTCACCCAAACGAACAATAATAATTTCACGTTTAGGATCTACAAATAGATATTGCCCCAAAATTCCGACAGCATAATAACTTTGTGTACAATAATTAATATACCACTGACCAGAATCGTCTGATTTCTCATATACGTTAAAGCTTTTTATTTTGTAAGACTCTGCAGCCTTTACAGCACTTATAGAATCTGGATACAACAGTACTTCGTTAGACTTATGAGCAACAACTGAAGAGGTATACCATTGGTTTTGGTAACAATCATTCTCCATGTTTCCAACTATTGATCGTTCTATCCATTCTTTGCTTACAATTTGTTGACCATTCCAATTTCCATGATTAATATATAATCTACCAATTTTTGCCAAATCTCTGGCTGTGGTATTTAAGCAACAAAATGCCTTGGTCGACCTGTTTTTCTTATCATCAACACTCCAAGTGGCTTCAAATTCCATTCCCATGGGTTGCCATACATTTTTCTCTAAAAACTTTCCTAGTTCCATTTCTGTTGCACGCTCTACAACCATACCTAAAATGGTGGTTGAAATACTTTGGTATTTATGTTTAGTGCCTGGTTTACTTTCAAATTTTAATCGTTTTATTTGCTTGAGCTGATTGGTTCCGTAATACAAACGAGCTACATGCGCAAAAGGATTAAGATAAGCTTCTTTAAATTTTAATCCAGAACGCATATCCAATAAATGTTCAATAGTCAGTTCCTTAAAAAGTGGATCTGCGTCATTGAGCTCAGGAATGTATTTCGTAACCGGATCTTGAATATTTGCAATCTTACCTTGATCTAAGGCTATACCAACCAAAAGTGAAGTAATAGACTTTGAAGCAGAGAAAATATTCGAAATATTATCGGGTTGATAACCCAGGTAGTAATTTTCAAATAAAATACTGTCTTTTTGAATCACCATAAAAGATACTGTAGACGTTTTCTTTAAAAAATCATCTAAAGGTTTAGTTTCCCCTTTAGACTCTATAGTCAGACTTTTTTGAGATTCTGCAAACTGATAAACAACATCTCCAGTATTTATTTCTGTATAAGGAAAAATTTTATGATCGGTAATATTTGCGTTTAAACGCGTAAAAAAACGTCCAACATGGCAGGACGCAAATAATAGACTGGTTGTTAAAATTAATATTACTGTTTTCATTGTATTATTCTTATATTGATTTATCTGCAATTTAAGTAATTTATTCTTTTATCAAACACTCTACTTTCGTCAGGATTAAATTTTTACATGGTTTGATATTTTCTAAATAACGTGAGTTCCATGTAAGAAAATAGAACATCTCGATACATTTTATTGTTATGCTACTCTTCACAATAAAACACTACCATTGACGCAACTGTGCAATAAACACACTGTTAGCTAATTGTATTTATAGGTTTCACTTCCATTATTTGTCCGTTCGACCTGTCCCGATTATTTGGGAGTGAATTGTTTTAGAATGCAATGGAAAAACAATTTGTATCGAGAACACGCACTACCAACAAAGATCTAGGAAAACTCCAACTTCTCAATACAATTTTCACTTCGTTTCTCTACATGAAAACCACTCGAATTGACGAGAGTTTATTGTTCATTGAAATGGGTTTGTAATATTTGTCCGTTCGATCTGTCCCGACTATTCGGGAGTGAATTGTTTAGGAATGTATTGGAAAAGCAATTTGTATCGAGAACACGCACAAACAACAACGATCTAGGAAAACTCGACAGTTACGTCATTTTAATCATTTAGTAAAAAAACATCTGGGGTCTCGATGAGACTTAAAGAGTGTCAATTCAAGTGAATTTTTCGAAATTACCACCTCAAATTCTCCTCCATTCATTCATAGGTAACCATTTTAATAAAGTGTTTCTTTCCAGAAGTGAGACTCTGAAAGAATAGATCCATTTACCCGTGGATATACCAAGATACAGACCTGATATATAGAAATACAGATAGGATATGTTCATTTACGCGTGGATTTACCAAAGTGCAGACCTGATATATAGAAATACAGATAGGATATGTCCATTT
>JBMYWP010000098.1:0-10907 GCA_049607525.1 Flavobacteriales bacterium
TCTGGAATTGGAATGGCTCAAACTTCCAATCTTCCTCTTTTACACATTAATGCCTTAGAATATGAAGGTGGATTTATTATTCCAGGCGGTAACTTCGGTGATTCTAGATCCGATTATTGCAATGGTGTAATTGAATACAATTCCGACAATCATTCTTTATATTTAGCGGGACATTTGGCTCTTGGCGGAATTGGAGAATTTAGTATTCCTGAATTGGTAAACAGTATTACATTGTCTGATTTAAATACGGCTAGCAATCTACAACCATTTAAAAAAATATTTTCCAACACACCCAATCCACAAGGAATAAACACCATTACTGGATTAAAACATTATGATGGAAAACTCATTGTAAACGGACTTCATTATTATAACGCAGATGGTTCTAATACACATACGAGTGTTGTTGTAGAAACGGCTTCAGATTTAGCCAATAGTTCAATTTCGGGCTTTTACGAAATGGAAGGCGCTTGCCATAGTGCTGGTTGGATCTCGGACGTTCCTTCTGATTTACAAACTGCATTAGGTACTGCTCATTTGGCCGGAGCATCAAGTAAATATGCTATAAATTCCAGATTAGCGCAGGGGGTGACTGCTTTTAAAGTAAATCCTTCAAACTTTAGTGGATCCACTTCTACGATGATTCCAACAACTCCATTTATGGATTATACAGCCGAAAATCCGCTTTACGCAGACTACACAAACTATGCGAATAAACACTATAATATAACTTCTGTAGACTCCGCCCACTTTGTAGGACATACAAAAGACGAAATTGGAGCCGTAGAAGGTATTAATGATTTATGGACCGAGCTTTCGGCAGCCGAATATGGCTTTATTGTTCCTGGAACTCGGACTTACTTAACCATTGGTGTTTCTGGTGGACATTTTTCTGGAATTGGGTATAAGGCTAAACAAAATACAGGGTATGAATGTGGCGGACCTTGTGCTTATGATGCCTTTGATGTGTATAATTATTTTTGGTTATGGGATGTAAACGATATGATTGCTGTAAAAAATGGAACGAAATTACCACATGAAATAAGACCGTATTCTCGAGGTGAATTTGAAGTTCCCTTTCAAAAAGATTTATTTAAAGATACAGCAGAATTTCACCCGATAGTTGGTGGAACGTATAATAAACAGGACGGTTTATTATACCTAACTATTTTTGATGGAGGCGCACCTGTAAATGGAGCATATGCAAAAAACCCTGTGATATTAGCCTACTCTGTTGGTGATACAACTTACTCGGATGACGATATTATTATTGTAGATGAAGAGGTGGAAATCGAAAATTCAGTTGATTTTGGAAATGATACAACGATTTGTTTTGGGGAATCTTTAACAATTAGCGTTACTGGTCAAGTGGACAGTATACAGAGTGTAAAATGGTATAAAAATGGTACACAAATTAATGTGTATTACCCAAGTGAAAGTCTAACCATTCTAAACGCATCAAGTTATTCGGTTAAAGTAACCACCATAAATGGTGAAGAATATTCCGATACTTTACAAGTAAACTATGCCTACTGTAATTGTAATATTATTCCAAATATAGAATATGAAACGAGCCATTGTGTGTATAATTTTTCGGCTCCAAATACAACGTATTTAACAGACGGATTTTCGTCTATGGGTTATTTGTGGGATTTTGGAGATGGTAAAACCTCAACAGAAGCTAATCCGGTGCATGCTTACGATACTCCTGGTAATAAAATTGTAACCCTAAAACATTATATTATTGACGAAAATGGAGAATGTTGTACAAGAGAAAAAAACATATCAGTATCTATTGAACAAGAATGCTCCTTTTCTTGTGGAGTAATACCATCATTCACCAACATTTCCTCACCTGGTCAAACTACTCAGCAATTTTTATCAACAACATTTGAGATAAACGGAATAGCTTCATACAGATGGACTTTAGATGATGAATTGTTGACGATACAAAAATTTGTAAATATCCAGAACGCAAATCTGACTGATGGACAAACCATTTGCCTTACTGTTTTCAGTATTGACGAAGACGGTGATTGTTGTGAAGAAACAATTTGTGAAACCATTTCTGTTCCCTCATCTATTAATGCCAACAAAACGGCAAATCCGAATATCGATATCGTGTTGTTTCCGAATCCAAATTCAGGAATTTCTCAAATTAAAGTGAATAACTTCGACAAGAATAAATCCTATTCTATGACGCTTAATGATTTATCTGGAAAGATACTTAAAACATCAACTTTACTAAAACCTTCTACTGCCTTAGATTTGACGTCTTTTAATGATGGAATGTATATTTTATATATATCCGATGGTGAGAATACCGAAGTTCTAAAAGTAATTAAAGAATAAATTTATTTTTCAACATCTTGTTTCGAAAGTCCATATATTCATTTATATGGGCTTTTTTTGGTTTACAAACTCTAAAAGGAGTGATCCAATAAATATCAACAACACAATAAAAACCTGACTTTCACGTTATAAGATATAATTCAACAATTTTAAGTCATGAAAATATTTCTCTTTATATTATGTTCCCTTATAACTATTTACACCTACTCTGACACGCTGTATGTATCGAATACATTAAATTCTGGTCCAGGTTCTCTCAGACAAAACATTAGTGATGCTCAAAACTATGATATTATTGAATTTGACATGGATTTTTTTCAGAATGCTGACTTAACAATTGAATTAGATTCTCAAATAAATATTACAAAACACCTTATAATAAACGGAACAATGAATATAAATGATTCCATTGTTCTTTCTGGAAAAAATAATAATCGAATATTTAATATCGAAAATTCCATTCAGTTTACATTAAACAACCTCATTATCAAAGATGGATTTTCAACAGAAAATGGTGGAGCAATGCTATGTTCCAATAATTCCAATGTTTACCTAAATAACTGCATCATTAGAAACAGTGAGGCCCAAAATGGTGGAGCTATTTGCACTTCTGGGAACGCAAAATTAAACATCACTAATTGTAAGTTGAAATTTTGTAAAGCACAAAACGGTGGAGCAATTTCAACCCAAGATAGATCACCTACAAATTCGAATACGGAAATAATAAATATAAACAATTCAACATGTGAGCAAAATGAGGCCTCAGAAAACGGAGGATGCATTAACATTTCTGGAAAAGCTTATTTGAACATAAACCAGACAATCATTAGAAATTGTCAAGCAAATAATGGAGGTGGTATATCCGACATAAACAGTCTTAAAGACCATTTACTCCCACATATAACTCTAAATAAAGTATATATGCATAATAATCATGCTTTAGAATCTGGTGGCGCAATTTTCACCAATGGTTGTAGCTCATACTCAGGCTTTTCAAAAATAGAACTAAATTATTCGAGTTTATATAAAAATACAGCAGGTATCGATGGTGGTGGAATTTCTGTGAACATGTACAGTGCCCCTCAAGAATGGGGATCAGGTGGAGAATATATTCATTATACATCGGTGACAAGTTGTGAAATTAATAATTCAACATTAGTTGAAAATTATTCTCCAAAAGGAAGCTCAATAAAAATGAAGTCCAAAGTAAATTCAGCCGTAAAAATGAATCAAGACAAAGGTAATGCTTCGGCCTTTACTGTTCTAAAAATAAATAATTCAACAATAAAAGGCGTAGACAGCTTACAATCGAATGAAATATTACTTGACCCAAGGTATTATCTTGGATTTCAACATTTAGATGGATTGCCCGAAGTGGAAATAAGTAGTAGTATACTTGCCAATCCTGGAAATATTAAGATATTAGAATGTCAGAAAAGAAATAATCAAACAAATGCATTCTCAAATGTCGTTGTAGATTCATCATCTTATAATATCTATACAGATTCTATTCAACAAGGAACAACTTCTACAGATTTGCTCAATGTTCATTTAAATGATATTAATTTTTCTAGCTTTGAAAATCATGGTGGATTAACTCCAACCCTAGGTTTCAAGTTACCCTCTATAGCACATAACAACGGAAACCCAAATGATTTATCTACGGCTCAAAACAAACCGATTGAAGGCATTCGTGATATCGGTGCATTTGAAAACTGTAATACCTATCACCCTATTTCCGAAACAGCTTTTAATACTTTTACTTGGATAGATGGAAAAACATATACCAAAACGGATTCAAATATCTATTTTGAGGTTCCTACTGGTCCGGATTGCAACAAAATACTTCGTTTATTTTTAAATATTATTCTTGGTAATGGTATTAGTATTTATCCAAACCCTAGTACTAGTCCGTCCACTTTACAAATAAACTATCAAAGTCCCAAAGAAAATTTAGAGACCATCCAACTTATTAATTCGATGGGAAAAGTTATATTCAGAAAAAATATACCAATGAGTCTTGGGATTAATAGAAAAACGATTCTTATTCCCGAAGTGAGTAAAGGGGTTTATATATTACAAATGGTTAATGCCAATATTAATTCGAAATTAATAATTCACTAATTTGTATATTAACCTGATTAAACTACATTTCCATCGTTTTAGTTCAATAAATTAAAAGTTTTGACAACTCGCGTTAATCTAAAAAAACATATGACATGTATAGGATAACATTAATCATATTAATATTGTTTACAATAAAAGCATCTGCCCAAAACTACGGCTACAAACCTCAAAAGATTTCCTTACAAGCCCGAAAACATGTTCATCTTTTAGCAAAAGAAAAAATGTTTCATTATGAAGCTATTGGGAATGGAGGTTATAAATCTGACACCTATAAATGTTTCGAAAAACTCAAAAACAAAGCTTCTACAGATGAATTTATTGAGCTCTGCAAACACCCTTCTCCGGTTGTTCGTTATTATGCTTTTTATGAATTAAAAAATCGAAAAGTAGATGAAGACCTATTAATTCCAATAATAAAAAGCCATTTAAATGATACAGCAACTATTTATACACAATATGGTTGCTTGGGAGACGAGGAAGAAATTGGTTCATTAATGTTTGACTACATTTCAATAAAATACAAAAACGATGAAAATTTCAAAAAAGAAATAAACAATCACCTTTTTACAATTAAAGGTCCATTTATTTATCCCTTTCATACCTTCATAAAAGAGTTACCAACATCTGAAAAAAATTATTTACGTTTAAAAAAAATGGTAAAAGAAGATAGTAATGCTCAAGCCTTATTACCATTATTGGATTATAAGAACTCCAACGATTGGGAATATATTCAATATATTCTAGAGAAGGACATTCCTGTTTCTTTAGAAGCAATTTCTCGCTTTCCAAAGGCCACATTTATTCCCTTTTTAGAGAAAATAAAACATCAAACCGCACCATTTCCCGTCCAAAATCATGAAACATGGGAGTGGGAAATCGAAAACCAAACAAATATTTATTCGACCTATTCTATTTTCCTCAATATGGAAAATGGTGTGTATTCGAAAGGATTCGATAACATCTTCAAACCTCATTTTAGTGTAGGGTTAAAAATACACCTTTCAAATCTTATCTATAATTTAATAAAAGATGTTGACGAGGATTGGACTCTTCCTGTTAAATATAAAATCCTTCCCTATTTACATGTTTACAATAAAAATTTACTGACTGACTTACTTGAAAATGACTCTATTCTATTTCACAAAATAGTAAAACATATACCTTACAGAAAAACGACTGATTATTATGATCTGAATAAATCTTCTCTTAATGAACTCGAAACCATTTTAAGAATGAAGCAAGGTTTGAATAAATCAACCTTCTTAGAACAAGAATTATCTAAAAATATAAACGATGAATTCTTCAATTACTATTTCTCTAAATATATTCAACTTGATCCTTCAAATCGAGATTCAATTTTATTAAATAGAGTTAAATTAAAAATGATGGAGAAAAATGCCTATTTAGACAAAACTTTGGTAAGCCAATTACAAAATTTATCGAAGGAAAAAAGTAAATATCAGCTTTGGTATTTATGCTACCAATACATTCATTCTGATACAATTTCCTATCCACATTCATTTCTAAAAATTATGGATTATCATTTTAAGGATAAAACAAATCATTGGGCATTTGATTCGTTTATGAAAATGAAATACAAACAAAACATTACGGCCTCTATATTTAATTATTTAAACTCAAATAATACCTCAACAAATCAATCAAAATTATTAAACATCTACAATAATCAATCGTATATGTTCAAGCATAGCGAATTTGGAGAATACGTTTACAAATCTTTACACCCCGACGATTTTTATTATTATGAACACCCCATATATAGTTGGCTTTAAATAAACCCATCAGTCCAAAAAACAATATCACACCCAATACACTGTGCTATTCCACCAACATGACAAGCCAAATATTTTCTTAATCATGATTAAGAAAAATAGAGAATAAAGAGTATAACTTCGCTCGCAAAACAAACAGGAAAACCTCCCAAATGAAGTTATTTTATATCCTCAGTCTTTCTTTTTTAATTCTACTGGGTTGCTCCAAAGAAGACGAAAGTGCAATAAACAATAATTCTACAAACGAGTTATATACTCTTCCGGTTGTGGTTCATATAGTTCATAACGGTGAAGCTGTTGGACAAGGCAATAATTTATCGGAAGAAAGAATTCTTGGACAGCTAAAAACGGTAAACGACGATTTTAGAAGACGCATTGGAACGTTGGGTTTTAACACACATCCGTTAAGCGACGATGCTCGAATTGAATTTAGATTAGCAGAATTTGATCCAGACGGAAATTGCGTAAGTGGAATAAATCGTGTAAATTACAATGACATTCCCGCAGATACGACCGGAGGTTGGTTTTTTGATGCACTTCCCAATTATGGTTACTGGAACACATCCCAATATATTAACATTTGGGTGCTCCCATTTCCTGCCAATACCGTTTTAGGACAATCTTCTGTACCCTATGTCAATATTCCTGGTCTAGATACGGCCAATCCCGATGGAACAACTGGTGTATTAATTTCTACGCCTCATTTTGGAACTTCCAATACACCTGGAGGCGCCAACCTTGGAAGATCTTTGACTCATGAACTTGGCCATTTTTTAGGCCTAGAACATTTATGGGGAAAAGTTGAAAATGCCTTATGTACAGAGTATGATGATTATTGTGATGATACGCCATTTGTAACTCGAAAAACAAGTGATTGCGATGCGAATTCAATTGAAAATTGTAACGGAACACCTGTTTTAACTCAAAACTATATGGATTATACCAAAGATGCGTGTATGAATATGTTTACAAAAGATCAAATTAGCAGAATGCGATATGTTTTAGAACAAAATCCGATAAGAGCATCTTTAATACATTCACCTGCTATTATTCGATAAATTAATTTTCACATCAACAAAAAACCCCTTCACTAAAAAAAACGGAATCAACCAAAACCATGAATCACAATTTAGCTGAATACATCAAACGTTATGTAAACCTTACCGAAGAACAACTCGAAATATTCAATTCTTACTTAAGACCAAAAACCATAGCAAAAAAAGAGTTTATTCTTGAAGAGGGACAGGTTTGCAAAGCTCGTTACTACATCAAAAAAGGCTGTATTCGCATGTATTACATTGACCAAAAGGCCAATGAACAAATCATTCATTTTGCGGTAGATAACTGGTGGCTAACAGACTATGAAAGCTTAACCAGTAAAGAAGCTTCCAAATTTTATATACAAACCACAGAAGACACAGAGATCTTAGAATTACCAGAATCGAATTTTGATGAACTTTGTTCTAAACTTCCCCAAACGGATAGGTTATTCAGAAAAATAATGGAAAAATCATTTATAGCTTGTCAAAAACGAATGCAATACACATTTAGTCTTTCTGGCGAAGATTTATATCACCATTTTTTAAATTCCAATGTGGCTTTTGCCCAACGTGTTCCACAATATATGATTACTTCTTATTTAGGAATGTCTCCTGAATTTGTGAGCAAAGTAAAACACAAAAAAGGACGTTCTTAATTATGATTAATTTTTATCATTTCCAGATGAAATACCTTTGTTAAAACATTTTACCATGAAGAAAATAATCCTAATCAGCTTAATAGGAATATCACTATTCAGTTGTTCTCAAAAACAAACCAAGGTTAATCCATCTACACAGGAAATCAAAAAAGTTATGACAAAAAAAGACATCAACACCAATTTACCAACTATAGGCGTTTTAATTTTCGATGGTGTAATTATGAATGAAGTTCTTGCACCACTCGATGTTTTTTCTAATACTGACAAAGACAATAAAACACGTTTTAACGTCATTACCATTGCCGAAGAAGATAAGCTTTATAAAAGTGCACATGGCTTAAAGGTACAAGCCGATTATTTGATTGATGATGTACCAAACTTAAACGTTTTGGTTGTGCCAAGTTCTTATACACCATCTGACCAAACGTCTAACAAAACTTTAGTGGATTTTGTAAAAGCTCAAAACAAAACCACCGATTATATGGCGAGCCATTGTGCTGGTGCATTTTTAATTGGAGAAAGTGGAATTGCCGACAATAAAGACATTGTTACTTACGTTACGGGTGGAGAAGCTCTAAAAACCGAATACCCAAACTTGAAAGTTGCCAACGATGCCGAAGTATCGGTTATAAAAGATGGAAAATTCTTCTCGTCTAACGGAAGTTTAGTGTCTTACCTTGGATCTTTTGATTTATTAGAGGAAATGACATCTCTAGAACACAGAAAACATGTTGAATCGGCCATATTATTTGATCGATTGAAATAAAGTTCTCTTTGGAGGAAATGGTTAAAAATAGACAATGAAAAAAGTCCAATAAAATAATTTTATTGGACTTTCTTTTTATGATTCTTTCTCCATTAATTGATAAACAATCTGATTAAACACGGCTTTATATTCCTCATCCCATTTTTCACCCAAACGAACAATAATAATTTCACGTTTAGGATCTACAAATAGATATTGCCCCAAAATTCCGACAGCATAATAACTTTGTGTACAATAATTAATATACCACTGACCAGAATCGTCTGATTTCTCATATACGTTAAAGCTTTTTATTTTGTAAGACTCTGCAGCCTTTACAGCACTTATAGAATCTGGATACAACAGTACTTCGTTAGACTTATGAGCAACAACTGAAGAGGTATACCATTGGTTTTGGTAACAATCATTCTCCATGTTTCCAACTATTGATCGTTCTATCCATTCTTTGCTTACAATTTGTTGACCATTCCAATTTCCATGATTAATATATAATCTACCAATTTTTGCCAAATCTCTGGCTGTGGTATTTAAGCAACAAAATGCCTTGGTCGACCTGTTTTTCTTATCATCAACACTCCAAGTGGCTTCAAATTCCATTCCCATGGGTTGCCATACATTTTTCTCTAAAAACTTTCCTAGTTCCATTTCTGTTGCACGCTCTACAACCATACCTAAAATGGTGGTTGAAATACTTTGGTATTTATGTTTAGTGCCTGGTTTACTTTCAAATTTTAATCGTTTTATTTGCTTGAGCTGATTGGTTCCGTAATACAAACGAGCTACATGCGCAAAAGGATTAAGATAAGCTTCTTTAAATTTTAATCCAGAACGCATATCCAATAAATGTTCAATAGTCAGTTCCTTAAAAAGTGGATCTGCGTCATTGAGCTCAGGAATGTATTTCGTAACCGGATCTTGAATATTTGCAATCTTACCTTGATCTAAGGCTATACCAACCAAAAGTGAAGTAATAGACTTTGAAGCAGAGAAAATATTCGAAATATTATCGGGTTGATAACCCAGGTAGTAATTTTCAAATAAAATACTGTCTTTTTGAATCACCATAAAAGATACTGTAGACGTTTTCTTTAAAAAATCATCTAAAGGTTTAGTTTCCCCTTTAGACTCTATAGTCAGACTTTTTTGAGATTCTGCAAACTGATAAACAACATCTCCAGTATTTATTTCTGTATAAGGAAAAATTTTATGATCGGTAATATTTGCGTTTAAACGCGTAAAAAAACGTCCAACATGGCAGGACGCAAATAATAGACTGGTTGTTAAAATTAATATTACTGTTTTCATTGTATTATTCTTATATTGATTTATCTGCAATTTAAGTAATTTATTCTTTTATCAAACACTCTACTTTCGTCAGGATTAAATTTTTACATGGTTTGATATTTTCTAAATAACGTGAGTTCCATGTAAGAAAATAGAACATCTCGATACATTTTATTGTTATGCTACTCTTCACAATAAAACACTACCATTGACGCAACTGTGCAATAAACACACTGTTAGCTAATTGTATTTATAGGTTTCACTTCCATTATTTGTCCGTTCGACCTGTCCCGATTATTTGGGAGTGAATTGTTTTAGAATGCAATGGAAAAACAATTTGTATCGAGAACACGCACTACCAACAAAGATCTAGGAAAACTCCAACTTCTCAATACAATTTTCACTTCGTTTCTCTACATGAAAACCACTCGAATTGACGAGAGTTTATTGTTCATTGAAATGGGTTTGTAATATTTGTCCGTTCGATCTGTCCCGACTATTCGGGAGTGAATTGTTTAGGAATGTATTGGAAAAGCAATTTGTATCGAGAACACGCACAAACAACAACGATCTAGGAAAACTCGACAGTTACGTCATTTTAATCATTTAGTAAAAAAACATCTGGGGTCTCGATGAGACTTAAAGAGTGTCAATTCAAGTGAATTTTTCGAAATTACCACCTCAAATTCTCCTCCATTCATTCATAGGTAACCATTTTAATAAAGTGTTTCTTTCCAGAAGTGAGACTCTGAAAGAATAGATCCATTTACCCGTGGATATACCAAGATACAGACCTGATATATAGAAATACAGATAGGATATGTTCATTTACGCGTGGATTTACCAAAGTGCAGACCTGATATATAGAAATACAGATAGGATATGT
>JBMYWP010000099.1:0-10472 GCA_049607525.1 Flavobacteriales bacterium
AGGCGATTTGTTAGCTCAGTTGGTAGAGCATCTCCCTTTTAAGGAGAGGGTCCAGGGTTCGAGCCCCTGACAAATCACAAAAAGAGACTTTTTGTCTCTTTTTTTATACATATAGGTTTTTCTTTGTAAAAGAATGCTATATTCGTATTATCCTTAGCCCAGGTGGTGAAATTGGTAGACACGCAGCCTTGAGGGGGCTGTGCCCTTTTGGGCGTGCAAGTTCGACTCTTGTTCTGGGCACTGATTAACAAAAAAAAGAGATTGAATTTCAATCTCTTTTTTTTGTTTTATAATAAGCTATTTTTAAGATTCTTTATGGTTGAAAAGGCTTTCTCTAATAATGCTTCCTCTACGACTACTGTAAATTCGTTGGTGGTTGAAATAACTTCCAATACATTAATATTGTTCCAGGCAAATTGTTTGAAAAAGAAATAATATAAGCCAGGTAGTTCTACATTCTCTTTAGGTAATCTTACACTAAGTGATGTTAAATTATGTCGAGACGAAATTAAGTTTTCATTTGTAAATTTCGTTTCAATTTCAAGTTTCATTGCTTTTGCAACAATAAAATTACTTTCAAATACCCCTTGAGTAATCGTGCAAAACTTATCGTCAGATAAATTAGAGCTAAACATCAATTCCGATTTTCTTTGTTCTAAACTGGGACTGTTTTTGTATGTAAAGCTTGAAAGGTCATTTCTTACAATGATATCGCCTAAATTTGTGATTACCGCTTTCATTTTGGTTGAAATTCGGGTCTGAATGGATAAATCTAGTCGTTTTATTGCCATGGCAATAGCGGGAATACCACATTCAGTATCCAATAACAGACTCACTTCGGGTTGTACTTTTCGCGCTAAAGAAGAAACATTGATTAAACCTTCGACTAAAGCTTCTGCCAAATAGGGCTTATCCTTTAATATTTTTTCAACGACATCGGAAATGGATTGCATAAGTTGTTATTTTATTGATATATTTGTTGAGTATTTAACAAAAATATAAAAAAATTGACAAAATCAAAGAAAGTTTACGATATTGAAATGGCAAAGTTGAAAATTGAGCAATATTGTGTATATCAAGATCGATGTCATTCCGAGGTTGAAGAAAAATTAAAATCGTTTGGGTTAATTCAGAATGTGATCGATGTATTGATGGAATCTTTAATTGAAAATAAATTTTTAGACGAAGAGCGTTACGCCCGTGCATATACTAGAGGAGCCTATAGACACAAGAAATGGGGATGGGTGAAAATAAAAAATCAGCTTAAGCAAAAAGGTTTAACATCTTATTGCATAAAAAAAAGTTATGAAGAAATTGATCAAGAAGAATATAATGAGATGATCCAATATCAACTTAAAAAAAAGTGGCAAACAATTAAGGGTAAAAATAAATACGATAAAATAAATAAATTAACACGTTTTGGTCTGACTAGGGGATACGAATATGAAACAATAACCAGTTTATTAAACGATATTGTTACCGAAGAGGATTATTGAACAAAAAACGATCTAAACGTGGTGTAGATAAAGCTCCAGGTTAATATAGAGCCTACCATAACGAGGTTTACTTTGGTTTTATTTGTGAAATATCTGGCAGCAATAAAAGCGCCTACGGGAATAGATAATAAAATAGGAGTAATAAGAGCAAGAATTACGAGACCACGCTTACGTACAATATTAATGATCATTCTATTCCTTTTAGTGAAAATCTTTTTCTCCTTTTTGCGTTTAGTAAGCGAAACATTAGAAAATGTATGAATGAGATACTCACTAAAATAAAAGAATACAAAATACCCCAGTAACCCTCCAAATAACATGGTGAAAAAGAGCTCTTGCCTTCCTATGTCCATTGGTAAAGAAACCAAGGGCGTAAGAGCAAATTTTGTTGAGGCAACAACAATAAGAAGAAGATAATTATTCCATGGCATGTTGACACTTTTTTAACATATACAAATATACTTCTTTCCAACCTTTCCATAATTCGTTTTCAGATAAACTTTCATTGTGCCAAATGGCAATAAAAGTTCCTCTCACCCTTTTTACTTCCTCTAACATACCATTGATTTCTTTTTTTGCTTGTTTTGGGGTTAAATGCTGATAGTATTTTAAACTGGCCTCCATAATGCAAAACGGAAATAGTTTTAAGGGCGTTTCGTATTCCAGTTCCAGGTCGTAAAAGTGAAATGGTGTACATGTTCCAGCTCTAAATCCACTATTTTCGGCATATCCCATGGTAAAATCTTGGGTAATTCCAAGTTCAGCTAAGGTTTGATAGGTTTTTGGTAATTCGAGTTTTAAAAAGTGTTGACGGCTCGATGTAATTTCTCTATGTAAAATGTGTTTAAGCTGCTTTATTTCCGATTCTAGTACCGACTTGTTAGAATTTGATCGGTAAGATGGATGAATACCTACAAAAGCATAATCTGCTAATGATTTTATTAAATTTTGAAAATTTTTATTTGTTGGGTGTGTGTTTTTATCAAATCGACTATATTCTCCTAATAATAAAAAGAAATAGTGATCTATAAGCGGGTGGTTTTTTATGTTTTCAATAATAAAGTCAAACGTATCATAAGGGTCTTTTTCTTTACCGAAAATGACTTTTAGAATGTGTTTAATGTCCGAAAATTTAAATTTGATTAAAGATTTCCCTAAAATACCTACAATTCTGAAAATACTTTTTTCTTTAATGGCATAAGCCTGATCTATATCTAGCGTGTTTATTGCTCTAAATTCTCGTTTCTTGGTAACTATATTTGGAAATTTTTCAAGTAAAATCTGTTCAATCAATAGAGCCCATTTGTCTACCAAAGGTAAATGTAGAATATGGTTTTGATAGGCAAAAGATTCTTTGGCTTTAAAACGGTTGTGATGATCTTTAATGTGTACCTGATATTCTTCATATCGACTTAAAAAGAAAAAGGTAGCAGCAAATGCATCGAATGGTAATTCTGAATTTTGCCTATGCATAAAAATACAAGGCATTTTTTTATAATATGAAAGTGTTATTTCTGGAGATCCTATTCCTTTTTCAAAAAGTAAGGGATTGGCATGGAAATGTAGTCCCGATTGAAAGGGTTTTTGAGAATAAGAAAACTTAGGACCATTATAGGAAACAAAAGCTTGTAAATCCTGACATATTTCATACTCTATCCCCAACATATATTTAAAAATATGTTTAAAAGTATAAACAATTCGCGGTGTAGATTTTGGAATATATATAATCAGTTTCATAACGTAAAGATATAAATTATACCAATTAGACAACTTGCTATTCTTGAAAGTTTTTGGCACAAAAAAAACGGATACAAAAATATGTATCCGCTTTTATCTCATTCTAATTTGCTTAGTTTTTAGAAAGCATGGTTTCTAAATGAGCAATATATTGTTGAGGTGTCATGTTTTGATAACCTGTTCTACCCAATAAATTTTGTTTATGGTCTAAAAGTAATACCGAAGGATATCCTCTTACACCAAATTTACGTTGTAAAGCAACCATTTCTGGTGTTATTTTAGAACGATCTCTTCTAGGGAAGTCTAACTCCAACATAATGTACTTGTCGTTTGCATATTTAGCAAATTCAGGCTTGCTTAATACTTGAGCAACCAATTTTTTACACCATCCACACCATTTTTTTCCTGTGAAAAAAGCAAAAACAGGTTTGTTTGTTTTTTTAGACAATTTAAAAGCTGTATTTACATCTGTCACCCAAACAATTCCTGAACCATCTTCTTCGGCCTTATTATCTACCACAGTTTGTTTTACTGGGGCTTTCTTAGGCATCTCTACTTTTATTGGTGCTGTTGTCTTTACAGGTTCTTTTACAGTTTCCTTTTTTGTATCGTTTGCTCCACAAGATGCAATCATCAAGGTCATGGCAAATGCTAACGCTATATGTTTCATATCTTAATTTTTGTTCAAAGTTAGACGAAGAAATTCAATATTGTTTACAATATAATTCGAATTTCACACAATTTAATTAAATTCTCTTAAGATTTTGCTTAAACATTTTAATTTGGTCTGTAAGCATGTTTTTCTCATCTAGCTTTTTAGCCTCGGTTAACAACCTTTGGGCTTCTTGTTTTCTACGTCTATGCATAGCAACACCAGCTAAACTCAATTTAACCATAGCCAAATCCTGATTTGATGATAAACCAATTTTTTGAGCTTGCTTAAAGTGTTTTTCTGCAACATTAATATTGTGTTGAGAAGCAATATTTCCCTTCAAAAAGTAAAAGTAAGCATGTTGCTTTTTTACTAATTTTTCTGGGTGGGTAATTTTATTTAAGTAAAATTCTCCTTTGGCCATGTCTTGTTTTCTCATTTGTAATAGAGTAAGGATAATATACTCATTAAAAAAGATTAAAAACACAGGAAGGGCAGTAAGTAAAAATAAGAAAATTCCGTTACCAATATTTCCTTCAACAAATTGCCAAATAGACATAGAAAATAACAAAACAGCTAATACTATTTTTATTTCTCGATTAAATTTTGCGTACATAAAATCGTTTTTTGATTAGAAGAAAAAACGAGATATTCAATACGTATTGAATGTCTCGTTTTCATCGTTTATTGAAAAATTAACTTGTGGCAATAGTTTTGCCGTTCATTAATTGTAATTATACCGTTCTTGAAGTATCAAATTGCTCTAAATAATCTGCCACTCTTCTTAAAAACATTCCTCCTAAACTACCATCTACTACACGGTGGTCATAAGACAATGATAAGAACATTTTTTGTCTAATTGCAATGACATCACCATGTTCTGTTTCTAATACTGCAGGTTTTTTAGTAATAGTTCCAACAGCTAATATGGCTACTTGAGGTTGGTTAATAATAGGTGTACCCATAACATTTCCAAAACCACCAACATTTGTAAGGGTGAACGTACCACCAGAAATATCATCTGGAGCCAATTTATTAGCTCTTGCTTTGTTAGCTAAACCATTAACACTTTTAGTAATGCCAAGTAAAGACTTTTCATCTGCATTTTTAATTACTGGCACAATTAAGTTTCCAGACGGAAGTGCAGTTGCCATTCCAACGTTAATGTCGTTATGCTTAATGATCTTGTGTCCGTCTACAGACACGTTAATCATAGGGTAATCTTTAATTGCTTTTACAACAGCTTCAATAAAAAGTGGTGTAAACGTAATGTTTTGACCTTCTCTCTTTTTGAAATCGTTTTTCACACCATTTCTCCAGTTTACCATATCGGTAACATCGGCTTCAACAAATGAAGTTACGTGAGGAGAAACATGCTTAGACATAACCATGTGGTCTGCGATTAACTTACGCATTCTGTCCATTTCAATAATTTCATCATTCGGTCCTACTGGTACCGATGGTGCTTTAATTTCTTTAGCTGGAGCAGAAGCTTTTGGTGTCGACTTTGCAGGTGCAGGTTTACTTGCAGCAACCGGAGCAGGTTTTGCTACAGAAACTTTTCCAGCTTTTTTGTCAGACACATATTGAAGGATATCATGTTTAGTGATTCTTCCTTCCATACCTGTTCCAGTAATTGTATCCAATTCATCCATAGAAATTCCTTCTTCTCCAGCTATACTACGTACCAGTGGCGATAAGAATTTTCCTGATGGCGATTCCTTTGAATTTATTTCTGTTGAAGAATGCTCTTCTACTGTTGTATTTATAGATTGCTCTAATTCTTGAACTGGAGCAGATGTTTCTGTTGCAGCTGGAGCAGATGTTGATGCTTCAGCAGCGTCTGTTTCTATGTAGGCGATTGTTTGACCAACTTCAACAACATCATCTACGTCGAATAAAATTTCAACTAATACACCGCTATCTGAAGCCGGAACTTCAGAATCCACCTTGTCTGTAGCAATTTCTAATACTGTTTCATCAACTTCGATTGTATCTCCGACTGATTTCACCCAGTTTGTAATGGTTGCCTCAGCAACACTTTCACCCATCTTGGGCATGATTAATTCAACTTTTGCCATTATATGCTCTGAATTTTTATATCCTAAGAAATTTTACGCACCACAAAATTAATTTTTTCAACCGAATTGGAGTGATTTTAATGGCTTTTTTTTATGAGAAATAATTCGATTTCATCTAAAAAAATAAGTTTTTAGATGTTTATATTCCTTTTGATATTTTTATTTGCTTTAAAAATGAAGATAATTTTGGATTGCTTCTGGTTAGAGTTTTAATATTTTGGTTTTTTGGGATAAACTGTTCACAGAGTAAAAATTGGTGTCGTTAATTTACAATTATATGTTTTGAAAACAGTTTGCTGCAATATTACTTATGTGTTTGATTACCTTGTTCTAAAAATTATTTGTTCTCCATAGATTTAGCCGGAGTTATTGAAATATAAGGTATTTCAGTCTGAATATCTAAATTTGATTTATCTGGAACATTTCTAACGTTTTGTGAACGCATCCTTATTTTCATTGATGATTGTAGAATCTTTTCTTCCTCAACAACTAAATAATACGGAATATTTTCATAAAATAAATCTGCAATATACCACATTGCAATTTTTACATTATTATTAATAATCATAATTCGTAGTGTTCTCAGGTCTCGATTTGTGTTAATTGAATTGACTATAGCCTTCCCTAAATCATTCAATTAGGTATTGTTTTTTTTGTAATGAAGCCTAGTTCTAAGTGAAAACCAGATTATTGTTAACAATTGTATCAAAGTAATTATTGTTATATTTTTTTTTTTTTTTTTTTTTTTTGATGTAAATCACAGTATAGTAATGGATTATGGTCAAATGAATGTAGAAATCAATCTTTGACCAATAATAAGAAAAATTTGTTGTTAACCTCATTATTTCAACCATTTAACGAAATTAATGATCATTTTATGGAATATTAGGTAATTTAAGATATCTAAAATCATTTATATGAAACGCATTTCAATTTTTCTTATTATTTCTTTTTTTTCTAGCCAATTAATTGCCCAAAATACCGTTGGTTTACTATCCTACAATCCAGAAAAGACATCGGAAGGCTATAATTTATTATATGCTCATAACCAGGAAAACGTATATTTATTAGACAATTGTGGTGAAATTGTACATACATGGGTAGACTCTATCTACAAACCTGGAAATACAGCTTTTATTCTCAACAATGGAGATTTAATTCGCACAGGAGGTAGAGGTCCTGCTTCTAATATGAATATTCATGCAGGTGGTGGCGGTGAAATGGTTGAGAGACGCAATTGGGATGGAGATTTATTGTGGCGCTATTTTTATAACGACTCTCTAAATAGAATGCATCATGATATTGCAATATTACCCAATGAAAATATTTTAGTATTGGCTTGGGAAAAAAAATCGAGAGAAGAGGCTATTGCAGCTGGTCGAGATACAACCAAATTAACCGAAAATGAATTATGGCCAGAGCATATTATTGAGCTAAAACCTATTGGAACAGATAGTGCTGAAATTGTTTGGAGATGGAATGTATGGGACCATCTCATTCAAGATTTCGATTCTACCAAAGAAAATTATGGTGTGGTAGCTGATCACCCTTTGAGAATTGATATTAACTATGACAACAATGATGGAAAAGCCGATTGGCTTCATGCCAATTCCATTGATTATAGTCCGGATATGGATCAAATATTACTCAGTATTCCATATTTCAACGAAATTTGGATTATTGATCATAGCACAACAACAGAGGAGGCTGCGACAAGTTCTGGTGGACTCTGTGATTATGGTGGAGATTTAATGTATCGTTGGGGAAATCCTCAAGCTTATCAAAAAGGAGATTCAACAGATCAAAAATTATTCTTTCAGCATGATGCACACTGGTTAGATCTTAATTTACCAAATACGGATCCTAACTTCGGGAAGATTGGAATCTTTAATAATCGCGTAGACGATTCATATTCTAAAATCGGAGTACTTAATCCATTTTTTGATGACTACAGTTGTAAATATACCTTTACCAATACTTTTCAGCCTAATGATTTAGATTGGTCATATGTACACCCTGATACAAATAAGATGTACACAAGAGGATTGGGAGGTTTACAAAGGCTTGAAAACGGAAATACCTTGATTAGTTCCGGTAGGCAAGGCTATATATTTGAAATAGATAATGCTAATGAAGTTGTTTGGGAATATGAAGTGCCTTTAATTGCTGGAAATCCAGTCGCTCAAGGAACAACACCAAATCCTGGTCAAAACCTTATTTTTAGAACCTATCGATATCCATTAAACTACGATGGATTCTCTGGAAAAGATTTGTCTAAAAAAGGCTATTTGGAACTCGACCCTGATACTGTTTTTTGCCAAAATATTATTGGAACCGATGAATATGAAGTAACTCCAAATTATTCCATTCTTCCAAACCCAGTATCATCACACTTTTATATTGATTTTAAAGGTAATAAAACGACTCATTCAATAAAGGTTTATAATCTTAGAAGTCAATTGATATATGAAGATATTTCATCAGAAAATCATCAAAAAATAACTTGTAACCAATGGGAGCCTGGTGTTTATATTGTAAGAATTGATGAGGTTTCTACAACCAAAATTGTCAAGTTGTAAAAAAGAGAGTAAACCTAAAGAATATATGCTCTTGAAAACTGGATTTTAATGAACAAAGTCTAAGAGCGGAACAAGAGTCATACTTTTAATCAAATTCAACAGCATTTTAATTTGTGGACAACTCCTTGAATTTGGTTGTATCAAAAATCGATTTAGACGTTTTTTCAAATTAATTGACTAAATAACGCATATCCAATATGCATGCAATTACAGGGACACACAGTAGGAACTTATAATTATTAGCCCTATTTATTTCTTAACTTAAAAGTTAGACTATGAAAACAATTTATTTTTTATTTTTCGGTTTTTTTATTTCTTATGCTCATTGTCAGACGAATACAATTGGAGCCATTAAAAACACTCCAGAAGCTTTAGATGGATATACACTTTTTGCGCCTTTGCTTGGTTATCATACCTATTTGATAAACAATTGTGGTGAAGAAATTAATAAATGGACACATGCAGCGGAATCAAGATTTTCTGTTGAGTTAACAGAAGATGGGCATTTACTTAGATCTGCTGAGGCTTCTGGGGCATTACCTTTGGGGACTACTGGTGGAAAAGCTGGACGCCTTGAAAAGGTTGATTGGAATAATAATGTGGTATGGAGTTATGATTATATTTCTGCTGCTCAGTCAGATTCTGGTCAGTATATCAGTCATCATGATTTTGAATTGCTTCCAAACGGAAATATCCTTTTATTGGTTTGGGAAAATCAACCCGCAACTGTATTGGCAGAACATGGAATGCATTCATCATTTAACCATGATTATATGTGGATGGAAAAAATTATTGAAATTGAACCTGTAGGCTTAAATGGTGCTAATATAGTTTGGGAATGGAATATTTTTGATCATCTTATTCAAGATAATGATCCTTCACGCCTCAATTATGGAGTTGTAGAAAACAATCCACAAAGATTTGATATAAACAAAAAACGTATTTCGGGTTATGTGAAAGATTTATTTCATGCCAACAGTATCGATTATAATGCCGAATTAGATCAAATCTTGATTACAATAAAACATCAGGGCGAAATTTGGATTATTGATCATAGTACAACTACAGAAGAAGCAAAAACATCTTCTGGTGGACTTAGAGGGAAGGGTGGAGATTTATTATACCGTTGGGGAAATCCGGCAACATATAAAGTATCTACAGGAGGTCAAAAATTACATAATCCACATCACGCCGAATGGATTCCAGAAGGGTATAAAGATGCAGGGAAAATAACGATTTACAATAATGGAAATCATTTTTTTAGTATTCCCTCTAAAGCTGCAATTATAGATCCTCATATGAATGCAGACGGGAGTTACCCGGCTCCAAATCCTGGTGAAACTTTTTTACCTAACTCATTTCATTGGGAATATCAGATGAATTTGGATATTGTTCAACCTGGGCATATTTCTGATCAACTTTCTGGTCTCTATCGTTTGGATAACGGCAATACATTGATTTGTAACGGATTGTTTGCTGGGTATTTTATAGAATTGGATTCGAATGATAATATAGTTTGGGAATACTATTCGCCAATTGGTGCAAGGGAGCATCTAGATACAATATTAACTCAGGGGGAATCATACGCGACAGGTTTATTTGAAAGAACAGATGTTTATAGAGCTGTAAAATATAAGCCCAATTTTATTGGATTTTTAGGAAAAGACCTCACACCTGGCGATCCACTAGAGTTAGATCCATATCCAAACGCTTGTACTTTATATCCAGATTCAACATTAGAACCGCTTTCAATAGAAGTCGCTGCATTAAATGTTTCAATCAATAACCCTATCACAAGTAAACTTGATATTATAAATACTAATGAAGAAGAATTGATTATTCAAATTTATAATGTTTCTGGACAAAGCATTTATTCCACAAGAGAATCAAACGGATTGATTTCTATTGATGCTCAAACTTGGAATCA
>JBMYWP010000100.1:0-10465 GCA_049607525.1 Flavobacteriales bacterium
AAATGGGCATGTTGTGTATTTAATACTCTTGTCCCATAATCTACCATGGTTGTAATTTGGTAGTTTTCGGCAGGTATCAAAAGCATCTCGGACCCTGTTTCCTCATCAATGTATTGAATAGGCTCTTTAACTTCGAAAAAATCGACGTCTGAATCTTGTTCAACGATTCCTGCTTCTTTTAAAATTTTAATAAATTCTATAGAACTTCCATCCATAATTGGAGGCTCTGAAGCTGTAAGTTCAATAAGAACATTATCTATTTCTAAACCAACCAAAGCCGCCAAAACATGCTCTGTAGTATTTACTTCTACACCATCTACATGCAAACTTGTACCACGTTGGGTCTTATTTACGTATCTGGCATCTGCTTTTATTACAGGTTTATTTTCTAGATCGGATCTAAGAAATCGAAAACCGTGGTTTTCTGCAGCAGGATAAAACGTTAACGTTGTAGAACAACCCGTATGCAATCCTGTTCCTGTAATAGAAACTGATTTTTTTATCGTTTTTTGCTTTCTCATTCTATTTATTATCCTGAATTAATTTCTCTAGATTTTTAATTTTTCTAGCTAAATCAGGTAGTTTTTTAAACAATATGTACGACCTCTGAAAGTCCCTACGTTCGAAGGCTACCGGTCCCATATGAATTTCATTATCTGCAATAGATGCTGGTATTCCAGATTTTGCAGCTAATTTAACTCCGTTTCCTATTTCTATATGACCGGCTATGGCAACTTGACCACCAATCATACAGTTATCTCCAATTTTTGTAGAACCTGCAATTCCGGTTTGAGCCGCAATAACATTGTGAGCCCCAACTTCAACATTGTGCGCAATTTGAATTAAATTGTCCAATTTAGTTCCTGTTTTTACACGAGTAGAACCAATTGTTGCACGATCTATCGTCGTATTTGCACCGATCTCTACATATTCCTCAATAACAACATTACCTATTTGTGGTATTTTAGAATAATCTTTCTGATTTGTAGGAGCAAATCCAAAACCATCCGAACCAATAATTACACCAGAATGCAACGTACAGTTATTGTGTATTTGACATTGATGATATACTTTAACTCCAGAATATAAAGTAGAATTGGCTTTTACTATGCTGTTGTCTCCAATATATACATGAGGATATATCTTTACACCGTCTTCAATGGTTACGTTTTCGCCTATGTACGCGAAAGCACCAATATAAACATCTTTTCCAATTTTTGCAGTTTCATGAACAAATGATGGTTGTTCTATCCCTACTTTCGGAATGGTTAAAGAATCGATATGTTGTAGCAATTTCGCGAAAGATTGATAAGAATCGTCTACGCGAATAAGTGTTGCTGAATAATCGTCTTCGGCAATGAAATCGTTATTAACAATAACAATAGATGCCTTTGTTGTATATAAATATTGATTATACTTCGGATTAGACAGAAAAGAAAGTGAACGTTCTTTTCCCTCTTCAATTTTAGACAAATGGTCTACTAATATTTCAGGATCACCATCCACAGTTCCCTCTAAAATATTAGCAATTTGATGAGCTTTTATTTCCATAATTATGCAAAAATAATAAATATTAAATAGAGTTTGGGTAACAGATGAACTTTTTAGAGTTTATTCCGGTAAGTAAACCAAAATTAATATGCTCCGTTTTTGCACCAAAAGGCTCTACCTCGCCGTTTTTCAGATAAATACGGATAATATCTGAATCTGGATTATATATGCTTTGTGAAATTTCATTTTCAAAAACAAAATAATCGATGTCTTCATCAGGCAATTGATACATTTCTTTGACCTCTTTTCTCTTTTTTATGATGTAATCGTCCCAATTTTCGGGGTGAGAATCATTAAATTTCAGTTTCAATAAGTCTCTATTCACAATTCTGCCACATAAATTCGACAAAATAAAATCATCCGAATCTACCCATTCTTTAATACTCGACATAATATCATATTCATCTAGGGCACAAAATTTAGCCAAAACCTCTTCTTTATTAAAATCTTCAATAAGAACGGTATTCGAAAGAAAATAATGCATATTTTTCGTCGAAAACAATGTTTTACCATTTAAAACGAGGTATTTCGCGCGCTTCAATATTTTTTCGAGCACAATTTCTGCCGACAAAACTGTTTTATGTAAATACACTTGCCAATACATTAATCTTCTAGAAAGAATAAATTTTTCGACCGAATAAATAGCCTTTTGTTCTATTACAAGTTCATTACCCACCACGTTCATCATAGAAATGAGTCGATCGGCATTAACAACACCTTCGCTAACTCCTGTAAAAAAACTATCGCGTTTTAAATAATCTAATCGATCTACATCGAGCTGACTCGAAATTAAATCATTAAAAAATGAACGGTGATATTGCTTTTTAAACATTTTGATGGCCAAGTCAAATTCCCCAGGAAATTCTTTATTAAAAAACTCCATGAGTTTTAGTGAAATGGCTTCGTGAGAAATATGTGGAACAATAGAATGCTCGAGGGCATGAGAAAAAGGTCCGTGACCAATATCATGCAATAAAATTGCTCTACAGGCTCCATTTTCTTCTTCTAAACTTATTTCTATGCCTTTTTCTTTTAAGGTACGAATGGCTTTTTTCATTAAATGATACGCACCTAAAGCATGATGAAATCTTGTATGATGAGCTCCAGGATAAACCAAATAGGTTAAACCCAACTGAGAAATACGCCTTAACCTCTGAAAATAAGAATGTTCTATTACTTTAAAATCAACCGGATTTTCCACAGAAATAAATCCGTGAACAGGGTCATTGAAAATTTTACCGTTTCCCATAAAAATTAATTACGATTTATTAACGTATGTTTTTATCTTTATACTCAATAAATCATAAAAACAGCGTTATTTTGTAAAGATAGAAATAAGTATTAAAGATAAAAATATGAGTCAAAATATAAAAATACTATGGGTTGATGATGAGGTTGAATTTTTGAAACCACACATCATTTTCCTAGAAACAAAAGGATATGAAGTTGTTACCGTAAATAACGGTGAAGATGCACTTGAAATATTAGGTCAAGAAAAAATAGATATTGTGTTTCTCGACGAAAATATGCCAGGAATGACTGGTTTGGATACGCTAGAACAAATGGATGATTCTATAGACATTCCAATTGTTATGATTACCAAAAGTGAAGAAGAAAGCATAATGGATATGGCTATTGGAGCCAAAATTGCCGATTATTTAATAAAGCCGGTAAATCCGATGCAAGTATTATTGACCATAAAAAAGCATTTCGATCAAAAACGTTTGGTGACCGAAAAAAGCAATCAGGATTATCAAAAAGAATTTAGAACATTGAGCATGGACATTTCTATGGCTCAATCTTTTGAAGATTGGAATTCTATTTATCAGAAATTAAGCTATTGGGATGTTGAACTTAATGATCTCGATCAATCTATGATTGAAGTTGTGAACATTCAGAAAAGGGAAGCAAATGCCGAATTCTTTAAATTTATTAAAGATGAATACCAAGATTGGTTTACTTATAAAGATGAAGCACCTACCCTTTCCCACAATGCGTTCCAGAAATTAGCATTTCCGATGGTCAAAAAAAGCGAGAAAACGTGTCTTATTTTGATTGATAATTTTAGATATGATCAATATCTGATTATTAAACCATTATTGTCGGAATTATTTTCTTCTAAAAAAGAAACGTTTTACTATAGTATTTTACCTACCACTACTCAATATGCACGAAATGCTTTTTTTAGTGGATTAACACCTTTAGAAATTTCTCGTCGTCACCCTGATTTTTGGAAATTTGACCACGATGATGGTGGTAAAAATGAATTTGAAGGCGAAATGTTAAACCTACAGTTAAAGAAATTGGGGTATGATGAGGATTGGCATTTCGAAAAAATCATTAAGCAATCTTATGGAGATAAAGTATTAAAAGATTATCATCTTTGGTCGAAAAACAGATTCAATTGCTTAATTTACAACTTCGTAGATATGTTAAGCCATGCCAAAACCAATATTGACATGATCAAAGAACTTTCGTATTCTGATAAAGCATATCGAGATTTAACACTTACATGGTTTAAAAATTCCAATCTGTTTCAAGTCCTTAAGAAATTGGCAGCCGATGGTATTGATGTTCTTTTAACGACAGACCACGGAATGATTAATATTGAAGAACCAATAAAAATTGTTGGTGATAAAGAAACAAGTACAAATTTGAGATATAAAACAGGTAAAAATTTATCTTTAGACTCAAAAGACGTATTTGAAATTAAAAAACCAGAAGATATAAAATTACCAAAATCGAATTTATCGAGTAGTTTTGTATTTGCAAAACCTTATAAATATTTCGCCTACCCAAATAACTACAAAAAATATGTGAGTTATTACAAAGATACTTACCAACATGGTGGAATATCTTTAGAAGAGGTTATTTGTCCGTTTGTTGTATTAAAAAAATAAATTGAAGTGAAAATAAAATCAACCCAACTGTCCGATTTACCAAATGTTGCTAAAGAAATTTTGGCCTTAAGTAAATCAAATATCATCACTTTTGAAGGTGAAATTGGCGTTGGAAAAACCACATTAATTACG
The DNA here is from genome assembly GCA_049607525.1 of Flavobacteriales bacterium. Taxonomy (GTDB): domain Bacteria; phylum Bacteroidota; class Bacteroidia; order Flavobacteriales; family CAJXXR01; genus JBMYYR01. Next base: position 4,584 of record JBMYWP010000100.1, read on the forward strand.
CAAATATGTTTGGCTTTGGGGATTGAAGAAAAAGTAACGAGCCCAAGTTACTCTATTGTAAACGAATATGTAAATGGAGAAACACCCGTTTATCATTTCGATTTTTATAGATTAAATGAAGAAGAAGAAGCGTTTGACATTGGTGTGGAAGACTACTTTTATTCGGGAAACATGTGTTTGATTGAATGGCCAGAAAAAATTCCAAATATTCTTCCGGCTCAGGCAACAACTGTCAAAATTTCCCAGAACGAAGACTCTAGATTTTATGAAGTACACCATTCTTAAATATATTTTATGGACCATGTTGATGTTTTCGACATGGTCTTTTTCTTTTGGTTTTGAATTGTCTTCGAATCAATTTAGTGGATACCAAACCACCATACGAGGAAAAGAAATTTTCGACCACAATGCCACTTATTTTTTAAATGAAGCATTAATGATAGAATCAGGTGTTCCCTCTACTTTTTCAAGTGAACCCTTACCTCCTATTTTACTTCAAGAAGAATCTAAATTCTACTTTTATGTCAATGCATTCAATCCAAACGACATTCACATTTTGGCCGATGGAAGAAAAGTAGAATCTCATCAACTGGAATTACACACCGTTTTCCAAAAGAAGGATACGTTACATATTCTGGAAATACGCATACCCAATCATCTATTAAAAGCCAATAAAGCAGTTACTTTTGAATGTAGTCACCAATTAAAAGAACCAGTTTTAATATACAAACAGGCCATTTCACAAAATCTTTCGCTTTCAGCATTACCGTTAGTTTACAAAAAAGATGGCGATCTATTTCAGAAAATTGCGATAAAAACCAGTTGTATAGACAGCGTTTCGAATCTTGAAATTGTTTTTGGTACGCACAAAAAAACATTCGATATAACACCAGGTTTTGATATCATGTTTTTTGACATTCCAATTATAGATCGCAATGAAACTTTATCCTACGAACTTTGGATAAATGGTATTTCTTGGGGTGAAGAGGATATTCATTTTAAACGTTGGAATACTCCAGAAATTCATTTAACCCCTTATATTTCTGCCAAAAACATTGATTTATCAGCTATTAACTATCCTGTAGAAATAAATAGTTTATATAAAGCACATTATTTACAAAACCCTAACAAGGAAACGCATTTTTCGGTGGAACTAAACTCTGCATACCAACATGTGATTGGAAGAATGCAAGAACAAGGCATCACAAGTTTTAGTGCATTCAATCTTAAACAAACCAATTATACTAGAGCTGAACTCAATAAATACAACGCTCTAAATGTTGAAACGTTGGGACAATTTGCATCAAAACCTTATGCAGCTCCAACTGAAAATAACAAAAACTGGGCATATTTATTCACAAACGGCTGGAAAGATCTTTTGGTTTACAAACAATACAATACTGTAAAAGCTTATAAAACATCTCACTTATTAAATGCCATCGCTTATCATCTAATCCAATTAGATGAAAACCATTTCGATTTTAATAAGAGCCATATTTTTATTCCAATTTACACTCAAAAACAATTGGAAGATCTAAAAAACACAGTTATAACTTTTGCAGATCAATATCATAGTCCGTTTATAAAACTTTCCTCTTTTAAAACGTTTGGAAAGTCTTTCCGATCTACTTATAAATCGACATTAAAGAAAACAGACCAAATAGAAAGTCCGTTTCTATTATCCTATCCTGAAAACAAAACATTAACCACAAACCGTTTTCAACCGATTTGTTCAGATTTAAAAGAAACATTGACATCTTATAAAATTCAAATCTTCAATCCACTGCCATATGCTTTTAGTGGTATAGTAAACATTAAACATCGATCTACGGATATTGAATCGGCAAGAGACAAAGACCAGAACAATATTCCCATTCAAAAAACAAAGGATGGAGAATATATTTTGGATGTTGCTCACATTGCACCTTTTCAAATGCTAAACATTGTTTTATCGGATAATAGTCTACAAACAAAAGGTAAATTAAAGGTTCAAGGCTTAAAGCCTCATAAAAAATCGGGAATTATTAACTGGAATACAGATGGAAGTAAAATTTCTAAGAAAAAGCAAGCCCTATTTATTCCAGAACTTGTTTTAGAAAACGGGGAAACACCCAAACTGAGTAAAAAAACAAAAGTGATGCAAGGCCCAGTGTTTTATGAAGTTTTGGATGATTATTTTAATCAAGATTCACTCCTGTTTTCGGTGAGTAAGCGTATTTTTCACAACAAAAATCACGTTCAATATAAAATAACAGAACAAAATAACATATCAAACAGCAGTTTACATGTTAAATTAAATCAGTTGGTAGGTATTACAAAATACAGTATTGACAGAGTTTTTGATAAAGAACTGGGGTATTCTGAACAAAGTAATTTTAATGTTTTACAATCGAAGGAATCTGTGTTTTTGTATGACGATACCAAACTTGTTCTTAACAGTGACCAAGGTTTAAATTGGCAATACAATTCAACGGTATATAATCCGTTTAAGGTGGGATATTTAGATCGATCTTCTTTTCCGAGAAATTTGAAATTGCTCATTCGTGGATCTGTTTTACAAACTAACAAAACAAACAAAACGGATTCTTATACTTTTGACGTGATAAAAAGAAAGGAAAAAGAACAAAGCAGTTTAAAACAAAATAAGCTCATTATTCAGAACAATGATTCTAAAGTAAATTACAAAACCCCATTATTCAACATCAATAATGCCAACATTACCATTGTTGGCATGTACGAAACGGATAAAAACGGACAAGTCGTTTTAGAATTAAAGAACACCTCTAGTCGAACCGAAAAAGCCCAAGTTACACCTCGAAAGCCTAAATCGAAAGTGTATCATTGCCATTATTCAGGTAAAAAAACCGGTATAGTAAAAGATAAATTACAATTCGAACCATTCGAAATAAAAACAATACGCATAACCTTATGACAACAAAAGTAACTTACCTAGGAAATTTAAGAACCGAATCGATACATGTTAAATCCAATACAACCGTACTTTCGGATGCTCCGGTAGACAATAACGGAAAAGGAGAAACATTTTCGCCAACCGATTTGATGTCGAATGCCTTGGCACAATGTGTTATTACCATAATGGGGATAAAATCCAATGAAAAAGGTTGGAATATAGATGGATCTAAGGCAGAAGTCACAAAAATTATGGGTTCTAATCCAAGATGTGTTTCTGAAATAAAAATCACCTTTTTGATGAAAGGAGATTTAGATGAAAAATCGAAAACCATTCTTGAAAACGCAGGAAAAGCATGCCCTGTAAGCAAAAGTTTACATCCAGATTTAATACAAAACCTAGAATTTATTTGGGAATAGTAATTGGTGATTGCTTCATAAAATTATCACTTGAATAAACACCGAGTTTGGTTGTTTATTCAAGTGTTGTAGCAAATTAGGATAATAAATGTATTGGAACGAAAAAATAGACTTGATTAAAAAGAAGTACGCCGATAAAGACTTCTCAACTCCTCATGTTGATAGAAAGGAGATTCTAAAGAAAATCGAAACAAAATTCATTGGAAGATCCAAGCACTATTGTGATCTAAATAATTTCAACAATAGGTTTTGTAACTGGTGGACTGAAATAAAAGAAACAACTTTCATCGGGAGTGAATCTGAAATACAGTCGCTGTTAAACTTTGCATTTGATAAGAAAGAACAGTTTTGGATTGCCTGCGAATTTACAGATGGAATAATGATTTATAAATCTAAATTGGAACCAGCACTTCATTTGATTTCGATTGGACAATCTTGGACAGATACTTTTCATGTAATACAGTTGAAATATGATTTCATAATTAGCATCAGATTTTCAAATGGTGAACTAAGCATGAAATCATCGGGAAACAATGAATTTATAGAAAGAATTAAACAGACTACAATAAAAACTAAACAGAATTAAAACACATTTTAGTCAGAACGATAATAATATTGACAAAATGCATCAATTTTATAGAAATAACATAGGCAAAAGATTTAAAGAAGAAATAACAGATTGGCTTAGTCATTATCCAGAAATCAAACACCAATGGAATGATGGACAATTAGAAATTTCTCATCCTAAAAAACTGAATAACATAATAATAATAAAATATCATTCAAAGGGAGTAACTGTTAATTTTCAGAATATAACAAAAATATTTTCGGACAACCTACTTACTAGAGTTTCAATAGACGAAATATTGACATTTATTATGCACGAAGTACTTACCGAAAAAGACACAGAAATAACCAAACCAATTTTAGAAACAGAGGAAGTTGCTCTATTAATCACAAATCAATACGGACAAGTTTTGACACATAATTTTAATACATTTAACGGGTGGGGAAATGTTTACAGAAAGTTCAAAAACATAAACTTAGCTAAACATTTCATTACAGAACTAAAGGCTGAAGAGCGAAAAAACCTAGAAATCAACATTTTTGATAAAGATTATCATTTTATAGAACGTGAGATTTTAGATTAATACCAGGATGAGGATTCCGAAACGACTATTATTAATTATGCCCAATTAATAGTAAGTGACTGGTGAACTTTTAGGTAAATTTCAATACATTTATGAAAATAAATTAAACACTTATAAGTGATTTAAATTTACCTTTTGGAAATGAGGATTGTTTATATGGGTGTTAGCTACTATACACACCGAATGCACGAAAAAAAAGCAAAAGAAATCATAAAAAAATATGTCTTAGAAAATTTTGACGATAGATGGTATCCCGGCCCAACATATCTCGAAGAATACCCCGATTTTTTTCAATTTTATATCAATTCTAGAAAGATTATGGAAACTGGAGATTGGCATCATGGTTTTGTAGGCCTAGGATCTGGTTATATTAGCAAAAAATATGAAGAAATAGTGCAATACGGTTCTGCTCCTGGATCAAATAACACAAGAGAAAACTTTTTAAAAACAGAATATAAACTAAGTGTAGTCAGAACAAAGTATGCCATACAACGAGGCAACTATTGTTATAATATAGTACTTGAAAACATAACCGATAAAGAAAAGGCATTCAAATACATGGAGACACTTGATGTAGACCCAGAGTATTCATTATTAAATGATATGAAGAAACATAAAGTTTTTGAAATCCATTCTATTATGGCTTTTCGTTTATTGAATTTGCTTTACTTCAATATTATTGACCCGTTTTGCAAGATCACCTATGATAAAATCATAATTAAAGACAAAACAATTGAACAATCTGATTATGCCCCATTTAGACCATACTCATATTTATACGATCTTTATAAAGAAGATATTATTTTTCAAGAACACATGTTAGATAAAATCAAAAAACGTTATCTTACATTTAAGATTGATGAATGCTATACTTCAAAAATAACTAACATACATGATATCGATAGGTTACATCAATATTTACCAATTGCAGGTTTTAGATATTATGGCGAAGATGATCAAACTGGATTTATTGGATATGTCTTAGGATATTCTGATGATGAAATCCAACAAATGATATTAAACAATAACATAGCTTTCGAATTTGTAAAAGGAGAGGATATACTCTTTTTCTTATTCATGAACTCAATTACACTATTTTGCGAAATAGAACTTAATGTATTGAATAAAAAAAATGTACAATAGCTAATAACTAAGAATTCGGATTGCTCGCAGAGCATACCTACCCCCCCTATAACAAATTATACCAAAAGGCAAAAAGAGAAAAAAGCCGTAAACCTCAATGAAAATAAGGGTTTACGGCTTTTTTTATGCAATAACCTAAAAAAACAAAATGTACATTAACTAATAATTAACTACGATTTAACTACGATTAAAAAATGCATTAATTACGATTTGAGGTCAAACCTATGTTGATGATGGTAATAAACAAGGTAATAACTA
>JBMYWP010000101.1:0-10113 GCA_049607525.1 Flavobacteriales bacterium
CCGCTAAGGGAGGGACAGTTTTCTTAGATGAAATTGGTGATGCTTCACCAAAACTACAACAATCACTGTTGAGGGTTTTACAAGAATCCACAATAAAAAGAGTCGGAAGTTCTATAGAAGAAAAAATTGATGTTCGATTTATTTTTGCAACCCATAAAGATTTATGGGAGCAAGTTGAAAACAAAACATTTAGACTAGATTTATTTTACAGAATTCATATTGCAGAACTCTACCTCCCTCCATTTAAAATATTTGACCAAACTGAAAAAATAAAATGGATAAATTTCTTTCTAAAAAAAGAAAAAGAAGCCTTCAATAAACCTCTTCTTAAAATGGATATAAAGGTTACAGACTATTTACTAAAGCATGACTTTCCAGGTAACATCAGAGAACTCCAAAATTTAATTAAAAAGTTCTATACCTATTTCGATACTTGTGTAGATCATGACAACTTCAAGAAAATGCATTGGACAAAACGAATCATTACAAAATCTTTAAGTCTTGACTATATTAAAGCTACTCATATAGAGCATGTTCTCGGACTTTATGGATGGAATAAAACAAAAACTGCCAAGGCTCTTGGAATTCGTAATCAGGCGTTAAATGCTAATATTAAGAAATACAAAATAGATAACAAAAAAGTCTAAAGTTAAAATACAATAAAGCGAACATAACAACTTACATAAACAACTTAAAACTAAAAAAAGCATGAATTTAAAAGCAGAATTAGACAGATTTGAACAGGATGCCATAGAAGCTTGGCATGTCGCTATGGGCAATAGAAAAATTAGTTTCAAAATTTCTATTACCCAAGCAGGTACGTGTGCAGAACGTATTATTCAATCTATTCATATTAGAACCTATGAATCCGTATCTGAAAAAACGTTTTATCAACTTATAAACGATTTGTTTACAGATAAGGTTTTAGATCATCGAATCAAACGCTATTTTAACACTATTCGACCAGCATCAAATGAAGTTAAACATGGTACAACTAGTATAGATAAAGCATATTTAGATATTATTCGATTAAATCTTTTAGAGTTAATGAAGTGGTATCAACAATTTAGAGGTAAAAAGATTGCAAATCTTAAAACAGGTTTCTATTCGAAATCCTTATTTAAAAAACCCGTAAAAAAGATTTATGACCTTGAAGAAAAAGGAATCATATCTAAAGGGAAAACTTTGGAAAGCATGGAAAGTAAGAACATTCAAAATTTTGAATACCTCGATGAGAAAATATACAACCCTCCAATATTTGCTAGTTTATTGATTGATAGTTCAGGTTCCATGATGCCTTATAGAGATCATGTGATAGATTCTCAAAAAAAAGCGTTAAATGCATTAAGAAAAAGTGCTGTGTGTATGGATGGTTCACTTTTTCTAAGCCAACACACTTTTAGTCATGAACATAATATCTTGAACACTCTTTCTATAATGGATTCAGATTCGGATGATTCCATCGTAGAGTTGGACAATGTGAATTATTTTCCTAATTATACTACAGCCTTATATGACACTCTATTTGAAGTCTTAATGAGATTACATATGGAAGCTGAACAACTTAAAGAAACAAAAGGAACAAAGCCTAATATTAGTATTGGGATATTAACTGATGGTAAGGATAACGCTAGTACAAAACATAACAGTGAAGATGTACGAAAACTCATGGAGCATCTTCATGTAAAAAAGCTCATCCAAGGGTCTGTAGTAATTGGATGGACGGATGATAAAGAGCTTAATGAATCAGATTTGGAAAAATTAAGGCTTAATATTGGATTTGATAAATATATTGCTATTAACAAAAGTAATCCATCTGCAATAAGAGATGCTTTTGATTTATGGTCTCAACAAGTTATTGAATAGTTATGGAAATAGAAATAGAAAAAAAAATTATTACCATTGATGAGACTACTGAAATAGCAAGAGGTGGCGAAGGTGTTATTCACAGTCTTAACAATGACACTTTACTTAAAGTAATAAAAGAACAAGTGTTGAACGAAAATAAAATTAAAAAAATCTTAGCATTTTGTGATAAAACAGTCCAAATATCTAATGAATCTGAACAGCCTTGGATAAGTTCACCAATATCCCCAGCGTACTTATTAAATCATAACCAAAGATATAATAACCTTAAAGGGTTTACAATGAGTTACTTTAATAATACAGAGGAATTAGGTAAAATTAAATTTGATCTTAGAAAAAATGCTTTCAAAAGGAATGTCGTTTCAGATTTAGAAGCGATATCAATAGTCGAATCTATTTTCGAAAAACTACAATTACTTCATCGTAATAAAATTATTATTGGTGATATAAATTCTTTAAATTTTCTTGTAGAAAAAGTCACAAAAGAAATTTTTTTAATTGACGTTGACTCTTATCAGATTGGAGAGTTTGTATGCCCTTTTATTTCTGAGGAATATGTTGATGTTAATGTTTATGAAAAAGGGGCAACAAATAATGGAGGATTCCATTATAGTATCGATAGTGATATTTTTGCGCTGTCAGTACTTTGCTTTGAGTTTATTATTGGGACAAGGCCTTTTGAGATTGGAGTAATACCATATATTGATAAGTTTGAAGCACAAAAACGAGGTGTTAGTTTGATAGATTATCATTACTTAAATACAAAAACAATCAAGAATCATCATTTAATCGAAAGAGATGAATTGCAAGATGTATTAAATCGTTTAAGTGAAGTTAAAAGAATCTGTCCTAAATTATATATGTTTTTTGTCGATATTTTCCATCATAAAAAACGAATATATTATCAAAAACTAGCCTTTAATAACAGTAGGAAGAGAGTCAGAAAAGTTGTTGAAAACTCTAATAGAATAGTAAAACCTATTCGAGGGTATCAAATTTTAAAAAAAGATCCAATAGAATTAAAGATGTTCTTAGGGCAATTTAACATAAAAACGGATTGGTTATGCATTTAAAAACATGGGAAGATTGTGCCTTTATATCCAAATATGGAAATTTAGGAAAGCACACTGAAAAAAGTAATTTGAATTTTTCTATAGGTGCAATAACAAAGCAAGGAAATTCGCATATTGAAAAAGGAATATCTAATCAAGACGCAATTAACATGGCTGTTGGCAAGAATTATATAATAGGGATTCTATGTGACGGTTGCACTAGTACACACAAAGATTTATACAATTCATTTTCACAAAATCATTTTGGTTCTATCCTCATATCAAATATGCTAATTAACCTATGTGAAGAAAACATAGTACCACGCAAGAATAAAATGAAGCCTGAGAAGTTCATTAAATGGCTATCAGAACAAACTCAAGTACGCTTGAAACAGTGTTTAAAAACAATTAGAAAGACTAATAATATTGACCACGCTATATCTAATCTCTTTTCCAGTACGATTATTGGATTTGTGGTAAGAGAAAAACAATTTTTTGTGTTTCATTTTGGAGATGGTATCGTTCAAATAAATACAAAACAATACGATTTGTCGAGTAATTCTGAACAGTATTTTTCTTCCTGTATAATTAAACCAAAAGGTGCAATTCAATTTAACTTGATTGAAAAAGGTGCAACAGAAAACTTAGAAAATATCATGGTAGCTTCAGATGGATTTAAAAATGATAGTTTATTAAAAAGTAATGTTTTTAATAAGTTTATAACAAAGCAATTGGACAGTTCAAAACCAACCTTTCAAGATTTAATTCCTGAGATGCATTTAAAAGTATTGAATCCATTTCTTGAACATGAAAATAAGATCAGACATTGGCCTAAAGATGATTCAAGTTTAATCTTATTACGCAAAAAAAAGACCTATGTTGAATATAAATAAAGAATACATACGTAAAAATGGGGGATTCCTCCATGCTGTTAACCTCAAAAGTGCTGAATATATTGGAGATATATTAGGACAATGTAATAGAACTAAATCTGGTATAAAGAACATTGCTAAACTGGATCGTACAATATCTCATAAGAATCCACATCTTGATGAATACTTCGCAGATTTATTATTTCGATCCGTGTTACCCAAACATAAAAGGAATATTGATTTTCTAGAAATGAGTATTTATTCTGAAGATAATGATTCAGGTTGTAAAGCATACTGGCCAAATGCTGCTGTTTTTGGAATTGGAGGCTTAGTTAGTGGAGGAGCCAAGCCTATAATTTCTTTTGATGAACATGAGAAAGGTGGGGAAAAAACGGTATTTTCATCTTCCCAAATGGTTATCAATTCTTTTGCGAAAGGATTTTTACCTAAAAGTATTCGTCAAATCATTAACGAAGTTAATAAAATTGATGCTTTTGGAGGCGCTCATCCTTTACATATCGGAAATATTATAAAAACTGGACATTTTGTTCAGTTTACCTTTCAAAAATCTGAAGTCCAATATAAAAACATAATGGGATGTTTAAGTCCTAAATGGAAGAAAAGTCTTATGGATGTTTCCATGACATCAGTTTTATATGCCTTAGAGAATGATATTCCTATCAACGAACCTTCTAAAGAAATGAGTAATATTATTCTTAAATCTTTGGATAAATTTATGGAAGGTAGTTTATCTAAGGATGATCAATCTTTTCAAACAATAATTACGACTATTAAATCTAATGTTTTGAATTTGAAAAGTTCATTTAATATAGCTAAGTTATCACCTCAAAAAAAGACTCCTCAATTGTTTCTTATTAGTAAAATATGTTTCGCTCTATATAAAGCATGGCCTGAAGATATAGCAGATATTGTGATGATGCATTTCTGGCAAATTCTATATCATGGACAACAATCATTTATAGAACTATATGATATATGTAAGGATTTAAAGACAAATCAAACCTTACCATGTCCTTATGGTGAAATTATTAAAAAAGAAATACAGAATTTTAGCATTACACCCCAAGATAATAAATTTAGTAAAAATAAAGAAAAACCTAAAACATTATGGATTATTCATTGTGATCAAACTCCAAGACTTGTTATGGGAAATAGACCTTTGATGAATTATATCAATAAATATAATATGGGATTTGGTATTGTTATTTTGCGTAATAAATTTGGCTGTACCCAAGCTATTTTTAAAGGTATTGGTATAGAATATTCCGTTTGGAAAAAATTAGTAGATACTATTTGTAAAACAGAAAATGGTTATTGGCATAAAGTACTCTCTGGAGGGAGTGGGAAATATGCTCCATTTCTAATTAATGGAACCCCTTCTCACCAATATGTTCCTTTTAGCAACATTGATATTCAAGAAGTTGAAAATATACTCAAACATATTAACTAAAAACGCCACTACATGAAGTAGTGGTGTTTGTTTTTTTAATTGTTGAAATATATTTTTCTTTTTTGTCCCCAAGGAACTTCGTCAAGGTATTCAGCTTTTAATGTTTGCATTAAAAAATAAATAAAATCTATTTGAATATTAGGATTTTGTTGATACGCAAAATACGAAGTATGATCAAAATCAATTTTGATCTCAGAATATTCCATAAGATTATCTTTTACATTATTTGCACTTAATTTAGTTGACATTTGAATGCCTCCTTTCCCTATTTCTTTACAAAATTTATCAAAATTAACACCCGTTCTAAGCATATCTGGTGTAATACAGATAAATTTATACTTACGACTTAATGGACTTTGCGGAAACATATACATTAACTCATTAAATCCTTTAGACTCTTCAACATGACTTTTCATAATTATTTCTTTTTAACAGTTAAACAAAACAGAAATTATCTATTTAAATAAGCTCTGTTTTGCTTAACTGTTTAGTTTCAATATTTATAATACATTTCATCTAATATTTGTCAATGGAGAATGCTACACTTATCCACAGGTTTTCATATTCAATAATGAATATGAAAGTCTTATTACCACACATTTTGAATCATACGATTTTATAATATGAGCTGAGGAATCAGCCCAACAGAGATTTATCTCTGAATATCCAAGGTTCACATTTATGTGAGTTCTTGAATGTCAAAATGAAAAAGGCTTAACATAATTAGAAATAATTTTATGTTAAGTCTTTTTTCATTTTCAATCACCTCAAATAATAATGAGTCAATCCCAGACTCACTGCATCAAACATTCCTTGATTATGCCCTTCGGCATCTCCTAATTTCCAAGGTCTGGGGAGTTTCGATTTTAGTTTTGGAAACCATTCTGCTATCTGACAAGCTATCGCGTATTTGGTTTGGGCTTTGTAAACAGAGAATACTTCTCTTATCTGATTTCGGGAATATTTAAATAGCACCATGTTTCTGAGTTTGGCTTGCTTGGTTATAAATTTTAATAACCGCATGACTCGTCCCCTTTTCCGTGAACTTGTGCAGGTCGTATCTTCTAAAATGACCACATCGGGTCTTAAATCTGTCATCAGTTTTTTTAATATAGATTTACATTTCCCATTGCACATTGGGCGAACCCGAATGAGTTGTTGGTAAATTAAAGCTTGCGTACTTTCAAATAAAGCGTATCCTAATCCAAGGGCATTGGGATAAATTGCCAATACTACTTTTTCTTTTTTAGTTAAACTCATAGACTAGAATCTGCTTTAATTAATTCGTTTAAAGTGAATTCAAAATAATCGATTCTCGCTCGAGTATCAGGCGTTTCTTTCAATTCTTCGAGTTCTAAAATCAATCCTGGAATTCTTTCCTTCAATTGGAGTTTTACTCGTTGTACATCTTGAGGAAATAATTCTACGACAGATTTGCTAAAAAGTAAATTGTACAGTATAGTTAAATCAAGACTGGCTTGACGTAGACCTTCTTCAACTTTGTAGATTACTGAAGAGTCAGTCCCACCAAGAAGATGTGCTATATCTTTTTGGGTGACATTGGTTTGTTTACGTTCTCGACGTAAATAATTTCTGGTTGTCATTAAATGTAAAAGACCTTACAGAGTTATTGTTAATGGTATTCTGTAACGGTCTTTTTCATTTTAACAAGTTCTAAGGATCTATACTATACTGGCGATTTGGACAGTTCTAATTTAGAGTTGTTTTTATTTGTGAAAGATGTCAAATCTTTCCTGCTTTTTTCTTTTTGTTTCACATCTGGAAACAAATATTCTTATATTACTTAAAGGCTCTAAATTCATGATTCATCGAATTTCTGGTTGTATTTTTTATATTGTTTCCTTTGTATTATTCTAAAGATTTAAAAAGCCTTTTGTAGGTTTTATTTTTGTAAGTTTTAATTTTGTAGTATGCAAAAATTGCAGGGGTTGATGTAAAAACTTGCAGGACTATGCTTCTTTATATACAGAACTCTTACTTATTTACCCTTATATGAGCTTAAACCTATGCAATTATTACAAGAAAAACACCTGTAAAAGGTGCTTTATTGGGGCTTATTGGGCATTTGATGTAATTTTTGCAGAGCTTTAATTTCTTCTATTCTTTCTTTATCACTTAGAAATTTCACCTCCTTTTTAGCCTCTTCAGGTACTTTATTATTAAATGGAGTTACTGATTTTCCTATTACCTCATAATAAATCCTACTCGCATGTAATCGGGCATTGGCATCCAACAAAGGTACTCCGTTTCCATCCGAAGCTAATATGACTCTCTTTTCTATGAGGCCTTCAATAACTGTGGTGATGGTTCGTATAGAAATATTTGTCTTTTGATGAAAGAAACGATGGGATATCCAATCTCGCTTTTTATGACTTCTTCGTTTGCTGTCATACCACCCGTATGTTTGGCGAACAATAATCATTAAAATCATGGCTTCCGATGGTTTTAGCTTTTGAAAGTATTCATCAATAATAAAATTAGGCACGTTTGTATAATATTGCATATACCTAAAGTTTATCCAGTTACCAATTTTAAAACTATACAGGCAGTTTGGACAAAGTGTTGCTGTTTCTTTTGAACTATACCAACTCTAAAGAATTAAGGGGATGTTTCATCACCTGACTTCGTAAATGTTTGGCTGATGCCGATAGGTAAATGGTCGTGGTTTTTATATCACTATGGCCGAGCATTTTAGAAAGACTAAAAATATCGCAGCCTCCCTCCACCATTAAAGTGGCAAACGTATGCCGAAGTTTATGAATATTGAAATCTATTTTTGTGGTTTGTTTTAATCGATTGGTTATTAATTTTAACCCAGATTCATTAAAGCCTCTATCTCTATTTGAACAAACAAAAAACTGAATACAGGTTTTCTTTTGCTTCGTTCTTTCTTCAAAATATGTTTTCAATATTTGAACCAAGGTAAAACTCATGGGAATGATACGATCTTTATTCCCTTTTCCTTGTCTAACAAATAAAGTTCTGTTTTCTAAATCCACATCGGCTAGTTTTAAATTTAATGCTTCACTTTTTCTTAATCCTGCATATAGAAAGACCGCAAAGAGTGCATGGTTTCTGTAACGCACAAAACTCTGGGTATAAGGGATATTTTTAGCATATTCAAGTATTCGGTAGGCTTCATCCTTTTTCAAGGCTTTAGGAAGGCTTTTCTCCAATTTTGGTACCTCAATATGATCAGCATAGTTTTCTTCAAAGTATCCCAATTTCACACCATATCTTAAAAAAACTAATAAACTCATATGATAGGTTCGATACGAACTTGCCTTCCATTTTTTCTCACTACGACCATACATAAAAAAGGCATGTACTGTTCTTTGGGTAACTTCATCTGTTGTGGTAACTCCCATGCTAGTGATGAAAAAACCGACTTTTTGTTTATACCGTTTGACTGTATTTTCACTTACTCCACGGATGTATTTGGAGTGATGACAAAAATCCTCAAGTAATAATTCTAATTTCATTTTTCTTGTAATGAAAACAGATATACTTAAGGATTTTGCTTGTGTCTAGGACCACCTTTTTTAGAGACGTGGTCGTAGAAGGGCTATTTTTTAGCCTTAAATTTGGATATTAGCCCAAATTATAAGGCTCATTGGTGGACCTGACAGGACTCGAACCTGCCACCTCGTCAGTGCAAGGAATTCACCCCATACCGAATTCCAATATTAGCCTATTTTATAAGGCTTATATGGGAATTTGAGGTGATTTTATTTCCTTTTTCTACGACCACGTTTTTTTCCTTAAGTCTTCTGTTTTCTTATTATTATAATAAGTGTCGACTCCTTAAGTGTACCATGGTTATTAATAAGATAAAGCATCAATATATGACCTTGATTCTTCTATTTTTATGGATCGTAAATACCGCTGAGTCATAGCTGTAGTTGTATGTCCTAAAACTCTCATAATACTAATGATATCTGCATTGGTTTTGGCTAGTGAACAAGCAAAAGTATGTCTGAATTGATGGATATGAAATTTAACACCCGATAGCCTTTTGTACTTTTCAACCCAATGTTTTAATCCATGAACACTAAGTTTAGAATCCGATTTACTTGAGCAAATTAAAAAAGGGGTTTTATAATTGAGTTGCTTTCTTTGATTTAGATATTTTCTTAAAAGAATCAATAAATTGGTGTGTAATGGTATTTTCCTGTTGCGTTTTGATTTAGAAGTTTCTGCTCGGATTTGTAATTGACGTTGATCAAAGTGTATATCCGTAATTTGTAAACCTAACAATTCCCCTTTTCGAATTCCTGTATAAAGCAAAATTTGTATCATAACTAAATCTCTTATATTCAGAAAATCGTCTTTAACAGTATGAATCGTTATTGCAGATATAATTCTTGAAATTTCTTCCGAATCTAAGGCTTTATCATCATCATATTTTGGCTTGGGAGGTTTGGTTATCTTTTTACAAAATCCCTCTTGTAAATAGTTTTTATCCTCTAGCCAATGGAAAAAAGCAATGAGCTTATTATAGTAGGTCCGTATGGTCGATGGTTTGACTCCTGTCGTTTTATACTGCTGACCTATTTTTCGTTTTCGAGTACTCAATCGTTTAAAAAATTCATGGAAGGTGTAAATTCTTAAATCTGACACTTGTTTTAATTCGGGCATTACCCGACTGAATGTTTCAAAAACATCTCGATAGGATTTTAAGGTTTGAGGTCGTAATTGTTTGGTAAATTCACATTCGCTGAGGTAATAGTCGAAACAGGTTTCCAAAATTTGAGTTTGTTGTTGTTGTTTGTTTTGCATACTTCAAGTATGACTAGTTGAGATGATTTGGTCTATACAGGCTATTTGGACA
>JBMYWP010000102.1:0-9843 GCA_049607525.1 Flavobacteriales bacterium
AAATTCTCCTCTTTGGAGGAGTGGCAACGAAGTTGACGAGGTGGTCTTTTAGTAATGAACGATGAGGTTTGAGAGATGAGTTTTATTTTAGGGGTTAGTTGTTTTTAGTGGTTAACGGTTAGATTCTTATTTAACTGACTTTAATCCCTAAACAACTAGCAACATAAAGTAATGCGTTTTACTGATAAACTTTCAATCGTTTTTATGTAAAATCGCTTTTGTATCATGTTTGGTCTATTGAAATGGGCATGACCAGAATAAAAAAAAGTCAAACCAAAAAAAACAATAACCAAACCCAAATTTACCGAAGCGCCATCTTATAGGTTTCAATAGCTCTTATTCGGGCAGTTTTGTGGTCTACCATTGGCGTTGGGTAACCATATCCGAAATATTCGGGAACCCATTTTCTAATATACTCCCCTTGGGCATCAAATTTCTTCATTTGTAGTTCTGGGTTAAAAACACGAAAATATGGGGCAGCATCTACACCTGAACCAGCTGCCCATTGCCAGTTTCCAACGTTTGATGACAGTTCGTAATCGAATAGTTTCTCGGCAAAATATCGTTCTCCTTTTCGCCAGTCAATAAGTAAATGTTTACAAAGAAAACTTGCGGTTATCATCCTTACCCTATTGTGCATATAACCCGTTTCATTGAGTTCTCTCATTCCTGCATCAACAATAGGATAACCGGTTTGTCCGTCTTTCCATTTTTGAAATTCTGAGGAATCATTTCTCCAAGGAATTTGCTCATACTTTTCTCTAAAACACTTATGATTGGTATGTGGAAAATGCCAGAGAACTTGCATAAAAAACTCTCTCCAAATAAGTTCATTCATAAATGTTTTATCGTCAGACTTTATTGCTTTTTGCATGAGGGCTCGAATACTCACAGTTCCAAAACGAAGAGCTGTTCCTATTCGGCTGGTATTTGGTTTAGACGGATAATCTCTCCACAAACCATAAGAATTTATCAAGTCTTGCTGGATGTTTATTATTGGCATGGCCATTTTAGAAGACGTAAAACCTATATCCTCCAGAGATAAAAAAGGTTCTTGATGCTGTAAATAGTTCGGCGTATCACAATCAAATTCGTGAATAGGCATGTTTCGATTAAAAGTCATTTTCCAACGCTTCATATAAGGTGTGTAAACAATATATGGATTCCCACAATCTTTTACCACTTCTCCTTTTTCGAAAATCACTTGATCTTTATATGAACAAAGCGGTATACCTTGTAACTTCAAATACGTTTTAACCGCATCATCTCGTTGTATTGCCTGAGGTTCGTAGTCCTGATTTAAATAGACTTTATCTAGCCTATATTGATTTATTAATTTTGAAAACACATCCAAAGGTTTGCCATAAAACACAGCTAAAGAACTCTCAAATTTATCCTTTAAAACGGTGTTCATTTTTGCTAATTCCGAATGAATATAAGTAACGCGGTGGTCATCTTTTTTAAGATTATTCAGTAAATCCACATCAAAAATAAAAATAGGAAGTACCTTTTTACCACTTTCTAAAGCTTTTGATAAGGCATGATTATCTTCGAGCCTTAAATCTCGCCTAAACCACATAATGGAAATTTCTGTCTTCATAATTTATTGGAATATTGAGAAAAACTTTAGAACTTTCTGTTATTAAAAACCTTTGAAATCAATGACTAACTTTATTTTAATCAAACCAAATCAATTCATTAACAAAATATACCCATTTAAACTAATGGCAACAAGAAGCCAAAGTAAATAAGGCATGTTAAATAATACGAGTTTTTTGGATTGGGAATAACCCAAAATACTTAAGTACAAAACAAAGACTAAAAGCACGATTAACACCAAGAGTCCGAAGAACACCTGATGAAGATTAAAGAAAATTAAATTCCAACCTGCATTTAAAATCCATTGCACACCAAAAAGCATCCACAAATCAAAGCTATTCTCTTTATGGCGCATAAGTTGTTCCATAAATAAAGCAAAAAATACCATAATAATAGACCAGGCTATACCAAAAGTCGGATTAGGTGGTGTCCAAGGTGCTTGATTTAAAGCTGTGTACCATTCCGACAAGGGACCTCCATTCATCAAATAGATTCCAAATCCTAAAGCCCCGAAATTTAATAGAATGAATAGCATAAAATACGCTAATGAAAATTGTTTTCTAAATGCTTTCATTTTGGTTTTTGATAAGAAAAACGTTGAATCGTTTTTGGAATAGAATATCCATCTAATCCGGTAATTACAGCTGTTTCACCTTTGGTTAAATCAATTGTTTTATCCGCATTAAATAATTTATCATCCAAATGAACATAAACCACTTCACCTAAAATTAAACGTGTTCCATTAAATGCCATAACATGTTCTTCCAAAAATTTTAAACCAATTTGAACAGGACTATCCTTTACAAATGGCGCTGGAAACGATGGATGATATTGCTCTTTAAGTGCTGTTTTAGAAAATTCAGAAATTTCTTTAGGATATTTTGCCGATGTATGATGAGCATCAACAATTATTGATTTGTGAATGCTATTTATGGTATAATAGTCCGTTTCAAGAATGTTATTATACGTGTTTCTTTCTACCGTAGTTGGTCTTAAAACAAAGCCAATAACTGGCGGAGAGGCACCAAAATGCATAACCGAACTAAAAACCGCAACATTGGTTGTTCCGTTTACCGATTGGGTTCCAATTAAGTTGGCAGACTTAAAACCCGAAATGGTATTTATTAAATGTGCGCGTTCCCGAGACGGAAGTGCATCAATATCTGTACGACTATACTTCATTTAAAAGCGTTTGGTAATTGTTTATTTTTATGTTTTGAGCTTTTAAATCGTGCATTAAATTATACAAACCAAAAAAGGTTCTGTTGATATAAATAAAATGTTTGGAGCCACGATTTCCGTTCATCTTTTTTAATTCGGTAGATTGGGCATATTTCTGACTTAAATCAGCAATTCTCCCAAAGAAATCTTCGCTCGAAAAGTCAAATTCTTCACTCTGAAAAGGCAAAGTGAAAAGACTTAACATTTCGTGAAACAAAGCTTTAAAGAATACGATTTCCTCTGGAGAATCATCTTCTCTTAATATTTCTAGTGTATAAAGTCTGGATTCAAAATAGGCCAAATCTTCTATATTCTCTTTCTTGGATAGTTCAAAATAGGGAATGTAAAAACTTTCTGGAATGGCTTTCATACAACCAAAATCAATAACCATTAACTCATGATTTTCGGAAACCAAGAAATTACCTGGATGCGGGTCGGCATGCACCTTTTTTAAATGATGAATTTGAAACATATAAAAGTCCCACAAGGCTTGCCCTACCTGATTTAAATGGGCTTGAGATGGTTTTGAATCAATATATTCGGAAATATGGACGCCAGGCATCCAATCCATGGTTAATATTTTATCGTTAGAATATTCTGAATAATAATTAGGAAATTTTAAACCTGAAATAGCCTGACAAGCCTTTGAAATCTCGACGCTTTGATTAAGTTCATTGACATAATCGGTTTCTTCCTTCAATTTATTTTCAACTTCTTTAAAATATTCATCAGAACCTTCGCCCTGTATATTAAACATTCTAATAGCGATAGGTTTAACCATAGCCAAATCCGACGAAATACTATCCGAAACACCCGGATATTGAATTTTTACTGCAAGTGTTTTCCCATCTTTGGTTGCTTTATGAACCTGACCAATACTGGCTGCATTTACAGAATGAATATCAAACCTATCGAATACCTGAGATGGATTTTTACTAAAATATTGTTTAAAAACTTTTTGAACCAAAGCCGGAGAAAGCGGCGGAACCGAAAATTGCGACAAAGAAAATTTCTCGACATAAGCACGAGGAAGAATATTTTTTTCCATGCTTAACATTTGGGCCACTTTTAAAGCCGACCCTTTCAAGGTTTTTAATCCATCGTAAATATCCGAAGCATTAGATTCATTCAAGTTTTGTTTGGCTTCTTCTTCTGTTTTTGTGAGTTTGTCGCCATAATATTTTATATAATTACCACTTACTTTTATACCTGTAGTAACCATTTTGGTGGCCCGCTGTATTTTTGATGTTGGAATAGAGTTTATACTTTTCATAACCTAACGACTAAATTTTTCTTGATAAATAAACTTTGCAAAGTCTAAAACACTATTTAAGGGCGTGGTTTCTGTTAAATCGAATGCCGCACGAACAGATTTCTCTATGAATAAATCCGTTTTTTCAAACCTCGGTGATTCGTCATTTAACCAAAACTGCAAGCAAAATAAAAATTGCACCCAGGCACTTTCTTGATAACTGGTGGTCTGAATTTTAGTAAGCGTTTCGTTTTTCAAATCCATTTTCTGAACATCTAAACCTTGAATAAAGTCAATAAAAACCATACGCAACTCTTTTAAACACATTAAGCTTTCAAGCTTATTAGCATTGGATTTCAGTTTCTGAACAACAAAAGATCTGTTGGCGGTAAGTAATTCAAAAAAAGTAAAATAGAAACTTAGGGTTTTATGTCGTGCATCTCCACGAGAATACTCCATATCTTCCGATAGTATTTCCAAGGTTTTTTGTCCAAATATTTTAAATATTACTTTATCTAAATGTTGGAAACCCGAAAAGAATTCATAAAATTTAGTTTCGTCGAACTGATGACTTTGAGCAAATGAAAAGACGCTTTTTAATACATCCGTATCTGTTAAAACATCGTTCATATACCATTCTATGATTTGGTCTTGGGTAATATTTTTTTTCTTGGCCATAATGTTGTCGATTTTTTTAGGGTTTCAAATATGAGTAGATTAGAAAACAATAGGCTAAACGCATAACCCATATCTTCTATTGGAATTGTTAATAATCGGAGGTTTAAATTTTCGGCATTATTGTACCAAACAACTTCTTCTTCTATAAAACTACCTGTTAATATACCGTTAACCAGGATAAAAGGAATAAGAATAACTAAAAAGGAAATATAAAACTTTTGTAAAAGGCTTTTGTTGGTTATATAACCAAATCCTAAAACCAAAGTAAACACAATAAAATTTATAAAGGTATAGATCTTATCTGTATTCATAAAGGCAAGACTTAGACCCAGAATAAGCAAAAAAGCAGTAATAAAACCCGATAGTTTATCCTTTAATTTTAAAGATGGATTAAAATAGAAAATGGCACTATGCGTAAAAATACAGGCATAAGGAATACAAATAAAAAACAACCATTCTTCTATAGGTAAAGCTAAAACCTCTTGGCCCAAATAATATTTCGGATTAAATCCCCAAACGCCCATTTTTGTAAACCAAACATCCCATAAAATAAAAAACAAAGCCGTAATAGCCGTTGAAACAGCCAGAGGCTTTATATGCTTAATAAAACGCATGTTTTTTTCAAAGGAATATAAAAAAGGAATACTAAACGACCCCAAGTTTAATAGAAGATATAGCCAGGTCATAAACGTTTTGTTTTAAAATATTTGGAAGCCACGTATAACATACCAAAACACTCACCTTTTTCTTTATTTATATGTTTATGATGCATTCTATGTCCACGTTTTAAACCGTTAAAGTATTTGCTTTTGGTGGTGTTAAACCAATTAAACCTTTTGTGAATTAAAACATCGTGAATTAAAAAATAAGCTAAACCGTACAATAAAATACCCAAACCAATAAAGAATTTATAATTGATGGTAGGCAGAGTTCCAAAATAAAAAAGAAGAATACTGGGTGTTGCAAATATGATAAAAAAGGCGTCGTTCTTTTCCAAAGCACTTTTGGTAGGTTGATGATGATCTTTATGCAAATACCACAAAAATCCATGCATAATATATTTGTGGGTAAACCAAGTTACCCCTTCCATTAACAAAAAAGTTCCAAGAGTAATGAGTATATACCAAAGTATCATAGCGAGGTGTTTTGTTTAATGTATGTATCCATATAATCGGACGGATCTTCCGTTTCTAGTTTCTTTTTTAAGAACGCTTTATCTTCCTTAATATTGGTTGTGTAGCCAAGTATTTTAGGTGTATTTTCTTGTAAATACAAACGCATGTATCTCAAATGAATATTTTCGGGATATTTCGCAATTAGGGCATTAAGTTCTTTCTTTTTGGTATTAAATATATCCAATTTTTTCCAGGGCAAAATAGTGTATTCCGCCTTTTTCATCTCTAATGCCAAAACATAGGCCTGAGCATCAATAGATTTATTTTTATAGGTTTCAATAAAAATCTGCTCATTCTCTTTATGTTGTATGGCATGAAATTCAGAAACCACATCTTCTTGAGATTTAACCATCTGATTATTCATCAATAAAAAACAAAGGCTATAAATAATCATAATACATTGAATTGAAAACGAATATATGACTTACTTAAGATAAAAATCTTCATGGGATCTGAGATGCGTATTCTTGCATTTAAAATATCCTTAGACTCCGTGTTTTTTAGTTTTTGCAACAGCTTTTTATAATATTTATAAGCCGTGTAAACCCCAAGTCTCGATTCTAAAGGTAGTTTTATAATACCCGCATAAGCCTCGTTAAAATCGTTTTCAATTTCTTGAATTATATTAGCCTTATCCTGTTTACTTAGCTTATTTAAATCGACATTCGGAAAATAAGAACGCGCCAGTCTTTCGGAGTCATCTTTTAAATCTCTCAAAAAATTAACCTTTTGAAAGGCCGATCCTAGTTTCATGGAAGATGCTTTTAAAGCCTCAAACTTTTCTTGATTTCCATTAACAAAAACCTTTAAACACATTAAGCCAACCACATCGGCAGATCCATAAATATAGGTTTCGTAATCTAAATGATTATCGTATTCCTTTTTATCCAAATCCATACGCATAGACTGGAGAAAAGCCTGAACCATATGATCTTCTATTTGATATTTATGCACCACATTTTGAAAGGAATGAATGATGGGATTTACACTAATTTTTCTTTCTAAAGCTTTATAATAATCGGCCTCAAATTCATTTAACAATACTTCCTGATCATAACCTTCAAAACTATCCACAATTTCATCGGCATAACGCACAAAACCATAAATAGAATAGATATCGGCCCTAATTTTGGGAGAAAGAAGCTTGCATGCTAATGAAAAAGAAGTAGAATACGTATTGGTTACTAACTCACTAATTTTTTGCGAAGATTGATCAAATAATGCCTTCATATTCTTATGTCTTTTTTGGTTGTTGGATGGTATTTATGTATCAGATTACTCACTATATTTCCCGAAATAATTGCCGGAGGAACACCAGGTCCGGGCACCGTTAATTGTCCCGTAAAATATAAGTTGTGAATGGTTTTACTTTTTAGTTTTGGTCGGAGAATATGGGTTTGAAATAAGGTATTAGCCAAACCATAAGCGTTGCCTTTATAGGAGTTATAATCTTTTTTAAAATCGTTAACACAAAAGGATTCTTTAAACAAAATGGTCGATTGAATATCGGTTTTTGTAATGGTTTCTAATCTTTTGCAGATTTTATTAAAATAAAGAGTTCTCAATGCTTCGGTATCTTCTAAGCCCGTAGCTAATGGTATAAGAAAAATACCCATTTCTGTACCTTCTGGATGAATGGTTGCATCGGTTTTACTTGGAAAACTTGCATAAAATAATGGATCGGATGGCCATTTCTTAGTATCGTAAATTTCCTCGGCATGGGTTTCAAAATCTGTATCAAAAAACAAACTGTGGTGTTTAACTTTTGGTATAGATTCACTAAAGCCTACATAAAAGAGCAAAGCTGAAGGTGCAAAGGTTTTTTTTGACCAATATTGCTCAGAGTATTGTCTAAATGCTTTGGGTAATAAAGTTTCGGTATGTACATAATCGGCACTACTTAATACAATATCGGTAGGTATTTGTTTATTATTAATTTTAAGACTTTTAATATTATTATCCGCATCTACTTGTAAAGACTCCACCTCCGAATGTATATGATACCGAACACCCAAACTTGTTCCTAGTTCTACCATAGCTTCAACAACCTTATACATCCCACCCTTAGGATGCCAAGTTCCCAAAACCATATCGGCATAATTCATAAAATTGTAAAAGGCTGGGGTGTTAGAAGGTTTAGCACCCAAGAAGAGTACTGGAAATTCTAAAATTTTTCTCAAATGCGGATGTTGAACAACCTTTTGTATATCCTTTCGGATGGATTTTAGAAATAAATTAGCTTTAAAAGCTGTTTTGGTATTGATTATCTCCAAAATATGCTCACCAGGTTGGTAAACTAAGTTTTGAATGGCTAATTCATAATTGGACTTTGCCTTATGTAAAAACCCTTCTAATTTTTCTCCACTTCCCTTTTCTATAGCTTCAAAACTAGCTTTTATCTTATCTAGCTTATCTTCAACATCAACATAATGCTCATCTACAAAATAAACTCTATAACCAGGATTCAATTTATCTAAGACATAATAATCCTCAACATTTTTATTAAAATCATTAAAGAATTTTTCAAAAACGTCGGGCATCCAATAAAATGTTGGTCCCATGTCAAAGGTAAATCCATCTTTTTTTAATTGACGGGCACGGCCTCCTAAATAGTTGTTTTTTTCGTAAACATCTACCTCATAGCCTTGTTTGGCTAGATAACAAGCTGCTGAAAGGGATGAAAATCCTGAACCGATAATAGAAATAGATGTCATATGATTTATTTTGCTTAGTAAAATTACAAAAAAACTAAACAAAATAAAACGTAACGATGTTAAATTTTCAAATCATCCATTAATTGTTGACTACTTTTATAAACCAAAACCCCTTCATGTTCGGAAATTATCTCCTGATGGGTTTGAAATTGTGGCCCAAACAAACGGACTAATAATTGAGTTTCGTTGGAGAATTCATAAAGCTTCTTCATATAAGCATCTAAAGATTTAGAATGCGGATTAACGGTTAGGTTTGTAATAAACTCCAAATCCGATTGATTCTTAAACCTCAACAATTGATTTAACTCCGTATGATTTCCCAAATAAAGCGTCTTTCTGCTGCCGGCCTTACTTAACTTGTATTGTAAATACCTTAAGGCAATTTCGTGCATTTCGTTACTGGGTAAAAACAAGATATATAAGGTTTGCTTTTTACTGACGTCTATGGCATTGTTTTCAATTTCGAAAATTATTTTTTGCTTAATAAAACTGGATATAAAATGCTCGTGAATAATCTCAATAGTATCTGTTTGCCAAAGGATTCCAATACGATACAGTAGAGGAAATAGATAATCCTCAACAACTTTTTCAAAGCCATGCTCTGCAACCAACTCTTTATAAATTAAGTTTATTTTATCCTGATTAAAGGTTAGAATAGCCAAGATAAAACGGTCAATTTCCGATGAATAACCACCTATTGTTTCGTCAATTGTATTGACATGGTATTGAATTTCCTTTTTAGAAAGCTTTGAAATATTGGATATTTTCCAACCATTTTTATTCAAATAAACAATATTCAGAAAATGACTCACCTCTTCTGTCGTGTACAAACGCACGCCAGTTTCGGTTCTATTGGGTTTAAGAATAGAATACCGTTTTTCCCAAGTTCGGATAGTAGGTATTTTTATTCCCGATAAACTTTCAATGGTTTTTATATTAAAGCGCTCTTGTATAATTTTTGGTCTTTTGCAATTTGCATGGCTAAAGTACAAAAAAGATAAACAAAACATTAATACCCCTTAAAGGATTTGTTTATTGACTTATGGTTTGTAAGGTTTTCATTCATATTCATGAATTCTCTATATATTTTTGTTATTTAATTTATCTAATTCCCATTTCTTTGGGTTATTAATTATATAATTCGAAATATTTTTAAATGATTGTTGATCTCTGATGATGTGTTCCCAATAATTTCGTTGCCATA
>JBMYWP010000103.1:0-9668 GCA_049607525.1 Flavobacteriales bacterium
TCGCCTTTAGGCGAAACCCAAACCTATCGGTCTTTAGCCGATAGTAGTTTAGTTAATAAACGTTTAGAACGTTTAGAAAGAGAAAATCCATCATTAAAAGAAAAAAAAGACGATGATGATTTTTTTAAAAATTCCTATGATGTTGCATTGAAAAAAACGGAAAATATCATGTCTAAAAATGTGTTTGAAAATATTGAGAATTTACAACAAAGTATTATGAATAGTGATGTTACGAATTCCGTTTCTAATGTAATTTTAGATAAAATGCAAGAGTATACATCTAAGTTGAAAACGGAAATTGAAAATATACCATCAAAAAAATAGATCATTTCACTTAATTTTTCAAAAGGTCCGGTTCTCTATTTATATTTTTTAAAGTAAAAATATAAATAGAGAACCGGTTTTGTTTGTCTGCTGATCTCTCAGCAGGTGTTTTTTTCCGATCAATATTCTTCTAAACTCCTTACTATTTCGTAGAACGGTTACACAAATGTATTTTACGGCCTTAAAACACCAAAAGGGACGTTGTTTCCTTTTGGCTAATTTAAAGCCGTAAAATAGCTTTATTTGTTGCACCGTTATACGAGTAAGTAGTTAATAAGAATTTCGCAATAATAAAATGGAAATTGGTTCTGGAGTAATTTTGCTAATTACTCCAGGTACTTTTGTCTGAAGGTTTCTTTTTGTCGGGGTTCGTCCCGACAGCCGAGCACGAGGCCGAGTATGTAATTTTAAAATAACTACCTAATAATATAACTATTAAATTATATTTTTTTATTCATTTTTATTTACTTTATTACTTGCGTTACAAGTGTAAAAGTATTATATTTACATAAGTAAAATTACTAATCAAGCCCCGTGCAGGGCATAAAAGTCGGTATATTATGAGTAGTAAAAAAGATATAATAAAAAAAATAGAATACTTAGGACGTTCCTATGGTGTGCATCAAGTTTTTGATGATTTAATGCAAATGGGCGTTTGTGCTTTGGCTTTAGAAACTTTTGAGATAGAGTATTTCAATAGGATAAAACGATATAGTAAAACGGATTTAAACCAATTTCCTGCTTTATTTGGAGATATAATAATGCTATTTAAAAAGGAATTAAGTAGTAATCTTTGGACTGATTTTTTAGGGGATATACTTGAAGAAATTGGTTGTACAAATCAAAGAAATGGACAATTTTTAACACCGATTAATTTGTGTAAACTAATGGCAATGGTTCAAGGTGATTTTGATGGTAAAAGCGTTTTGGATTGTGCGGTAGGAACAGGGAGAACATTGTTAGCTTCTTTATCTAATGGGAAGGGTGCACCATCTTATGTAGAAGGTGTTGATATTGATTTAAGGGCTTGTAATATTTCAGCTTTAAATTTATGTTTTCATGGACTAAAAGGTCGTATTATTTGGGGAGATGCTCTAAATCTAAAAACTTATAGAGTTTATGAAATAAACATTGATCCAAATATTCCTATTAAAGTTGTTAATGATTCAGAATATTTAGAAAAACAACAAATTGCAATTAATAATAGTAAGAATAATACAATCTTACCTACTATGAGTTATGGCGATTTATTTAGCTAACTATTTGCTTTTATACTTGTTTTACAAGTGTAAAAGTGTTATCTTTACATAAGTGAATTTTTAATCAAAAGACCCGCGCAGGTCTTAAAAATCGGTAAATTATGAATAGTAAAGAAAGTAAAAATGGAGTAGATTTTTCTACGGATGTTTTAAAAATGTACAAAGGGGGATTTAAATCTATTATTGATGATATGTTAAAAATTTTGAAAGAGGAAGACTTACCAAAAGACGCCCCTTTTCATATTAGTTATTTTTCTATGAATGATAATGAAGCTTTTATCAGTGTTGAATTTCCAGATGAAACTGAAATTATTTACAAAAGATATAATAATAATTGTATTAAGGCAGGTTTTGTGTTTACTTACGATAGAAATATTCTGAAAACAATTTTGGAGTAAATTGTAATTGGTAGAAATGTTTGTTGTTCTACCAATTACAATTAAAAAAAAGGAATCCCAATTTGGTATATATTTTTGTAATAAAAATATATACCAAATTGGGATTTTGTTTGTCTGCTGATCTCTCAGCAGTTTTTTTTCCTATCAATATTCTTATTAACTACTTACTATTTCGTAGAACGGTTACACAAATGTATTTTACAACTTTAAAACACCAAAAGGGACGTTGTTTCCTTTTGGCTAATTTAAAGCCGTAAAATAGCTTTATTTGTTGCACCGTTATACGAGTAAGTAGTTAATAAGAATTTCGCAATAATAAATTGGAAATATGATCTGGAGTAATTAAAAAAAATTACTCCAGGTGTGTTTGTCTGAAGGTTGGTTTTGTCGGTTTTCGGACCGACAGCCGAGCACGATGCCGAGTAGGTAATTTTTCAACTAACAGTCTAATATTAGTACTATTAAATTATATTTTTTTATTTAATTTTATTTACTTTATTACTTGTGCAACAAGTGTAAAAGTGTTATATTTACATAAGTTAAATTATTAATCAAGCCCCGTGCAGGGTGTAAAAGTCGGTACATTATGATAAAATTAAATGTTGCAAAGGTTTCGAATAGAGGTAATAAGTATGCAATAATTTATGGAAATGTAATTTTAAGAAAATTTAAATGCCCTGAAGAAGCTAAACTTCAATTATCTACGAATAGAAAATTTTATGAATATTGGTCTGAATCTGTTTCAGTTTCTGTCGATAATTCTAAAAAACAATTTGTTATAATATCTTAAATTATCGCTTTATTACTTGTGCAGCAAGTTTAAAAGTGTTATATTTACATAAGTTAAATTATTAATCAAGCCCCGTGCAGGGCTTTAAATTCGGTAAATTATGAATAGTAAAGAAAGTATTTTAAACAAATTGGCAAATTGTTGTGGTAGCCAGATTTTCACCGTTCACCCTACAATGAATGGGGTTATATATTCTGAAGGTGTTAAAACGGTTGTCGATGAATGTCAAGCCAATTGGCTTTTATTACACTTTGGAATGATTATCCCATTTAATGAGGCGTTAATGAATGAGGATTTTCTAACTATTACTATGTTAGTTGTTGACAATAAAGCAAAAATTGTTTACGATGATGGAAATGATAATGTTCTTCATATTGAAGAAATAGGATTTACAAACTTTCCTTTGGATAAAATAACAATCTGGTTTGATACTAAAGTTTTGTATTTGCCTCAAGAACATTAAAAATTATGTTGGCCCGTAAAAAAATAATCGGGCTAACATAAAAAGGAATCCTAATTTGGTATATATTTTTTGTAATAAAAATATATACCAAATTAGGATTTTGTTTGTCTGCTGATCTCTCAGCAGTTTTTTTTTCCTATCAATATTCTTATTAACTACTTACTATTTCGTAGAACGGTTACACAAATGTATTTTACAACTTTAAAACACCAAAAGGGACGTTGTTTCCTTTTGGCTAATTTAAAGCCGTAAAATAGCTTTATTTGTTGCACCGTTATACGAGTAAGTAGTTAATAAGAATTTCGCAATAATAAAATGGAAATAGGTTCTGGAGTAATTTTGCTAATTACTCCAGGTGTGTTTGTCTGAAGGTTTCTTTTGTCGGTTTTCGGACCGACAGCCGAGCACGATGCCGAGTAGGTAATTTTTTAAATAACAGCCTAATATTATTACTATTAAATTATATTTTTTCATCTAATTTTATTTACTTTATTACTTGTTTAACAAGATTAAAAGTGTTATATTTACATAAGTTAAATTATTAATCAAACCCCGTGCAGGGTGTAAAAGTCGGTACATTATGAAAAGTAAAAAAGAAAGCGTTCAAGAATTACTATTAAGCAGTATAGTAGTAGACCCAAATCAACCCCGAAAAACATTTAAGGAGGAATCTTTAATAGAACTTGGTAACAGTATTAAGGAGTTAGGTTTAATGCAACCTATTGTTGTAAGACCTATTGAGGGTAAAAAATATATGATAATTGCAGGAGAGAGAAGATATAGAGCTTCTTTAATGGTAAATTTGGACCGCATAAATTGTATAATCAAAAAAGATTTATCTGATGATATAATTTTAGAAATGCAAATTGTAGAAAACTTACAAAGAGAAGAAATAGACCCTATTGAAGAATCTGATTCGTTTAATATTCTTAAACAATTAGGTTATTCGGTTGAGGATATTGCTTTAAAAATTGGAAAAAGTGTACCTTTTGTATATCAAAGATTTTCTTTAGCTCAATTGAATGATGGGTTTAAAAAAATGGTTTCGGATGGGGTTATTAAATTAACCTATGCACTAAAAATAAGTGCGTTAAATGAAGATAAACAAAAAGCTTTATTTGATACTCTAGAAGGTGAATGGAATAAATATCAATTTGAATCATTTTTAAAACAAGAAAGTTTTGATCTGAAAAATGCCAATTTTGATTTATCAAAAGAGAATATTGTTGTTGGTTGTTCAGCTTGTTCTACATGTGTATTTAATACCTTGAATCAAGGGGATTTATTTAGTGATGGTAAGCAATTTTGTACTAATATACCTTGTTTTGAAAAGAAACAGAAAGAAAGTTTTATTTCAATAATTAAAGAATCGAAAAAAGAGGATAGAATCTTGGTGGCAAATGAATATTCCTTTTCTGGTTATAATAGTGATAACATGAAAAGAATAGAAGCAATATTAATTGAAAATAAAGTTATACCATTTGGATATGGGGATGGTTGGTTAATAGAAAAACCTACCGAAAAGATGACTTTACAAGATTTTGAAAAAGAACATGGTCCAATGGAAGACCAGGAGGAATTAGAAGAAGATTATAAGGATTATATTGAAACTTTTGAAAACGAAAAAAAGGAATGGGAGGAAGCCTTAAATGATAAAAGATATTTAAAAGCAAATAAATTTTCTACATTTTCCTTAGACCTTATAAATGATACTGAATATTTGTTTTTACCTACAGTTAAAGAAGAATCCAATATTGAAGTAAGTAAAAAGAAAATGGATGATTGTACAAATGAGGAAAAGGTTCAGAAACTTAAGGCAAGAGAAATAAGAAAAAAGGAAATAGAAGGAACTAAATTACTAAAAGAACTATATGATTTACCCCATTTTGAAAATGATGAGTCAGAATTAACAGATTTGGAAAAATTAACCTTTGTATTCTCTACAATTAAATCAGCTGATTGGAATAAACAAGATGCACTAAAGAAAAGTTTAGGAGATGTAAAGGACTTCGATAAGTTATTAAAGAAGTTTGACAATAGCCTTTTTAATCGTTTTGTAAGGGTTTTTATTAAATCACAGGTTTCAACCTACGAAAACTGTTCTATTGCCTCAAATGAGATTAATAAGGGCTTTTATGAAGTGATTAAACTTTCTGATAAGAAAAATGTAATCGAAATTGAAAAGTTATACGATAGAAACGAGAAAGATAGAATAAAAAAGCTCGAAGAAAAAATTCAGAATCTAACATAATAAAAATAAGCTCTCTAATTAATTAGAGAGCTTATTTCGTTTTTACACACACTATTACCATGATTTTCGTTTTTACACACACTATTTTTCGTTTTTACACACACCAATATTCGTTTTTACACACATCAATATTCGTTTTTACACACACCAATATTCGTTTTTACACACATCAATATTCGTTTTTACACACATCAATATTCGTTTTTACACACACCAAGTTTTTGTAAAAAAATCAGTGTTTACGTGGTCTTGAAGCTCGTTTTTACAATCGCTAAAATTATTTAAAACACAATTAAAATTAATTATTATAATAAAAGAAAAATGTCTGTATACGATAGCAACAAAGGTTGTCAAATACAAGAAAGAAAGTGTCCTCCCGGACAGGGAGAAAGTGTTGGTGGATTTAGAAAATATTCACCATATAATTAAATTTGATATTTTAAGTAAAATATTTATATAATTAGTAATTTATAAAATTGTATTTAGTTATAGTTCGTTTTTACACACACTTAAAAATTCACTTTTACATTCGTTTTCGTTTTTACACACACTTATTTACTATTATTTACATTTATTACTTGTTGAAAAAGTTTTTTTTTATTATTTTTACAAAAAAAAAGATAAATCTTATTAATAAAATCTATCTTTTTAATATGAATTATAGCTTCCTATAATCCACCAACACGACAAATATAGTACTTATATGCGAAATAATCACAAAAAAATTAGACAAATTCCAACCAAACCAAAAGGAGATACAGTTAATGTTTCGAATCGATTTTTGGATTTTTTTAAAACAGGAAAAAGGTTCAATACAGAATTAAGTATTCATGCTGGACGTATTATTGTTAAGATTATAAACGATTTAAAGGATGATGCCTTTAAATATTCAAATGATTTAGAGAATTACCGTACACTATTTGATCAGGATTTAGATTCGGATTATAATTCGTTTGCTGCTTTTAAATTTAAAATATCTGAAATATCTAAATCAAAGAATACTGAACATGTAAAAACAGCCTTAGATTATCTATCTAACTATGGTTTTGATTGGCATGAAAGTATTAATGCACAAGGGGAAAAGGTTCGAACTAAAGTAGGTTTTATTAATGTAGCAACTTATTCGAATGGATATATTGGATTTCAAATTCCTAAATTTTGGGTAAAAAGACTAATTGATACATCATTTTATAATAAAATGATGTACGATTTAGCTTTTAATCTTTCTAATTCAAAGCATTTTTTATTTCACATATGGCTTATGACTCTGAAAAATGAAGGAACAAAAGTTAAGTTGGAAACTCTTAATGAATATTTTTTTGATGGGAAAGGCTATAAGCGTTATGCTGACATGAATAGGGAATTTCTTAAAAAGGTAAAAATAAATTTAGACAAGTATTCTAACACTTCGTTTAATTATTCTTATTCTGATAATCTAATACATATTGTGCCTTATACCGTTGTTCCTAATCTAATGACTCCGTTGAAAGAAACAACATCTTTCAATATACAAGTTACACAAAAGATAAATTATTTTAGGCATAGAAATGGATTAGAGGAAAAAGACTTGAAGCATCTTAAAATTGTATTAAAAAACAAAAATAATTTCGATTTGTTTTTAGCATCATTTGCTGAGTATAAAAGACAATGCAAAATGCGTAAATTACCTGTAACCCATTATCAAGGTCGTCGATTTCTAGAGTCTTTACAAAGGTATGCCAATGCTTTATATGCACACACACCAGAAGGAAAGAATAAGCCTGAAAATTCGCCTAAATTTTACATTTAATACTTTATTGCTTGTTGTTATTGCAAAAAAGTATTATATTTACAGTATGAAAAAATTAAAGGTTTGGATTAAGTTAAGTGACGGAACTAGTCGAACTAGACGTACAACTGTTAGAGGGTTTATGGCCACATTTAGCCATATTGAAAAGGATTTAGATACTTGGGTGATGATAAACGTATATGAAGGTGATGGTAATAATAAGATTGTTTCTTATTTCAATTACCCAAATAATACTAAACATCCTGTTTCGAATATCGAAGTTAATTATAGTAAATAAAAGATATGTGTGTTATTTCAATTATTAATCAAAAAGGAGGAGTAGGAAAAACTACTAATACTATTCATATAGGTGCTCATTTTGCAAATTCTGGTAGTAAAGTTTTACTACTTGATTTTGATCCGCAATGTGATTTATCGCATGGTGTAGGAGTGGATGTATCTGAAGACTTGTATGATGTTGTAGATTTCTTAAATGGAGAAGATGGATTAACTTTTGAAGAGGTTCAAAAGAATATGTGGTTATTACCAGGTAATAAATATTTTGTGGCATCATTGTTCAAGAAAAATGATTTAAAACAGCAATTATCAGCCCTTAAAGGAATCTTTGATTATATTCTAATTGATTGCCCACCTACTACAATTAATCATGTTGATGTAGTTCAGGGAGATTTGGCATTATTGGGTTCTGATTATTTCTTAGTTCCAGTTGAAGCTGATGAATATCCTATAAAGAATTTAAATGTTTTTTTAGGTTCAGTATTCAAGTTAATTGAGGATAACAGTTTGAATCTACAGTTTGCAGGGGTGTTTTTTAGTAATGTTTTGGTTACAAAAAAATCATTTGAATATTACAGTAGTATTTTGAAAGAGTCAGGGATTGGAGAGTATTTATTTACACACTATATTAGGCAGGATTCAATGGTCCAAAAGGCTGTAAGAAAAGGTAAGACTATATTTGATTATAGTCCTAATTGTAGAGCTTCTATTGATTTTAAAGGATTAGGAGAAGAGCTATTAACGAAAATAAAGTAAGAGGTTATGACTGATAAAAAAGGAAAAGGAGTAGGTTTAAATTTATCCAATATCTCATTGGTTAAAAATAAAATACCTGCTCGTAAAAATGACGATAATTCTAATGACGGAACAAAAATTAAACCTATTGAGTTTAAGGTTGATAAATACTATAAAGATAAATTTATAGAATTTACTAATATGTATTTTGCTTCAGGTATTTCTGAACCATATAATAGAACATATTTTTTTAAAAAGATTGTTATTGATTTTTTCGAAAATAATATTGATACGAAGGATGTTACACCTATATCAGATAGTGATTATTTTAATTATGTCAGATTAGGACGACGACGAAAGGTTACACCATATAAAAATGAACTTGGAGGCAAAAAGATGTCTATTTTTCTGAATATAACACCTGATTTTAAACGAGAAACTATTTCAAACATACATCATTATTATGGTGTAAAAGAAAATCTTAAAAATCTTGATGTTTATTCTATAGCCTATTTTTTTAGAGATTTAATTGTATGGTTGGAAAGCGATAAGAATTTTACAACTTTTGTACTAAATAAGTAATTATTAATCAATAGACCCGTGCAGGTCTTAAAAATCGGTAAATATGGCAATAATTCTAGAGATAAAGAATAAGGAATTTAAGGATGGATGTTATTATTTTTCCATTAGTTATATTTCTATTATTGGTATTATAAGAAGAGATCGGGAATGTTTTTTTAGTTGTAGTAAAAATGGTTTACCATCTTTAATGAATTCAAAAAGAACATTACCCAGGTCAATGCATAAATTTATATATAAATTTTTATCCTCTCCAGCTGGATATTATATTAGAAATTAGACACATAATTCAACGTGCGTTGAAATGGTTTCGAAATTTAACCTATATACAACCTAAATAATTAACTTGAGAGAACTTTTATTAATTAAAAGTTCTCTTTTTTTTTACAAAAACGACCTATAAAAAATTATATACTAAATAAATGTAGGTTAATATAATTAAATACTAATATAATTAGTGAAAAATATTATATTTACAAAAATATTTAATTATGATAAAGAAGACACTTATTTTTATAGGGATCAGTTTTTTATTCAACCTGAATTCTTATTCCCAAATTGGAATAGGGACAACAAATCCAAATGAAAGTTCTATCGTTGATATTAATAGTAACAGTAAAGGTTTATTAATACCTAGATTGACAGAGTTAGAAAAGAGCCTTATAGAGTCACCAGCGAATGGATTATTAATATTTAATACATCAATAAATTGTTTGCAAGTTAATTCTGGTTTACCAGAATTTCCCTATTGGGCTCCATGCCAAAAATTAGGAAAAATGTCCACTAGTGGTTTTTAAGCAATTC
>JBMYWP010000104.1:0-9576 GCA_049607525.1 Flavobacteriales bacterium
TTTGAAGAGGTAAAATAAGAAATACTTATTTTAGATATTAAAAGGTCTGTATTCCATTTGGAATATAGGCCTTTTTTGTTTTGCTTATGAGTTATTTCTTTATTAGAACTGAATTCTCGCTTTGTGAGGAGAATTTTAGGGAGTTAATTAAATGAAAATACAAGAGTAGTTCTTACTCTTAAAACTAATACGAGGGTAATTTTTATACGGAATTACCTTCGTATTGATTTTTATGAACTATTATATTAAGAAATTGATTGAGGTGAATTGTCATTAATAGATAAATTTTTGAACCGTTTTTAAATCTTTTCAATTAATTCCTTTAAAGGTTCAATTTATATTGAGCCTTTTGTTTTTTATAATATTAAATTTGTTAAAATTTCGGAATGAAAAGGAAAGAGACTGTAAAGGATATGGAAAAAAAAGTTCTTTTAATTATTGGGTTTGTATGGCCAGAACCAAATTCTTCTGCGGCTGGATATAGAATGTTACAACTCATAAAGGCATTCAACCAAATGGGTTTTAATATTCATTTTGCTAGTCCTAATATGAAAACGGAGTATGCTTTTAATTTACAGTCTTTACAAGTAGAAACTCATCATATTGAAGTCAATCATTCCAATTTTGATGCTTGGGTCAAAGCTTTAAGTCCTAATGTTGTCATGTTCGATCGTTTTATTATGGAAGAACAATTCGGATGGCGAATAGCCGAATTCTGTCCGAAAGCAATTCGTGTTCTAGACACAGAAGATTTACATTGTTTACGAAAAGTAAGAGCACATTGTGTTAAGAAAAAAATTGAATTTTCAGAACAGTTATTATTAGAATCGGACGTTACAAAAAGAGAAATTGCCTCTATTTCTCGTTCTCATTTAAGTTTAATGATTTCCACTTTTGAAATGAAACTTTTAGAAAATACTTTCCAAATAAGTAAAAATCAACTTTTATATTTTCCCTTTATTTCAGATTGTAAGATACCTGAAGCACCTGCATTTAATGAGCGAGAACACTTCATGACGATTGGTAGTTTTCGTCATCAACCAAATGTAGATTCCGTTTTATTTTTAAAACAAAAAATTTGGCCAAAAATAAGAATAAAACTGCCAGAAGCTGAGATTCATATTTATGGTTCATATCCAAAACAACAGGTGACTGAATTACACGATCCAAAAACTGGATTTATTGTGAAAGGTTGGGCTAAAGATGCACATTATGTCATTCGGAAGTCACGTGTTTTGTTGGCTCCTCTTAGATATGGTGCAGGTATAAAAGGTAAGTTTTTCGATGCTTTAATGTGTAAAACTCCTTCAATAACTACCTCTGTTGGCGCCGAAGGTATGCCAAATGAAAAGAATTGGTTAGGTATAATATCTGATGATGTTGATGATATTGTTGAACAGGCTGTAAAATTGTATTCTAATGAGAATATGTGGAATCGTTTTTCATCTAAGGCCGATGATATCATTAGTCAGAATTTCGACTCAAATCTATTTATTCCAAATTTAGAAGAAGCCTTGAGAAATTCAGAAAAACAAAGCTTTTCTTTTCAACAAACTATGCTGAATTTCCATAGTTTTAAAAACTCAAAATACATGTCTAAATGGATTGAGGAGAAGTCTAAGGGTATGATATAAAAGTGATTAATGTTTTGTTTGTGATTATTATTTTGTAAATTAGATACATCAAAATAATATATTTTACTTCCCTTCAATTTTTGTTTGTGTTTAGATTCCTTATTTTTATTACAATGAGGAGTTAATTTTTTAAATAATTTGTTATGAAGTATGTTTATCTTTTTTTTGCACTATTTTCTTTTCAATTTTTTTCTAGTGCCCAAGAGTCAAGCGAATCTATTACCCCTAAATAGAATAGTACAAGAACCAAAAAAGGTAAAAAAGGGTAGAAAACCAATGAAAACAAGGGCTTAGAACCAAAAAGGGTAAAAAAGGTAAAAGAAAAGAAACGTACAAAATTACCGTTTGGTATCTGGAGATTACCTAAAGATTACCTATTGACCTTTTGAAATTACCCATTAAAGGGTAAAAAGGGTAATGTAATGGGTAAATACGATGTGAATATTACCGATAAAGCTAATAAATAAAGGGATTTAAGCCATTTTAGGGCGTGAGACGAAACTATATGAGCCACTTGGATAAAGTGGCTTTTTTATGCCTTTAAATGCCGTTTAAAGAAATACCCAAAAACATGAAAAATACATGAATTTAGGGTTTAGGTTTACACTTAGGTTTACACTTAGGTTGACAAAAACGAAAAAAAAACAAGCTTATAAGCTGGATATAATGACACATTTGATACTTATAATGTCCTTTTTATGGTTTATAAGTAGGGTGTAACGACATGTTTTTCAATTATAAAACTAATACTATGCATTGTAAATCAGGTGATTGAGTTATTTGTAGTGTTTTTTACACCCCAAATGTTTGTCTGTAGTTATTTAGGGGGTGTACTTTTTAACTCGATTTATGTATTTAGAAGAACTTTTTTATACTTCCTTTCACCTTAAACATATGCTTTATTAATCTTTTTGGAATATCTTGTTCACTGAACTCTCTACTTTTACTATAAGGTATTAAGGATAGATGTTCTTTATCCTCTCCTTTTCCAACTATTTTTATAGTTCTAAAATCATCAGTAACAATCGCATAAATTTCACCATACAAAATAAAATCCTGCCAACTATCAAAACGCTTCAAAGCGACCATATCACCATGCGAAATAAATGGAGACATACTTTTTCCTGAAATATTCACCCAATAGTCAGCGTCATTAAAAGGTGCGAAATCTATAAAGAAATTAGGCTGAATAGTTTGATTATTTGCTACTAAATCAAATCCTCCTATAAAATCCACATCATAATATGGAACACCTTTATTTTCACTTATTGCAGGTATAATAGGTAAGGTTGGAATATTATTTACCACTGATGTGTTTTCGACAATTGTCGAATTTTCTTTTTTCACTTCATCTAACAACATCTCACCATTCCCAGTTAGTAACCAAATCGGATTAATATCTAAACAATTGTCTAGTATTTTTTTCAAAACATCTTCGCCTAAACTACCATTTCGCTTCTTTTGAGTCCCAATGTAACCATTTGACAGAGCAATTCTCTTTTCAAATACAGATGGTTTAACATCTTTAAAATCAATATACTGTATCACTCTATCAATCGCTTTCATATTTCCAAAATAAAATATTGTCTAATTTATTTGCTAAAATTAGACTATTGTTTATATATTTGTACCAACGTTAAAACAAAGGTAATGCAAAATAAATCAAATGTTCAAACAAGCGAACAAAAAACAAAAGGACAGACAGTTTTAGACAGATTACTAATTGGAGAATTACACATTTTAACCCTTATGACCAAAGCACCATCACATGCTGCTTTAAGAGCTCGGTTAAAAAGAAATTGTCAAAAGTCGATAGCTGCTGGCGAAGATTTAATCAGTAATAGGCTTGCGTTAATCGCAAGATACGATAACGCTTAATATATCAGTCATGAATGTAACGGTGTCTATAACCAAACAAGGAGATTTAAATCTGAACGTAAAAAATGCCAATTCAGTAAAGGACTCTCTATTCGTAACAACTTTAGTTCAAAAGTTATTTCAGAAGAATATCTCTAAATCTGGAGATAAAAATTAAACAACCCCCAATTAATTAAACCTCCCGAGTGGCACACTCCCCAGTTCGAGTCTGGGGCGGGAACAAATACAGCTCTTATGTACGCATATCAAAACAACATATTATCCATTCCTGCTAAGTTTCTTTATGACACTTGGGAGTTTATGTCTTATAAAACATACTTGATGAAGTGTCATAGAAAACAGCTGATACGCACAAAGGAAGGTCGTGGAAAAGGAAATGAAGCTTGGGTAAGCTTTAAAGATTTACCGCACAACATTAAAGAGTTTTGTATGCTAAAGTTAGGTGACCCTAAAAAGATGGTGATTTGCAATGGATTGGAAAAGTTTATTTTACCAGATACTAAAGCCGTTGAGTTTTACGCAAAACACCGCAAACCTAGTGGTAAACCTCTTGCATTTTCAAAACAGCGTGAAAAGGCTACAAATGCAATGATATTTAACGCAATTACTGCGGTGTTAGACGATCGCGGTGCAATGACCAAAATGTTTGGAAGTAAAAAAACAAAGATTTGGCAAAACATTAGCGAAGCCGTTAATTATCTTAATATGAATGAAGATTCAAGCGTACAAAAGTGGGAACACTCTCTCCCTTCAAATGCTCGTTCGCTCGAACGTAAGCACAAAAAATATCAAAAAGAAAGCTACTGGGCTTTTATTCATGCTGGCGAAGGTTCTAAAAATGCTAGTAAAAGAACTGAAGAGCTAGATAGTTTAATTATCAGCCTGTATTGTTTACCAACAAAACCTTATATAGCATCGGTTTGTAAATTATTCTTACAGTTTATGGCTGGAGAAATCACAATTGCAAATATTGACACTGGAGAGGTGTTTGAACCAGATCATTTTTATAAAAACGGTGAACCTATTGAAGTTTCTGAGGACACTGTACGAAACATTGTAAAGCAGCCTAAAAATGAGCTTATCATTAAGAAACGCCGAAATGGTGCGTATGACTTTAGCCATAAACAACGACCGCACGTACACCGTACACCTCCGCAATACTCAATGAGTAAAATATCTCTGGATGATAGAGATATACATCACACCAAATTGCACGATGGTACAAAGGTAATGCCTTATTATGCTTTCGATGTTATGAGTACTGCTATGATTGGTATTTCACATTCTAAAAGTAAAAATTCTCAGTTGTTTACAGACTGTATTAAGAACATGTTTCAGTTTACAACTAGCTTGGGGCTTGGTGTACCTATGCAAATGGAAGTTGAGCACCATTTGGTAAATAATTTTAAAGATGGGCTTATGAAAGCTGGTAATATTTTCCCTCTGGTTCGTTGGTGTAACCCAACCAACTCACAGGAAAAACGAGCTGAAGGGTTTATCCGTGTTAAAAAATATGGTGTTGAGAAAAATAACCATCAAAACGTTGGTAGGCATTATTTGAAAAATGATAGTAACCGTGTTACGAATCAAAAGATATTTGACGAAGAAAACAACAATTACAAGTTTGCAAAAGCAACCTATAAAAATGTAGTTGCTTGGGAGATGAACGAGCAGATTGAGTTCAACAACCAGTTACACCCAGATCAAGTAAAATTCAAAGGAAAAACGAGAATACAAGTCTTTAAAGAAAACGTTAATCCAAACTTACCAGAAGTTGATAAAGCCATGTTAGCCAAATTTATTGGAGAGCAAACGCAAACAACTATACGCCGCTCTCAGTATGTACGAGTTCAGTATGAAAATTGGCAGATAGAAAGCCCGAAAATTATGGAAGCATTAAGCCCGAATAATTTTACAGTAGATGCCTTTTATATCCCAAACGAAGACGGCGAAATTAAAGAAGTTTACATCTACCAAAACGATACTTATTTATGTGCCTGTAAACCTGTACCGAAATTCAACGAAGCCAATGCAGAATGGACAGAAGTTGATGAGAAAAACTACACCGAAGCAACCAAGTATATATCTGAGTTTGATAAGATGGTTAAAGATGACACAGCCGAGACATTACAGCGTATTACCGTTATTAAAAACGAAGTAATTCCCAATAAAGAAATTGAAGCGGAGGTCGTTGATGAGGTGGTAGATGATCTTGACGATGATGACATGTTTAATGATGCATATTTTGATCAGCTTGAAAAAAATATGGAGTCGGTTGCCGAGAGAGCTTTAAGAGAATTATAAACCCCAATTTAAACAATATTTAATTATGATTACAACGGAATTTAAACAACGTGTTATTACAGCCTTAAAAGCTGATCGAGAGAACTATTCTAATGATGTTAAACACTCCAGAGTATTAGACTTGAATACATCACAATATTCAAGGATTGCCAAAGGCGATTTTGAAAAGGTTATATCTAAAGGGAAATGGATTTCATTAGCACGTATTTTAAATGTAGGACTGTCTAATAAAAAAGCTTGGGTAACGGTTAAAACCGAAACGTTTAACTACATCAACATACAGTTGAATGCCTGCCAGTCTCAATCCATTTCGGGTATATTATGTGATAGAGCAGGAATCGGTAAAACTCATGCAGCTAAATACTATTGTCGTAACAATAAAAATGCAATTTACGTTGATTGTTCTCAAGTAAAATCAAAGCAAAAATTCATTAAAAAAATTGCCCGCGAGTTCGGTATCAATTTTACAGGTAGATATGCAGATGTTTACGACGATCTTATCTACTACATCCAATCTATAGAAAACCCACTTATTGTACTTGACGAGGCTGGAGATTTAGAAAACAGTGCCTTTTTAGAAATTAAAGCCCTTTGGAACGCCACAGAATATACATGCGGTTGGTATATGATGGGAGCTGATGCTCTTAAAAAGAAAATTGACAGCCGAAAAGATTCTCAAAAGGTTGGTTATGCAGAAATATTCGACCGATTTGGAAATACTTACTCTAAGATTACCAAAGGTGGAACAGAGCAAAATAAAGCTTTTAACATGAATCAAATTCATTTAATAGCCAAAGCCAACAATAGCCCTATATCTGCACCAAAATTATATGCTCTGAGCTTAGGTTCACTAAGGAAAATTAAAAACGAAATTGAAAAAGCCGCTCTAAAGAATGACCAATAAAGCCAAACCAGTTGAAAAGCCCAAAGTTAAAAAGGCGTACAGCTATGGAGACATCCAAAAGCGAAAATTTAAAACCTTGAATCTTACAGGCGAATGGTTAGAGCATATTGGCAAACCCGAAAGGTCTGGAAGTTGGGTTGCTTATGGTTACTCTGGTAACGGTAAAACATCTTACGAGATGCAACTCGCTAAAATGCTTTGTGGACATGAGAAAGTTCATATAAACACACTAGAGGAAGGAATGAGGCAGAGTTTTTTAGATGCTCTCAATAGAAATAATATGGCAAGCGTAAAAAACAGATTTACATTTCAAAGCGAAACTTATGACGAGTTATGGAAGCGATTAGATCGCAAAAGACAGCCTAAAATCGTCTTTATTGATTCTCTACAGTATTTCTTTCGTAGAAAACGCTTAGATCATTATTTCGAGCTCCTAGAGTACTTTAATGATACGTTATTCATCTTTATGGCTCACTCTTTAAAAGGTGGTCAAATAAAAGGTTCAATTGCTGAAGACATTCTCTACCATTCAGACTGTAAACTCTATATCAAAGATTTTGTTTGCGAAGTTCAAACCAGCCGTTACGGAGGTTCGAAACCTTTTGTAATCTACGAAGAGGGAGCAAAACAACGCCAAGTTAAACTATTATCCTAAAAATCATCAAACCTATGTACATATACAATCTTACATGCCCATACGAACACGCTAGAGCTAAACAATCCAATTCGGTTTTAGTCAATATTCTTAAAAATGACTACGCCAAGTGGTTCAATTATTACTTACCTAAAACCTCCAGCAAATGAAAAGAGAAAGACCATACACAGACACATTTCGCCGACTTATGGAAGACGAGATAAGAAACGACTACAACGCCGAGTTTAATGCTGGAATAATATGCCTCAATAAGCATTTTAAAAATAGAGGTTTGGTTTACAAATCATGTAAGTTTTGGAATTGGTTTAGAAATCAGTACGAATATTTTACCGCAAATGTAATGATTGATTGTGGTATTACTCCAGAAGATACTGAACTGCATAATTTAGAAAAAGAAGCATTAAAAAGCGCATATAAAGCTCACTACAGGGAATTGGTATTGAGCCCTCCTTTTCCACCTTCGAAATTTTTTACAAAACAGGAATTATCCATCACTATTTAAAACCTATTGCCATGAAAACAGAAAACGTAAACCTAGACACTATTTCTACAGACGATTTAGAAAAATTAATCGCTAAACGAAAAGAAGATAAGCGTAAAGCCGAGATCAGAGAACGAAAAGCCTACGAAAAAGGACGAGACAATTCATTCGATGAAATTTTTAACCTAGTCTTAGAGTATGAGCTCATGGGACGTAAGATCAAAGAAAAATGTCATGTTGTTTTTGATGGATTTAATCAAAAACTTATTGAATATGGCGAAATGCCATCAAAAAGTAAAGGTGGTTTTACCGTTGCTCACAGCGATGGAAATAGAAAAGCCAGAAGAACTCGTCAGACAGATCGCAAGTGGGACGAACGCGCCGAAAAAGCCATCGAATTATTAAAAAGCTTTTTGGATGATACGATTAGAAAAAAGGATAAAGACACTTATGATCTACTCATGCTCTTTATTGCTAAGAATAAAGCTGGAGAACTTGATTATGCCCATGTCATGCAGCTTTTAGAGCATGAAAACAAATACATCGATAAACGCTGGGTTGAAGGTCTTAAACTGATTAAAGAAAGCTACACCAATACTTTTAAAGCTTATGGCTATGAGTTTGAAATAAGAGACGAAAGCTCTGGTAAATTTAGAAAGATTGTTTTGAATTTTTCATCTATATAAAATTTACATCATGAATGAATCAGAACTATTAGAAGAACTAGTCGAGTTTGTAAACGACATCGGGTATTACAGCGAGTTTATACAAAAGATGGTTGCCGAAAGAGGAAAAGATCAAGATAAGGTCGAAGACCTCTGGGACGAAATTCAATTCGATATAAAAGAGTAAAAATATAACGCTCACACTGGTTAAACTGGTGTGAGCAAACTCACTAAAGTCATGAGCATATCAAAAGAACAAATTATAAAAATTCATACCATTTTAAACAATGACGGTCGTTTAGAAGAGAAACCGCATTTAGTAAGTCGCTTTACATCTAATGGAGAAATGAGTACAAAAGCATTATCCTTTGAGCAAGCTAACGAGCTTATTAAATATTTAGGTGGTACACCTCATAAACAGAAAAAACCAACAGATTTCAGTTTCGGTGTCCTAAATAGAAGCATTAAACAGCATAGCTATATCGTTTCTCTATTGTTCCAGTTAGGCTGGACACGAAAAAGCAACAATCGAGATTTGTTAATTGTGGACACCGAGAGATTTGGCGCTTGGGTAAAAG
Organism: Flavobacteriales bacterium; assembly: GCA_049607525.1. Classification (GTDB taxonomy): domain Bacteria; phylum Bacteroidota; class Bacteroidia; order Flavobacteriales; family CAJXXR01; genus JBMYYR01. The sequence goes on from JBMYWP010000104.1 coordinate 9,100, forward strand.
CAAGAACCAAATTAAAAGAACCTATCGGAAAGCTAAACCGTTCCGATACCTCTGTAGTTATTACACAACTAGAGCAAATGCTCAAAAAATCATTTTAATATGAGAAACACAGATGCTCAAACCGTTTTAGATTACTTAAATGAGCTTGCCCATAAAAAGTTTCGTCCGATTAAATCTAATATCTCAAAAATTCAATCCCGATTAAATGAAGGATATACAATTGAAGATATTAGAGAAGTTATTCAAGTCAAGGTCTTGGACTGGAAAGCTTCTCCAAAGATGAATAAATATTTAAGACCATCAACCCTATTTAACGCCACCAACTTTGAGAACTACATTAATGAAGCCGAAACCATCAAACAAAATCCAGAAATGTACCGCAAGTACTTCCAAGACAAAAACGACAACGGCAATAGTCAAGCCGCCAGTAGAGTTATTTCCAGCATTGAAGAAATGGGCGACAATCCCCTCGGATGG
>JBMYWP010000105.1:0-9415 GCA_049607525.1 Flavobacteriales bacterium
AAATCGACTTTTCAATTCTTCATTTAATAATTCCATCTTGGGTGTTTTTTAGCGTTGTTTTTCTTTATCCATCTCCTTTTTCTTCTCTCTAATTTGCTGAAGTCTTTCAAGCTTATCCAGTCGCTGATGAATCTGTTTCATTTGATGACGATTATTGAGCATTTCAAAATCTTTTTCCGTAATCCCCAGCTTATAAAAGGAGTACCGTTTACCATCCATATCCTCAATCCCAGCTGGAACGCCTTTTTTGTGATAGATATTAAGTCCTAAATCTTTTAATTTGTCATAAAACTCTCCCATTGAATGAGAGCTTGCCATTAATTTGTGTTTGATAAATTTCATCGTGTACGGTTTAAATGTTGTTGTTGTTTTTCTCGTATTTTCTTTAGCTTATCTAAAAGCTGATTTTCTTTTTCCAAATCCTTGTAATGGTTTAAAACCAAATCATCCTCAATCTCAATACCCAAGGTTGTAAAGCGGTATTTTTTTCCTGAACTGGAGATAACTCCTGTAGGCATTCCATCATTACGCCTTTCATAATGGATTAGTTGATGATCATGAAGTCGTTCCTTAAATTCTGGCAAGGATTTAGCTTGCTTTAAAGATTCTATGACTTGTTGTTTAACCATTTCTTTGATCGATATCCCTCCACGTTTAATGAGATTTTCTTCACGTTCTTTTAAGTAGGCTTTACCTTTCCCATGTTCGATAAATGAATGTTCAAGCCCCAGCTCTTTGGTTACGTAATCTTCCATCTCTACTTTCAATTCTGCCAATTCAGATTTTCGAAGTGAACTTGATTTGTTCTTGCGATAACGAGTGGCAGATTCTAAAATATGGATATGAGGCGATTCTGTATTGAAGTGCGCAATTCCATATCCTAAAATATCTCCACGTAAGTCAAAATACTTCTCTGTAATGGCTTTCATAGTTGGAGGCGTACATTTCGAGCTATCTTTTTCACTCATGGAAATGATCGTATGAAAACAGTAGATTCTGTTTTCTGTTATGGGTCTGTATGCTTCATTCTCGATAAAAGCATCAATGATTTTTTCTTTATCATTGGGTTTAGCTCGAATATTATGGAGAACAGGAATACTTTCCTGTTCATCCATTTTGGTCTTATGCTCGTTGTGTATGTAATTCAAGGTGTTTTCGAAAGCATAGAGCCGAGACCTAGAAAGCATTTTAAGTAGAGGCATGATCTGAATCGTTTAAATAATTCAACAATCGTTCTTCCAAAAACAGCAGCGTATCTAAGACTTGTTTGTGTTTTGTCTGGTCAGAACTCTCCGATTGAGCCTTCAGCAATTTGTTAATCAGCAGTCCTAAATCAGCACTTAATTCAACCAGTAAGGCCTTATTTGGTATTGAAGCCTTACTGTTTGCCTGTTCGAGGATGAGCGTTTTAGCCAGCATACTTGGTGAAATATTATTCTGTTTGCAAAGTTTTTCCAAGGCCTTATAGGGTTTATCTTCTAAATAAAACCTTAGCTCATGAAGACTTTTCCTTTTGCATTTTGCCCATATTCTCTGGTATTCCCTTCTATAAAGCTTTTTGTATTTCTTGCGCTTTTCAGGGTTATCTAAAGCCTCATGTTTAATTAGAAAAGCAAGTAGAGATTGTGATTTAATTTTGACCATCAGCAGATTTTTTTTGAGTTGAACATTCAGACAAATAATCCTCAATATTAAGATGAGGAACCTGAGCTGGTTCTGCATAAACACCATCATCATAAGAATCAGACCTATGGTAAAGAATCTCAGTTTTTCTCAACAAAGAAGGTGTTTTAAAGAATGGTGTAAACTTTAAAAGCAATGGTCTTTTACCTGTAACTGTAACAATGCCCAAATCTTTTGATGACAATGCCATCAGCTCTGTTTTAGTCTTAAGTGGTCTTGTGATTTTTTGCTCTGAATCCTCTCTTTTGTAGGTGTATGTACCCAAGACCTTTTCAAGATGTGTCGCCTGTTCAAGATCAATACTCAAATAAATATGTGTGTTTAAATTCTCCATGATGGTTTTTGCTTTTTCCCTACCAAAAGAATTTGTTAATTGACTCATTGGCGATTGAAAACAGGTCACTAATGACCCTCGATATTTACGAATATTGGATGCGATAATATCCAAATTATCAATCTTAAGCACTGGTGTTTCATCTAACACAAAATAGACATCTCTATCTATACTCCCATCAGGAAGTTTGTGGAAAAACTCATCAAAGTACTGGTTAAAGAACAAAGTTGAAATTGGGCTATAGTACTCCATTTTTGTGGTAGAACTATGAATAAATACAACCGATTTATCTTTTCTTATTTTTGAAAGTTCTCCAAGTGTATCTTTTGAGGTAATTCTTGCTAAATTCTCATCCAAACCATAAATTGAAAGTGCATTGGATAAAGTGGCTAAAACACCACTTAGCGTATTTTCAGACATGGAAACAATGGAAGAATAAGTGGTAAACAATTCAGGTTTATCCTCTGAAAGCTGAACAACCAATTTATCAAAGGACTCACGATCAATTTCTGACTGTAGCTTCTGCGTTAAATGGTATAGATTATGGAGGGTATCAAATTCAACAGGTAATTGTTTTTGAAGCTCAATTAAAAAGACGAGAATGGTCACAGCCTTGTTATTCCAAAAATCCATCTTTCCTTTTGTATTATTAGAAACCAAAATGAAAGCAAAGGCATTAAATTGAGCCTTTGTTATTAATCGAAGCAGAGGATTATATCGAACTGAGTTCTTGGCATCTGCAAAGTCAATAATAACAATTCGATATCCTAAAGATTGGAAGTATCCTGCAACTAATACAGAAATCTCTTTTGAAGGATCATGGATAATGATACTTGACTCAGAATTAATGGTACACAGCATCGGAGTAACAACCTTTGAGGTCTTACCTGAACCAGTAGATCCTGAAATTAAAATACCCTTCCTGTCTTGATCTTTTTTTAATCGTAATTGACGTCCATCAATGGTCAGTCCTTTAAACTTTCTATTCAAAATAGATGATGTTTTCCCAAAGGCATCTTCGATCTCATGGTCTTTCTTTTGGATGGATTCTAAAAGTGAATTTGACCAGTCATTTATCCTTGTTGTGGCTTCTTCTAAATGGTAAATTATCCCTATTAATAAAATAGCTATCTTTTGTTTTAATCGAATGATTTTACGACGTGTTTTAATTGATAATTTCATTATTTCTTATTTTTTTGGTAGGTTTTATGGAGTTCCCCAATGAAGTTTAAAACTTCATGGAGAACTTTAAAAAGGGTTGATGTAACGAGTACAAGACAATTCATCAGAAACAAAATCAGTTTCCAAAGTGCGGTTAAAAAAGTTTTCATATTGACATCGTGTTTTCCGTTGCTACTTGTCTATATGAACCCATTTTTATTTTATATCCTTTTGGTTCTAATAGCGCCTTGTAGAGGTTTACAATGGCTTGGAAACACAAACCTTGTTCATAATCTTTAGCCGAGTAATAGATGTAAATCTTCGCGCTTCCTTTTTGAATGGGAATTTTTGAATATTCAAGAATCAGCTTATCTTTATGCTTTAATATTTCATCCGCTGTTTGAAAGCGATTAAGTTTGGTAAACGAATTTTCTATCAGATCAGAAAACAGATGAACCTCTATAACACCTTTGTTTAAGTGGTCAGCTAAAATTGGAAAAATAACAGATTTTGGACTTGTCTTATTGGTCCTATTTTGAGCATCAAGAATTTGCTGTGTTTTCTCATAAAATGTTTTCAATTGTTTACGATTGTCTAAATCATTACTAAACAATCCCGACTTAAGAGTTAGGGAAACATGTGACTTGTTATGAAAAGGCAGATCATTAATGATTTCAAAAGTTACTTTCGAATTCTGTACTTCTTCCCAGTTTTTAAGTGGTATAAACCAATCTATAGTAGGATAAATTGGCATTGTATCTGAATGGTCACTTAGGATAACTATTTCTTTGAGCTTATTACGGGTCTTCTTTGTACAAGCTGCCATAAAAAGAAGGATACTTAAGGTTATTAGCATTTTATACATAATCTTCTAGGTTTAAACTTTGGTATTGTAAACTTAATTTTGGTGTTGGTGGTGCTTTTATATTTTCACCTTTTTGAAGAGTGTAGTTAAGAATGGCATCTTGAACCTTTAATTCATATAAGTTCTGTATATGCATTTCTTGATCTTTAAGAAATACAAGAAGTCTTCCTATGAGCTGTTCCTTTTCCGAAATTATCAAAGGAATCTCTTTTAACTCCTTATGAATAATATTTATTTTCTCTTTTTGCTTTATGGATTCTGCTTCACCTTTTCTATGCCTATGAAAATCCACCTTTTGTTGGTTTGTAGGATTATATTTATAGGATATTAGCAGAGCTGTACTGAAAAACAATAGATTAAGAATAGTAAAACTTAAATGACTTATTTCTGAAGATTGGAAACCGACCTTTGATAGGTAACTCAACCTCAATTCTGCGATGTAGAAAAATATGGTACTTATGAAAATAAGGGAAATCGTGCCATACACTATTTGTTTCCATACGTGCTTTAAGTCTCTTATTCTAATAGCAATAAAGTGCGCAATTATAACTAGTGATAATCCAATAGTGAAAGCTAGAACCATGGCCAGTGCAACATTAGGACTGATAACTTGGAATGAACGATAATTGAAAATCAATTCGCCAAGGGTAAGAAATCCGATGACCATCATCATTAGTCTCCAGCGTGTAAAAACATGTTTTAAAAAACTCAAATCTTTTTCTTTACCAGAAAGAATATGTTTTCTTTGTTTTTCTATTAGGATTTGAAGCTCCTGATTTAAAGCTTGTGTTTTTTGTTTTGATTCACGTTTGAGTTGAATGAACTCCTTTAATTGATTGTCAAATTGAATGTGAAGCGCTAAATTTGAAATCAGTGTTTGAAAGAGTCCTAAAATGAACAATACAACTTGTTCAAATTTCGTCCCATCCATAGCTGACATAGATGTAGTTTTTGAATTGACTTTTTTATCAATATCTATCAATTCTTTTTTTAATTCTTTTTGAAAAGAATCGTCTTTGGTAATAAAATATTTACTCATCTTGTTTATGATTTAAGTTGTTTAAAGAGATAAAAAACCACCCTGAAAATTTAGGGTAGCACTACATATGTGTAGTTAAGATTTAGATTGACTTGATCTTAGTTGGTGGATAAATAATTCAAATCGTGCAAATTCAATTTGACTTATAAATTCAGCATCTTTTTCAAAAATTTCCAAAATATTAGCCTCTGTAAAAACAAGTGCATTAAACGGAACAAAGATGTATCGACGAGTAGGTCCGAAATAAAAGGCTTCATATTTACCTTGCCGATATGTTAAAGTGTATTGGTGAGCTTTTAGGTAAGTGATTAGCTCGTGTCTTAAAAATTTTTTATTTCTCATAAAAAAAGGATTAATCGTTAATAATTGATTAATCCTATTCAAACTCCGTACAGAAAACTAAATACTTATTTTTTAAATAATTACAAAATTAAACTATCATGACTATCACTATTTGATAGATGAAAATCATTCAATAATACCCAATCTTAAAGCAGAACTAACTAAACTGGCTAAACTATTAACTTCAAATTTAGATTTTAAATTCTTCAACCGCTTTTCTATCCCAGATAGGGTTATATGCTTATAACCATCATGAACTAATTCACTAGGCATATCCTTTGCCAAAATCCCACGTGAAGCATAAACTAATAACTGTTTATTTATTGGATCTATTTTTAATGTTGTGAACTCAAACGCTAATTGGCTTTTTACACGTGGACTTAAATAACGACCACCCTCAATAACACAATTTATAGCCAGACTAAGTTCTCTTAAACTTTTTCTACTTTTAAGTACATATCCATTAACTTTTAATTTATTAATAAAATAAACAAGGAGGTCTAATCTATCAATCTTAGACATAAAAATAATTTTTGTATCCTGAGATTGCTCGCGAATAATATCAATCAACGCATCTCCGTATTGAGTATGTAGTTCACGATCATCTTTCAGAATGTAATCAAGAAAAACAATATCAAATTCCCTCCTCATTAACAATAATTTTGCCTCATTGAAATTATCTACTATTTTTACATTTAAATTATAATTTGGATCCGATTTCAATTGTAAATAAATAGATTTTGATACTATATCATAATCCTCAATTACTAGTACATTATACGTTTTCTCCATCATAAGATAATTTAATATTAATAAAAAAACATTGATTTGTAGTCACTCCATAAGTGAATTTACCTGAAATCAATTGTATTTGCTTTTGTAAATTGTTTAATCCAATTCCTGTTTTTTCTATTACACTTTTTGAGGTAATACAGTCGTTTATTATTTTCAAAACAAGAATATCTCCTTCTAATCCAATAGAAATTTCCACTAAAGTAGCATTTGAATGTTTAGAAATATTAGCAAAGATCTCTTGAAAAATACGATACAAAAGTTTTAATGTTGTGTCTGGAAAAATAGTTGAATGGTCAAAAATTCCTAGTCGCCCTTGCAAGTCAACTTTATACCCTCCAGCCTGAGAACGTTCTATAATAAGATAGTTGAGGTAGTATTCGAATGAATGTTTCGATAAATCTATTGTTTGTAATTCTTGGGAAAATAATCGTATCCGTTCATAACATCCTTCAAATATATCTAAAAACAAAGGAATATTTATTTCAGGATGTAATTGACTTAACTGCTCTCCAACCTGAAGTCCATATAACATTTCACTTGCAAGATCATCATGAAGTTGTATAGAAATTTCTTCTTGAACCTTTTCAGATGTTTCTAATTTTTGAATTCTAAGTTTTTGCCTATTAATTAGATTTAATCGTTTTTGATAGAGCATCCAAAAAACTACAATTAAAAATAAAACTAAAATTATAGAGGAAAGAATAATAATACGATTGTGACTTTTAGACAATTCCAATTCTCTATTAGACAATGAACTTCTTAGTTCTACACTTATTTGTTTTTGTTTTTGAACTTGATATCTTTTTAATGCAAATGTATTTTGAACTTGAGCAACTTGAAAATGTAATTGATCATTTAAATCTATATACTTCTTAATTAGATTATTCGTGGGGCGTTGTTTCACCATTCCTTTCAACATGGTTAGTTTTTGAAAATCATCATTTTCACATAGAAGGTAACCTTTTTCATAATTCAAAAAGGCCAACTGAGTTTTTTCAGTAAAAGAATAATATTCACCTAGGTGTTCATAACTTTTTATTTGCCCTTCTCTATGAGCATTTTTTATTCTAATGATTAATGCTTGATTTAGACCAAGAAAAATCTTTTGTGAAGGAATCTGACCTTGTCGAAATTGAGTAAAGCTTAAATTATCCAAATAGTAAGCCCAATTCAAACCTGTAGTGTCGTGAGGTAAAAAAAACGAAGCCTCTTGTAAATAACAAAGAGCTTCCTCATAATAATTGGCATTTAAGGAGGTGACTGACAAATTATTATATAGTGAATATTTAAAAGGTTTATTCACTTTCGATGTATCAGCTAAATTTAATCCGTGCCAAAATAAGGATTCATCGTATAGCCCCATTTCATTACAGATAATTCCTAAATTATTGCGAAGAGAATATTTAATTTTCAAAGCTCTAGTAGTCTGATCAAACTCTATAAGTTTTAAAGCTTCAATTGAAGTTTCTTGGCTTCCTGCAAAATCATGAAATGAAGTTTGAATAATGGCCATGTTAAGCAGATTTGAAGCCGATTCAATATTTTCATCAATCTCAATAAATTTATCAGAAGCATTCGTAAAGTAAGAAAAAGCATTTAAAGATTGTCCTCGTTTCATTAAACCAATACCCTTAAACCACATTGATTTTGCAATATAAAACGTATCCTGTGTATCATTTGCTAACTGTTCTAAATTGAATAAGTATTTGTCAAATTTATTCCAATTTCTTCGATGATAAGCCAAGGAAATAGAATCTGAAGATAATGATAAACCTTCAGCATTATTACCATAAATATTTAATAATATTATTATATATAAGAATAATTGCTTCACGGCACTAAGATAACAAAAAAGGATGTACCAATTTCGGCACATCCTTTCTTAAGTGTAAATTCCTAGTTTGATTTTCTAGTAACAGTCTTTGTTGGTTCATCAGGAATTTGAATCTGATCTCCACAACATGGACTTACATCCTGCTCCTTAACACATGAAGTTAAAGAAAGACACATAATAATACACACTACCAAATACTTAAAATACTTACTAAACATAAAAACATAAGTTTAAGATTAAAAAGTATCCAGCTATATAGCTAATGAGGAGGGTTAGATAAGTATGGATCAAATCAAGGCCTCATTCCTTGGACTTATCCTTCCCTAAAATCTCCTTCGTTTTTAACAAAAAGTTTCCAACTGTGGTTTACCGCAATTTTGTTTTAAAGGGTCTTTATATTTTTGGACAACATCTTTATTTATAAACAAAAGGTTCATTTGCGATAGAGTATTGCAAAAGATGAGCAAATACCAAAACTATTGATAAATAACGCTTTACATTTTTACATATTAATGAAAAGCATATTCTTATAAATGAAAATCATTCAATTATGGATAGAATACTTATTTCTTGGATAGCCACTACACATGACTTCTTAAAAGAAAGTCGGCAAATTAATATAAACGGAATTCATAGTGAATTATACAAATATGCACATGATACATTTGATATTCATTATTTATTGGTTGCTGAGCATCAGAATAAGATAAAAACTCATCACGAACGTTTTGAAAACAGGCTCAACATTGAATTTAACGGTAAAACAAAGATTATTCCATTAGACATAGTAGATATTATTAATGTTGGAATAATTAAAAAAAAAGTTACCTCGTTAATTGTATCCCTCGGTAAGAATCCTATATCTATTTTTATAAGTCCAGGCACACCTGCCATGCAAGTTGTTTGGTATATGATTGCCGCTGAATTTGCAAATGTTAAAATTTTTCAAACTCGACCAGCAAAGTATCGATTAGAAAATCAGAAAGATATTCGAGAGTTTATTCATGTAGAAAAAACGGGATTTGCAAATGCACTAATGGTTAAAGAACACTCAGTCAAAAATCAAAGTAATATTACTAATCCTGATGTATTTAAGACCTCTAGTCAAGAATATGTTTTTGATCAAGCTTTGAAAGTTGCTCAATGTGATGTAGCAACCGTCCTATATGGAGAATCAGGTACAGGAAAGGAAATAATTGCGAGAAGAATCCATCGGAATTCAAACAGAGACGGGAAATTTTTAGCACTAAACTGTGCTTCAATTACAGATACATTAATAGAATCCACCTTATTTGGTCATGAAAAAGGCTCTTTTACAAGCGCAAGCTCTAAAGTTGATGGAATATTCCTTTCCGCTAAGGG
>JBMYWP010000106.1:0-9184 GCA_049607525.1 Flavobacteriales bacterium
CAACTACTTATATCTTTGTGATTTCTTAACTTAATGACATTGCCCTTGAGGGGACCATAGGGGTATTGGAGGTAAATTTTCATTTTTTTACTAAAATTTCGTTTTGGAACATCCCTATAACCCTTTCATAATGATATTTCGGAAGTAAGATTGAATAATTGGTATTCAACAAAAAAAGCCCTTAAACAATTTGATGCTTAAGGGCTTTTCTCTTTATATAACTAACAAGATTATTTTTTCATTTCTTGTTGTTGCTTCATCATTTCCTCCATTCTACGCTGAAGTCTATTTCCTTTTTTACTGTTCGGATCTTTTTGTTTTGCTTCAATCTTTGCTAAGATTGCCGCATCATCTGTACGTTTACGAATCCAATATTGCTGTCCAAATGTCATCATGTTGGCAATAAAATAGTAATAAGAAAGCGCTGCTGCATATGAGTTCATTACACCTAAGAAAATAATTGGCATAAAATACATCATGTATTTCATTTGTTGAGCCATTGGGTTATCTCCTCCTGCTGTTGCGCTATTGCTTTGGTTGTATATCATTTGAATAAACGATGATGCTGCCATTAATAATGCAAATAAACTGACATGGGCTCCATAAAATGGAATATCAAATGGTAAATTGAAAATATTATCGAAAGTAGATAAATCATCTGCCCATAAGAAAGATTGTTGTCTCAATTCAATAGAAGCCGGGAAGAATCTAAACAAGGCAAATAATATTGGCATTTGTGCAAGCATTGGTAAACATCCGCTCAACGGACTTACGCCTACTTTACCATACAAGGCCATTTGCTCTTGTTGTTGTTTCATTTGATCATCTGGATACTTTTCCTTAATTTCATCTAATTGTGGTTTTAAAACACGCATAGCTGCCATAGAAGTATATGACTTTTTTGTTAATGGGAAAAGCGCCAATTTAATCAGTAAGGCCATAATAAAAATAACCAATCCGTAGTTTAAATCAAATCCTTCTAAGAAGTGGAAGATCTCAATTACAACAAAACGGTTTATCCATCCAAAGATTCCCCAACCTAATGGAATAAGGTATTGGAAGTCTTGTTTAAATTCTTTTAACTGCTTAAAGTTGTTAGGTAAGAAATAAAGTTTAAAATCTAAATTGATTTCGTCTTTTATCTTAATAGAAGTTTCTAAACGAAGATCTTTAACGTAATTTGAATCCGTATCTGCTTGACGAACTGTTTTTAAATCGATGTTTGAAAACGCCTTTTCCGACGTTAAAACAGTTGTAAAAAACTGATCTTTAAACCCAACCCATTTTGCACTTTCTATCGTTTCCTCATCGTCACTAGCTTCACTTAAATTATCTACTTCTTCACCATCATGGTAAAATAAAGTTGTTAAGTTTCTTTCGTTATCGATGTTCTTTTCGTGGCGAGGAACAACAATGTTCATAGCCAATTTCAATTTAGGATCAACACCCAATTGATTTTCTAAGTTTTTCGATTTTACATCAAAATCAAGTTCGTAAGAATTGTTTTTTAAGATGTAGTTAAAAATTAAAACCCCACCCTTTTGGTCTACATAAGAAAAAGACAATGCTTGTCCGTCTTCCGTTTTAGTTTGTTTAACATCAAAAACTAAACGGTTCGAATGTACTTTCTTTCCTTCTTTTGCAAAAACAACATCTAAATCCGATTGATCACCATGTAGTAAATTTAGTGGCGTTTTATCGAACTTTTTATAGTCTTTTAAATATGCCGAAGTCACTCGAGCTCCTAATGTTTCGAATTCAAGTTTTACCTTTTCATTTTCTAAAACAATTGTTTCATTTGCTTTAGTAACAGGAACTCCATTAGAATCTACATTTGCGAAGGACAATTCTACCGGAGCATCTTCATTAATTTTAGTTTTTGAAGTTGCTACCTCTTCCGTTTTTGTAGGTTCTTCCGCTTTTACCTCAACCTGTTCTTCGTCAGGGTTCATGAACATAAAAACGGCGAATAGTAAAGCAATAATTACCATTCCAATTAGAGAATTTTTATCTCCTCCTTTGTCTGTATTCAACATATTTTACTACTTATTTTTTATAATTGCTCCTAAGAAATCTACAAATAAAGGATGTGGATTTTCTACTGTACTCTTATATTCTGGGTGATATTGTACACCAACAAACCAAGGGTGACTTGGAATTTCAACAATTTCAACAAGACCTGTTTCAGGGTTAAAACCTGTTGGACGCATTCCGTTAGATTCAAAATCATTAATAAACTGATTATTGAATTCGAAACGGTGACGGTGACGTTCTGTAATGTGTTCAGATTTATAAGCCTCCATAACTTTAGAATCTTCTTTTAAATCACAAGCACAAGCACCTAAACGCATTGTACCACCCATGTTAGAAATATTCTTTTGTTCTTCCATTAAAGAAATTACAGGGTGCTCTGTATCAGCATTCACTTCTAATGTGTGTGCATCTTTCCAACCTAAAACATTTCTTGCATATTCAATAACTGCCATCTGCATTCCCAAACAAATTCCGAAAAATGGAATATTGTTCTCTCTTGCAAAACGTACAGCATCTATTTTACCGTCAATACCTCTTTCTCCAAATCCTGGTGCAACCATAATACCATCAGCATTTGCTAATAATTTATCGGCATTGTCTCCAGTTAAAGACTCGGAATGCAACCAGTTTATTTTCACTTTACTTTCGTGCACGGTACTGGCATGCGTAAAAGCCTCGGCAATAGACTTGTAAGCATCTTGCAACTCAACATACTTACCTACAACCGTAACATTTATTTCTTGTTTTGGATTTCTTAAACGCGTTAAGAATGAATTCCAATTTGTTAAATCTACAGGTTTCCCTTTTGGTAACGACAATTTCTCTAAAACAACCTCATCTAAACGCTCTTTACGCATTAAATTTGGTACGTCGTAAATGGTATCGGCATCGATAGATTCTATAACCTGATCTTTCTTTACATTACAGAAAAGCGCCAACTTACGTTTTAAATCATCGTCTAAAGTATGTTCTGTTCTACAAACTAGAATATCTGGTTGAACACCACTTTGTTGTAACATTTTCACCGAGTGCTGAGTTGGTTTTGTTTTCAACTCACCTGCAGCAGCCAAATATGGAATTAAAGTTAAGTGCACTACAATGCAATCTCCTTCCTTGTCCCAAAGCATTTGTCTCATGCTTTCTATATATGGCAAAGATTCAATATCACCAACAGTACCTCCTATCTCAGAAATTACAATATCGTAATCTCCAGAATTACCAAGAACTTGCACAAAACTTTTTATTTCGTTGGTAATGTGAGGAATAATCTGAACTGTTTTACCTAAAAACTCTCCTTTTCTCTCTCTTCCAATAACATTAGAATAAATGCGACCAGTGGTTACATTGTTAGATTGAGATGTTGGTGTATTTAAAAAACGCTCATAATGTCCTAAATCTAAATCCGTTTCTGCTCCATCTTCAGTTACAAAACACTCTCCATGTTCGTAAGGGTTTAATGTACCTGGATCTACATTTAAATAAGGATCCAATTTTTGAATAGTAACGGAATATCCTCTACTCTGTAGAAGTTTAGCTAAAGAAGCCGCAATAATTCCTTTACCCAATGATGAGGTAACTCCCCCTGTTACGAAAATATATTTTGTATTTGCCATATGAGAACTATCGTTTTTTTTGACCTTGCAAAATTAAGATAAAAATTAGAAGTATGACCTATTTCATAAGGTTTAGAATAAAAAAAGCCCGAAAAAAATATTTCGGGCTTTTTAAAAATTCTTTTCAGCTATTTTATTTAAATAGATTTGTATGAATTATTGTTTAATAAAACGTTGAGTCAAAAGTTTTTCATCGGAATGTAAGTGGATAAAATAAATCCCAGAAGAGAGTTCAGAAACGTCTAATGGTTGTTCATTTTTATTGAATGTTGTTAGAACATCTCCTCCTAGACTTACTATTTTCCCAGTTTCCCACGCCTCTTCACAAGAAATGGAAACAAAATTGGATACAGGATTTGGTAATAATTTCACCAAATCTGAACTTTCTGGTGTGTTTACCGTAACTCCAGAATGTATTCGACTCATGATATTGACACAATTATCTGTTGATTTTAACAATGCCTGAGTAAACTCCGTGTGTTCTGGTAAATTTGGGTATTCATCTTCACTGTTTGGTATTCCATCAAAGTCATTATCATCTTCTTTCAAATCTCCTTTAGTAAAACAACCAAGAATAGTAACACCCATACATGGAATATAAGTTGCCTGATTCGAAAACTTCACATTATAGTTCACATTTTTCTCCAATTCAGGATCTGAATCTGGCATAAAAACCCCAATTTTATAAAGTCCATCATCAAAATTCGTTAAATCAAAATTGGTATTCAAGCTATAGGTATTTGGACTATAACCTGTAATTGGTTCGTGATGCCAATTTGACCTATGCTCCCCTAATGGTATTCCTCCAACTTTTAATTCATTAAGATTCTGACTCGTTACTCCATTTTCTTTATAATCTTCGTTTTCTATTCCATTCGAAAATTTATCAGGTTGCCATGTTCTCCAATCATTATCTAAGGCTTTATAATCAATCAGATCATTATTTTCATCGAGAACCACCATATAAATCGTTCGTTTGTTTTGTGGAGCCGAAAATCCTCTGTTTATGATTTGGGCATTTACACTCATTTGATTAGCTGATTGCTTAAATATAGATTTTTGCAATTCTAATCGATACCCTAAATGATCTCGTATATACTCGTAAGCATTTCTTGCTATTGAAAGACCGTTTTCATCTTCAAAATATTGATTTGAAATTGGCATTCCAAACTTCTGCAATTCTTCTTTAGATATTTCTTTGTTTTTCCAACCTGAAATGGCTGTATTCTCCATTCTTGGAATTCCATCTCCAACTAAATTTTCAACATCGTTTTCTAAACTATAGTCAAAACCATCTGGCATTTCATAGGGGCTTCTTCCATCCAGCAAATTGTTATGTTGGATTCCAAAACTTGTAAAATTAAAATACCTTAGTTTTAATGCCGAGTAAAAACCATCTTGTAAACGACCACTACTTATTCCTTCACCTATTTCATAATCGTATTGGTGGTTAGGAATACCATCTGACCCTTCGTACCAATTCGAAAAATATTGGTGATTTCTATTAAAAGATGACGTGGACCAAGCATGATTATTTTGCAATTTATTATCCAATGTATCTTCTGTTTCATAAACAGGAAGTTCACCATGCATCCATAAATTTCCTCTATATTTTCTTAAATTATAAACATCTGTATGGAAGGCATTGTTTGCCCAATCAATTCCAATATTCCCTGGAAGTTCAGGTGTCCATTGAATATACTGAGTATGAGCATCTCCAATAGACCATAAATGACTGTACGTATCTCCACCAAAAGCATGATCGTAAATACCAATTCGTAAAAATTGATCTTCATCTTGTAAGTTAGAGATCTTAGAACCTGGTCTACCTTGTCCTTTAAAATGGTTTGCCGACATGACCATATCCACCAAATTTACTGGATAGGTTACAGCATAAGCTGGCCCAGTCGACTTAATAGAAGTTCCAATATAATTTGCAATGGCAAAAGTCGATTTTAAAATGACTTTTTTATCTGTAAAGGCATCTAGAGTTTTATCTAGAATTTGTTTTCTTAATTGATTGATATCCGATTGAAATTCCCATACACTTGCCTTTGAATGGGGTTGTCCCCAAGACGATCTTTGTACACTATTTTGGACGTTACCATGAAAATTATTCAATAAATTTTCTGTTTCAAAATTTCCGACAGGATATTCTTGACCGATCAGGTAATTTGTTTTTTTCCAATGTCCAGATAATCTATACGCATTAAAATCCCAGGGTGCATTTACCCAACCTAAATGAGCAACGGCTACATAGGGATTTAGAGATTTAAACAAAGGTGTTACCTGTTTAAAATAATTGATATTCTTTTTAAAACGCACGCCATCTACTGCCAGTTCATTTGAAATGCCATTTGTAGAATTGGAACTATACTCCAATGAGGAGTTTAAAATAAAGTGACTTTTTACACCTAATTTCCCAAGGACTTCTGGAATTTCCTTAGCGGCTTGATTTAAATGAGATGCATTTAAATCAGCATTTGCGTTGTTTAAGTCGTCAGAATAATGCACATAGGCTTCTAACTCAACAAGACTAATTCCATCTTCGTCAAATTTTTGAATGTACTCTTCTATTGGAATAACATTTACATTATTCGCATTATTCAAATTCGAAGAATAAGATTGATTTGGGAAATTTGAACTTGAGAATAATTCAAAAGATCCTCCGTGAATTGTAAATCCACGCTCGGGGTTTTTTATCCCTATATTTCCGTTGTAATTTTCTCTGTGAGGCGATGGTAATTTTGGGGAAATACCATTATATTCAACTGTAAAAGTTGAATTTTGACCATAAGACATAAAATTACAAATGAAAAATAAAGACAATGGGAAGATTGCTTTCATTTGTTTGATTTTGTTTTTGTTTAAATAGAAACACTTGTACAATTTGTACAATGGGAATGTGTTTTTCTAATTAAAGTCAAAATATACAACAAATTCTCAAAATGAGATAAAGAAGCAATCTTTTATTTCAAAATAAGTAATTTTGGGACTTTTGGGTATTTTAATGAATTTACAAATCAATTTAATATCATCATATTAATAGACAATTATAAGAACCAAAATTCCCCATGATATTTTCTACTCTAAAAGTCAAGAAGCAAATACAACAACTTAGTACCAAATAAAAAACCTTCCTTTTGTAGAAATTTACCCCCATAAACTTATCTACAAAAAGAAGGTTGTTATACATCATAATAATATTAAGACGTATATTGTACATTATAATTATCCACAAATCATTATTACTATAATGGTAAAAATGATCTTATATTGTATTCATATCAAAAACCGAACCTAAAATTTCAATTTTTAACATTTTTTAATAAAAAATTAATTTTCTTTTATTTTATTATTATTCTTTAAAATTTTTCATCTTCTTTTTAATACGTTTTATCTCACAAGAAATATGCGAAATTTGCGCATCATTAAAAGATAAAGACCTTGCTCTTTCGGCCCATTTAATGGCTTTTTTATATTGTTCTTTATATTCAAATAATAAGGCCTGTTTTAAATGGATCAATCCTTTATCGACACCTTTAACTTGTAAAGAATAATTAATTAATTTTTGAGCTTGTTCCCAATCCTCATTCCACAACAAGGCATTTATAAAGTGTGGATACAAAGAAACTTCGTTCAAATTCACCTTTAAAGCTCTATTAAATAAACTAATGGCTTTTTTATATTGATGTAATTGTTCAGAATGCACTCTGGCTAATAACCCAAGTGCAAGTGCATTATTTTCGTCATAAGAAATGGCAAACGTTAATGCTTCAATGGTTTCTTCCAAATTATGAGGATAAGAATCCAAGGCCTGATATAAGTATTTACTATGTGTATTATAAGTTCCCATAATTTCATTTTTTTCAATGGGATGAGTGCATCATCTCATTCTAATTTTGTTCTCAAATCGTTCTTCAATTGATTTCGTTTTGATTTATAATTCTTTTTCGGTTCTCGTTTGTTCTTTTCAAAAACAAAAGTTCTAACGGCTTTCCCACGTTCTACCTTATAATGGTTTAACCAATTTATTTCGGCATTTTCTTTAACCTGTTCAAACTGATTTTTCTTCAATTTTTCCAACAAACGTTCTTTTGCTTGTTTTTTATTTTGAAGTTGAGATCGTCTTTCTTTTCCAATGGCAGAAATTCCTGTTGGTAGATGAACCGCTCTAATGGCTGAGTTTACTTTGTTTACATGCTGTCCGCCAGCTCCAGAAGAACGCATAGCCTGATATTCAACATCTTCATCTTTAAATTTCATTGTTGTTGTACCATCTATTTCAAAAACACCAATAAACCAATTCTTTCGTTTATGATTTCTTCGATAAGGGCTTTTTCCTTGCCACTTTATAGATCCTAACCAACGTTTGCAGAATGTACTTAAATGGTTACCTGACAATTCAATGGTTAAAGATTTCACTGTATTTGTTTCGTCTCCAACAATTCTATTTATCACGGCTATTTTAATAGATAAATCTTCGGCTTCTCGTTTAAAAATATTGAAGATTTTTGGTAAAGCCCAGCTGCATTCAGCTGGACCTTGCCCTATTGTCATTTCTAATAATTTTGTTTCCATAACTACGCCATTCTAACAATTCGAGGATAAAATTTTCCAATAACATCAACCAAATCAGTTTGTAAATCCATCACTTTTTCGATGTCTTTATAAGCTCCGGGGCATTCATCAATACCTCCTCCAATAAGTTTGATGCCTTTGGTTTTTAATTCTTTTTTCATTCCCGAAACTGTAAATTTCGATTTACTTTCGGATCTGGAATAAGCACGACCTGCACCGTGTGAAGCAGATTCTAAACTTTCAATATTTCCTTTTCCAGCAACAATAAAACCAGGTGCTGTCATAGATCCTGGAATAACCCCTAATTGATCTTTTTGAGCAGGCGTTGCTCCTTTTCTATGTACAATACGCTCTTTTCCATCCACCATTTGCTTCCAGGCAAAATTGTGAAAATTAGAAACACTTGCCTTAACCTGAATTCCTAGTGCTTTTGCCATTCTGTAGTGAATATTCTCATGACATGCAGCGGCATATTCTCCTGCCAAATTCATAGCCATCCAATACTCCATTCCATCATGAGAGTTCATATCTAACCAGGCTAGATGCTGAACCTCTTTCGGCAACGGACATTGTTTTTTGGCAACATGTGTATAGTGTTTTGCAATATTTGCTCCCAAACCTCGTGAACCGCTGTGAGACAATAATGCAAAATAGCGTCCAGGTTTTAGTCCAAGTTTTACATGTTCTGTTACCAGTTCTACTTCACCAAACTCTACAAAATGGTTTCCTCCACCAGACGTTCCTAACTGTTTGTAAGCCTTATCTTTTAAAGATTTAACAAACGGAATATCTTGAAATCTAGAATCTGAAAACAATTCGTGATCCATTTTCTTTGAATGGGTATCTTTCATTCCAAATTTCGAGTGTTCCTTGAGCACATTTTTTATTTGATGCTCTCTTCCATTAAAAAAAGTATCGGACTCACGGAAAATTGAAAGATGCATTCTACATCCAAT
>JBMYWP010000107.1:0-9007 GCA_049607525.1 Flavobacteriales bacterium
TTTTTCACCGACGCGTTGGTCTCCTGGTTTTGGACAGACACTTTGGTCTGCTGGTTTTGGACAGACACTTTGGTCTGCGGTTTTTGGACAGACACTTTGGTCTGCCCCTACGTTATGGATGATGCAATGAAAATGGTTTGGCATTATAATATATTCCCCGCATTTTATATCTGGAAATTTGGATTCTAATGCCAAATACCATTTTTGAATCATTTTACCTGCTGGATTTAAATACATTTCACCATTCTTAATATTACCGAACAAACATGCGCGTTTCTGAACACAAATCGTCACAAAATACAATCCTTTTTGGGCATAATCATATCCTTTTAATCTTATGGATCTGCGGTTGTGCTTTTTTGGATTATATTTTGACATCTATCTTTATTTCAATACAATATAGATAGGTGTTTTTTAGGCAAATCATTGATTATTGGTAATAACGGGCAATTGAATTCCATATTTAAACAAGCGGAAATACCTTTGGTCTTCAATTTCTAATAAGGTATCTGGGTCGATATCTGTATTCAATGATTTTTGATTAGAATAAATGATAAGGGTATCGACAGTTTCTTTGTTTTCCATATTCAACACATTCCTAATCTTTTTTAATCGGGCATAACCACTGACTTGTCTACCATCATCATGATTGATTTGATTATCAACATAACGCGGTTTATATTTGGCATCTATTACCATTTTATAACGACCATCTCTTGATTGTAAGAGATAGTCAGGTTCTAAATAATCGAACTTTTTATGATATATAATCTCGCCTCTATTTGGAAATACTACTCTTAATTTCTTAAACACATAAAGTTCAAATAGTTTTGACATATCAATCCAAAAAGGAGGTGTTTCCACCACTCTGCTTCCAGCCTTGGAAATATTATAACCATATTTCTTAAGAATCAAACCAGCTATTCTTAAAGCATGTGTATACTCCTTAAACATTGGATTTGATTTTATGGTTTTTATCTCCCTTAAGTCAACCTGATCACTCACCTGATTAAAAGCAGGGAAAACATATTGAAAAACCGTTTTAATTTCTTTGGTAGAAACACCCTTTAATTGATTTAATGCTGCTTGAACAAACAACAATGTTTTCTTTAAAATCCTATTCTCAACAGAATTATAACCAAACTCATCAAATTGACAAACTTGATATAAACCTTTATTTTTTGTATGATTTTGCTTTACCGTTGCAGATACCAACAGTTTCCCTTTTACTCTGCTATTTAGGTTTTGTTTGACCTTATAATAGGATTTCTTTAAACCCTTTCTAACAATCTGTTTTATAAGTTGCAAAAACTCCAATAATAGTAATGGTGTTAAACGATCTTGATTTTTCTCTATTTTAATTAATGGGGCCTTAAAATCAATTTCATACAATCCCTTCAGATGTTTTAAATTTTCAGGATCTTCTGTAGCTTCAAACAACATCTTCAGGTAATCCACCTCTGTGGCTCCGGTATTCAATTTAGGTTGAACATAGATGGGCAGTTTGTTTTTCACAACCCAATCTACACCAATCATATAAGAAGAGTTTATCTTATAACTACTTCCTTCAACATGCTGAATGGAAAAACAAAGCTGTGTATCTTTTTCTCGATGAAACTCCTTTTTGAAATAACCATCTCTTAAAAGTTCACAGACAGATCCTTCTAATGCCTTAACATCCTTCTCACTATAACCTGAATGTTCTGATATTTTAATCATCGACTTATAACTTATCGATAAGCTCTAAAGCCGATTCTGTTAATATTCCATCGGTTACATATTCTCTTAAAATAGGTTTGATTTCATAATCCATCTTCAAATTGATTGTTTCCTCCTTATTATGAATAAAATAACTGTGCCCCAGCTGAACATCTTTTTTATCAAACTCTTCAGTAATATGTTCATCAAAAAGATTAGATACCGATAGGAAAGCTTCGCTTGCAAATTCATAACTATCCTCTAATTGACCTGTTAAGTCTTTTGGCAATACATCTACAAAGGCAAAACGTCTTCTTATGGCATAATCTATCTGACCAACGCTACGGTCTGCGGTATTCATGGTTCCAATAATGTATAAATTTGGAGGTAAAACAATTTTTCTACTCCCATCCAATTCATACATACTTTCAACAGGTTTTCCTCTATACTCTAATGCATAGATTAGCTCACCCAATACAGAAGATAAATTGGCTCTATTGATTTCATCAATAATAAGTACATAATTCTTTAAAGGTTCCTTTTCGTTTTTGTCATCAAACTCTAAATTGTTTTGGGTAACATAGTCCTGAAACAGATTTAGAACCTTTACATAATAAGAAGCATGTTGCTTGGCCAAACCAGAAAGACTCTTATTCTGCTTAATGTCTTGTCTTTCTTTGTTACCATCTAAAAATGCCCTTTTTATATCTTTAAAATACATTTTCAGTCCATTAGGCGCCCAATTCGGATTAACACTTTTATACCTAAATGCCGTCTCATCAATCGAAGAAATACCAATATTTTCAGTTAGCATCGACATCTCCTCTTCGTTCTCCTCCAATTTTAACTGAATGGTATCTACAAAATCAGCAAACCAAACATCTAATTGTTCTTCTTGTGTTTGATGCAAAGAACCATTATGATGTTTATCCCAATTCTCTTTAGCTTTTATGGCCATTTCAGCCAAAACTTTATTTTCAGTTTTATATTCAATTTGGCCGCTATCATTGTTTTTTACGGTGATTCCTCTTACAAAGTCTTCGTAGGTGTATGATGGATGGAATTGGATGAGTTTATATTCTATTTCTCGTTTTATTTCTCTAACCGACCTTCTCATAAACGACTCCAAATTCTGATCTTTTATCAGAAACTCTATATATCCTGTAAACCATGTTATACCAGAAAATTCACGAACTCCTTTATAATTTAATGTAGTCAGTTTGTTTATTTTTTTTATTCCTTCAAGCTCTAATTTAAAATTGGTACATTCTTCTTCATAATGATCCTGCCAACGATAAGTCATTTCTTCTCGGGCTTTTTCTACATAACCTTCAACAGTTTTGTTAGCTAAATGATCAGCATTTAGATTGAGATATTTTTTATATCCCTCAATCAAATCATTCAAATCGGTTGTTTGGTTCATCGAATTAGTGGTACCGGTATGGTTTACTTTATATTTAACCTTTCCATGAAAATATAAGTACTTAGCTACTGCAAATTCATAAGGATCATTTCCTCCTTTACTTTTAGGTAAAATTCCTTGATCAAGCTCTCCTAGTTTTAATAATATCTGGCTAAACATTGCCTTCCATGATTTAGAAGTCCGTTCAGATTCCAACTCAAAGTAATCATCGGTAATGTTCGTAATTCTATAATAACTCAAGGTACCACTTGCTTTGGGAATAGATTGATCAACTATTAAAGATTCTTTTATTCTATTTAAGTTCCAATATGGCGTATTTAGCTGATTTGCCAATTCCTTCGCCAACCTCGTTTTCCCTGTACCAGGAGGTCCTTGAAGGATGATTTGTTTTTTGTGTTTAAGAAGATTGATTAATTTTTGATTTTCTTCTGACATTGTATTTGATGTTTCTCCCGTTAGTAATGCATTTATTTTATTTCCAAATTCCCTTTCCATTGCATTCAAATCTTCTGCTAATTGGCGAAAGTTTGAATCTAATACAAAAGGATATGTTTTTTTGAGACGAATAGACTGCCCACTATTATGCCATTCAAACCATTCATAATCGTCAGTTAATGATAAAGTAGATGGATTAATATGCTTAGACAATTGGGGCTTTTCAAGATGGATTTCAAGAAATAAAACACCCTTTCTTTTAATAATTTCAAAGTGGAGACTTTTATCAGAAATAAGACCTTTTACCTGAGATATAAAAGAATATGTTTTTTGAATTTTATGCTTTACGGCAAGGTTATATCCACTAGTTCCTATATAATCCTTTAAATCTTGTGCAATAAGTTGAAAAGAAAACACCTCTGTAATATCCTCAAACCAAGCATCAATATTTATTTGAGATGTAATTAGATATTGTAAACTCGTATTTGTTGTATTTGAGGATATATTCCAATTGAATAACTTTTGTTTTGATTTCACCTGAAACTCATCGTTTATTACACGATTAAGTTCTGCTTTAAACCGATCTTGATAAGTCTTGTAATCATCAATACGAATTCTAACAAATTGCCTTTCTTCTCCACCCTTAAAATCAAAATGATCGGTAAAAGGAATATCTGTATTTGAAGAAACAAACTGTTTAGAAAGGATTATACCAAAATATGATGAATCATTCTTTTCAATAAAACTCAAAATTGGCCTTTGAGCAATTAATACCATTAGTTCTAAGGGTTGCTTTGTTAATGCTACCCTAGTAATGGATATTTCTTTAATATACTCTTGTACTTCACGCACAAAAAATTGAAAACCCTCCTTATCTTGAAGTTTTTCGTAATACTCCTTTGCTCTTAATTTATCTGTTTTATATATCATAATAATTATTTTGAGTTTTGACTCGAACTATTTACCATTTGGAAACGCATTCGACACAAAAACAACCTAAATCCTTTTTTATTTATGCTCAATGTTACCATAAACAACT
This sequence comes from Flavobacteriales bacterium, assembly GCA_049607525.1. Lineage (GTDB taxonomy): Bacteria > Bacteroidota > Bacteroidia > Flavobacteriales > CAJXXR01 > JBMYYR01. Next base: position 4,596 of record JBMYWP010000107.1, read on the forward strand.
TCTTCAAAATTATTGACTAAACTAATAGAATTGGGTTCCTCCATTGCTAGCCACACTCCATGGTAGTATTCAAAATCATAAACGGCATCTTTATTTTGAGCATTTAATACAATCCGAAACCAATCTCTTTCTTGAAAAGCCAAGAGGGTATCAAAATTGGATTGATCCGAAATGGCTTCCAAAAGATAGCTACTCATTCTTATTTTTTCTAAACTTAAATCATATTCTAGTAACATGATTTCTCCAATAATATGACATTCCTTTTTTTCATTATAACGGTATAACACCCAATAATTACTATTTTCCAACCCTATTTCTTGCTCATCAAGGCAAGTACAGAACTTTATGGTTTTACCTATATTACACATAACACAATTTAGAATTAAGGTTTTCTTAGTAATTAGAACTATGAATAAGATTGATAGAATTGATCAAAGTTACTGTTATTTATTACCAAGATTTCCTATAAGTTTTCCCTAAAACAGGATTACGCATGGACGTTTTACCATAAGATTTTTCGCCTGTTTCATGACAATAACTTTCTGGATAATCATAGTTTTCAAATTGAGCCCAAGTTTGCCATGATTCATAAGACATCGGGCTATTTACATTGAATTTAATCTTTTCACCAGTTCTTATACAATACCCTTTTGGCTTATTATAAGCTGTTTTTCGAGTATTTTCATACGATTTCGTATCCTCTTTCTGATCTTGTTCTCGTTGAGGCTTTTCATCATACTTGTCTTCAAAACTAGTCTCTTTATCAAGATCAATTGAATTAAGATGAATGGGATCGTAACGTTTACTGCTTCTGAAAAAATCTTTTGAATTATCAAATATTATTCTTGACTCCTGATATTCCTTTTTTAATCCAAACAAACTCTTAGAATAAATTGGAACCTTGGCATAAACCAACTCACTTTCATCAAAAAGTAATTTATTGGTGAATTCAGAAGTTTCATTGAAAATATTACTTTGCCCTATCCTATTTTTTGTAAAGTGGACACCAAACTCTATATTATTGATCATCGAATAATCATAGAGATTCAAAGAAGTAATTAATCCTTCTTGTTCATTACAATAGTGTTTAGCGTGTAAATCTTCATGGTACGTTACAATCACATTTTTAAACTCCGAGAAAAACTCAAAGTCTTTCTTATGAATACTTCGACTTCTATTTTCGGGGTTTTTCCCAAATACTAAATACAAACGAACGTCATGTCTAGTCTTTATTTTTTCAAATACCCCTTTTATATAATCATCCAGTTTGATAAATGGCGAAACAATAAGAATGTGTTTCTTGGCATGCCATATAATATCGGTTAGCTTTTCTTCTAACGCTTTTCCTGTTAAAAATTCGCTCATTATCTAATTCTCTTTGTTTTTACCGGAATGGAATTGTAGTTAATCTTTTATTTACGGTCTACCCACCAAAAGTTTGTACAACATGATTGTAACATACCTCGGTTTCCGTTATTTATTAATAGTACCTTATGTTTTTTTGCTAAAGGCGACAGATCATGAATAAATTCCTTATTAAAGCTAGGTTTATGATTGGCTATTAAAATGGATTCTGGTATTTCTAAACTAGGGACTTCACCTCTTGTTATGGTTCCAATTCTTACACTTTTATTATTTACAAAACCAAAAACTCCTTTTACATGTGTTTTAAAACGAATAGTTACATCTTTAGAAATTCCCATATACAAAAGAGTATTTTTACCATACAAAGCATGGTCTCCGTATATTTGATATAACACATCTTTTGTATTTCCTTTTACTTGGTCTATCTGCATACTATTAGACCATTCAATTATTATTTCTTGATAATTTTCCATAGCTATTTCTTTACCATTTTTCAACTTTCTACTTTATTAACTTCATCATCCTCTTTTCTGAGCAAAGAAAAGAGGTTGAAGTTTTCACCAGATTGCTTAATGTCTTCTGAATATCGATAAACGATTTCTTGGACCTTATCTAATAAACTGTTGGAATGAATCATCTATTATTAATTATTAAAGACCTAGTCTTTTTTACCAACAGTTACCTGCCCATTCATTAACATTGGCAACAACCAATCTCTGAGTTCAGATAGTTTTTGGTTTTGTTTTGAATTGACCAGTACTTTATTAACTGAAGATTCAAGCTTATTTGAAAACTCAATTAAAACTTCTGAATTAGGTTTAATAACTTTTATAGAAGAGAAATCTCCTTTATTCATATTTGCAAAAGTATTTCCTGTTTTAGCTTTTGCAAACTTGAAGTAATCTAGTAAATAAAAGTATATAAAATAACGATTCTCTATTTTTTCACAGACTACGGTGTTTAATTGTTGATTGGTCTGTGAATCTCTAGTTGCAAATGCAACTAAACCAGGTGAAGCAATACATGTTACGCAAATTGATCCTTCAGGAATGTATTTGTTTGCTTGCGTATTAGCTCCTTTTTCAGAAAGCGTTAATTCCGTATTCGTAATATGCATGTTCCCTCTAACATCACCAATACAGATAAATGGAATGTCTCCGTTGAAATTCTCTTCAATTTTAGTAGATGGAGTTTTACCAGTAACAATATTCGATTCTAATTCAGACAACTCCACAGCATCCCACCCCTCAGGAATCTCTCTTTTCAATTCTTCATTAAATACCATTTTACCACCTGAAGATTTATAAGGCTTTCCATTTTTATCAGGAAAATCAAACTGTACAAACCAATAGTCATAAATGAGTTTAGCCATGGCTTCTAACTCGGTATTTATTTTGTTGTTGAGTTCTATTTTTGCGTCTAAATCGGAAAGGACTTTGGCTATTGCTTTATATTCGTTCTCCTTTGGAATTGGAACTTCAAAATCTTGAATAGATTTAAGCGAAAGATTTTTAATTGTTGAGCCAGTTGCAACATTATAAAAATATGTTTGAACTCCTGGTAATTGAAAATAGTAATAATAGAATCTATTAATATCAGTTTTGAAATTTAAATAAGCAGCACTTTTTCCAAGCATTATAACTTCATCATTGTAAAAAGCCATGCTTCCTAAGGTGCCATTTATAGATAATAGCAATGAATTATGATTCAGTTTAATGAAATTCTTTTCAAATTCTTCTTCAGTTACATAATTCGTATTACTAGTAACTATTATCTGACCATTTTTTAAATTGTTGCCATTGATAAATGGAATGTCTGAACGATCCGAATATTTAGGGGTTCCATGTAGTCCATCTCCAATTCGAGTGCAAAGCTCTTTTAAAGGTTGTGAACGCCAATTATTAATTCCCATAATTCAAACTTTTTAAGTTCCCTTTAATCTCTTTCTCCAAACTTTTAGATTCAGCAAAAAGGCTATCTAAATTACTTTCAAAATCGTTCATTTTAGTAGTAAACTCTTCTTGGGTAATATCTACATACTCAATCTTTACCTCAAAATACTGCCCTGCACTTAGGCTGTAATTTTTAGCTTTAATGTCGTCATAAGAAACCACTACCGAGAAATCGTCTTTAGGTTCTTTTGTATTGAATACATCAATAATTTGTTGTTCTTCAGCTTCAGACAATACCGTTTTTTGGTTTTTGCCTTCTTTTACTTTTGTGCCTAGGTTAGAGGCATCAATTAAAACCACATCTCCTGTGTTGGTGGCATCTAAAAACAAAATACTCACGTTGGTACCCGTAGTTGCAAAAATATTACTCGGCATACTTACCACACCTGCTAGCATTTTGCTTTCTACCATTTTTTGCCTAATATTTTTATCAATTCCACTTTGGGCAGTAATAAAGCCTGTAGGTACTACAATGGCTGCTTTACCTTTAGCGCTTAAGCTGTGCATAATGTGTTGTAAAAACAACAGGTAAATTGCCATAGAATCTTTCTTTTTATTCGGCACTTTTGGTATCCCTGCAAAAAAGCGTTCTTGGTTGGCTTTGGTATCTAAATCGGTGCTGTAATCGCTAAAATCTAACTTAAAAGGCGGGTTAGATACTATGTAATCAAATTTCTCTAATTGTCCGTTTTCTTGTTTGTGGTAAGGATGCTGTATGGTATTTCCTTGTATAATGTTTTGGATAGAGTGTACTAGGTTGTTCAAGATTAAATTCAAGCGCAACAAACTAGAAGACTTTTGAGAAATATCTTGTGAGTAAATGGTACACTTATCTTCTCCAATGGCATGCGCTAAATTCATTAATAAGGTTCCAGAACCTGCACTTGGGTCATAACACGTAACATTACTTACAGTAGCATCGGTTACCAAACAAGCTGCCATAATTTTGGCTACAGCGTGTGGTGTAAAGTACTCGGCATATTTTCCGCCACTGTCTTTGTTATAATCCGAAATTAAGTATTCAAAAATAGTGGCGTAGAAATCGTATTTCTCACTAAAAATACGCTCAAAACTAAAGTTAATGAGTTTGTTTAC
>JBMYWP010000108.1:0-8350 GCA_049607525.1 Flavobacteriales bacterium
ATGTTAGTGTGCTTTTGGTTTATATGGGTAGGTAATGTTCCACGTGGAACGGGTTAGATTTAAAAGTAGAACCGTTAAGTGCGCGGATTTAGTTGATTGATTTTCAATTAATTAAATCAAAACTAAGTGGTGTTCCTTTCTCAAAATCAGCATTAAATTCTTTTCCAATGAGTTCTTTTAAATGTTTTGGATGCAAACCAAAACCAGGACGAATAGAACGCACATTTTCTTCAGTTATTTTTTGACCTTTTTTTACGTCTTCAACTATAAAAAGAGATCGAGAGAATTGCCTGCTTTTTTTCTTTTTCTCGGTCATTTCATAATCTACTTTTCCCATCATTTTTTCGGTTAACCTTACAGCATCTACCATTTCTTTAAATTCTTTTTCATCTAAAGAAAAATGAGCATCGGCTCCACCAATTGATTTATCTAAAATAAAATGCTTTTCAATAACTGTTGCTCCTAAGGCTACCGCAATTGCTGGCGCTTCTGTTCCTAAGGTATGATCAGAAAGTCCTGATTTCACTCCAAAACGAGTAGCAATATCTGGTATTGTAATAAGGTTTGCATCTTTAGGTTCGGCCGGATAGGCAGAGGTGCATTTTAATATAGTAATATCATCATTTCCCGCTTTTTTACAGGTTTCAATAGCTAACTCTATATCTGCTATTTCGGCAATTCCTGTCGAAATTATCATTGGTTTTCCTTTGCTTGCGGTATATTCTATCAAAGGAATATCTGTAATTTCAAAGGAGGCAATTTTATAGATTGGGACATTTAAGTCCTCTAATAAATCAACTGCTGTATGATCAAAAGGAGAGGAAAAACAAACCAAACCTTCTGTTTTAGCTACTTCAAATAGTTTTTTGTGCCATTCCCAGGGTAAATATGCTTCTTTATATAAATCATGCAAGTATTGACCATCCCAATGAGTGTCTTGGTTGATTTTAAAATACTCTTTTTTAGAATCAAGGGTTATTGTGTCTGCCGTGTAGGTTTGTAATTTTATTGCATCAGCTCCAGCTCGTTTTGCTGCTTTTATTGTTTCTATTGCAATCTCAATTTTACCACCATGATTAGCGGAGAGTTCGGCTATGATAAAACATTTTTTACTCATTTTTTTCTATTTTGTATACAAAGGTCGGAAATGAATTGATTGTAGTTTTTTCAAAAAAATAAAATCCAGCTTTCTCAAAGGCTTTAATTGAGGCTTTATTACTTTCCTTTATATAAGCAAAGACAGGTTGATTATATAAGTTGAAATAGTGAAAAATACTTTTTGTCAACATCCGAAAGGATAATCCTTTTCCTCTATATTCATTAGCGATTAAAATTCCTACTGTGGATTGGTTTTCTTTTATCTCAAAACGAACCAAACCAGCGGGCGTCTTGTTATATTCGTTCACTAATAGAAGAGCGTTTGAGCTTGTTAATTTTTCTTTATACCAGTTTTTATGCTCTTCAAGTGAAATTACATCAGAGTTAAATGATTGACTTCTTACTAAAGGGTCATTTGACCAGTTAAAAATCAATTCCATGTCTTTTTCCTTACTCTTTCTAATTGAAATTAACTCTATAGGGTTTATACACTGATGTATCAAAACATCAATATTTTCCCCTTCAATTTCAATCGCTCCTCTCAATTGCTCCTTTAGTTTAAAATCATTTTTTTCTAAAACAGGATATAAATGTGGTCTAAGGTTGTAGGCGTAAGTGAAAATTGAGTTGAAGTTTAAAACCTGAAAGGCTATTTTTTTTAATAATTTGAGATAGTTTGACCATTGAAATTCAAACTCATTTTTTTCTAAAGAAGTTTTCATTATAAAAGAAACCTCAGCTGTTTTTAGCTCCCAATTAATATGAACTAACCCTCCATAACCAATACAAATATCATTTTTTAAATAAGAAAAAAGGAGTTGATTTGGTTTTTCTTGTTCAAACAACTTAGATACAACATTTTCAAAGTAACTATTCTGAGATTGAATTGTCAATTTTTCGGCTTGTCGCAAATGATACATTTGCTCATTTCGCCATTTCATAATTTCCATTCTATCTTCAAAACGAATAGGTGTTATTAAATATTCATTGTTTGAAAAAGAGTTTATACTTAATGATTTGTATTTTCTTGGAAACTTCATTTGTTTAATTTAATGGAATATAATCCTTTTCCACTAATCTTACTGGTTTGCCAACGCTTTGTATTGCAAGTTTTAAATCTCTAGGTGTATATCGAGTGAAATGAAAAATACTAGAGGCGCCCACGGCTTCTACTCCTGTTTTAGAGAATAGTTCTTTAAAGTCACTTGGTTTTCCCGCTCCTCCCGCTACAACTATTGGTACAGTAACTAATTTTTCAACTAGATTTACTAATTCAACATCAAACCCATTCATCATGCCATCATTATTAACAGAAGTTAAAATAATTTCTCCAAATGCGTAGTTGTTAATCTCTTTTAAAAAATCAAATAAAGGTATTTCTTTATCTAATCTATTGTATAAATAATATTGATTGTCTTCTTTTTTAATAGCATCAATGGCAAGAGTTATACATTGGTTACCATAAATATTTGAAGCTTCATTGATAAATTCTGGATCTTCAATTATTTTTCGTTTTAAAACAACTTTATCTGCTCCTATAGCTAATAAATCTTCAATATCTTGAGTTGTTTTTATTCCACCACCTAATGCAACTGGCATAAAACACTGATTAATAATTAAACGTGCTAATTGCAGATTCATTTTTCGGTTTTTATCGGATGCATAGATATCCAAAAACACTAATTCGTCTACATTTCTAGAATTATAAACCTTTGCAGCTTGTACTGCATTACCTACCATTCTTGGGTTTGGCGCAAAACCTTTTGTTTTTACCAATCCAAATCCATTGAATGTTAATATAGGTATAACTCTACATTTAAGCATATTTATTAATTATTTTTTCTAACAGCTTCATCCCAACTTCTTGACTTTTTTCTGGATGAAATTGCATTACGTGAATGTTGTCTTTTTGCATCGCTGCAACTATTTCAATACCATAATTAGTTGTCATGACAACTTCCTCAATATTATTTGGTTTGAAATGGTAGCTATGTATAAAGTAAAAGTCTGCTTCTTCAAATTCTTTATAGAAATCATGTTTGCTTTTAACGTTCACTGAATTCCACCCTAAATGAGGGACTCTTAATTGTTTTTCAGATTCAATTTTAATAATCTCTCCGTCAATCCATCCTAATCCTTCAGTTTTTTCCGGTTCTGTGCCGTATGTCGCCACCAATTGCATTCCAAGACAAATCCCTATGAAAGGTTTTTTGTTAGTAATAACTTCATTAATTAAAACCTCCTTTAGTCCCGATTCTTTTAAATTTTCTATTCCTTTTTTAAAAGAACCAACTCCAGGTAATAGTATTAAACTAGCGCGTTTTAATTCTTCAGGGTCATCTGTTAAAATGCTTTCGTAACCTATTTTTTTCAATGCTTTTTGTACCGAACTCACATTCCCCATCCCATATTTGACAATGGCTATTTTCATCATTTAACTTCAAAAACTTTAATTAAGTTACCTTCGCTATCTTTTTCAAAAGTTCCATCATCATTCATTTTAAAGAGTACAGGGTTTGTGTAAGAGTCTATGATGGTATCTACCTCTTCTTTTGTCATTTCAGCATATTCAATAAAAGCATTGATTGATAAATGAGGGTATTTTCCATCATATTTTTCAACCAATACTTTACCTTCTTCTCTTGTTAGTCTATTGTTTCTGATATCAATACAGGCATGATCTGTAGCTCTACCAAAGCCATACTTAACGTATTTTAAATAATCGTGAAGCCCATGCATTGCTTCATCTAGATTCTCATAGTTGGTGTAGGTCCCTTCTATTGGCCCATCCTCTTTAACTTTAAATCCATGATTTTTAATAACTTCTAGTTGTTTTCTTGCGTCCCAAAAGAAATAATGGCCTAAAAACAAACTTGTAATACCGGTGCTCTCTAATTCCTCATCAGATGGATAAAAATAAGGGGTTAGGTCTTTTGCTGTTAATCCGTCTACTCCAATCATGTCTTGAATTCTATTTCCTAACAAGCCTCCAAATTCTTCTAGCCATCTGCGGGTTAGTTTGTTTTTTTCAATACTTTCTAAAGGTCCACCGTACTCTTGTTGGGGGTTTTCACCCCAAATGATAAGAGGGATTTTAAATTTAGTTGCAATAGTGATTGGAATAGTAAAGATTCCAATATGATTTGGCCACATTTCGTCTCCAACTCTAATAAAACCCTCTTTAACCATTGATTTGTAGGCGTTATAATTCTTTTTAAAATGAATTACATCAATTCCCATTTTGGATACATTATCAAGGTTTTGACGACCTAGCTCAGTAACTTTTGTTGTTTCAAAACAAACACAAAGTGGATTCATACCACATACTTCCTTCATAAAATACGCTTGATAGGTAGAGTCTTTCCCTCCACTAACAGGAATTAAGCAGTCATATCCTATTTCCTCATCTTTAAGTCTAAATTTATCTATAATTGTATTAAAATCTTTTTCTCTTTGATCCCAATCTATCCCTACATTTTTTGATTCTGCAGCAATGCATGCTGAGCATTTCCCCTGTTCATTAAAATGCAAATCTGGCTTTGTTTCAGGAAACAAACAAGTTGTACAATATCTTATTTCTGTTTTCATGTAGTTTGATTACTTTTAGTAAAAAGGTTAAATGGTTTATCTTTTTTTAGTTTGACAAATATAGTGTATTCTTAATTAGACAGAATATAATACATTAAAAATCAATACTGAAAGCGGCTTGTTTTTGCGCAGGTGTAATTGAATAATGTTAGAGTGTTTTATTCTTTAATTGGTATTTTAATTCGGCCATACACCAATCTACGTTTTGGTCGATATCTTGTGCCTCTAATTCTGAAAGTATAATTGCGCCGCTATTTTTAGTTATAATAGTCTTTTCAGACATTATGTTTTTTGTGATGCCCCAATAAAATTGACCTGCATCAAAATAAGAACGAGATAAATCTTGTGTGCGTGAATTTATGTTCTTTGTTTGAATCATCTCTACTTTTTGAGATTCATTGATAATGAGTGCTCTTGAAATAGGCGAGCTATATTCTAATACAGGAAATACACTTGAAAAAGTGTGTTCTAATAATAAATTTTGACACTCTTTTAGTCTTTGTTTGGAAATTAGAGGAGAGCAAGCGTACATACAACAAAATTGATCAAATGTTCTGTTTATTGATTCGTATTGATTTAATACTTCTTCAACAACTTGGAAAGTCGTTGCATAATCATCGGATGTTTCTTTCGATCGAAAAAAAGGTACCTTTGCACCGTATTTTTTTGCAACTTCAGCAATCTCTACATCGTCAGTAGAAACCATAACTTCATCAAACAAATTTGAATTTATTGCAGTTTCAATCGAATACGCAATAATTGGCTTCCCTAAAAAATCTTTAATATTTTTTCTTGGAATTCGTTTGCTTCCGCCCCGAGCTGGTATGATGCAAATTGCTGACATTAACAAAAATTTAATATGTTTTCAATTACAAACTTTTGTTCTCCTTCGCTCAATGTTGGATACATAGGTAAACTAATACATTTTGAGTAATAATGCTCGGCATTATCCAATTTAGCACCTTTATATCCAATTTCTTTATAGTAAGGCAACCTATGTACAGGAATATAATGTATTTGAGCAAAGATATTTTGCGTTCTCAAAAAATCGTATAAACCTTTTCTATCCTCTACTTCTATAACAAATAAATGGTGTGCGTTATAAGCTCCATTTGGCAAAGACTGAAATTTTATTTTCCCATCAAATGCCTTTTTATACTTTTCTGCAATTTGATTTCTTCGCTCTACTCCTTTTCTATTTTTTGCCAACTGGGTTATTCCCAATGCCGATTGAATATCGGTTAAACGGTAATTAAAACCTAATGCTTGCATTTCATAAAACCAGCCACCATGATTTTCGCTCATGTTTTCTTTGGTAATGCCATGACTTCTGAGTTTTAGGAGTGCTTCATATAAAACCTTTGAATTTGTTGTAACCATTCCTCCTTCACCACAAGCAATATGCTTTACGGGGTGAAACGAAAATATAGATACATCAGCAAAATTTCCATTTCCACAGTTTTGTTTTTCTCCTTTTGTGTCGGTAAAATAGCCACCCGGTGCATGGCAAGCATCTTCAATAAGCCAAAGATTGTGCTTGTCTGCTAAGGCTCGATACTCTTCTAAATTAACTGGTAATCCAGCAAAATCTACTGGAATAATGCCTTTAAAAAATCCTTTTGGTTTGGATTCTATTAAAGTTTTTACTGAATCAATATCCAGTACATAGGTATCGGGGTTAATGTCGGCAAACCAAACTTCGCCACCAGCATATCGCACACAATTTGCTGTAGCGGCAAAGGTAATAGGTGTGGTAATTACACGTTCGTTTTCTTTTAATCCCAAGGCCAAAACAGAAATATGCAATCCAGCAGTAGCATTAGAAACAGCAACGGCATAGTCGGATCCCACATACTCTGCAAATTTTTCTTCAAACTCTTTTACTTTGGGTCCTTGAGTCAAAAAATCGGCTTGTAAGGTAGAAACAACAGCATCAATATCTTGTTGGTTTATCGACTGCCTTCCGTATGGAATTACTTTTTTATTCATTATACTTCAAAACTAGAATCAACGTGTTCTTTTATAAGTTTTCTTAGGCTTTCAATGCTTTCCCATTCGGTGTTTTCTCCCGAATTATAACTAAAACCAGTAGCTACTTTTTCAGCCTCAAAGTGCGATAAAAAATCTTCTAATTTCCAATGGTGTGTCGCTGGTAAAATAGCATAATATTTTCCTAAATCATAAGTGTAAAATGAATCGGAAGCTGTTATCATTTCTTCATGTACTTTTTCTCCAGGTCTAATGCCTACAATAGGTTTTTCGCAGTTTGGACCAATAGCTTCAGCAACATCCATAATTTTATAAGAAGGTATTTTTGGAACAAACAACTCTCCGCCCCAAGCGTGTTCTAAGGCATGCATAACCATGTCGACACCTCCTTGAAGAGAGATGTTAAATCGGGTCATATTTGGGTCGGTGATCGGAAGTTTATTTTCTGTTTTCTTTTTGTTTATGAAAAAAGGAATAACAGAGCCATTAGAGCCCATTACATTTCCATACCGAACGACGGAAAAGCGGATAGGTTTATCACCTTTGATGTTGTTGGCAGCTACAAAAAGTTTGTCTGAGGTTAATTTAGTAGCTCCATACAAATTTATTGGCGCACAAGCTTTGTCGGTAGAAAGCGCAACAACACGCTCAACATTTGTATTTAAACAGGCTTCAACAACGTTTTCTGCTCCATTGATGTTGGTTTTTATACATTCATCAGGGTTGTATTCAGCAATATGAACATGCTTCATCGCTGCAGCATGAATAACGTAGTCTATGTCTTTAAAGGCTCGCGTTAAACGTTCTCTGTCTCTTACATCTCCAATAAAAAAACGTATTTGAGGGTATGTATCTGAAGGATATTCCTGAGCCATTTGAAATTGCTTTTGTTCGTCTCTTGAATAGATGACAAGCTTTCTTACTTCAGGATAGGCGCTAAGGATGTGTTTTGTTAAGGCTTTTCCTAACGATCCTGTTCCGCCAGTTATAAGTAAGGATTTCCCCTTTAAATCAAACATATATAGATTTTTTTCTTTAAAATTTGAGTGTTTTCAACTCATGACAAAAGTAATCTTTTTATAAATAGTTTCTAATGCGAGGTTGAAATAAATTGAATTCAAAAAAAAGCTTGTTTTGAGAACCTCAAAGCAAGCTTTTTTTTAAATTAGATATTAAAATTAATATCTATAATATTCTGGTTTATAAGGCCCTTCAACTTTCACACCAATATAATCAGCTTGTTCTTTTGAAAGTTCTTCTAGCTCGGCGCCAACTCTTGCAAGGTGAAGTTTGGCTACTTTTTCATCAAGTTCTTTTGGTAACATATAAACTTTGTTCTCGTAGTTAGCTGAGTTGTTCCAAAGTTCTATTTGAGCCAAAGTTTGATTTGCAAACGAGTTCGACATTACAAAAGAAGGATGACCTGTAGCACAACCAAGATTTACTAAACGACCTTCTGCAAGGACAAGAATTTCTTTGTTCCCAACTGTATATTTGTCAACCTGTGGTTTGATGACTACTTTCGAGTCTCCATACGTATTGTTCAACCAAGCCATATCGATTTCGTTGTCGAAGTGTCCGATGTTACAAACAATAGCTTTATCTCTCATGGCTTCAAAATGACGACCAACAATAATATCTTTATTACCAGTAGTTGTGATAACGATGTCGGCGC
>JBMYWP010000109.1:0-7664 GCA_049607525.1 Flavobacteriales bacterium
GCCTTTAGGCGAAACCCAAACCTATCGGTCTTTAGCCGATAGTAGTTTAGTTTCATGGCCTTGTATTTAACTAAACATTGTTATAAATCAACTAACTTGATTTTTGCAATGAAACCTCAATATATTTAGAAGCAGGAGTATTACTAATCTCTGCAACATTGTTTATAGGAACTAAAACATTTGCTTCTGGGAAATATGTAGCTAAGCAACCTTCGGCTATATCATATTCAATGACTTTAAAGTTATTGGCATGACGTTTTTCATTGTTAAAAATACTTGTCAAGTCAACAACATCTAAATGGTTTAAGTTTTGCTTAACCATATCTTTCTTATTCATGAGTACCACACGTCTTTCATTAAAAATACCTCTATATCGGTCATCCATACCATAAATAGTTGTATTGTATTGATCGTGTGTTCTTATCGTCATTAAAATAAAATGATTCTCGGCTATTTTATTTTCTGGAATGGGATTTAGGGTAAACACTGCTTTTTTTGAAGGTGTTGTAAAGTCTCCACTTCTAGAACCATTTGGTAAATAGAACCCTGCTGGTTTACGAACTCGAACATTATAATCATCAAAACCTGGAATTGTGGCCTCAATTTGTTCACGTATGAGGTCATAATTTTTTGGGAAAGAACTCCAAGATATTTTAGAATCTCCAAATACAGCATGAGCTAGTTCAGAAACAATTAATGGTTCACTTCTTAGCATTTCAGATGCTGGTTCAAATGTTCCTTTACTGGAATGAACAACTCCCATTGAGTTTTCTACAGTTACAAATTGTTGACCAGATTCTTGTATATCCGTTTCTACTCTCGAAATACATGGCAGAATAATAGCTTCTTTCCCCGTAACGAGATGAGAACGGTTTAACTTGGTTGATATTTGAACAGTTAAGTCGCAGTTTTGAAGAGATAAACCTGTCAGTTCACTGTCTGGTGTTGCAGAAATAAAGTTCCCACCAAGAGCAATAAATACCCTTACCTTATCTTCTTTCATTGCTTTTATGGCTTCAACCACATCATAACCATGTTTTCTTGGCGCCGTAATGTTAAAATTTCGATCTATAGAAGCTAAGAATTTTTCTGGTGGAGCTTCCCATATTCCCATGGTTCTATCGCCCTGAACATTACTATGTCCTCTTACTGGACAAGTTCCTGCACCTGGTTTTCCAATGCTTCCTTTTAGTAGAAGGAGGTTTACAATTTCTCTAATATTTTGTACTCCGTTTGGCTGTTGGGTAATTCCCATGGCCCAACAAATAATTACATTTTTCTTTTCTATCAATAAATCGGCAAAATCTCTAATTTCTGCTTCTGAAACTCCAGATGCTTTTACAGCCTCATTGAAATTTGTTGTTTTTAAATCTTTTAAGAACTCATCTACACCAGAAGTTTTGGTTTTAATAAATTCTAAATCAAATACACTTCCAGGCTGTTTTTCTTCTTCTTTTAATAAAAGGTACATAGCCGCTTTTAACAAGGCAACATCTCCGTTTATTTTGACTTGTAAGAAAAGATCATTTAATTGCTCTCCACCTTTTAGAATTGCAGTTGGACTTTGTGGATCTATATAAACATTGCTTCCTGCTTCAGGAATAGGATTTATGGTAACAATTTTTCCACCATTTTTTTTGCATTTTTCTAATGCAGATAACATTCTTGGGTGATTTGTTCCTGGATTTTGTCCCATCACTACAATCAGTTCAGACTGATGTAAATCTTCTAAGGTAACAGAACCTTTTCCAATTCCAACGGTTTGAGAAAGTCCTTTTCCACTAGATTCATGACACATGTTAGAACAATCTGGTAAATTATTTGTTCCTAATTGCCTTGCAAATAATTGATATAAAAATGCAGCTTCGTTACTTGTGCGTCCAGAGGTGTAAAAACACGCTTCATCTGGAGAGTTAAGACCATTTAGTTTAGATGCTATTTTTTTGTAAGCTTCTTCCCAACTTATAGAAACGTAATGGCTAGAATCTTTCGAAAGATACATTGGGTGTGTAATTCGACCTTGTTTTCCGATCCAATAGTCGGTATTATTACTTAGGTCTTCAACCGAATGTTTTGCAAAAAAATCAGGAGTTACTCTTTTTAATGTTGCCTCTTCCGAAATGGCTTTAGCTCCATTTTCGCAATATTCGCCAAGAACAGATCGTTTCCCATCTGGATCAGGCCATGCACAACCAGGGCAGTCAAATCCACCTTTCTGGTTCATTTTATTTAGCATTTGAATTCCTCTCCAAATACCAAGTTCTTCGCTAACATGTTTAATGGCTGAATTAATTGCGGGAATTCCAACGGCTTTTGTTTTGGCAGGTGTGAGTTTTAAATTTGAAAACTCTTCTGGTGGAACAATTCTAACGGCTCTTTTCATATTGCAAGTTTACTTTTGAAAATAAGATGGATAATAAAGGTCATTATATTTTCTTTGAAATAACCTTTTTGATATCTTGTTACGAAAATATACTAAAAATTGCACATAAGAAAAGCCAATCTTGTTATTAAAGGTTTGATTGGTTTAAATATTCGATTTTGAATAAAATTTTGATGTTTAGAGGCTTTATAAAAATATACCAGTTCTCATTTGTGAAGCTGTTGGTGTAGCTTTTTAAAAGAATCCCTTAATTCATTATAAAATAAACACAAATGAATAACTGGTATATGTAAAGTATAAAGGAAGGGGTTAATATTTTTGATCTGTTATTCTGTGTTTAGGGATTTACAAATTTGGTTATTATATTAATTCTATTCATCAGGTAAAACCCTTATTTTGTTAAATAAGGGTTTTATTGTGGTGAAATATGATTCAAATTAATGAAATGCAACACCTGTTTATTCGTTATCAATTATTTAAAATTGTTTTTGGGCACATGATTGGTATATGAAGAAGCAATAATATTTTTTGCCACCATAAATTCTGTTCTTCTATTTTCTTGATGTAAATCTTCTTGACAAGGTGTATTATCAAAACAGTTGTTTGAAATTAATCTTTCTCCAGATCCAATGGTTCTTATTCTACTTTCTTCAATACCATTGGCTATTAAATAGTCGTATGTTGACTGTGACCTTTTTTGAGACAATTGATCATTGTAAGATTCTGAAGCTCTAGAATCGGTATGTGAATTAGCTTCCAATTCTAAATTCGGATAGCGGTTTAGTATTTCAACTAAATGGTCCAGTTTTTCGATAGATTCTTGACGTAAATCAAACTTATCTAAATCGTAATAAATTGGGTCAAAAAGGAATGTTAAGGTTTCATTATTTTCAACAATAAAATCAGGAGAAAGGTAAACGTAGGCTACATTATTGTTGAAATCTGTTTTTGTAATGTGTTTTGTTTTACTGTTATAATGTTCTTTTTTAACTTCAATAGTAAACGTTGTTTTACTGTTAGGTTTAAGTTCAACAAGTCCATTGTTTCCAGTTATGTATTTATCTTTTAATTTATTGGGATTCGTTAATAAAATATCAACGTTATCTATGGTTTTTCCGTTTAAAATATCCAGAACAATAATATTATAGAGTTCTTCTGGAGTATTTTCCTCTATAATTTTATTAAATGAATAAATATCATCATTACCTTTTCCACCTTCTCTATTAGATGATACAAAACCACCATCACCTGTTTCGTCTAAAATAAAACCAAAATCGTCTGAAGGGCTGTTGATTGGAGCTCCCATATTTTTTACTTTATTATTTTCTAAAGTAAAAACATCTAGTCCTCCAAGACCTAAATGACCATCGGAAGAAAAGAACAATTGACCATTTGGACATACATGAGGGAAAGTTTCACGACCAATTGTATTTATTTCTTGTATATTTATAGGTGTTCCAAATCCATTTTCAAGTATTTCAACTGAAAAAATATCGGAATGTCCTTTGGTACCAGGCATATCAGAAACAAAATACAAAGTGGATTCATCAGAACTTAATGCAGGATGAGCAATTGAATAATCATCTGAATTGAATTCTAATTTTTCAGGTTTCGACCAAGATTCATTTACATTATTTCTTGTAGATCGCATTAAAGACAATCTGTTGAAACCTTCTGAATCAATTTTTAATGATTTTTTTCCGGTATTATTTCGAGTAAAATACATGATAAGACCATCGTTTGTCATAACAGCACTTGATTCATGAAAATGACCATTTATGGAATGGTCCATCGCTTTAACAGTATTTTCACCATTCGAATTATCCCAAACATATAGATCTAAGAAAGACTCTCCAGTCCAACCATGAATTTTGTTGGACGTATTTTGGTCTTTTCTAGAGGATGAAAAAATTAATTGTTGATTTTTATAACCTGACGAGAATTCTGAATCGGCAGTATTCATATCTAAATTAAAAACTTCAAATTTTCCAGATTTCTGTTTTATGTTTGATAAGTAGTTTCTGTTTTTTAGAAAAAGATTTGAATATTCGGCAGGTAAACTAGAAAGTAAAGCATTGGCCTTATCATATTCTTTTATGTTTCTTAGTGAAACTACATAATGATACTTTTCTTTATCGGACATCGTCGATTTGTCCTGAAGCATTTCAAAGTATTTTGCTGCTTTTTTATATTCGGCATTTTGATAATAAGATTCGCCAAGATTCAAATAATCTTTTTCTTTGGCTTTTCCTTTTTTTACTTTTTTACTAAACCGTTGAATGGATTCTTGGTAGTTTAGAGTTTCAAATGCATTGACATCTGCTCTGTCTTGGGCATGTACTGCCGAATTGATGCTCATAAATACAGTCATTATAAGCGTTAGGGAAGTTAAATTTGTTTTCATGGGATTTGTTTTTGGGTTAAAAGAATCTTGGGGTAAGTACTTTTTTGGTTTTTTTGTGAATCATATATTTTAGAAAAAATTCGTGAGATCCATTATTTGTTCTAGCCAGTTCAGTGGTCTCAAAATCGTAACTGTAACCAATGGCCATACGCGGATTAATTTGATAACCAGTTCTCATAGAAATGGCAGCTTTATGTCTATAAGATGCTCCAATTGTTATTTTGTTTTGGAGTAATACACTTATTGAACCATCATAAGAGACCGGGCTTCCTTGAACGATTTTTGTTAATAATGCAGTTTTTAATTTGACTTCTTTATTGATGTCAAATACATATCCACTAATCAAATAATAATGCCTTTTTATTGTCGAAAGACTTGGAAGATCTAGATCGTCTTTATTCATTTCTCGTTTTGTTTCAATTAGAAACGGTGTGGAAACCCCTAAATACCATTTGTTGGTATTGTAATAAATTCCCATTCCAATATTTGGATTTAATGATTCAAGGTTTCTATCATTAAATTGGATGTCATCATTATCTTTTGCATTTAACTGACTGTAATCGAGATCGAAAAAAGATCCTGAAGCTTTTAATCCGAATGAAAGTTTATTTTGCTTGTTCAGTTTTAAGGCATAGGCATAGTCAATAGAAATTAAGGTTTCACTAGTAGGTCCAATTTTATCGTGAATGATGTTTGCTCCTAAAGTCATGTTGGTAAATGGGAGGGGGGTATGACCTGAAAGCATTGTGGTTACTGGCGCCCCGTCTAAACCAACCCATTGATTTCTTTGTAAACCAAGAAGTGTTAAACCTTTTTCTTGAGTGGTATACGCTGGATTGATTGCCGTTGTATTTACCATATAATTTGTAAACTGAGATTCTTGTTGCGCATGTACTAATGCTTTACCTAAAAGCATTAGTACGAGAAGACTGAATATTTTCATAGTATTTTTTTTTTTTGAGATCAATTAGTTTTTGATATAAATGTAGCCTTGGTTTTCTTTTACTTTTCCATTAGAATCATCTTCATATTCCAGGATGTAGAAGTATGTTCCTGTTGGTAAAAGCTCACCTTGAGAAACTGTATTGTCTACATTTGCTTTCCCTTCAAATAATTCAAACGCATCTAAACCATAACCTTCCTGTTCAAATACTAGTCTTCCCCAACGGTTGAAGATTTTGATTGTATTGTTTGGGTATAATTCGATGTCTTCAATAATAAATACATCGTTGTCTCCATCTCCATCTGGAGTAATTACATTGTAGATTTCTAAATCTTTGTTAGGCTTTGTCACAACAATAGTCATTTGAGCTTGGCTACAGTTGTCAGAGTTTAAATTCTCGCAGATCATATAACTCGCCTTATAAATACCTGGAAGAGTAGATTCTGGAATGTATACTTCACCATCTATTCCTAACTCGATATTTTCTAAGCCACCATCATCAATTAATGTGAATTCAACTAAATCTTTGTCAACCAATTCATTGTTTAATTCATCATTTAAAGAAACATCACCAACAAATCCGCCAGTTTTGTATTCTAAACTATTTGGAGTGAAATCATCTTCGTGTGCTAAAATTTCACTTTCAATTACTGAAACGATCACTTTTGCAGTACTGCAATTACTATTTAATCTATCACAAATCGAATAAGTCAACTCGTAAGTTCCTGCAGGTGTGTTTGGATTTACATCTACACTTCCATCGGCATTTAAAACCAAGTTTGGATTTCCGATTGTTTCGGTCAAGGTTACTTCTGAAGGTATTACTGATTCTCCATTTAAACTATCATTATCGAACACAGTTAACACTCCAGTTGCTCCGTCTTTTCCGTTTATTCCACTTGCAGAATCGTCTGTCGCAACCATTGGTGCAGCTTCAACCTCTACAGTCACAACAGCTGTTTCACAATTCATTGGATTTAAATTCTCACAAATCGAGTAAGTCAACTCGTAAGTCCCAGCTGGCGTGTTCGGATTTACATCTACACTTCCGTCGGCATTTAAAACCAAGTTTGGATTTCCGATTGTTTCGGTCAATATCACTTCGCTTGGAATTACAGAAACTCCGTTTAAACTATCGTTATCGAAAACAGTTAATATTCCTGTTGCTCCGTCTTTTCCGTTTATTCCAGTTGCAGAATCGTTTGTCGCTACAATTGGTGCAGCTTCAACTTCTACAGTCACAACAGCGGTTTCACAATTCGTTGGATTTAAATTCTCACAAATCGAATATGTCAACTCATAAGTTCCTGCAGGTGTGTTTGGATTTAAATCTACACTTCCATCGGCATTTAAAACTAAGTTTGGATTACCGATTGTTTCGGTCAATGTAACTTCACTTGGAATTACAGAAACTCCGTTTAAACTATCGTTATCGAAAACAGTTAAAACTCCCGTTGCTCCGTCTTTTCCATTTATTCCACTTGCAGAATCGTCTGTAGCTACAATTGGTGCAGCCTCAACTTCTACTGTTACAATTCCCGTTTCACAATTGGTTGGATTTAAATTCTCACAAATTGAATATGTCAGCTCATAAGTTCCAGCTGGCGTGTTCGGATTTACATCTACACTTCCATCGGCATTTAAAACCAAGTTTGGATTTCCGATTGTTTCGGTCAAGGTTACTTCTGAAGGTATTACTGATTCTCCATTTAAACTATCGTTATCGAAAACTGTAAATATTCCAGTTGCTCCGTCTTTTCCATTTATTCCAGTTGCAGAATCGTCATTAGCTACAATTGGTGCAGCTTCAACTTCTACCGTTACAACAGCCGTTTCACAGTTTGTTGGATTTAAATTCTCACAAATTGAATAAGTCAATTCATAAGTTCCAGCAGGTGTGTTTGGATTGACATCTACACTTCCATCGGCATTTA
>JBMYWP010000110.1:0-7645 GCA_049607525.1 Flavobacteriales bacterium
ATTCTGATCATAAACTTTAGGGATACTTAAAAAATATTATTTAAACAACTGCTAAAATAAGGGTAGAGATACCATTTATGAGAAAAAAATAATTATAAAATCTTAGTATTTTCGATAATTTAATCCATAAAGTTTCTAATTTATTTAAATAACGAATAAATCCTTTTTTCTGTCTTTCAGGTTGTATATCATCAGATATGTAAAAAGAAAAATCAGGACAAGTGTCGACAAAATTTGGATATTTCTTTGTCAAACCGCATAAAATACCTTTCTAAACATTTAGTTCACAATATTTACAACCCATACAAATAAGTTTAATACGTTCATTTTTTATCATAATTTTTAGTTTTAATACAATCTGAAAAACCTCACTTACTATCCTTAGAAATTATCAAACCGTTTCTTCCAACTAGCCAAAGTATTTCTACTTAATTTAAATTCAGAACTCACAGCACTGTCTGATAACCTAAATTCTTTCTGATATGATAAAATCTCTAAAATATATGACTTATCATAAGCGTTTACACTTTTAATCTTTGCTTTATAATCCATTCGCTTTAAGGATTTTCGAATCAGATCATTTATTTTATATAATTGCTTAAACGAAAAAGAAGTATTAAAATATGTGTTTATATGACGTGTCAACATTAATTTTTCATAAACTGATAAATCGTCTTGTTCACTTATAAAATCAAAATACAAACGCTTATAATTAACTTTATTCACTTCTAGTCTCTTTTTTTCTTCCATCTATAAATAGTTGTCTTTGGTATATTATAAATTTCTATAATTTCCTTAACCGTTAATTCATTTTCATCGAGCTTACTTAAAAGCCAATCAATAATCTCTGGCATATATAGATTTTTTCTAAAAACGTAATCTTGACGCTCATCGTTGCTTATTTGGATATTTTTCAGTTTAGCTACGGATGCTGATGGCTTATACATCTGTAAGTGTGAATGATAAAACATAAAAAAATTATAATCTAACAACTTACACCAACGCAATAATAAATCACTATCCAACGATTTCTTCGTGTACATTTCTTTAATATCCTCATAATTACATTTTAGAAATAAACATGCTCTAGATATAGACAATTCTCGAAGATCTGCAATATGTTTAATATGAGTCCCTATGTGTATATTTTTATAATCCATAATATATCGTGTTTGTAAAAAAAACAATTAAACCAGATTTGTAATACATATATAAATCATCTTTTAGGCAACGCACTCCAAAGCCGTTCGCCCGGTTGTTGCTGTTTGTATTAGTACCACTACTGTTGAAGTTACGGTTACGGGCGTTAGTACCATTTACCGAACTAGTCCAGTAGTAGCCGTTGCTACCTTCATTGTTGACTGTACCATTGGAGTTATTACGGTTACCTGAAGCAGAAAAATTAAAGCTTACTTACACACGAGACCCAGCACATAATAACCAAGTCACGCTAACATTATAATAATGTTATGTTCCATTACGTATCATACGTAAGGCTTTAGCTAAGATAATTTGCACGCTTAATAAACTCTATTTTAAGAAATTTACTAACTCTGGCTTTTTTGTTTAAATGTATATTTACTCCACTGGCTTAACTGTTTTGATATTTCTTCAATTCTAAAACTCAGGATAGAAAACTGTTTAAGACTCCACACGTGCAAATCTTTTAAGATTCTAACTAACAACCTAATAACTTCAATATGCTCTCTGGCTAATTCAATTTGTTCATATTTTTTTTCGTTTCTGGTTTTATTTGCTTTATAAACAGCTATCATCATAGCTGTGATTTCATTTTTTAATCGTTCTCCAATAGTAAACTTATACTCTCTAGGTAAATTTTTTGTTTGCTTATAAAGTGTAATTAACAAATCATAACTCGACTTGTATACAGATAAATCGGTATATATTGCCATTATAAATACGTATAAGAAGAATATTTTATCATATGTTTAAACTCTCTTTTAAGTTTAAGAATATGACGAGCATTCTTAAATACAAAATCAAAATAATTAAATAGTAATATTGGACATTCTGATTTAAAATTAAGAACCAAACTATAGGTATTAGCATGAGATAAAATACCTAGATAAGAATTAACTTTAGACAATGTTTCTTTTATAATTGTATCTGTGATTAAGTATGTACCACTATACTTACGTTTTAACCATAGTGAAAGCTCAAATAATTTTTGTTTAGTCCGATTACCTATATACATACAATAAGGCTTAACATATTGCCCTAAAAAGTAAAAACCCTTAGTATAATGCTCTAAGTAAATTTTACTTGGATGTAATTGTAATCCTAGAGCATTTAATTGGATGCTAATATCTCTTATAACAGATTTTAATTTATACTTACATCTATCCATTAGTACTAAATCATCCACATAACGTCCATAATATTTTATATTCAAATCTTTTTTTATATAATGATCCAGATCGTTCAAATATATATTTCCAAAAAGTTGTGATGTAAGATTACCTATTGGTAGTCCACATCCTTTTGCAGTTCCAAATAAACTCTTATTATTTGGAATATGTTTCCAATCCGATGGAGATCCTTGTAATACATAGTTTTCTGTAGGATCATGAAAAATTACAATCTTAATAAGGTATTTCAATATATCTTTTTCAAGCGTTGTTATATTCAATTTTTCTAATTCTAAAATCCGCATGGTATTATCAAGCAAAGTATCATGTCTAATATTCATAAAATAACCCGTAATATCTAACTTTAAAACATATGCTGAATCTGTGTAATGGTTTGTTACACGTTTTAAAAAATATGAAGCCCTTTTTACCCCGTAATGTGTTCCTTTTTTATTTCTACAACTATACGTATCAGTTATTAGCTTCTTTTCCATCTGTGGATATAGATAATGGTATATAAAATGATGTATAATACGATCTCTAAAATCTGGAGCAAAGACCTCTCTAAAAACAGGTTTATTAATAACAAATGCTTTAGCCATAGAGGGCTGATATGTTTTACCGATAACCTGTTGATGTAACAAAAAAATATGAGATTCTAAATCAACTTCAAAATTAAGCTGGCTTGAACTATTCCTTTTTGAAGCTCTTGCTCGAAAGTAAGCTTCCATTAATTTTTTATAAATAAATTCACTCATCTTTTACTGATCTTTAATACGTAATCTTGATTGAATATCAACCAAGAACTCCATGGCTTCAAAGGGTGTCCTTCTTCCTATTGGATAAGATTCAATCTCTTTTAATAATTTGAGAGGATCATCATATTTCTTTTCTATATCCAATCTACCCGCTTTATCTTTCAGCTTATTATCCACGTCTAACTTCCAATGATTGTAATACGTTACCTCAGGTAATTTCACATTTATAATGGTAAAGTATTCTTCTGATTCTATTACCTGTAGACCTTTACTTTTCAACTGGGTAATTAAATCATCCATGATCGTTTTTGGAAAACCTCCGTAATAAATAGTTTGTTTAACCTTTTTAATAAATCGAACATGAATTTTTAATCTTTTGATAGTTTCAACAAACCAACATAAATGAATATTATAAACTCGTAAAAAATGACCTTCTTTAAACAAAAGAATTTCGGAATCACTAACAGATAGTTTCGAGAGCTTTAAATCGATAAGCATAAATAAATGATGAAGATAACTGGGCCGCTTCGCGGCCATTAAGTAAAACCTTGCCCCTAAAGGGCAAGGTAAATAAATCAAAGAATCCTTAATCTTTTAGGCAACGCACTCCAAAGCCGTAAGCCCGGTTGAAGCTGATTGAATAAGCACCACTACTGTTGAAGAGACGGCTACGGGCGAGACCACTTACCGAACTAGTCCAGTAGTAGCCGTTGCTACCTTCACCGAAGACTGTACCACTGGAGAGAGTACGGGAACCTGAAGCAGAAAAAGCTAAAGCACTACTGGCTGCGTTCGTATAATTTGTAATACCCTCAGCAGATACAAGAGCTGTCATCTCAGCTTCAGTAGGTAAACGATATCCTTGCGGACAAGGGTTATTAGGACCAGTCTCACCCTGCCATAAACCATCTTCTGTTGCGTTAGGCGATGAACCAAAATCTAACCAATTAAAATCCTGAGTTGATGGAGAATCGTCACCTAAATAAAATGTTGAATTATTAGGGGTAATGGTTGTTGAATGCGATGAAGAAGTAGTGGCTGTTACAGGTGTACCAACCGTTGAACTTGAATAGGTGATCAACTCATGACCATCAGAATAACGACCCCATTGAAACAAAGATCCATAAGCATGATGATCATTATGGGCTGTAGCTTGTTGTGTAGGACTAAACTGAACATGATTCATATTGGAATAATTAGCCCCTAAATTATTATTTAACCATACATTACCATCGGCAGCTGTTACCGGAAGATAAATAAACTTATGGTTGGCATCAGCAAAATTACGATCGGGAATTCCACCTGTAACATCTAAGTTAACATTCCCTTTACTATTCCCATTAACTTGGAAATCTAAAGCGGCAATGGTCTCTTGAATACCAAATAACTGCTTCTCAGCATTAAAACTTCCATCCCCGTCAACCTCTATGGTAGCCGTTATACTTCCAGATGCACTAAAGGTTCCTGCCGGATACCTTAAACGAAAATTATTGGCATCTCCTCCCTCAGCTGTTCCTGCATTATTGGGCGTATAAGTACCAGAATAAGCATCATAGGTTCCCACACCTGATGTATATGGAATGGTAACTGTTAATTGATTAGAACCATTATCAACCACACCTTGAAGATCAACCAACGCACTACCATCAAATATAGAAACTACAATAGCCGTTTGCGGAAGCGTAAAGGTTGCATCGCCATTAACAACATTAACCGTCTTGGTACAGTTTAAACCCAACTTGGTCCAAACACCAGTTAGTGTCCCTGTACTACTTGGTGTTCCGGTTAAGGTATACTCTACAACCTGAGAACCGCCTGAGGTGATAGTAGCTGAAGCTGGACTTACTGAATTTACACTTATTCCACTCACACCACTTAATACTAAATCGCCAGTTGTAAAACCTATGGTAGAGGAGTTAAAGCTATTATTAGTAATTGTTACTGAAAACTTATTAGAACCCGTTAAAGCAACACTATTTATATAAGTCCCCTCAAAACCATTAACATCACAATCATTAACCACTGAAGCAGATGAAGAACCTCCAACACAAGACCAATCAGGACTAGAAGGCGTTCCTAAATTTATTTGCAAACAATCCTCATCTAAATTATAAATCGTTAAACCCTTTGCTGGGCTAATTATAGCATCTCGTTGCACTGTGGTCATACGTGGAAATAAAAAGCCCTTATCTGTACTAGATACATCTAACACAGAGGAACCATCAGGAGTAGTCGTACCTATACCAACCTGACTATATGAGACTTGTACACTTAATAATAAGATACAAGACATGAATATTTTCTTTATCATTTTTTTTACTTTTTTGTTAATAAAAACCTTAACCGTATAAAGGTTAACACATGAAATAAACAGAAAAAAGCTAAGGAGGAGGGGTTGGAATATGAAGGGATACTGAAGAATAAAGTGTAATCTCCCCGACTAATATCACTTTATTCTCCATACCCTTTATAAAACAAATAGAATTGTCACAATAAAAAAATAATGAGGGATATTTTATAGAATAGAACTTATTAATTACTAATTTTTCATACGATAAATTACGCATCATATAGATATTACTCATGGAATCTAAAACTATAGAATCCATAAATTCATATAAATCTTCAATACCACCAGAAGGAAAATATAAATAACTATTATCAAGTTTTAATACACCACAAGAGATAATATCTCCTAAAATGTAAACTTTAGAGTGCGATACAACAAAACGAGATACAAAAGGGGAATTATTAGTCCATAAAGAATCAACGTGAGAAAGATAAAAAACGCCTGTACCAGAAATATCTGAAGATAAAGAGACAGATGAAAACTCTGAATAAAACGTATCCGAAATATGAGAGATATGAAAATCTGTTCCAGAGGATATATAAACCTGAGAAAAACTAAAATGGCTAAGAAAAAATAATATAGTAATTAGCTGTGCTGTGCTGTGCTGTAAATTTACGAAAAATTGTGGTGTTTCACAAAAAAACTTTGTTGTTTTTTGTAAATAAAGTAAAACATCACATAATAATTTCCGTATATTCATACTGCAATAATAATAATAATAATAATAATAATAATAATAAAGTTACTTTTTTAAAATAGTATTTAGTTTACTAAACTATTAACATAATACTTATTTTGTAAAGAGTTTAGTAATTATATAAAATCAAACATTAGAATTATGTTACTTATTGATTTCATCTGTATTTTGACCATCAAAACCTCCAGCTTGTTCTTCAATATCAACATTTCTTAAATACCCGTTATGCTTAACCTGGTATAATTGCATAAACTTATTTAATAATCCTTTTTGCTGGTTATACAAAGGATTATCATCCAAATCAATAGCATTCTCTAAAGTGTTAAATAGAATCTGTAATTCTAAATCACTTAATTCCAAACGAACCCCATATTCATAATTCTCACCATCTGCATTCACCTTTATAACCTTGTCTATAAACTTCATTTGACTTGATTTTTCTTTTTGTTAATAACTACTCTTGTATTGTACTAATTAAATCCTTTATATCCTTAATTGTATATCCAATAATCCTATTTGAATCTATCATAATACTTGTTTTGTTTATTGTTACCTATATTCCTATTTTTCTTCTTCTTTCAATATCATAATAGATTCTTTTTCCTTCTAAAACACCTTGTTTAAAATTTTCTTTTTCTTGGAATTTATTTAATCTATTATTAAGTTTTTCCCCTATAAATTTTAAAAATATATTTTTAGGTTGTTTTTTAAAATACCAGTGTAAATATTTTTCTTGTAATAATTGCATAATACTAACTTTAACAATTCCTCTTTTTAATAAATCTTTCCTCTAACGAGCTAATTGATCCTGCTCTTTTTTTTGTCTTCTAAAAGCTTTCCTCATAATTCTAAAAACCCAATAAAATATAATCCAAGATAATGCCGTAAACATAGAAATAGCGGTAATAAATGGCTCTAAATAGGTAGGCATATCTTTAAAATCCAAGAGATAGCAATAAGCACTATAAAAAGTAAAATATACCATACTAAGTAATCCAATTATCATTAATATGGGGTTAATGTGTTTTATCTCCTCTTCATAAAGAAATTCAATAAAGTCTATTGTTTTTTTCATAAAAATTAATCCAATTATCCATAGTTACAAATATGGTTTGTTATATTGTATTATCCCCTATAATACTGCCTCTTCATCCTTTTATAATTAATTCAGTAACATCAATTTCATTAAGCAAACTTCCATCACTTAACATTATACAGCATTTACCGCCTAAATTAATACTTTTGATAATACCATTAAGTCCTTTCCAGACTACTTTGCTATTTACTTTTGCTATTCTACTCATGATTTACCGAATTTCAAGACCTGCACGGGTCTATTGATTAATAATTTAACTTATGTAAATATAACACTTTTATTCTTGTTTTACAAGTAATAAAGTAAATGAAGCAAGATTAAAAAAATATAATTTAATAGTAATAATATTAGGCTGTTATTTAAAAAATTACCTAC
>JBMYWP010000111.1:0-7596 GCA_049607525.1 Flavobacteriales bacterium
AATATTATAAAATCAGACTATAAATCATTAATGAAATTTATTTAGGACGGGATTGGTTTCGAAACTTTGTTTTTTCCAAAACATAGACGTTGGTTTTTACCTTTTGTATAGTTAAAAGGTTGATTTGATATAAAAAAATGGAGTGGGGTAGCCTAAAAAGGCAATGGAAGGTGAATTGTTTACACAATATCATTCTTCACCATTTGGTGAAGAAAATATTTAAAATCTATAAGTGTAATTTGTGAGTATAACACAATCAAATTCATTGTTATTAATGTGTTGCAAATATCTGAATAAATTTATTAAATTCTATTTTCTATAAGATCTATTTTGATACATTTCTTTTTTTAGAGTAAAAGAATACTTTACTTAATAAATATGAATATTTCTATGTCTAAACTAATTAAGTTGTACATTTGCAGATTCAAATCAGTAAACGTTTATACGTATGGCACATAAATCAGGTTTTGTAAATATTGTTGGTAATCCAAATGTCGGAAAATCAACGTTTATGAATGCACTTTTAGGAGAAAAGCTTTCTATTATTACATCGAAGGCACAGACCACTCGTCATCGTATTTTTGGAATTTTTAATGATGAGGAACATCAAATTGTATTTTCGGATACACCAGGTATTATTAAGCCGAGTTATGCTTTACAAGAAAACATGATGCATTTTGCACATTCTACCTTGAAAGATGCAGATGTTCTTATCTTAATGACTACGGTAAAAGAAAAATCATTGAAAGATGAACTTTTTCTAGATACCATTGCAAAAATGAATGTTCCATTATTGGTTTTGATCAATAAAATAGATCTTTCGAATCAAGAAGAATTAGAAAGAGCGGTAAGTTTTTGGGAAGAAAAGTTACCGAGTGCAGAGGTTTACCCTATTTCGGCCCTTGAAGAATTTAATACGGATATGGTTTTGAGTCGTGTAAAGAAATTACTCGATGAAGGTCCTGCCTACTTCGATAAAGATGCCATTACAGACAAACCAGAGCGTTTCTTTGTATCGGAAATTATTAGAGAAAAGGTCTTGTTAAATTATCAAAAAGAAATTCCGTATAGTGTTGAGGTTGTTGTGGAGTCCTTTAAAGAAGAGGAAGACATCATAAGAATTGCTGCTGTATTATATGTAACCAGAGATTCTCAAAAGGGAATAATTATTGGTCATAAAGGAAAAGAAATTAAAAAGGTTGGTTCTCAAGCCCGTAGAGATATTGAGCGATTCTTAGGTAAAAAGGTGTTTTTAGAAACGTTTGTGAAGGTGAGTAAAAACTGGAGAGAAAACGAAAAACAACTTAAGAGATTTGGGTATCAACAATAACATATAGAAGAAAAAACATGTCGAATATTGTCGCTATTGTTGGTCGTCCTAATGTGGGGAAATCAACACTTTTTAATCGATTAACTCAAACTCGTCAGGCTATTGTTGATGAGTCTAGTGGTGTAACTCGTGATCGTCATTACGGAAAATCTGAATGGAACGGAAAAATTTTCTCACTTATTGATACAGGAGGTTATGTTCAAGGTTCAGATGATGTTTTTGAAGGTGAAATTAGAAAACAAGTAGATTTAGCTATTGAAGAAGCTGATTTAATTGTATTTGTGGTTGATGTAACTTCCGGAATTGTAGATTTGGACAACGCCGTAGCTAGAATGCTAAGGAAGGTTGAAAAAAGAGTTTTAGTTGTTGTCAATAAAGTTGATAACGGTGAGCGTTTAATGGAGGCTACAGAGTTTTATGGACTTGGAATGGGAGAATATTTCCCGTTATCGTCTATTAATGGTAGTGGAACAGGTGAATTGCTTGATAAAATAACTTCACTCTTACCAGAAAATGAAGATGCTTTAGAATCTGAATTGCCAAGAATTACTTTAATAGGGAGACCAAATGTTGGTAAATCTTCTTTTCTTAATGCTTTAATTGGTGTCGAGAAAAATATTGTTACCGATATTGCAGGAACAACACGTGATTCACTAGATGTTGAATATAATGCTTTTGGACACAACTTTATTTTGGTTGATACAGCCGGAATACGAAGAAAAAAGAAGGTAGATGAAGATTTAGAGTTCTATTCGGTTATGCGTTCTATACGTGCCATCGAAAACTCTGATATCTGTGTTGTCATGTTAGATGCAACCAGAACTTTAGATGCACAGGATATTAGTATTTTTCACCTTGCAGAAAGAAACGAGAAAGGAATTGTAGTGCTTGTGAATAAATGGGATTTGGTTGAAAAAGAAACCAATACGCCTAGAGATTACGAAGCAATGATTAGAAAACGTATGGCGCCTTTTACTGATTTTCCAATTTTGTTTGTTTCGGCGCTTACAAAACAACGTGTTCACAAGGCTATTGCTGAGGTTATGGATACATATGAACGTAAAACGACTAAGATTTCTACAAGTCAGCTTAACGATTTCTTTTTACCATTAATTACACGTTTCCCGCCACCAGCAATAAAAGGAAAGTACATTAGAATTAAATATGTAACACAGTTACCAACAGCGGTACCAACATTCGCATTTTTCTGTAATTTACCACAGTATATTAAAGACCCTTATAAACGATTCTTAGAAAATAAATTGAGAGATGAATTCGATTTATCTGGGGTTCCAGTTCGAATGTTCTTTAGAAAGAAATAATATGAAGCCTTAGCAAATTGCTAGGGCTTTTTTGTGACCATTTTATTCGTACTATTCTTTTTGTTGTTGATTTATACAATTTTAAGTAAATTAGTTGTTCATCAAAAACCTTGTTTCTATGAAAACGAATAAAGACCATAAATCGAGAAGACATTTTTTGCAAAATATATCTTTTGCAGGCTTAGCCTTGGGAATGTCTCCTTTGGTCTATTCAAAATCAAAACAAGAAACAGAAGGGGCGGCGTGTAATCCTACAACCAAAGACTATTATGGTGAAGGTCCTTTTTATACAGCTAATCCTCCAAATATTGTAAATAATCAATTGGCTTCAACAACTGAAGTGGGGACCAAAATAATAGTAAAAGGAAGGATTTATAATCTCGATTGTTCAGAATATATACCAAATACAATTGTGGATGTGTGGCATGCAAATGATGACGGAGCTTATGACAATTCGGGTTATAACTTAAGAGGAAAAACCACATCGGATGCCAACGGGTATTATGTATTTGAAACCATAAAGCCTGGGAAATATTTAAATGGTTCTTCATACAGACCATCCCACATTCATTTTAAAATTTCACCTCCAGGTTTTCCTACCGTAACCACACAACTATATTTTGAAGGAGATACTTCAATTGCTGGTGATGCAGCAGCTTCCATTACGTCGGGTGCCTTTGATGCCACATCGAGAATTGTACCTTTGGTTAACAATGCCGATGGTGTTTTAGAAGCCAATTGGGACATTGTAATAAATGGAGATGGAATAGTAGGTGTAGATGATTATCATATTGACAAAGGGATGATTTATGATATTATTTCGAATCAATATGCGCCAAATGTTGATATTCGATATGGTGTATTTAAAGCATCAAGAATAAGTCTAAGTATTTTAGATGTAGAAGGGAAAACGATTGATGTTTTGGTTGATGAAAAGGTAGAGTCTGGAAAGTACAATTTAAGTTGGACACCACAGACAAGTATGCCATCTGGAATTTACTTTTTTGTATTAAAGGTGAATGATTTTCAGGTTCATTGTTTAAAATGGGCTAAGTAGTATTACAAAATTTAACTTTGTGGAATAAATAGCGTAATTTTAATTAAAAATAAGGTTATGAAAAATTATATCGCCTTAATCGGTTTATTTATCATCATGGGAAGCAGTCTTTTGGGGCAAACAAAAGATAATATACATCGTATTGGGGTCAACACCTTCCAAAATTCGAGTTTACCCATTAATCAATCTTTTCATTCTTCATCGCAAAAATATCATTTTGTATCCCGAGGGTATCAATTTGGTTTGTTTTATAGGCTGGATAAAGGTTCTAAATCTTACCGAGTAAATTTTGATGTTTTAAAAGACGAAATTTTGACTGGAGATAAGAATATGTTTTTTACACAAGAAAATTCTGATAAATATGTGTTAAGTGGTGGTGTTCAAAGAAATTTCCCAACTAAAATAGGAATTGTTTATGGCTATACAGATGCTGAAATTGGACTAAATAATAAAACTATTTTGTCTGTTGGAGATTTTCTGCCTTATTCAACTAAACAATCAGTTAGAGACTATTCAGTTGGAATTGGAGGCGGAATAGGTCTTTTAATTCCAATCATAAAACATGTGTCTCTTAGTGTTGAAACTGGGATTTTTGGAAATTATGTCATCAATAATACAAGAGATGAAAGGAAAGATATTGACATTGTTCTTTTCCCAATAAAACAATTAGGTTTCCAATATCGATTTTAGTTAATGTAAAAAAAGAGGATGATTTTTTAAAAAGCATCCTCTTTTTATTGATCCGAAGATCTCATACAAAACGATTATAAATGAGTTCCTTAAACTTTATTGTTTTGTATATTTTTTTATTAAAATATCTTATGGATCTTTAATGAATAAGTTGTTGTCGGGGAATTTGAAATGGAAATTTCGCCACCAGTGCTAATTGAAATTGTATAATCCTAATCTCCATAACTTGATCCATTTATTGGTCTTGTAATTTATTGTTTTCTTAGAATAAACGAACCATTTTTGATCTGAAAGTGCCTGTTGTATTTGATATGGTTAATACACCTTGACCAGAAATTTGTATTCTGTAGTTAAATGAAGTCTGTACACTTCCATCAGCACAACCAGGTCGTGTATTTGTTGCATCTACTGTAGTTCTGTTTACTTGATTTAATGTACTAGAACCACTTGTCGAAATACCTTGTATGGGTTTTATTTCCCAATTCACCCCATTTAAATTCGAACCAGCAACTTGATATTCGTTTATAACCGTATGTCCACATCCATTTCCTGTTTGGATAAATAATTTGAAAATGGCATTAGAATTTCCTGTATTTGCCGAAAATGTTGATCCATCTGTTAATCCAGAAAATGTATAGGCTCCCGAATTATTAGGTTCAACTTCAACAAGTTTTGTACTTGGATTATAAACTAAATTACGAGATTGCTCACCATTTGGTGTAGAGCTAATATTATCTATTCTATATGAGTTTGATAGTGTGGTACCTTGAACATCTAATTTATACTGAGGATTACTAAGCCCAATTCCAATATTTCCATTAAGTTTTATTGTAAGCCTTTCAAGAAATGATCCATTTCCACTAGAAGATTGAATAGAAAAAATACCATCAGTATGGGCTGTTGGATTTAATCCTAATTTCACTTGTCTTTCATTTGTACCCGTTGATTTGAAGGATTGAACTACTGAACCATTATTTGAGTTTTCTAAAGCTAGTTGATTGTTCTCTGATAAATAAGCCGTTCCACCTATAGACACACTTGATGATCCACCTTGAAATAAACCAGTACCAGCAGTATGAAAATCTGTTTGTGGACTTGTAGTTAAAACACCAATTCTAGGTTGAGTTCCTCCATTGTCTCCAAAACCAAAAGCAGGCGTATAAACATCGTTTTTTTTCATCTCAAACCACAGACCATCTTCTCTTTGAGTGGAACTGACTTGTCCGCCACCAGTCTGATGTCTTAAACTATATCCGTATCGAGAATCATTTTCATTAAATTCTATTCGACCACCTTTATTTGTTTCATTTGCCGATGAATGAATTCTTAAAGTAGGATTTTCGGCATCAGAAATTTGAAGTTCTCCATCTCCGGAAACATCTAAATGGTTTCCATTGTTAGTTATGGTTGTGTTTTTTGTTAATGCACCACCAAGTTCCACTTTTGTACCAACTTGTGTCAATCCATTTTCAGCAGAAAACAAAGCAGTAGATTGACCAGTTGTGAAAGGAATCCACGAAGTACCATTCCAATAATAGAAGCCATCTGTTTCATCGCCACCTTGGTTATATACCAATAATCCAGTAGCAGGAGTGTTTATAGGGGCAGCTGTAGAAACATCATCCAAATCTACTCTAGGAATTAGTAAACCTTTGTCTATGCTTTCAACATCTAAAATGGCCGATTCATTTGGGTTGGTTGTTCCTATTCCAATTTGAGAAAACCCATAAACAGAACAAATAATACTAACCAAAGTTAGGGAAATTGTTTTCATAGTTTTTGTTTAAATTATTTGAAAAGTGTGTGTTGTTATAAGTCTCCGTATTTACAGAGAAGGAATTTATTTACTGTTTCTCTACTGTTGTCAGAAAGAATAGAATCATAAAGAACAAATGATCCAATTTCTGATTGAGGAGACGATGATGCATGTCTGTTGGTAAAAAACGAAACTTCTTTTACAGTTAAAGTTTCATTTGCTGAGTAAACTTCTTCACCATCCATATAGAGAGTAACAGTAGTGTTTGAACTCGAGTAAATTATATTGAAAACATGAAATTTGTCATCTATGGTAATGTTCGTATTTCCATTCACTCCATCGTGTCTAAGATTATATTTATCTGCTGTACCAATGGCACTATGTCCTGCACTTATTTGAAAAGATTCTCCAATGCCATCAGTTTGAACAGTAGGATTCCATTTTCTTGTATGAAAAATAGATGCATAGTTTCCTTGTTGCCCAGAATTTGAAAATCGTGCAACGGCAAATATCTCAAAATCACTATTTTCAATATCAGGAACATCAACAGTTAAATAATTATTATTTCCATAACCATTTACTGTACTGTTTCTTGTTCTTTTAATAAAGTGACTTGCGGTATAAGGTGGTTTTTCTAGATTACTAACAATAAACTTAAATAAAGTATCTTGTGGTGTTCCAATTGCTGCTTCGTTGTTATGAATTTCAGAAATGGTGAAATTATTACCTTCTACAGAATTTATAGTTTCTATAAATCCATTGGCTACAATATTGGCATTTGAATGATCTTTAATATTGTTTACATCATCAAATTCGAGTTCTAAAACTGTATGCTCTGAAACATTAGAAAGACCAGAATTAACTATTTTTGAACAACAATGATTGAACCAATAAAGACCATTAAAAGTTTCAATACAAGCTATAGATTTATTGTAAATTAATAAACCTGGAACTGGTATGCTTATTAAATTACGCTCATTTATTGTTAGTCTAGGGGGTAAAAAACCTTTTGTTGAAGATTGAATTTCTACAATGGCTGACTCGTGTGGACTCGTTGTTCCTATTCCAATTTGAGAAAAAATATTTTGTGTAAAAAAAACGAATAATACGAGGAGTGATGATAATTTTAATATCATGATTGTAAGGGGTTGTTTGCTGGTAATCAGGTGTTAGTAATGTTTTTATTTTGGTGCGGCAAATATATATCTAAGCGTTAATAATTAATCAATAATCATGGCTAGTGTCGATAGACAACAGTTTTTGTGGTATAAACAACCACTATGTTATCTTAATGTGTAATTATATTTGTAAATTATTGCAAAATAGATTGTTAAATGTTGATTTTATCTATTGTTGTTGTTTGTTTGGGTTAAAGGTAATTGTAAGATGTTTAAATATTTAAAGAAACATATCAAGCATCAGATATTAATAAGACTTCATA
>JBMYWP010000112.1:0-7309 GCA_049607525.1 Flavobacteriales bacterium
TTTTCGGACCGACAGCCGAGCACGATGCCGAGTAGGTAATTTTTTAAATAACAGTTATATTTCAATCTTTTTTTTTACTTTAATACTTGGTTAATAAGTTTAAAAGTATTATATTTGCTTAAGTTAAATTATTAATCAAGCCCCGTGCAGGGCTTTAAAATCGGTAAATCATGAGTGAATTTGATGAAGTATTGTACCTATTGTCAGGGTTGGTGTTAATGATGGTTATTATTAGAATCTATATACCTTCATATAGGATATTGAATATTAAAATCATTGAAAGTAATGAATCATATTATACTATTGAGGCGTTAATTAAAGATGAGAGATTTTTTTTAAAATGGCGTAAACCATATAAAAAGGTATTTTTGTGTTCTAATAAAACTAATAGGTTTTTTTTAAAATATAAAGGCAGTAATAAAACTTTATATGGGTATTCTGAAGAAACCTTTGAAAGTTGTATATTAGACTATAAAGCTAACAATAAACTTTAGTAAAAAAGGGAATATGATTAAAGGTTTAGGATATAAAAAGATAATGTTACTTATATCTCTTATTATTTTAGGAGGTTTTAGTGGATGGAAATGTATGTATCATGATATTGATACATATAAAATTGATCAATCGTTGGGATATGTGGGTGATGATTTGATTATGGCTACGCAAGTATTGAAGGGTTCTATTGTTAAATGGGAAAAGTACGACCATTATGTTTTAAATATTGATAGTCTAAAAGCAGCTCGAAAAGTGGAAGCTAATAATGTTTTAACTATTCTTGATGATTTTGAGAAATAATCATTTAATTGAAGAGTTTTTGTATATGACTAACATACTTATAGGAATATTGATTTTGATTATCCTTTCAATAATCTTTAGTTATTCTTTAAATAAGAAGAGTAAGCACAAAAGAAACATATATAAATCAAAAAAAATAATTTCAAAAATAAATACTTTTGAGTTCGAAGGCCAAAAACTAAATTATCTAAAAAAAATTGATCCTTTTGTATTTGAAGAGCTGTTATTATCCGCTTTTGAAAAGAAAGGATACAAAATACAAAGGAATATAAAATACACTGGAGATGGTGGGATAGATGGGGTTATTTATGATAACAACAATAATAAATTTCTTATTCAAGCAAAGCGTTATTCTAATTATATTAACAAGGCACATGTTAAGGATTTTGGTGATTTATTAAAATCCAAAAATTGTAAAGGTTTTTTCATTCATACGGGTAAGACTGGTAAAGGTTCCTTTGACGAAAGCTTAAATTATAATATGAAGATAATAAGTGGAAATAAGTTATTATCATTAATAGAACTTACAAGGGATTGATTATTCAATCCTTTTTTTGTGTTAAATATTTTCTCAATCCACCAACACTTTTTCCCCGTCCGGGAGGACAATGTTTAATTATTTTTTTTTAGAGCTTATTTTATTTACTTTATTACTTGCGTAGAAAGGATAAAAGTATTATATTTGCTTAAGTTAAATTTTTAATAAAGCCCCGAACAGGGCGTAAAAGTCGGTAATTATGATAGAATTGTTTTGTTATGTTTTTTGTGGTGCTATATTTTTTAGTGCATTTTATGGAACTGTTAATTATGAAGTGTTAGAAATTGAAGTTGTGAGTGTAAATGATACGTATTATACTTTAGAAGCTTATGTGAAAGAAAATAGGTTGATATTAGGGAAAAGAAAACCATTTAAAAAGGTATTTTTGTATTCAAAATCTGGAAATTTAAAATTTAAAGGCAGTAGTAAAGTTGTATTGGGGTATTCGCATGAAGTATTCCAAGATTGTGTTTTAAACTATGAACAAAATCAAAATGCCGCTATTCTTCCTGTTAATCTTTGGGAGGATAGAAAAGGTGAAATACAAGCCTATACTCTAACAAAACAAATCTAAATTGTCTTATGAAATATGTTGATTATATTAAACCAGAATCTAAATTGAAAATAATATTCGTTTTTATTTTTATTGTATATAATTACAAATTGTTTAGTCTGTTTTTTATAGATGAAGAGGTCGAAAGTAAAATCAATATTATTGACAATTATATTGATTTAATGGGGATGGATAGTTTTCTTATGCCCTTACTTATTACATTTATTCTAATGGTATTACCTAGTGTTATTTCCTTATTGAAAGAATTAGTTCTTTATAAGTTGACTGTAAGAAAGATTAACCGCAAATAAAAATGATATGAGAAAAACAATAGACTTTATTATATTTCTATATGAAGAAGAGAAAGAAGGCTTGAAAGAAAGTTTAAAAGTAATCGGCTTTGTTATTTATGTATTTCTTATTCCTATGGGTATTTATGGGTATTTAATGAACGTAAAGCAATTACCTGAAAATGATGCTGGAGCTTTTGGATGTATTACTGCTTTTATTGCAATATCTTCTATTGCTTTTTATAGATGGATTAAATCAAAAAGACAAGCTTTTAAAAAAGTAAAAACTAGAATATAATTTATGGATAATTTATTTAAACTCCATCATTACTATAATATAGGGAATCAAGATGTGTTTTTTGTGTCAAATGAGCCTGTAGAAGCAATTCAAAGAAAAGCTGCTTTTATTCAATTTAGGGCTGAAACAATTGTTTCAGAAGATATAACCATATCTACAAGAGAATTAGCTGATATTCTTTTTACAAATATTGAAGTTAAAGAAGTTGAAGCGAACGAAGCGTTAAATTCAATTTCTTTAGATATGAATTTTATAAGGGAAGAGCTTTGTCCTTCAGCAAATGATTTAGAGTCAGAAATGAAGGGGGAATTTGATTTAATTGCTTTAGATAAATTGATAAAAAGTACAGAAGATGCCATTTGGAGATAAAATGTATAGAGAAATGAAAAAAGTGTGTGTAAAAACGAAAAATCAAACCTAATTGGGTGAATTTTGTTAAATTTGAAATAGTTATGGTAGATAAAGAACTCGAAACGCTAGTTAAAAAGTATAAAGAATTAACTTCAAATCATATTATTAATTTTGATAAGTTTAATCATTATGCAATTGTTCATCATTCAAATGGAATAGAAGGATCAACTTTAAGTTTAGATGAGACTTTTTTATTGTTAGATGAACAATTGACTCCAAAAAATAAACCATTAGAACATTCTTTAATGGCTGTTGATCATTTAGAAGCTCTAAATTATATACTCTCCTTGGCTGAGTCTAAAACTAAACTTACACTTTCACATATTCAACAATTATCAGCGTATATTTTAAAAGGAACAGGGAGCGAAATATCTTCAATGGGTGGTACTTTTGATTCATCTAAGGGTGATTTTAGATTAAATACAGTAGTCGCAGGAGTTACAATGTTTCCGAATTATCAGAAGGTGCCAAGATTAGTACAAGAATTACTTGATGATATAAATAAAAATATTGATAATTCCACAGGTTATAAAGAGGCTAATTATTTGGCTTTTGTAGCTCACTTTCAAATGGTGTCTATACACCCATTTGCCGATGGAAACGGGCGTTTGTCTCGATTACTTATGAACTATGTACAACATTATCATAAAGAACCTCTATCAATAATTTATCAAGAAGATAAAAGTGATTATATAAAATCTTTAGTTGCTACTCGAAAACAAGAAGACCCTAGAATATTTGCAGCGTTTATGTTTAGCCAGGCTAAAAAGCATTTAAAGGCCCAGGTTAAAAAGATTGAAAATAAACCTAGTGTTAAGAAAAAAATACGAGGAATGAGGTTTTTATTCTAGCAAATATAATAAAGAAAAAATATGAATGATTTTATGTATTTATTGGAGGAAGATGAAATTCAAGCTTTATCAAAAACTACTTTCAAAGCGTTAAAAGAAAGTTTGGAAGCATATGTTTTGAAATTAAAGCAAGATAGAAAATATCAAGAAGATGCATTGATAAGTTTAATTCAGGGTTATATTTTTGGATATAAACAAGGTGTAGATATTTCAAAAAAACGTTCAGCAACAGAATTGTTAAAGCTTAATTATGATATTGATTTAATTATTTCCATAACAGGATTAAAATATGAGTCAATACTTGAACTGCAAAAGGGAATAAAAAAAAATAGATAATAAGTTATTATCATTAATAGCACTTTCAAGGAATTGATTATTCAGTCCTTTTTTTGTGTTAAATATTTTCTCAATCCACCAACACTTTTTCCCCGTCCGGGAGGACAATATTTATTTCAGTTTTTTTCGACCTGTTTTTCTTTCCTATCAATATTCTTATTAACTACTCACTATTTCGTAGAACGGTTACACAAATGTATTTTACGGCTTTCTATACTCGAAATAATGAAACTTGTAGATATAAAGTCTAAACCGACATTATATAGTTATCTGGAGTATATGGGAGATAAGAAAGAGATTGAGTATTTGAGAAGTTATTAATAATAATTGTACGATATTAGTAGCAAATTTAATTATATCTATTTATGCAACAAGTTACAGAGGTAAGGTTAACAATAGCTGCAATTATTTATGCTATTGAAATTGATTTAAAAAGCGCAATTACACAGTACATTACTCCTTTTCATTCTGATATTAATTTTATTAAAAGTGAGGATGTTAAAAATAAATTAACTAAAAGATTTAAAAAAGATAACCCTAGTGTTACACTAAATGAAAGTATTGATGATGTTATTGAATATCTTGATTTTGCAGAATTCTATCATGTTCTATTAGGTAATCAACCATTTCTTCCTCCCGCTGTAATTTCTGAATTAAAAGATTCTCTTAATGATTTAGAAGAATTGACCACGATACGTAATAGGGTGATGCATACAAGACCATTATTAGGTGGTGATTTTTCAAATGCGTTTGAATTTGGAAAGGCTAAATTAAATAATCAAAGTAAACTTTGGCAAACATTAAGATTAACTTTGAATAAAATAGAGTCAGATCCATCATTCGTCTTAACTATTTCTATCCCTACTATTAAATTATATGAAAATGAAGCTCAACATAATTTACCAATACCTGATTTTGATGAAACAGGATTTATTGGTCGCCAAAATGATGTAAAAGATGTCTTAAAATTGATACTAGGTAACAATAGAGTTGTATCAATAATTGGTGATGGAGGTATTGGAAAAACAGCTCTAGCACTAAAGGTTGGATATGATATTATTGATTTGGGAGAACAAAATCCGTTTGATATTGTAATTTGGGTATCTGCCAAAACTAGTATGTTAACAGCTAGTGGTGTAAAGGAAATAAAAAATGCTTTAGTAGATTATGGGGGTATAGTTGAAAGCATAAGTATGTCTATTGATGATTCAGGGTCTACTAATGATCATTTAGAAATGATATTAGAATATATGGAGTTATTTAATGTTTTATTAATAATTGATAACCTGGAGACTATTTTAAATGAAAATATACGTGAATTTATTCGTAATGCATCTCAACTTTCAAAAATATTAATTACTTCTCGTATTGGTTTAGGAGAACTTGAATTCAGAAGACCATTGAATGGTTTGAACGAAAAAGAATCCATATTATTGATCCGACAACTAGCTAACTTAAAGAAATCAACAATTTTAAATAGGTTAGATCATAAAAAAATGATAAATATTGCTAAGCAATTACATTATAATCCTTTATCATTAAAATGGTTTGTGAACTCAGTTGAAACAGGTAGAAACCCTGATGAGGTTTTAACAAATAGAGATCAGTTATTGGACTTCTGTCTTTCAAATGTTTATGGTAAACTATCTGAAAATGCTATTAAAATTATCCAAACAATTTTAGCTTCAAGATCAAATTTAAATGATGCAGAGTTAATATTTACGACCGAATTAAAATCATTAATATTAAGACAAAGTTTAAACGAATTATTTTCAACAACTTTTATTTCTAGAGAAATAGAATACAATGGAAATGAGCAAACAATAAAATATTCAATACCTCCTTTTGCTAAAGAATATGTCTTAAAGAATCACCCTATTGATTCAAAGTATGTATGGGAAATATCAGAGAAAATAAGAAGATTAAAAATTAGTACATCAAAGATAAAGCGTATTTCGAGCTATAATGAATTTGGTATTAACGCCATTACTATTAGAAATTCAAATGAAAAGGTGGTTGCTAGATTATTACAAGATTCGTTATCTTTATCAAAGAAAAATGAAATTAAAGAGGCTTTGTTAAAAATAGAAGAAGCTAAGTCAATACTTCCTAACTATTTTGAAATATATAGAATTAGTGCTTTTATAAAGGCTAGCTCGGAAGATCCTCTTGGTGCAGAAGTAGATTATGAAACAGGGCTAGATATTGAACCAGATAATCCTAGATTATTATATTTTTATGGTAGTTTCTTAATGAATATACCTGATGTTCCAAAAGCTTATGATTTTGTGGAAAAATTATTTAAATTAAGACCTAATTCAGCATATCCAACTTTACTTTTTGCTCGTATTTTGTCAGCTTCTGATGAACATGATAAAGCTGTTGAAATACTATTAAAGCTAAAAAAAGAACAAGATCAAACAAAATATATTGAAAGAATAATAAATACTAACCTAATAGGTATTTATTCTTTTTGGGGTAAAGTAATAATTGAGAAAGAAGGAGATATTGATTTGGCTATTTCGAAATTCAAAGATTCAATAACAATTTATGAAGAATCTTTTTTTGCAAATAATTATGATGAAAAAATGACTAAAGCATTTTGTAGAACCATAATAGCATTTCTTAAAGGAATTCCAAGAAGTCACAATATGCATAATGTTGATTATTTTAAAAAGCTATTTGATGTACATAATGATCAAATATCCTTAAATCAATCGTTAGATTATCTTATTGAACTTTTAGAATATTCTACTGGTGTGACTATTAATAATGAACAAAATTATACAGGTGCAGTCGTCTCATTATTTAGAGATAAACAATTTGCATTTGTTAGTCGCAATAATGCTCGTGATTTGTTTGCTAGTAGAAGTTCATTTCAGCCTATTGAAATATTTGATGATTTATCAGAAGGGTCTGTGGTTGAATATGAAATTGGAGAGAATTCTAAAGGTATTTGTGCTATAAATCTAAAATTCATTGAATAGTTTTAAGATTTTTATCCCAATGTTTGATAACCTAATAGATTGAATTACTAAAAACCAAAGTCTAAAAAACCGATATATAATGTAAGCAAAAGGGTTGAATAGTCAGTCCTTTTTTTTTGTGTTAAATATTTTCTCAATCCACCAACACTTTCTCCCTGTCCGGGAGGGCAATGTTTGAATTCATTTTTATTTGATCTGTTTTTCTTTCCTATCAATATTCTTATAAACGACTTACTATTTCGTAGAACGG
>JBMYWP010000113.1:0-7286 GCA_049607525.1 Flavobacteriales bacterium
CCCCTGTTGCATGGATGAAAACCATGAGTCCTAACCCCTAGACGAACGGACCGTTTAATTTTGTGCTCTCCTTAATTGTAAAGCGGTGCAAAGGTATGTCATAAATTTACTTTTCAAAATTATTTCAGGTTTTTTTTTAGACTTTTTTTTAGAATATATATTAACAGTAAGGTTCACAATTAATTAGTAAATTTAAAGTGAATTAATATTTCGTTATGAAAAATAAAAGGTCTATTAAATCTTGGGCAATTGATGATAAACCCAGAGAGAAATTAATGGTTAAAGGAGCTCCCTCTCTTTCAAATTCTGAACTTGTTGCCATATTACTGGGATCTGGAAATACAGAACAATCGGCAGTGGAATTGGCTAAACATATTTTAGATAGTTGCGAGAATAATTTATCTACATTGGCCAAGAAGGATGTTAAGGCCTTACAGAAATATAAGGGGATGGGGCCCGCCAAATCGGTGAGTTTATTGGCTTGTTTCGAAATTGCAAAAAGATATCAAACCGATTTAGGAGCCGTTAATAATCATCAAATTACCTCTTCTAAGGATGCTTATAATGCGCTGTATCCATACTTGGTAGGTTTGGGACATGAAGAATTTTGGTGTTTATTTTTAACAAGAGCCAATAAAATAATTGCTATCGAAAATATTAGTAAAGGAGGTATTCATTCTAGTATTGTTGATTTGAAAATTCTTTTTAAAAAGGCCTTATTAAATGATTGCTGTGGTATTATTCTTTCTCACAATCATCCTTCAGGTTCAAATAAACCAAGTAAAGAGGATATTGCAGTAACGGATAAAATAAAAAGAGCTTGTGAAATTGTGGATATGAATTTGTTGGATCATATCATTTTTTACAATAATGCATATTTTAGCTTTGCAGATGAAGGTTTATTGTAAAAATGTGGTCTAATTATTGTTTTAGCCTTAAAAACTTTTATTTTTGAATAACTTAAAAAAGAATCATAAAATAACATATGTCGAAAATATTAATTGTAGAAGATGAAAAAGCAATCAGAAATGTCTTGAAAAAGATTATTTCTGCAGAAAATGCTGCATTTCAAGTTGACGAGGCCGAAAATGGTTTAGAAGCCTATGAAAAAATCAAAGTGGAAAGTTTCGACTTAATTTTATGCGACATTAAAATGCCAAAGATGGATGGGGTAGAATTCCTGGATAAATGTATGGCATTAAATCCGGATACAACTGTTGTGATGATTTCTGGACATGGAGACATTGAAACTGCAGTAGAATGCATGAGGAAAGGCGCGTTCGACTTTATTTCAAAACCACCAG
Organism: Flavobacteriales bacterium; assembly: GCA_049607525.1. Lineage (GTDB taxonomy): Bacteria > Bacteroidota > Bacteroidia > Flavobacteriales > CAJXXR01 > JBMYYR01. The sequence goes on from JBMYWP010000113.1 coordinate 1,305, forward strand.
ATCTCAATCATTTAATGAATACATTAAGAAATGGTTTGGATAGAAAAACCCTCATTGTTGAGAATAAAAGGCTAAAGAAAAAGGTTAATAGAAAATACGAAATGATCGGTGAATCTCCTAAATTAAAGAAGATTCAGGATATGATTGAAAAAGTAGCTGTCACGGATGCTAGAGTTTTAATAACAGGAGATAACGGGACAGGTAAAGAGTTAATTGCACACTGGATTCATGAAAAATCTAACCGTTCTAAAGCGCCATTAATTGAAGTGAATTGTGCTGCTATTCCAGCCGAATTAATAGAAAGTGAATTGTTTGGGCATGAGAAAGGTGCATTTACTTCTGCTGTAAAGCAAAGAAAAGGAAAGTTTGAAATTGCCAATGGTGGAACTTTGTTTTTAGATGAAGTTGGTGATATGAGTTTATCTGCACAAGCTAAAGTATTGCGTGTGTTGCAAGAGCATAAAATATCTCGAGTAGGTGGCGATAAATCTATAAAAGTGGATGTTCGTGTATTGGCTGCCACAAATAAAGATTTGAAAAAAGAAATAGCTGAAGGTAATTTTAGAGAAGATCTTTATCATCGATTAGGTGTAATATTAATCCATAATCCTGCATTAGATGATCGTAAGGAAGATATTCCATTGTTGATAAACCATTTTGCGAAACTCATTTGTAATGAACAAGGTGTGGCGCTTAAAACATTTTCTGATGAAGCTTTTGAGAAACTAAAAGCATTTAATTGGTCGGGGAATATCCGAGAATTAAGAAATGTTGTTGAACGGTTAATCATCTTATCTCAAGCTGAAATTACTGCAGAGGATGTTGATATGTTTGCTGGTAAATAATATAAAAAAAGAGGTTGTTTCATGAAGAAACAACCTCTTTTTTTGTTTAAACTGATTATTAATTCGATCTTAATGATAATCCAATACTCACATAAATATTTACAGGACTGTGTTCATTACCTAATAAACTAAATTCTATAGGACCAATAAAGGTATCTAAGCCTAAGGCCAATCCGTATCCCCATAAGTTTAGTTTTTCTGTACGATTGTCTATAACAGTAAAGTTTGTAGCCAGTCTATTGACTTTTAAGCTTAAAAATAAATCATTTTTTAGCTCATATTGGGCGTCTAGTCTCACGATTCCAAATTCTCTAATGTCTTGTATTGCAAATTGATTTAATCCAATAAAATCGATGTATTCTGGCTTTAAAATTTCTTTATATCCTCCTATATAAAACCCTTGTAGAGAATCATTGACCACTGCAGTACCAATTGAATTGATGTCGAAGGTAAATCCTGCTTGAATATTTGGAATAATCGTGAATCTTGAATTTACGGGTATTGCTTTTTTGTACTTAGCTAATACGTTAAAAGAATTATTACCATAAATAGACGACTTTTTTGTCAAATTTACTCTAGATTGAATATAAAGTCTATCTCCTTTTGTAGGATAATCAATGTGGTTTAGGTTATCGTATTCTATCACAAAACGTGGTACAAAGTATAAAAAGTCTTTCTGTTTAGTTTGAGTATCCTCATTCTCATCTACTCTATAATCCTGGATTTGAATACCGGCGTGGGTGTTAATTTTATGATTCTCCCATTTTACAAAACCTTCAATTCTACCATCTCTAAGCAAACTAGAGTTACCTTTAATGGGTTCAATGACATATGGGTTTATTGTGTGGTTTAACCTACTGTGATGAGATTGAGATGAAATACCAACTCTTAATCGGTCTGAAATATTTAGTTTGTAAGATGACTTGTAAGAAAATTCTTGAGCAATATTGAGCTTTAATTTAACTCGTGAGTTTTTTAATGGGAAATTATCATATTGTCCACTAAACAAAATATTAGCTCCAAAATAGGGGTTGTAATGCAATCCAACGCCCACTTTTCCTGGAATATCTTCTTCAACTTCAACATTTAAATTGTATTTACCATTAGGTAATTCTTCTAAATTGTATTGGATTTTTGCGATATTATTTTGAGAGGTAATATGCTCGATAGTTTGATATAACTCGTAATGTGAGAAGGTTTTTTTGTGTTTAATATCGAAATATTTATTTAGTACAGAACTAGAAATTTTCACCAACCCTTGATACCTAATATTTTCTATTGTTACAGAATCAACAGAAGAGTTTCGTTTACGTTTTTGAATGGTGTTTTCAAGGTTTAACGTTTTTTTAATATGTTCAAATGTATTGTAATAACTGTTTCCAACGTCATAGCCTAATTGTAAAATAGAATCGGCAGATTCAAAAGAAAGCATGTGGTAATTCGAAATATCTGGCTTAATGTGAAGGTCAATTAATTTTAAATTTTCTTTCGCTTTTGTATTGTTGGTAAATGACAATGCCTGGTCTATTACATCTACAAAAGACTTTATTTTTTCTTTAGAATGTAAATAGGTTTGAACATCAACACCAATTATAAAATCCATATTCTTTTCGGCCATAATGTCGGCCGGGAAATTATTGACTAAACCACCGTCTACCAATAGTTTTTCATTAAGTTCTACGGGTTAAAAAATACTTGGTATAGACATAGATGCTCTTAGAGATTCAGCAATATCTCCAGATTCTAATACTTCGGTTTTTCCTGTTTCTATGTTGGTAGCAACACAATAAAATGGAATTGGGAGCTTCGAAAAATCTATTTTTTTGGGATAATGCAGAGTGAAATAATGTAAAATATTTCTGATTTGCTGACCTTGAGAATAACTTGCAGGTGTTGAGAAATCAAGTTGATCAAATTTAGTGAAAACAAAATTTTCATCATGAAGCAATTTATCATCAAATCGCATGTTTTCTCGAGAAACTTCATCGGCTAATACGGATTGCCAATCAGTTATTGAAATAACATATTCTATTTCGTCTAAAGTAACCCCCATGGCATATAAACCACCTACAAGAGCGCCCATACTAGTTCCACCAATATAATCTATGGGTAAACCGGCTTTTTCTATGGCTCTTAAAACACCTACATGAGCAATTCCTTTCGCGCCTCCGCCGCTTAGTACTAATCCAATTTTTTTTCTTGGCTCTTGGGAAAAGCAAAGTTGTGTAATACAGCAAAATGTGATTAAAATAAGATATAATTGCTTCATGAATCTCTAAGACCTTCAATGGTAAGGGTACTAATTTATAATTTTTTGGGCATTAGTTCTGATTTGGATCTTTAAAAATTAGAGATTTCGAAAAAAGAATGTCTCTTAAAGTGATTTTACTTTCTAATTGAAAACGTTGAATTAAAATATTATCAATTAAATTAGGATAAAAATTTTAGGAAAGTTTTACTTTTGTTTTTTCGCATAAAATATTATTTGATATGATGATTTGGTGTGGATGTCATTTTAATGAAAATCTATGATTGCTCAACAAAAAATACTTCGAGTTTTTCGGCTTATTAAGTTTCTAAAATCTAAACCTAGGTTGGGAATCGAAGAATTGTCAGAAAAATTAGAATCGAGCGAAAGAACTGTTTTTCGCTATTTTAATTTATTAGAAGAAATTGGTTTCGAATTGGATTTAGATTTTGATAAGAAATATTTTATTGTAAGTGATATAGAAGAGGATAGTCTCAACTTTACGAACGAAGAAATACAATTGTTAAATAAAAGTATTGGCCTGCTCGATTCTAAGAGTTCATTCAAAAATTTAATTTTAGAAAAATTAAAACATCATACAGAAATTAACCATTTTGGTGCCGATTTATTAAAAGCGGATCATGCTAAAAAAGTTGAAACCTGTAGGAAATCTTTAGAAAAAAACTGTAGAATTGAATTGGTAAATTATTATTCATTAAACAGTCAGACCTCAGAAAATAGAGTTGTGGAACTTATTGGTTTTGATGAAAACTTTGAGTCAATTAGAGTTGTAGATATTCGAAATCCTGAAATCATTAAAACGTTTAAGCTAAATAGATGTGAAAAGGTTGAATTGATGGAGGAAAATCCTCAAAAATATACAATAGGTAAAGTTATTCGTCAAAAAGATCCATTTAATTTTTCTGGAGATCAAGAAATAGATCTACAACTCATTTTAAGTCATAATACAAAGGTTTTAATAGGTGAACAATACAGCAGAATTAAACCTTATATTAACAAACGAGGACAAAACAGTTTTGATTTAAAGGTGAAGGTCTATAATTTAGAACCCGTTAAAAGGTTTGTTCTTGCTAATCTCGATGGGGTTAAGGTCATTAAGCCGCAATCTCTGAAAGAAGAGGTGAAGAATTTTTACGAAACATACATAAACAATTTATAATGAAAAAAGAAAACGATATTAGGAATTTTGTGAATATTCCTGATTATTTATCTATTGGAAATGCCCTATGTGGTGTGCTGGCTATTTTTATGGCCTTAGAAGGTCAACTATGGGTTTCGGCCTTTTTAATTGTTGGAGGTGCTATTTTCGATTTATTTGATGGTAGAGTGGCTCGAAAGTTAAATATGGCATCAGAATTTGGTGTTCAGCTCGATTCGTTGTGCGATGTGGTTAGTTTTATTGTAGCACCAGCTGTTTTTGCCTATTCTGTTTTAGATCATGATTGGTATGTTTTGCTGATATTGGCATTATACATTGTTACAGGTGTACTTAGGCTTGCGCGTTATAACGTAACGGGAACAACCGATGGAGGTAAGTATTTTGAAGGTGTACCTGTTCCTGTGAGTATTTTGTTGCCATTTTTGTATTTCTTTTTTAACCATTATCAAATAGATTTGTCCATTTGGCTATTAGTTTACTGCATTCACGGTATTTTAATGGTTTCTGTCATAAAAATTAAGAAACTTTGATGCAAACAAATAAATGAATTATGAAAAAATTAACGCTCTTAGCTGCAATGTCTCTATCTTTTTTAGGTTATGCTCAAGTAGATGTTACACAGATAAACAAAGATATGCGCAAAGGTTCTCAACCTTGTTATGAATTATCTATTAACGATGTTGTACATAAAGATATAAAAAAGGCTTGGATGAAGAATCTTGGTGGGTTTACAAAAGTAAAACCATCTATTGAAGATTTGGATGTTGAATTTTACGATTTAAAATTTCCATCCTTAACAGTTGATACTTTAAATAACTACAGTAGAATCCTACAACGAGGTGAATCGGTAATTATTCAATCGTTTTTTGAGTCTGAAACAGGGTTTTTATCCGATTCTAATAATGTAAATGGGTCTGATGGGGTTATTACTGCATATTTACAAAACTTTGGAAAAGAAATGTATAATTCACATTATCTTGATATTGTTGATTCCGAAAACAAAGTATTAAAGAAAAGAATGTCTGAACTGGATGATTTAAATGATCTGGTTGTGAAACAAACCAAACTTATTAATAAAAGAGAAACAGGAATTAGAAATAATCAATCTGATATCGAAAACACCGTAAAAGAGATTGAGGTTTCTAAAACGGAGGTTTTAAATCAAAATACTTTGGTTTCTCAAATAAGTGCGACATCGGCAACATATAAATCAGAGTCGAAGAAATTAAAAAGCTTACAAAAGAAAAATAAGAAACTGATGTCTAAAAAGGCTTCATTAGAGAAAGAAATTGGAAAGTTTCATTCTCAAATCGAGGCTGCAAAAATTTCTATTGAAAAAGCTAAGCAAGACATAAAAGCCAAAGAAGTGGAGATTTCTACTCAAAAAGCTAAAGTCAAAGAATTGAATGCAAAAATAATTTAATAATAAACCTTCTCATTTTGAGGAGGTTTATTTTTTGTTGTTAAATATTACAATTAAATTATGTTTATTTAGTTGGAAAATTGATTCAGTGTCGTATATTTGCAACGCTTTTTAAGGAAGCAATAAGGCGATTTGTTAGCTCAGTTGGTAGAGCATCTCCCTTTTAAGGAGAGGGTCCAGGGTTCGAGCCCCTGACAAATCACAAAAAGGAAAGTCAACCTTTATAAAAATAGGCGATTTGTTAGCTCAGTTGGTAGAGCATCTCCCTTTTAAGGAGAGGGTCCAG
>JBMYWP010000114.1:0-7076 GCA_049607525.1 Flavobacteriales bacterium
TTATAAAATCAGACTATAAATCATTAATGAAATTTATTTAGGACGGGATTGATTTTTTAACAATTAATATTCCTTCAGGTATTTACTTATTTAAAGATATTGAAAATGAAACGCTTACTTTTATGGGTAGAACTAAAAGAAATGATCAGATTACTTTATACAAACTAAAGAAAAAAGTGGGTAAGGAAGTTGCTGAATTATGGCAAGAGGCAAGAACGAATGAGATCTCAAAACAATTTAAATATAAAATAGTTTCTGTAGATGAACAGAATTTTAATTATACCATTGATTTAATTTCCTCAATAAAAACAACAGGAACAAGTCGTATTTTTGAATCTCAAGATTTTTATTATGTTTTTAGTGTTGAAGCTAGTATGAAAGAACTTTATGAAGTGAAAAACATTTCAAAAAATTGGTTTAACCGCATTGAATTATTGAAATAGGATTAGACTATGTCGAAAATTAAAATTGAGCTTTACGTTGTTTGTCCTCCTTTAAAGGCAATTCGTTATATTTTGATGACCGTTTTAAAGTAAGATATAAATTCATAATTTTTTATTGATTAATAAAATTTGAAATAAGTTTTCAAAATTGGATTTAAATGGACCTTTCTTGTGTGAAAATTGAATAAAAAAAGGGGCTAAAAATTCATTTAGTCCCTTTTGTTTGAAGATTTATCTACTATTAATCCTTAGTAAGATTTAAAGTGTAATTTATGTGATGATTTAAAGTAACGTTGAGAGTATCTTCAGAAAATTCTGCAGTACCCATAATAGTTGCTGTAGAATCTGTTATTGAAGAAATATACCCTGAAGAGTTATTTACATTGCTTCCAAAACTTGCAAAACTAATAGTAATTGTATCGCCAGAATTTGTCCAAGTTCCATTACCATCAAAAGAAACGCTATCTTCAGTTACATTTGTAGTAATACCTAATGGAATAAAATTAAGAGAAACATCTAATGACCCTGTACCGGAAGTAATAATTTCATTTGGATTAGAGGTGATGTCTACTTCGGCATCTAACACGATGGAATTAGCAATGTAAGTTGCTCCAGTGTCTACAACACCATTGGTATCATAAGTTGCATAACCCGTATATGAATAAGACTCCAATTCCCAAGTACCTAATAAATCTGTATAATTTGGTACAATGACTTCAACATCATCACTAGTATTTGTACAAGAAATGGCCATAATACTTGCAATAAATAGATACGGTAATAACTTTAGCTTTTTCATAAGTTTTTATTAATATTTTATGTTTTACGATTAAATGACGATCATAAAAACGTTTTCAATGTAAATGTATGAAAATCAATTGATATAATGTAGTGAAATTAATTTGGGTCTATTAGAATGTGAATCCTGCGCTTAATTTTATGATATTATTTTTAACATCAGACTCAGCATTTTGAAAAACACGTGAAATAGGATATGTATATTGAGCGTTTATATGAAAGAATTTATTTACATGATATTCAAGCCCTAATATGGCTCCAATATTTGTTTTGTTTATTCCTTTAGATGAGGTTGAATTAAATACCTGATTATTATTATCTGAGTCTTTATATTCCTGAGTAAGTTCCGATCCTAATAAATAAGCAAATTCAAGTCCTCCGAATGCCGAAAACTTTTCGCTTTGGTTATCTTTTAAAATAAGTTGAATATCTAAATATTCTAAATGAAGTCTTGTTAAAGCATCATTGCCAATTGCTGGTAAATTTAAAGAGTTTTGAAGTTTCTCACCATATAACAATCCAGCCTCATATCCTTCGTTAGAATAAAACACACCAGTTTCTATGATCATTTTTTTCCTTTTAGTAGGTATTTGCAAGTATGATCCTACATGGTAAGAAATTCTTGAATCGAGACTTTCAACAAGATTGCCACTCGAAAAAGAATAATTTAATCCTGATCGAATACCAACTTGTATTTTTTTTGATCCTTTTACGGCTCTATTTTTTTCTTCTTCATCTTCGGTTTGTGAATAACCGTTTATGGCAATACATACCATAGAGAATAAGAATAATATTTTCGTTATTTGCGTTCGTTTCATTTGTTGTAATTTCTTTGTCCAAAAATAGTACTTCCAATTCTAACCATATTACTATTGTGTTTTATGGCCAATGAATAATCTCCACTCATTCCCATAGATAGAACTTCTAAATTGGGGAATTTATTTTGCTGAAGTTGATAATATTCGGACATTTTTTTAAATTCCTCTTCTACAATCTGGTTGTCTGATGAAAATGTTGCCATGGCCATAAGTCCAATAATTCGAATATGAGGATATAAGGCCTGTTTTTCATTTAAAAACAAAGTACACTCATCAAAAGTAAAGCCAAACTTTGTAGATTCTTGAGCTAAATGAACCTGAAGTAAACAATTTATTACTCGATCATTCTGTTTAGCCCTTTTATTGATTTCTACAGCTAAACTTTCTTGATCTAAAGAATGGATTAAGTCAACAAAAGGAGCAATGTATTTTACTTTATTCTTTTGTAAATGCCCAATCATGTGCCAGCTGATGTCTTTTGGTAAAACTTCATGTTTTTCACAAAGCTCTTGAACTTTGTTTTCTCCAAAAATTCTTTGCCCGCATTGATAAGCCATTTCTACATCCGAAATTGGTTTTGTTTTGGAAACGGCAACTAAAGTCACATGTTTAGGAAGTTGTTCTTTAACAAAATCCAGATTAGCTTGAATACCCATTTATTTGCTTTCTTTTAAACGTGCAATTTTTATTTTAAAAAGTGCAAATATAATGGTCATTATTGGAGAAATCCAATTAAAAATGCAATAAGGTAAATAAAGTAAGGTTTCAACGCCTAATATTTTAGATTGTGCAACCCCACAAGTATTCCAAGGTACTAAAACAGAAGTCACGGTTCCACTATCTTCTAATGAACGACTCAAATTTTCTGGAGCCAATCCTTTATCCTTATAAGCTTTTGAAAACATTTTACCAGGGACAACAATGGCTAAATATTGATCGGATGCAGTTGTATTGAAAAATATGCAAGAAAATACGGTCGAAGTAATTAATGAAGTTTCGGATTTGGCTAATTTTAAAATAGCTTGACTTATGGCTTCTAACATTTTTGTAGATTCTAGAACGCCGCTAAAAATCATTGCACAGGTTATTAACCAAATCGTATTTAACATACCGTACATACCTGAAGAACTGAGTAACTTATTTAGAATAGTATTTTCTGTAACAATGTTAATTTCGGAACTCATTGAATTGATCATAACATAGTAGTATTCACTCCAGATGTTTGAAAAATTTGCCTCTTTGGGAATTAATGAATGTATGACATCGCCCTGGAAAATAATAGCAAATAAAACACCAGCTAAAACACCAATGAAGAGTGCAGGAATGGCTTTTACTTTTTTTACAATGAGGGTTACAACAATTGCTGGAACAATAAAAAGAGCAAAATTAATATTGAATTTATTTGCTATTGCTGTTTGTACTTCTGTTAAATCGGTTGATGTATTTCCTGTGTCTAATGTCCATCCATAAATAAGAAAGACAATTAAACTAATCGTTATAGACGGAATTGTGGTTAATGCCATATATCGAATATGGGTAATTAAATCTGTACCAGCCATTGCAGGCGCAAGGTTCGTTGTGTCTGAAAGGGGAGACATTTTATCTCCAAAATATGCCCCAGAAATTACTGCTCCAGCAATCCAACCTTCCGAAAAACCTAAAACCTTACCAATGGCTAATAAAGCGATACCTACGGTAGCTATGGTAGACCATGAACTTCCAGAAGCTAAAGAGATGATACTTGAAATGATACATGCAGCCACAAGAAAATAACTAGGCTGAAGAATATCTAATCCATAATATATCATTGCTGGTACAACACCACTAATGAGCCAAGTTCCTGAAAGCGCTCCAATAAGTAGTAAAATAATAATGGCCTGCATAGACGTTGAAATACTGTCTATTATGCCTTTCAAAATATGTTTCCATTCAAAACCATGTTTGATACCTACAATAGCTGCTATAAAAGCAGCAAATAATAATGCAATTTGATTTGGACCATAAGAAGAATTATCTTCATAAATATTTACATTTAAAGCTAAAAGAGCTAATAATACCACAATTGGAATTAGAGCAAATAGGATATAGTTTTTCTTTTGTGTCATAAAGGATTTGGTATAAGACTTGCCAATTTACAAATATTAAAGGAATGATAAGTCATTAACAAGAACATTAGCATAAAAAAAAGCAGCAATTATTAACTGCTGCTTTCTAATTATGAAGTGTGATTATTTACATCTTAATAATGGATTTTGTAATCAATTGGTTGTTTACTTGAAGTAAGATTTTATAAACACCAGGACTTAATGATGAAACATTTAAAGTTGAATTTGGATTCTTCTTTAACCAAATTGTTTCTCCTAAAACATTAATAATTTGAATTTCATCAATTTTATTCTCTGAGCTTATGTTGACGTTATCTTTTACCGGATTGGGATACATGAAAATTGAAGAATTGTTTTCTTCATCTATTCCGATGTTTATACAATTTGCCACAAAGTTTGCTTGATTAGGGTTAGATGCATCGGCTTGAACTTGAAAACCACAACGAATAATATTGAAATCATTCAGGTTTGATGAATTAAATTCTACATTGGCACCTTGTTCTATACAATAGTGATAAGTATTATCAGAATTTGCAGGAATAATTACACTAGTCTGACCATCTAATTGAATTCCATCAACCCAAATTCCCCAACTCGAATTAGAAACATCATTTCCTGTTACTATTTGAACCGAAACTTCAATAAAACCTACGTTACAAGAATAGTCACATGATCCATCATCTACATTGGCATTGGCATTGTAATTATTTGCTGTAGAATCTGTACAACCTTCAATTATAAAAGTGAGACAAGTTCCATTATTCACATTTGCAGCAGGATCATATTCCAAAAAGGCAGGATTAGTACATCCATAAACTTTAAGAATTGAACACGAACCATCATCAACATTTGCTGCTGGATTGAAATCAATATATGCGGTATCTGTACATCCAAAAACTGCTGCTGTTAAACAGGTTCCATTATCTACATTTGCGGCAGGGTTGAATTCTACAAAATTATTATCTGTACAACCATATACTTTTAGTGTTGTACAAGATCCATCGTCGACATTTGCATTCATGTTGTATTCTAGATATGCCGTATCTGTACATCCATTTACAATAGGTGTAGTACAAGAACCATCATCTACATTAGCATTAGCATTAAACTCTAAAAATCCAGGGTCTGTGCATCCATTTACTATAAGAGTTGCACACGAACCATCATCTGAATTTGCTAAAGGATTATATTCTAAATACAAAGAGTCTGTACAACCAGGAACAAGTGTTGCACTTATTGTAAGATTTGTTATTTGGGCAAAACCATCATTAATATATGTTGAACTAAAAGGTGAACTGTTGTTGTAAGTTGCTGTGGCATCATATACAAATCCATTATTTAACGTTTTTACTTTCCAAATAAAATCATCACCTGTTTCAAATCCATCTGCTAATGTTGTTGAATTATCGTCTTCATAAACTGGAAATGAAATAGCTTGGCTTGGATTTCCATTCCAAGTCGTAAATCCGCCACAAACTAAATCACCAGATGCATTTGTGAAAAAAGCTCCAATATAGTCTCCGCTATCTATTGGTATTGTTCCAACTGTAGGGGTGGTGGTGAGGTTTAATAAAATGGTCATATTTTCTCCCGTAGGATTGTTTTGGAAAACCAATTGAGCCGAAACAGAATAAGAAAATAGAAATGAGATTATACTCAAAAAAGATAAAATGGATGATTTCATGAGAAAATAGTTTTATCAAAAATAATAAAATTTAGATGAGAATGTATCATTTTTTATTGAAAACAAAAAAAGGCTAGATCAATTCTAGCCTTTTCTGAGTTGTATTATTTTTATCTTTTATAATCTTTCTAAGATTAAAGAAGATCCTTCGGCTTTAGTATTTAGGAAAGCCGATCCTGTATATTGCTGCCCTTGAATATGAATAATATCATTCGCGGTAAGTTGTACAATTTTTACAACAGTTGCAGAAGTGACATTCGCAGAGTTGTTACGGTGATAAGTTCCAGAATAAGTTCCAGGAATATCTCCTCCATTTCTTACCAATTTATATTCAGCTCCTGATCTGTTATTTCCAGAGGTCATTTCTGTAGTTACTCTATAAGTAATTCTATAAAGACCACCTTTAAGAACTTGGATTCCTCCAGAACTCGCAACATAATGATCTGTTGCCGTATTTAAATCAATCGATGCTCCCATGCTTAAATTTTGATACGAACCAGTTAGAAGTTGACCACCTGCGTTATCTTCCATTTCAGCCAGTCTTACTTTATAAGCATTAAAGGTAACATCTGAACCATTATTGTTCGAAAATGTAAATTCTCCTGTTGTTGCGTTTTCAGTAAGAGTTGCCTTTGCGCAACTGTTGTAGTATTTCCTGATTCATCATTAAAAGTAACGTTTCCATCCGATTCATCCGTAATAGACGTAACAGTTTCATTGATATCAACAACTGCTCCAGTTTCGTTAGCGTATCCAGCAATTTTATGATTACCAGCAGAAGCAACTTCTGAAGTCATTGTTGTTACCGTTTCATTGATATCTACATTTGTACCTGCCTCATTGTTGTACTGTGCAATTTTATTTCCTGCAACTGTATTTGTTATGGTTGTATTTGTATTTAATGTGCTCAACGCAACATTATGATTTACTCCAGCTTCTGTAATCACTAAATTACTACCAACAACAGCTGCATTCGTAATCGTTTCATTGGTTGTGCTTGCATCGGCATCATTAATATCAATAGTACCACCACCATCACTTAATGTAACTAAGTTTGCTGCTTGTTCTAATGTTTGAAATTCGTTTGTAGGACTTTGATCGTTGTCGTTTGCAATATGATTGTTGATAGCCGTCGTATTGTTACCAATATTAGTATTCTGCGTTGTTTGCTCAGCTTCTAAATCATCAATGTCTGATGCGTTTGTCGCGATAGCTGTTGTATTGTTTC
>JBMYWP010000115.1:0-5631 GCA_049607525.1 Flavobacteriales bacterium
ATGACAACAATGACAACAATGATTCAGATAATGAAGATTTGAACAATGAGGATTCGAATGATGATGATTTTGATTTTGTTATTGACGAAGACGGAAACATTGACATTGATTTCGATGATTTGAACGACAACAATGACAACAATGACAACAATGATTCAGATAATGAAGATTTGAACAATGAGGATTCGAATGATGATGATTTTGATTTTGTTATTGACGAAGACGGAAACATTGACATTGATTTCGATGATTTGAACGACAACAATGACAACAATGATTCAGATAATGAAGATTTGAACAATGACGATTCAAATGATGAGGATTTTGATTTTGTTATTGACGAAGATGGAAACTTTGATTTAGACTTCGAAGATTTAAATGAACTCAACGAGGATTCAGATAATGAGGACTTGAACGATGATGTATTGAATGATTTTGATTTTGTTATCGACGAAGATGGGAATATTAACTTTAATTTCGATGATTTAAATGAACTCAACGAGGATTCTGATAATGAGGATTTGAACAATGATGTATTGAATGATTTTGATTTTGTAAATCTAGAAGAAGAACTCATTAATTTCTCATTCCTTAATGATATGAATAATGAAACCTCAAGTGTCTTATTAAGAAAAAATAAAACAGAATTGAAAACAACAATCCATACAGCTTCTAAAACTATTCATTTCAACAACAGTTTTGATGGCATTATTACCATCCATAATATAAATGGACAACTCATTATGAGTGAAAATATTGGTCAACGTAATCAAATTGATATTAATCACTTAAACAATGGTATATATATATTAACTATAAATACCGAAAATAAGACTTTGACTAAAAAATTTAGTCTTTAGTGGATTTCAAAACAGTCTAAAGGAAACTAAATTGTTTCAAACGATAATTTTATTTTGGTATCTAAGAAGTATCGTTTAATAATTTTTCTGATGGCTGAATACATTAGAACATTGAAAATAGAAAGGTTTAATTTATCATATTAAACCTTTCTTTATCCCTTTAATTCAATGATTCTATTAAATAAAAAGCATCATTGACTAAATACTTAATAAATACCAATAAAAAAATCCAATACAAATTATGTATTGGATTTTTTTTGTGACCTCGGCAGGATTCAAACCTGCAACCACCACAGCCGTAATGTGGCATTCTATTCAGTTGAACTACGAGGCCTTTTTTTGCTTTATTGCGTTGCAAAACTAAGACGTTTTTTAATATCTGCAAACAAAACACTTGTTTTTTTTCATGGAAAAAATGAGTATTCTCGGGACTTAAAACATAACATCATCAAAATAAAACAGATAAACAATCTTAACCGTTTTATTTTTTTTCAAACTTATTCCCTAATACATCAATAAAGGTCGTTTCCCCGTTAAGCATGACTTCAGCCTTGCCGCTTACAAAGCGTTTTCCACCATCGTATATACATGGAATAACCTCCTCTCCTTTCTCATTTATATAACCGTATTTTCCGTTTTTCACTACTAGAGCACGCCTTGAATACCAATCATAAATGGCTTCATAAACAGGTTCTACAATACGTTTTCCGTCTAAGGTTACGTAACCATATTTACCAACTTTTGGTTTTAAACGGTCTGAAAGTTCACCATGTAATACTTTTACGGCCTGCCCTATTTTATTATCCAGATCGATATGGTTGTATTCTAATGGAATAATAATATGACCTGATAAATTTACCACACCATACACCATATTGTTGTCTTTTATTTTCCCAACAAGTATTAATCCGTCTTGTCTCACAAGCCCCATGGCATCATATTCAAAAGGCAATACAATTTCTCCATCTCGGGTTACCAAACCATATTGAGTTTTCACTAAACTATCGTTTAATTGGTGGTGTATTTGCAACCTGAATACATCTTTATGGTTTTGAGGATGAAAATGCCCAATAAAATCCATACCTCCACCCAAAGATTCTGGACTTATTTTTTTACCTGTTGGTGTAACATACCAATATTTACCCAAACCATATTTCGGAGAGCCATGTCCTGTCGTTTTTCCTTTAAAAAGAATCCTGTAATCACCTGTTGAACCATAATGGGTTCTATAGGTCGATAAATAATCATAAACAACGGGTAAAATTTCCTCTCCGCTTTCATCAATCATTCCATATTTTCCTTTTTTGGGTTTCTTGTCATCTTCCAATTCACCAATAAAGACCAAAGTATTGCCTTTAGCTTTTTCTATATAGTCGTATTTTATTTTTGAATAGGCGTGTTTTATATAAACATTTACCATCCCATACTTCCCTTTTTCTGGACGATTATATTCACCCAACTCTCCCATAAAAACGGGCGTTAGGTTATCAATTTCACCAATATAATCGTATTGAGCCGGAATTTCAAGACCATTTTCTATATTGTATAATCCCCATTTCCCTTCGTCAGATTCCATAGGATTGTTAAAACGTTTTGTTCGAATGACTTTTGGTTTTTTCCATGAAAAATTTGTGGCTTCGGTGATATAATGATATTTTACAGGTAGTACCACCTGTCCATCTTTATCCAAAAGACCATATTCATAAATTGTTTTCCCATTTGGTCTTGTACCAACCAATACGCCCACTTTACATACACCATAAGCGTAACCTTTCATAACATCATAACGATTGGGAATCACAATTTCTCCTTTTTGATTCATCAAGCCGTATTTACCAGTACGGGCTCTACCTTGTTCATCAACTTTGCCCTTAAACGTTTGTATAAGTCTTTTATGATGCATTTGTTTAACATTATATTCATTTGGAGACTTCCAAGTTATAAGATCAAATTTTAATTTTGGATTAACCATTCCCTTATCATTCATTATGGAGTAGGAATGATCGGTCTGATTTCTGGTCTTAAAAGCAATGACGTCTTTGGAATAATAAAATAAGGCTTTATATTTTATAGAGGTAATTCTTTTTTTTGTTTTGGCATTCAGTAACATATAATAGGCATCGGAAACCAGATCATCCTTTACTTTTACAATAAGCATGTTATTAACAAACTGAACAGAAAGCAATCCGCTACGTGTATAATTTAAGGAACCGTTCCAGTTTAGGAGTTTCAATTCATCCGCTCCTATTTTGTTGTTCTTGGTGTATGCAAAAATTTTATTCTTCTCCTCCGAAGGGTAAAGTTTGTCGTAGATAACTGGTACAATGCTTTCTCCTTCAGCATTTAGAGCACCCATTTTATATTTTTTCTTTTTGTCGTCTAAAAATGTTACGACTTCTAACAAATTGGTTCCGTTGGCAAATCTTCCAATGCGTTCATTGGCCTTGTGTTTTATCTCTTTACCAAATCTATTAATTATGTATGTGCGTTCCCCTTTTTTGACCTCAAAACAGCCAGCGCCAGTACTAATTGGTTTTAGTCTTGAAAATTGGGGTTTAGCAATGATTCGACCCAGTGTATCAACAAGTCCATATAACTTTTCACCAGCTATTTCCTGGGTAAAAGGCAACGGATAATACACCTCTTGGTTGTACCCCATTTTATATTTGGGAGGTAGTATTTCTTTTTGATTGAGGTGCATATATCCCATCCCTTCACCATTTCCGAAAATATAAACATTGTGATACTTATGTCTAAATGACTTGGCTTTTATGGTAAATGCTTTTTCTTTATTGGTTTTGTAAACCGTAACTGAATCGCCATGTCTGGCAGTATAACTCCAATTAGAATTAAGTTCTATTTTTTCATAAATACATGGAATTATTTCTTCTCCATTTTCATTTACGACCCCATAATAGTTGTCTTTTAATACCTTTGCTTGCTTTAACTGTCCGTTAAATCCAAATATTTTGTTATAAATAGGTTGGGTAATCGTGTCTTTTGTGATGGTATTTATTAAACCAAACTTATACGTCTTTTTTCCTTGATATCCCTTTGTATTTTGTGCCTTAGAACCAAGTAAAAGCAAAAAACCAAAGCATAGTAGTAATATTTTTCTCATATAAATATTTTTATTTATTCAAAAATATCATTTATTTAATAAAATGTTGGCTCATGATATGCCCAATGTAAAACAACTGAAGATAATTATTGCATAAAATTTACCCTTTGTAATCAAAAAACCTTTGAGAGATGAAAAAATAATTAAATTTGTTCAGCAAAAAAAAACAAAGACAATGTCAGACATAACCATTCATGTAAAAGATAGAGAAGGAAACATGCACGATTTACTGGCTCCTACAGATATGGCCATGAATATTATGGAAATATGTAAATCTTATGAACTCCCCGTAGAAGGAACTTGTGGGGGTATGGCCATGTGTGCTTCTTGCCAATGTTATATTTTATCGGACCATGATTTGCCAGAAAAAAGTTATGACGAAGAAGACATGCTAGACCAGGCATTTTTTGTGGAGGACAATAGCCGACTTGGTTGTCAACTCCAACTTACCCCAGAAATGGATGGATTAATTGTTGAACTTGCTCCTGAATCTTAATAATGGTAAATAAAACCATTAAACTCAACTTACAGAAATTACCATAACATTTTTTTTTTTGTATGCTTTATATGATAATATTGTATCAATACAACAACAACAACCCTAAACAAAACAATCTATGAAAATCTTCCAAAAAAAATATCTCCTCTTTAACCTCCTCTTATTTTTGCCTATACTCTCATACTCCCAAGTTGGTATTGGAACCACAACCATCGATAAATCAGCCGTTTTAGAAATAAAATCTTCTGAACAAGGTTTTTTGATGCCTAGAATGACCACTCTGCAAAAACAAAATATTGCAAACCCAACAGATGGGCTAATGGTATATTCTACAAACTCTTGTGCAAATGGTGGTATGTCTATTTATTCGGAAGGACAATGGAAAATGATGCCCGAATGTCCAGACATTGATTTTGACGATGATGGTATACCAAACAACTTAGACATTGATGATGATAATGATGGGATTTTGGACATTTTGGAAATGACAAATGTTTCGGAGAAGCTAATTCATCCAAATCTTACCTTTAGAGACGAATGGACCTCATCTTCACCCACCACTATTAATATGCTTGCCGGTTGGGCTTATCCTTCATCGCCAGGTGGTACTACAAGTACGGTATTCTACGAAAATTTACGTGGATTTCGTGTACAACCAGATGATGAAATTATACAAATCAGAACATTTCAAAACGGAGATAATGGAGGTAACCTTGGTTCCTTTACAATAAATATTGCCTCACCCTCTGAAACGACAACTACCGGATCCTTAGTTTCTGCTAATCCTTTGGTTATTGACAATATTGATGATGACATTGTTTTTCACATTAAAGTTACAACAT
Organism: Flavobacteriales bacterium; assembly: GCA_049607525.1. Taxonomy (GTDB): domain Bacteria; phylum Bacteroidota; class Bacteroidia; order Flavobacteriales; family CAJXXR01; genus JBMYYR01. The sequence continues at coordinate 5,323 of JBMYWP010000115.1, forward strand.
TGAATGGGATAATTACTGATATCAATAAAATTCAAGCTGGAGTTTATGGTATAGAGGATACAAGTGCCATAATAACCGTTGCTAATCACCCTACAGTGAGTGATTTATTTATTATCAGTATGGATAAAACAGCTGGTGATAAAGTGGATTTCAGAATGGATATTTTAGATGAATATGTTACCCAATATGAGATCAACATTGAGTTTTGTGCTGCTGCTGATCAATTTAAAATTCCATTGACAAGAAGTTTGCTTTCTATAATCGCGAAATCGAATCGTACACAACTATCAAATCGAATCGCACACACTT
>JBMYWP010000116.1:0-5624 GCA_049607525.1 Flavobacteriales bacterium
ACTAAAGTCGTCGCCTAAAGGCGAGGGATTTCCCCCCAGAATGATACATTAATTTTCAATGGCCTTTTTTTTTACAACAAATCATTTCACCTATTACATTAATACTTTATTATAATATTAGGTATAAATACCTATATAGAATATTAAGCAAAGTCATAATTTTGCATTGAAAACAAACTAAACAACTAAATTATGAACGCTTATTATAAACAACTTTTCGTTGTTATTACTTTCATTACAATTTTTCTAGGATTCGAAAATAAAGCTTTTTCAAGTCACTTTAAAGGTGGTAATATGACCTGGGAAGTTGTAAACGGAGATACTGTTAAAATTACCATAACATCTGTATGGGCTCACCATTTAGTTAGCTCCCCAAACCCTAGTTCAATTACAGTTCAGTTAACTGAATTAACAAATAATGAACTGCCTCAAAGTGGTGATTTTGTAACTAGAATTCAAACCTACCAAGGTATTGTTCCCAATGATGGAAACACACATCGAGTTTCTTATTCAAGCTGCTGTAGAGTTGGTGGATTATCAAATCCTGGAGGAGGAAATAATTTTACTATCTATACCGATATTAATTTAAGTAACAGTAATAGTCATAGTCCCATATCTACAGTTCCTAACATTGTAAAAGTCCCTATAAATGACCCTGCAGCAACATTCCAAGTACCTGCGAGTGATTTAGATGGAGACGTTCTAACATATAGAATGGCCACTCCCTCAGAAATAAATGGAAATCAACCTATTGGTATGTCTATTTCAAATTCTGGTTTGGTCACAGTAAACACGACACTTCCAGATTACCAAGTTAATCAGTTATATTATGCTGCTGTAGTTATTTCAGATGGTGTTTCAGAAGTTCTCATTGATTTTCAATTAGAAATAACGGCTTATTCAGCCCCTCCAGTTTTTGACTATTCTATAACACCAGCAAATAATCATCAATATACCATTACGAGTGGAGATACTCTGAGATTTGATATTCAAGCTTACGATACAGATGGGAATATGAAATCCTTGGTATTAACAGGAAATCCAGTAGGGTCACAATTTTCACCTCTACATACCACTGAAGATAGTATTATTAGAGCACAATTTTTATGGGTTCCTACTGCCCATGATGATGGTTTAAATGTTATAAATTTTGTTGCAGAGGATAGTGTAGGTACTCAATCTACTTCATCTGTTTCGATTTTAGTTTCGAGTAATATTGTGGAAGATTGTACTTCTCAAGTAAAAAGAAATGGAAAAAACAATGGTTTTGAATGGATACAATCTGTTGAAATTGGGGATGATATTCATAACAATTCAGGAAAAGGAGAACAACCAGTGATGGAATATTCTTCAGAAAAACTTCATGCAACGCCATCAGAGGAAATCGAGATTGCCTTAACACCAGGTTATACTAGTCGTGAATACACTGAATACTGGCGTATTTGGATTGATTGGAATAACGATGGTGATTTTGGAGATAGCGACGAATTTTTATTTGAAGGGAAAGGGAAAGGAGAAGTTACCGGACATTTTGAAATTCCATCAGATGTAATTAATGGAGAATATAAAATAAAGGTTGCAATGAGTTGGAAAGAATACGCGCCTTATTGTGGTAATTTTGAAAGTGGTGAAATAGAATACTATTCTATTGAAATAACTGGAACGCAAAATCCACCATCTCCTAATACACCTCACTCACATTAAAAACCATTTCATTTTTAACTATAATAGTTAATTTTTTGTTGAAAAGAGACTATCCCATATTTTAGGATAGTCTCTTTTGTTTTATATAAATTTTGGTTATTGACTAATACTTGAACCTTCCAGCCATGCTTTGAAATTTTTAATACGATCTCTACTTATATAAACAGAGGTTTGATATTCTGGATTTAATTTCAACTGATACCTTGTACTACTCAAAACGAGAATATCTTTAATGGCGTTTTTATGAACCATCATTTGTCTATTAATTTGAAAAAAAACAGTTGGATTAAGTTCTTTCTTAATGAGTTCAATTGTAAAATCGGTAATTATTTTTTCGCCATTTTTTAACACAAAATACACCAATTTATTTTCCGAAAAAAGATAGGCGATATCATTGACTTGTATGGTTTTTAAATGTTGACCTGTTTTGTGAAGAAAAACATTTTTATAAGATTTGATCTCCACGTTCTCAGTCTTAATTATTAAATTCGTGGCCTTCTTAAATTGGTTTAAGGCATACAATAAATCAGTATTTTTTATAGGTTTCAATAAGTAATCTATTGAATTATGTTTAAAAGCCTGAATTGAATATTCACTATATGCTGTTGTAAAAATAATTTTACTCTTCACCTCAACCTGATTGTAAATATCAAAACTTAAACCATCGCCTAGTTCAATATCCGAAAAAACGATTTGGGGATGTTCGTTCGTTTCAAACCAAAGCAAGGATGACTCTACAGAATCAAGAATCGCTACACACTCCACGCCTTCTTTTTCTAATTGCTTTTTTAGATAACGTGCTGATCTTACCTCATCTTCTATAATTAATGCCGTTATTTTCATTTACAATAAAGGTATTTCTAATTTAAAATGACCGTTAGAATGATCTATCTCCAAACTTTTCTGATTCATTAACTTTAATCGGTCGCTCAAATTTTGTAATCCCGATTTAGAGCCAATGGTATTCATTTTTAAATTTACATTATTTTTAACATAAATAGAGTCTCCAGTACAAACCACATCAATAACAAGTGGCAATTTTTGGTTAAAAACATTATGCTTAATAGCATTCTCAACTGCAGTTTGTAGTGCTAAGGGTAATATTTTCTTATTTTCATCACAATTGTTTAATACAAAATTTACTTTTAAGCCTCCTTCAAATCTTGTTTGATGCAGAAATATATAATCCTTAATAAAGTCTAATTCTTGTTTTAACAGTACCGTTTGATTTGACCCAAAATCTAAAATGTAACGATATACATCGGCAAATTTTTCAACAAACTCTCCCGCTAATTTCTGATCCTCTTCAACAACCTCTCTAAGTACACTAAGGCTATTAAATAAAAAATGGGCATCCATTTGCTTTTGTAAACTTGCCAGTTTAAACTCTGTTTCCTTTCGTTTTAACTCTTCTACTTGTCTAATTTTAGCTTTCCAATCAATTAAAAACCCTCTCAAATGAAAAAACATTGAAATGACTATACTTAACAAGGTCGTGTAATAATAACTAGTTAAAGATCTAGCCGAAAATAAATCTGAAAATTGAAGATCGCCAAATAAATATAACATAATAAACAAAATGGAAAAGGCTCCAATCATTGAGTATAAAATGGTATAAATAATTCCCACGATAATTCTTGTATTCGTTCTAGAATACCAATCGTACTTATTGTTTAAAAATTGAGCTAAAAATGCATTTCCTAAACCCAATACGGCCGTATACATAATACACCACAAAAACATATTTGCCGCATTTTTAATAGTCCAAGATTCAGAGAACAACAGCAGGTTAAAACAAGTAATAAGGATAGCGAATAGGAAAAGATAAAAGATATATTTTTTGAGTGATTTCATAGGATTCAAATTAAAAAGGAATTGAAAAACTTAAAAATACAAACACCTTAGTCATATATAGTAAAGCATTTGTATTTTCTAAATATTATTGCACTTGTAAATCTAAAGCAAATAATTTTGAAGATTTACTCACTTTAATAGCGCATTGTTTAAATGTTGGCTTTCCACGTAAAGGGAAAATAGATTGTCCAGAAAAACTATAAGGCTCGGTAGGAATACCTCTCTCCCCTCTATCTAAATTTTTATTGTTATTCAAATCCTGAAATAAGGCTACTGCATATGTCCCTTCAGGTAGGTTCAATTTTATGGTATTCTTTTTATCGCCTACTTTTTGTCTTTTGGCATTAAAAGGCTGCATAGATAAGAATTCATTGTTTTCATTATACACGGCTAACATCCAAAATCCGCTTTCACTTTTTACATTTTCTATTTTAAAGGATACTTTAACGTTTTTTGCTTTGTTTTGGGTTTGAGCAATAACAAATAAAGACATACAGAATAACAAACTTAACACTACTTTTCTCATAACAAATTGTTTTTTAGATTAATTATGAAACAAATATCAGATAGAAAATAAGTTTGTCAAAAAAAGGATAACTCAATGGTTAAATCTGCTTACTGAATGGTTAAATGAGGCTTTTTTAGTTTAAATAGACCTTTTTTAATGCCAATTTATATACACGTCCTATCGGTATTTCGGCCTTGTTATTGAGTACTACACTATTAGAAGATATAGATATAATAGCAATTTTATTTATCACATATGAACGATGTACCCTAATAAACTGAGTTCCCAAATCATTTAATGCACTTTTCAATGTTCGTTTTATCATAAACATTTCATCTTTCAAAAAATACTTTACATAATCTTCGGCTGCCTCAATGTATAAAATTTGATTTTTATTAATCAAATGTACTTTCCCTCCCTTTTTCAAAGATATAATTTGACTTTTGTTTAATGTATCTCCCGTAGATAGATGTAATAGTTTAAGATGATTTATTGCCTTGTTTACAGCCTTAATCAGTCTAGACTTTGTAACTGGTTTAACAATATAATCTATGGCGTTTAAATCAAAAGCTTCTGAGGCAAATTTGTGATAAGCCGTACAAAAAATAACTTGTACATCTGGTTGATGTTCTCTTATAAAATCTGTACCAAGTTGATTCGGCATTTCAACATCTAAAAATAAAATGTCTATTTGTTCTTTTTCTAAAATCAACTTAGCTTCTAATGGAGACTTGAAAGAGCCAACATGTCTTAATTCTGAAACATTTTCCAAATAAAGCTCAATGAGTTTACGTGCCTTTGGCTCGTCGTCTATAACAATATAATTTAGTTTCATAAGGGGAGTTTTATTTCAACAGTAAAAACATCATCAATTTTAGTACTTGTAAAAGAATAAGAATTTTCATAATACATAAACAGTCTTTGTTTTATATTTTCAATTCCAATCCCATTTTCCTTTTTTCCGCTCGTGTAATTTTTATCAATAGAGTTTTTACAAATAATTATACATTTATCTTCTTTTATCATACAATCAAAATGAACAAAACCGTTTGGTTTGTTTATGATTTGACTGTATTTCACAGCATTTTCGGCTAAATTAAACAATATTAGAGGAGGAATATTAAATTCTTTTATCTCTAAAAATTGTTTATCAAAATCGGCAAATATTCTAAAATCACATGTTGCTTCTTTATACTGCTTTATTCTTTTAAAATACAATTGAATGTGATTAACCTCCTCTTCAAATTTAATAAAATCCTTATCAATTTTGTAAAGAGAAAATACTAACCAATCCGACAACTCTTCTATTTCAGTTTTTACATTTTCAGGTTCTTCTAGTGCCGTAAACATTAAATTATTGAGAGCATTCAACAGATAATGAGGACTTATTTGATTTTTCAAATAATCGATATGTACAAGTTTTTGTTTTAGCTCTTCAGATTTTGAATGTTCTAAATAATACAATCCAAATGCAAAAAGTATGATAACAGATGTGGTTTTAAGATTAATAATAATATTAAACCAATAATAAAATCTGCCTTCTTTGTCATGAGTAACA
>JBMYWP010000117.1:0-5549 GCA_049607525.1 Flavobacteriales bacterium
AGATACTATTTTAATTGGGAACGACCCATCTTTTGTGGATATAGTTAATGAAAGTAAAAGAATTTCAGAAAATGGAAGTTCAACGGTAGATTATGTTTATTTTAACATGAAGGGTGAGACAGAAAATCATTTATTAGATGTAGAATTTCCAAATTTGCTAAATAAAACCAGATTACATATATTTAATATGGCCGGAATCGGTGGTATGAAATGGGACTTTTTCCCGACGGCAACAATTATGATTGACGATCTTGATGGAGACGGTATTCCTAATTATTTAGATTTGGATTCTGATGGAGATGGATGTTCAGATGCCAGGGAAGTAGGATACGAAGTGGATCAATTTACAAATATTCCAACAGGAAATAATGGTTTGGTTAATTTATTAGAGACTGGAAATGAAACGGGTGACCTTATTACGCCTCTTCCAAATAATTCTATTCAAATATCACATAACCCTAATTTGAATGGTTGTACAGATTAATCGAAGACCTACAACGATTAATTTTGCCAGTCGTAAAGAATTGAATAAATTTATTCTATGAACGAAATTATTAAACTAGAGGATATTCCTAAATTTTGTGAGTTTTTTGGGATTAAAGAATATTATACAAACCCGAATTCGTTTACGGTTATTAACCTTGAAAACATCCAAGTTGATCATAAATTCTCGAATAGAAAATTTGAATTTGGTTTTTATTTTTTTTCGATTCTAAAAACCAAATTTAAAGGTGTTGTTAATTTTGGAAATCAAACACATGAACTCTTTCCTCAAGATATTATTTTTATACCCCCAAATAGAGCTACACAATTGACTTTTGAGGAAGATTATTATACGGAAGGATGGTCGATATTAATGTCACATGAATTTGTGTCAGATAGTCCTCTTGGAACTAAGTTATTTAACTTCCCTTATTTTGCATATGACAAAATTGGAATTATTTCTGTTCCTACAAATTATATGATAAAATTGGAGCATATTGTCTCTTATATTTGTGATGAATTACCAATCAATGACAATTTAAATAAGAAACAAATTATTCTGTCTTTTATTAATGTGATTTTTGATTATCTACAAGACTTAACCCCACAAAATGCTGGATCAAATACTAAACAAAACTCAAATTATATCTACCTTAAATTTATTGATATTGTCAACAAGTATTTTAAGCAAGATAATGAATCTGTAGGTTTCTTAACTCTCGAAAATGCAGCAAAAACTCTAGGTGTTTCTGTTGCAAAATTAAGATTAGAAGTTAAACAATCCTCGGGTTTAAAACCTTTGGAAATTATTCACGAACAGGTGATTACAAGAGCTAAATACCATTTAATAAATACCAATAAGAATATTTCAGAAATATCAATTCTACTTGGTTACAGCAATCAATCAGCTTTTACCAAATTATTTAAAACCAAAACAGGGCAAACTCCTTTGGAATTTAAAAAGAAATATGAAGTTATTAATGAGTAAAACTTTCAATACAAATTTTCATTATTAAGGGGTTAATAATTATTTTTTTGAAAGTTGGAAACTGGGCTTAAATTAAGCCCAGTTTTTTTTACCTTAAATTTTCACCATTAATAATCGTTTTCCTTTCCCTTTTTGAAGTTTATTTGTAACATTAAATCTAAAAAAAAAACAAAAGTAAATGAAAACGAACAAGGTTTTAAATATTTCATTATCAACTATCGGAATAATAGCTTTTTTCCTTCCGTGGTTTGGCGGATTGTTGATCGGAAATCACAGCGGATTTAATATTATGAATTTGGCATTAAAGTTTAATTATTACCGTGCTTTGGGTATGTTAATTCTACCCTTATCTTTTCTAATAATATTGCTGATAAACCTAAACGTTTTATTAAAAAACAGTTCCGATATTGTAAAACAGGTTTTTCAGTTTCTGCCTTTAATTCTAATTCTTGTTTCGGTATATTATTCGGCAGATATGATTAAACTAAACGAAGAGGATTTTGTTAATTTTGATATTAAATACACCAAAAACTATAGAATAGGGCTTTATCTTACATTAATATCTGCCATAGTTCTTGCTTGTATTCCAAAATCTAAACCAGATAATGTCGTGAATTTAGATTAAATTCAGTTATTTTTGAAAAGATATGGCCTGTCAATAGTTTTTATCAAAAATTGATGATGATATCGGGGAAATATCACCTATAATAAAGGTTTTCTACTAATGTATTCTAATATGTATCGACTTATTCCTTTGGTTTGTGTTTCTATATTTTTGACCACAACCCTTTGTGCTCAAATCACCAACATTTCAACTTCCTTAGATAACGGAATTGATAGAATAACCAACACCCAAAATGCAAATAATGCCTCAATTGTTGGTAGAACTGTTGTGCTTAGTGGAGGTTCTGCGCGTTTAAGGGCAACTTCTTCTTCGGGTTTAGTAGTTAGACAATCCCAAATTAAGTGTAGATCTAATGTTACGGCGGGGAATGATAATAACGCACCCATAACCTTTGGTAGTAGATCAAACACTAGTTTTAGAATGAGAATTACCGACAATAGTTCTATTTTGCTTGAACCGCTTAGTGGGCGTAAAAATATTTTTCTTTCAGAATTATCTAACAGTGAGGTTATAGAAGGTGGAAGTGGAAGGCAATTATTTGTGTATACCCAAAGAGACGCCATCCTAGATCATGCTGTTTTCTCAGGAATTAATGTTTGGGAAGTCTATCGTTCTCCAAGTATTGCCTCAAATATTAATGTAGAGAATTGTAATTATGGCTATTTAAATTGGGAGGCTGGTCGATTAGATTTTTTAGGTTTTGATGTTTCTAATATTCAAATTGCACATGCTTGGTTGGGAGCTGGAAATGGTGGAAATAACTCTGTTTATCATTGGAATAATGGACCAGGTTTTGATAATACTCAAATAGATTTTCAGAGTGGTAATGGAAGGTATTATGAAGGGTATTCGGCCTCTTGGGTGTTTAGAAATGCCAATAATTTTGCGAGTGACGTACTTTTTGTTTATAGAAGTAATCTGTCGGGGACTCAAACCGAGCTCGGTCGTTATACCACCAATAGTAATGGTAAATTGGTAGGGGTTTATGATAGCCAAAATCAGGTGAATACCGCTAGTCAGGAACGGGAAACTGTGTTTTTTATTACGGCAAAATCCAATATTGGAGGTGGAAGTTTTAATGCAGGAGGCGGAAATAATTACGGTATCGATGTCGTGACTCCTCAAATAGAAATTAGATCTTATATTTATAACGATTTAATGGATTTTACCAATACATTTTCAATTTCGGCACCAATAGGGCGCATAAATTCGGATTATTCTTTAAACACTGCCGAAACTATTAACTTGACCATCGATGAAAACATAACTGAAACCAATAAATCAACAGTTTTAGCTTATTCCGAAATAAATAATGCCCATGAATTTTATGACCGAGCTAAAGCGGAATGGCGAGATAATGATAATTTTCCCCTAATAGAAAAAAACGGAAATACCATTGATGTTGGAAGTTTAAATATTGTTATAGATGCAACAGCTGCAACGGCTTATGCGTTTAGTGGGAATACTTTAACCATAAAATCTAACAGTTATACTGGTGATATTGTTACAACGGGAGCTTTTTCTGCAATAAATGGAGCCGAAATTATTGGAGGTTATACCGATAATACTGGTGTAAATAAGTTTATTTATCTGGATTGGAATAATAATGTTTCTACGTTTAATGTAGAGATCATTAACTTAGATGATAATTCAACCATTCTAACAACAAGTACAACCGATCAGTTTAAATCTCATATACTCATGCCAAATCCGAATCCGGCAAGTATTGAAGTTAAAATTACAGCTGGTGGACTTACGTTTTACTCTTCAGAACTTACCCAAAATATCTTGAGTTTAGTCAATACTAGTATTATTCTTGGAGGACAATCAACTTTGGCAAATCAATTGGACATGATAAAATTAGCTGAACGTTTATTATCAAAATCAGAAGCTATAAAGAACGGCTTAAGCGAAGTTGCAAATCCGACGGTAACTATAAATGAGACAGTTTCTACTTCTACAATATCAGGAAATAAGGTCAATCAAGAACAAATTTTAGAAATATTACAGCGAATTTTAGGGAAAACAACCGCTATTAATGAAAAAGTGAATCCGAATTAAGGTTAACTTTAATTCGGGGTTAATACAACAAGTATTCTTAAATAAAAGTAAGTCCTACAATGGTGTTTAAAGTAATAGGTTGACCTGTGTTTTCGGCTTTTGCTCTAGCCTCATCGTTAATATTTTGCTTGTTATACCTTACAACAATATAACCATCGTCCACTTTCATACTTACATAGTAATAATCATGGTAGGCAGGGTCTGCATGTTCACCGCCGTCAAAAAATAATTCATTTTCAATAGTTACTGAATTGTTGGTTATCGAATCCACATAGTTTTTAACACTTTTTTGGGAAGGAACTTTAGTTTCGCTTTCCTCAGACAAGGAAGCATCGTTAATAATGCGCTTAGAAAGGATGGTATTTATATGATTAGAATCGGAATTAAACTGAATTAAACTTCCATTTGTAGTTCCAATAAAATAAGCATTGTTTAGGGTATCCATATATAAATCTCCTTCAGCTCCAGTTTTATTATCATGTATAGTTTGGAGTTGCGATTCCGTAAAGTATTGCCCAAAAACATTCAGCGGAATAATAAGAAGGATTAAAAAGGATATTAAACGAGTTATCATAACGAAATTTATTTTAAACAAAATTAATAAATCATTCGATACCACTTCATATTTCTAATGATTTATTTAGTAGGGATTTATCTTATTAAATAATTACAGTATAATTACATAAAATAGAAGCTTAGTCCTTAGTGATCATGCTTTATGTGAATAATAGTTTAGCTTACTAAGATTGAATAACCTCAAAAATAGTAAACACTTCAGGTTTTAGGTTAGATATTTCTCTAATCCTTCGGCGTGCTTTTTCATATTCTTTTCAACGTCAAAGTTCTCTGGGTTTAATCTGAACAAACTATCACATCCTGCATTAATAAAAATTTCTTTTAATTTGGTGTTTTCTCTAATTCCGCTCGTTAAAAAGGTTGATAATTTATCAATGTTCCAGTATTTCTTATCTTCTTTTTGCAAACCATTATGATTCAATAAATATTTACCCTCTGGTGTCCCATTGTTTGTTAAAAATAGAAAAGTTCTAATTAAAATAATACCGTCAATAGGTTCTAGGACTAAATAACCAACTTTTTCTGAATTTATTTGATATTCCAAAAGAAACCGTCCATTGGTTTCAATTAATCGGTCTAAATTGAGAAAGGCCGTAAGTACGTTGGTATGAAGGATGCGTTCATCCACACAGTCTAAACGTTCTATTAATCTCACTAGGGCGTGTGATTGAATATAAGTATGGAGTTTAAGTCCTTTAAGAACAGTGCTTTTTTGAAAATAATGAGCCGGCACCTTAAGCCATACAATACCCTCTTCTCTAAAAGGCAATGTCATTAAGTTAAGCGTTAACACACTGGCACATAAGCTCTGTAATG
>JBMYWP010000118.1:0-5055 GCA_049607525.1 Flavobacteriales bacterium
TTTTTTGCCTTTTTTGGTTATTTGGGTTATTGTACGGTTTGTTTTCCTGCCCCTATTTCTGAACTAGACCCAGACGCAGATGGGATACCGAGTCATCAAGATTTAGACTCAGACAACGATGGTTGTTCCGATGCTTTTGAGGCTGGTTCAACCACAAATACTACGGCCAATTTTAATTACACCAATACTGATGTCGGTACAAATGGTTTATCTAACTCTATTGAAAATTTTGATTTACAATCGGGTATTAATATATCAATAATAGACACAACAAATGCTTACAACAGTGCTGTAAATACTTGTCCTTAATATGTGATTAACAATTCAATAAAAAGATGACTCAAATTAATTTGAATCATCTTTTTTTTTGAATATAAATTCATAATAAGCAAGCGAAATATTTTGACATAATAAAAGGTGGATTTTAAGTTTTTACATTAATAAATACATTTTGCCCACTATTTAATAACTTGTTTTTACAATAGATTAACCCAACAAACATCTTTTAGATGTAGACATAGTTTAGGTTCTATTTTATTGTATATCAAAATATTTATACACTAATTTTCCTATTTATTAATTGATGTATATCAATCAATGAATGGATAAATAAAAAAATAGCCTAAATTCGCCATTCGTTTTTGAAACAAAAATCTAGTCTTATTATGAACTACAAATTAGTATTCTTTACAATTACGACTTCCCTGCTTTTTAATAAAGCTTTGTCTCAAGTTGGTATTGGTACCACAAATATTGATAAATCAGCCGTTTTAGAAATTCAATCCTCAAATCAGGGGTTTTTAATGCCGAGAATGACAGCCATACAAAAACAAAATATTGCAAATCCAACAGATGGGCTAATGGTGTACTCTACAAACTCTTGTACAAACGGAGGAATTTCTGTTTATTCTGCAGGGCAATGGAAAATGATGCCTGCCTGCCCTGACATTGATTTTGATGATGATGGTATACCTAACAACTTAGACATTGATGACGATAATGATGGGATTTTAGATGTTTTAGAAAAACAAAGTCAGGCAGAGAATTTTGAATATGGACCTAGTGTTCCTGCTACTCATTTAGATTTTAATTGGGCGAATAATACACCAACAACAGGCTCTTTGTCTGATTTTAGTTATGCGACTTCACCTGTTGGTACATCAGGTGTTATCTCCTGGACAAATTTAAGGGCTGTAAGAGTTCGAGCTGATGATAAGCTTTTTAGAATCACTTCGTATAAAGCAAGTAATGTTCCTCCAACTGGCTATGGAGAGTTTAATATTAGTATTCCATCACCAAATGAATCGTCCGATAACAATGTTGAAGTTACCTCAAACCCTTTAATAATAGGAGATATAGATAATGATTTTACATTTGATATTACAATAACTACAACTGAAGGGATTATTACCGATATAAATGAAATAGAGCAGAGTGTTACAAATGGAAATAATGGGACAACTGGAATTTCTACAATTACGGATCAAGGTGGCGGGGTTTTTAGAGTGAGTGTAGATTTTATAGCTAAAAATACTGGTAGTGGAAGTGACGGTTGTGACTTTAGGTTAGATGTTGTTGGAAAATACGTAACAAACTACTTTATCGATATCTTTAGTTCAAGCACTGCTCCAGGTGATCAAATAAAGATCCCTGTCACAAGAAGTGTATTAACAAATTTAGATCCTGACGGAGATGGAATGCCGAGTCATTTAGATTTAGACTCCGATAACGATGGTTGTTCCGATGCTTTTGAGGCTGGTTCAACCACAAATACTACGGCCAATTTTAATTACACCAATACTGATGTAGGTACAAATGGTTTATCTAATTCTATTGAAAATTTTGATTTACAATCGGGTATTAATATATCTACAATAGACACAACAAATGCTTACAACAGTGCTGTAAATACTTGTCCTTAATATCTTATTTTTCAAAAAAGAGGCTGTATATTTACACATACAACCTCTTTTTTGCATAATTAAATTTTCACAACAAAATGACTAATTTCAGCTGTTCAAAATATATAAATACACCTATTTTTATAAAATATACGTCTAAATAAAAGGCATCTCATCATATAAAGCTCTTTTACCAAGTCCGAAATTTGAATTTCCCTTACAAATCAAGTTTCAATCTTCAATATGACACCATTAAATGGTTTGAATATTCTACATTTTTTCTCCCCTCTTACATTCTTATTTTTAAAGTATGATATTCGCTTTTACAATTTTGTTTTAGCTTGCTTTATATTTTATTTATCATTAAATAACTTCATCGTTATAAGAATTTTATTATTATAAATACTTTTTGTTTTACTAACAAATAAAAAGTTTTTTTTTACATTAACAACTTCAATATTTTTAGATTTTTTTTTTAAATTTCACAAAAAAATACAATATAAACACATGCAAATCATCCCCTTTACTTTTCTAATTATTTTTCTTGGATTCAACTCTTATGCTCAAGTAGGTGTAGGGACAACAGATGTAGATCCTTCTGCTATTGTTGAACTAAAATCAAGCAACAAAGGTTTTTTGATCCCACGAATGACAACAATAGAACGCAACGTTATACCATCTCCAATAGAAGGATTAATGGTGTACAATACAGACCGCAAGGCTATTCAAATTTATAGAGAAAATGTTGGAGCCAGCAATACTCTTTCTGGTTGGTTTGATACCCGATGCAATAATGACGTCTCAGCTGCATTTTCATCATTCCCTAATGGAATTACACTCGATTTTTCAGATTTAGAAAACAACGGTCGATTTTTCCCGCAAATAAACGGTGGTGGTACAGCCTTTACTTCTTCTACCCCAAACGCAACAGGTGTAGGATCTATAGGCCCCATACCAACTAAAATATCTGATGGTTCTACTCCAGGATTTTTAAGTTATGTAGATAGAACAAATGAAGCTGGTAATCTTTCTTCTAATCCCATTTTTGAATTTGTGAACGAAGAAGAACCCAATGATTATAATGCTACTACCTTTGCCAAAAGAAGACAAAATAGAAATAACACCAATGGAGATTTGATGACAGTTGACCTTGTTGATTATGCAGGGAATTTTGATTTAATCTTGGTTGCAAAATTTAATGAACTACCAAGTTCTAATAATGCTTCTTTTTTTTCCACAGGAAACACAGATAAAGGACTTCTAATAGGAACTGGATCTAATACAACTGGTACCTGTACAAGAAATTACTTTAATATGAATTTTGATAGCAAAGCTTATATTTGTGGAGGTTCAGCAAATCGTGTACCTCTAGATTTATAATTTCATCGTTTTAGAGTAAAATTTACCGATAACACTACAGGTGTAAACGCCAAAGTAGAATTTTATATTGATGGTGAATTGGTTCAAACACATCAAAGTGGTATTAACTCAGCTACAATTCAACGTTTAGATTTATTCAACAACAGACAAAGAAATAGTTATGCCCACTCCAGTATCGCCTATTTAGGATTATACTCCGATTTTTTATCTGAAGAAAATTTTGAAGCCCTAGATAAATATTTGGCTTGTAAGTTTGAGTCTCAGCCATAACAAGAAATACCTGAAATAATTTAATTATCACGGTTAAATACGGTCTTGTCTTTTTTTGGAAAAATATTTTTTTCACATATAACTTTTGGTTTATATATTTAATTATTATGTTTACAACAAAACAATCTATTCCCATGAAATTATTCTTTCTAATAATATTAATATTACACAGTTATAGCTACAACTCATACTCCCAAGTTGGGATCGGTACAACTAATCCCCATCCTTCGGCCATTATGGAATTAAAATCGGACACCAAAGGCTTTTTAATGCCAAGAATGACAACGTTTGAAAGAAACGCCATTCCATCTCCTACCGAGGGATTAATGGTATACAATACAGACCGTAGTGCCATGCAGGTTTATAGAGAAAATGTTGGTACAAGCAATACGCTATCAGGTTGGTATGATACAAAGTGTAATAATGATGTTTCTGCAGCCTTTTCTTCATTTCCCCCAGGAATTACCCTCGATTTTTCTGACCTTGAAAACAATGGGCAGTTTTTCCCTCAAACTGGAGGAGGCGGTCAAGCTTTTGACGCTTCAACTCCAAACGGAACAGGTATTGGGTCTATAGGACCAGTATTTACTGATATTTCTGATGGTTCGGCTCCAGGTTTTTTGAATTATCAAGATAATACAGTTGAACCTGGTAATCTTTCGTCCAATCCCATTTTTGAATTTGTGAATGAAGAGGAAGCTAACCCTTATAATGCTTCAACCTTTGCTAAAAGAATTCAAAATAAAAGTGGTAAGAATGGAGACTTGATGACGGTTGACCTTGTTGATTATTCAGGGGATTTTGACTTAATTTTAGTTGCAAAATTTAATGAATTGCCAAGTTCTAATAATGCAGCATTTTTTTCAACTGGTAGCGCTACTGATGGACTTCTGATTGGAACTGGATCCACTAACGAAACAATTTGTACCAGGGATTACTTTAATATGAATTTTGCTAACCAACCTTATTTGTGTGGAGATACAGCAAATCGTGTCCCTCTAGATTTAGAATTTCATCGTTTTAGAGTAAAGTTTACAGATGACATTACTGGTGTAGATGCGAAAATAGAATTTTACATTGACGGTCAACTAACTGAGATACACCAAGATAACAATATAAACCCATCTTTTGTTGACCATTTAGATTTATTCAACAACAGAAATAGAAAAAGTTATGCCCATTCCAGTATTGCCTATTTAGGTTTATACTCCGATTTTTTATCTGACGAAAATTTTGAAGCCCTTGATAAATATTTGGCTTGTAAGTTTGAGTCTCAGCCATAACAAGAAAAATATAACCAAAAGCGTTCATCTATTTTGATGAGCGCTTTTTTTATGCGCTAATTTTTGCTAATAACTAAAGAGGCGTTACCGCCTAGCAAATCAAAAATCCCAGATAGTTGTGAGTGGTGGGTTTTTTCTTGCATTTACATTCCTTCTTTGAAGGGGGGTTGGGGCATCTTCGGTTTTTTACTCCGATTACACCCCTATGATCCCCTCAAGGG
>JBMYWP010000119.1:0-5022 GCA_049607525.1 Flavobacteriales bacterium
ATAGAGTGATTTAATTCCACTAATGGACATTTTCCCTAATTTTTGGTATGGAGCCATCTAAGAGTTCGGTATGTTTTGTTCCAAATAAAGGATGGGCCACCTTTGATGGGATGTGTAAAATTTTTTCTGGCAACTTTGGAGTAATAAATTGAGCAAAAGCGGATGTATATAATGTTGGGAGTTCATTTGAATATGCAACTGAAGAAACCAAAACCAAATGAGTTGGTGATATCAATTTAGAAATTTCTGTAGCTATCATACCTCCAAAACTTACACCAAGTAAAATAAATGGCTTTGATGTATCAATATCTTCAGACATTCTTTTGGCATAAGATTCTAACGTATCTGAATCATGAGGTTCTAACCAATCTAAATGTACATGTTCACATGGAAATGAAATGTAATTAAACACTCTAAAATCCACCCCCAATCCACTTATTGTATATATTTTCATCCAATTTCTATTTCATCACCTAAAAATTTAGGTTCCTTATTTGTTATTAAATCCAACATCATTTTAACTCGAGCAAATTTCTCACGTATTTGCGTTTTAAAACCAGCACGAATAGAAATATCTTTTGCATTAAATCCAATCATTTTCATATCCTTGTATTTACCAATATAAATGGCACGTTGGTTATGAAATTTCTGAGAAATTACAGTTAATTGATCTGTTTTAAAAACCTTCTTTGCTCTTACTACAGAATCTAAAGTTCGAAAACCTGCATAATCCAAAACAATATTCGAATCAGGTATTCCCATTGCAATTAAGTCCTTTCTCATTTGAGTTGGTTCATCATAATACCTTGTAGCATTATCTCCACTAATAAGAATATATTCAATTTTATCCGCTTCAAAAAGGGCTTTTGCAGCATCTAATCTATATTTATAGTAGAAATTGATGTATTTACCACCACCGGTATATTTCGATGTTCCCAACAATAATCCTACCTTATTCTTAGGGACAGAATTAATATCATCAAATAAATATGGTTTAACTTTTTGTTCAACTAAAGTATTTATGGCAAAAATTAAGATAAAAATAAAACCCAAGAAAAAAGAGAGTCTTTTAAGGTACTTTGCAATATTTTGGGAAATAAATAATTTCATAAATGAGGGAAGGTTGTTTACTCAAAAATACGAATTAAAGAATGAATATGACTATCATTAGCAAAATATTATACATCACAAAATTGTCTCATAAATCGGGACAACTCATATTATACAAGAAAAAGGATTGTCCATTAAACTAGGCATGCTTTGTCTATTAACATTTTTGGCATCACAAACCCTTCATTATATATTTGAATTATTGAAAGAAGTGACAGTTCTTGAATTTTGTTTTTCTAATTTTTAACATTTTCCATTATGTCTAAAAAACTAACTATTATTATTCTTTGGTGTTTTACTTTAACACTTCTTATTCCACTTTAGCCATAATTTTATATCAGATTTTAATAAATAATAACATCAACTAATTAATGACTCATTTTATAAATTCCTAAAAGTAGTGTATTCAATCAAATTGAAAGAATACACTATTTTTTTTGCTGTTCTTCGATAATAAATAGGACTAAAATAATCGGAAAACACAATAAATATGTACTTTTATTCCTCAATATTAAGCCAAAAAACAAATTATTAATGGCACAAGATTATATTAAGAATTTACAAATATTTCTAAAGTTATGAGTTTTTTAAAAGCAGAGTGGAGGAATTTAGCTTTGGCTAATTATGAGATTGACCCCAAATTATTACAAAAGTATTTACCATATGGCACAGAGTTAGATTTATGGAATGGTAAGTGTATGGTAAGCTTAGTTGGTTTTATGTTTATAAATACGGCTGTATTAGGGCTAAAAATCCCAGGTCATATTAACTTTGAAGAAGTTAACCTTAGGTTCTATGTAAAACGCACTGAAAACGATCAAATTAAAAGGGGAGTTGTCTTTATTAAAGAGATTGTGCCCAAAAAAGCCATTACATTTATCGCTAATTCTTTATACAAAGAGAATTATGAGACAATGAAAATGGATCATAGGTGGAAAACCAATGAAAATGCACTTAATATTCAATATAGATGGAAAAAAAACAATATTTGGAATCATATTCAAATTCTTGCCAATACTAAAAGCAATGACATAATTCCAGAAAGCGAAACCGAATTTATTACTGAACATTATTGGGGATATGCAAAAATAAATGCAAACAAATCTCACGAGTACGAAGTTACGCATCCGAAATGGAAAGTATTTAAAGTAACCGATTTTGATATTAATGTTGATTTTGGAGCGTTATATGGTGTTGAATTTAATTGTCTAAATTTAGCTCAACCAAAATCGGTCATGCTTGCGGAAGGATCTAAAATTACAGTTGAAAATAAGAAAGTTATTAAACTGTAAGGACATCTTAGAATTTCAAAAATTAAGAATGAATAATTATTCATTCTTAATTTTTAATTATAAATGGAGGTAAATAGAATATTTAAAATAATATTCTTCATAAACTTTACTCTTATTTATATATAAAATAAAATATGACCTATAATATATATTATGTTAAATTATGATTTCAAAAACTAACCCCAACTTAACATTGGGGTTAAATAATGAATTATTCTTTAATGAATTTCGTTTTTAAAGTTGTAATAGAATTATCTAATTGAATGTAATACATCCCATTTGCCAAATCCTTTACGTCTATTTCTAATTTACCGTCCAATGCGGTATATTCTCTTGTAAATAAACCTTTACCATCAATACTATATACAGAAACTAAAGTTGAATTATTTTTCAACCCATCAGCTTCAACAATAAAACTACCTGTTGTTGGATTCGGATAAAGAACGACTGCTCCTTTTTCAAACTCGTCAATATTTACTTGAGTTAACTCTATAGGGTTTGAATAATCCCAACATTGTTGCCCTAATGCATTCATATTTGTTTCAACAAAACAAGTATAAATACCTGGATCCGAATAAATATGAACTCCTGTTTGGTTAGAATCAATCACAACACCATCTAGCAAGAAGTAATACCAACCTGAAAAAGGACCATTTGCAACACATTGTAATGCTGAAGAACCTAAATACTGTAAATTTCCTTCGAAAGCTGGTGGATAAACTATATTTACATCAAAAGGTTTAACAATTGGACCTCCAATACTTGCAGGTGTGTTATCTGTTAAAATAAAAGTATAATTACCTGAGGCCAACTCATTCGTATCTTTTCCTAATGTATTAATTGAATAACTTTTTGTTCCTCCTGAAATTTCAAAAGTCACACTTCCAGGATCTCCTTCGCAAATAGGTTGAGTAGCATGTACAATTACATCAATATCTTCTACACACGTTTCATTATCGACTGTGGCATATTGATCATAATTAAATGCATTAGCATCTGTACAACCAAGGTTAGAAATATCTATATTAAGACCTGCAAATGGAATAACACACGTATCTACACCAGGTACATAAACTGTAATAGAACCACTTATGACTGCTGTAGACCCAACTAAGCTCGATAATGGTGGAATAATTCCAAATTCAACTTCATCAAATCCGCCATTTTTATCAGCTTCGAAACTATATGCTGTTTCATTGATTGCAAAAGAAGGTGATGCACTTGTAATATCTGGAAACAAGTAACCATCTAAATCATAAAGCGTTCCGTTGTTCTGAACAACCAATTTCAATACTGGATTCAATGTAGCATCATACCCTATTGAAATACTTAACAGAGCTAATTCATCACAAATACTTTCTAAACAAGTTCCATTATCAAATGTCGCTGTGGGATCATAATTCACAGCCATTGGATCTGTACATCCCCAATTCGTTGTATTGATTGGATAAATAATAGGTGCTGCAGTTTCACAGGTAACAAAACTAGGAGCCGAAATTTCTGCTACTGTAGGAACAGCAAAAGAAGTTGTTGTTATGGCTGATACATTGGAAGTAATCGGAAATTGAATACCAGCATTTAAGCCTGGTACTAAATTCATAGTTCCAGAGACTGGATTTATGGTAAATTCTGTCGTTGAAATGCTTAAGTTAATCGTAGCATTATTCAAGAGAGGACCATTATTCATGATGGCAATTTCAAATGCATAATTTCCACCACCTGTTGGAACTATTTTTCCTGCTTGAGCATGAGGTGTAGGAAGTCCTGCTACCAGAGTGAAATTGGTACAAGTAGGCTGTGCATAAGCCTTATTTGTGCCTATATCTATAAAAGAAAGGAAAGCAAATAAAAAAAGAAACTTAAAAAGATTTTTCATAACAAAATGGGTTGTTTAGGATTTATTAAGTATCGTAAATTTAACAAAAAAAAGCAAGTCTCAATGGCTTTGGACTTGCTTTTTTCTATTAATACAACAAATTACCCATTTATGAGGGGTTAAGAAGGGTAGAAACAATAGATTCGCCTCTCCTATTCTGACTTTCTTTGGTTAAACTTGCAATGTTTGGACTTAAAGAAATACTAGGATTCATTAATATCCTCATATCTGGCTTTGGTTGATTTTCAAAACAATCTAATGCCGCATGTTTTACAATACCTTCATCTATTGCTTCCATTAAGGCAACTTCATCAATTATTCCAGGATAAGATGTGTTAATAACAGAAGCACCCATTTTCAATAATCCAAAAACTTCTTTATCCATTCTAAATTCGGATATGTTTTCTGTGTGGTAAGAAATAATATCAGATTTCATACAAACTTGTTCAAAACTTTGAATTTCAAAATCAAATGTTAAGTGCTTTTTCCCAATAAACTCTAATTCTACCGACAAAGTTTCTCCAACATTAACATCGGCAACAGTTATATTCATGCCAAATGCAATGGCTATTTTAATAACTTCTTTGGAAATTGCATTTACACCAATAACGCCTAATGTCTTTCCTTTTATTTCATTTCCCAGAGCGTATGTTTGGTGTAATGATTCAAAGTTTAAATCCCCTTCGAGTGCAATGTCATTAAGTTAAGGGTTAACACACTGGTACATAAGCTCTGTAATGTTTT
>JBMYWP010000120.1:0-4922 GCA_049607525.1 Flavobacteriales bacterium
GTTTTTTCATCGATAACGTTTCTTGTTGTAACGTTATTTTAGGACGGGACATTCATGCATTAAAAAAGACCACCTTTTTCAAGATAGTCTTTTATAGTTGCGGAAGCAGGACTCGAACCTACCGTCCGCCACGGCGGATATGACCCCTTTCGTTTTATACATTACATAAAAAAAAGACCATCTTTTTCAAGATAGTCTTTTGTAGTTGCGGAAGCAGGACTCGAACCTCCGTCCGCCGCGGCGAATATGATCCCATTCGTTTTATTAATTGCATAAAAAAAGACCACCTTTTTCAAGATAGTCTTAATAGTTGCGGAAGCAGGACTCGAACCTACGACCTTCGGGTTATGAGCCCGACGAGCTACCACTGCTCCATTCCGCGTTGCAAATATAAGAACATATTCTTAACTGGCAACGCTAAATGCTATAATTTGGGTTTGTTTTATAAGTAATGTCAGGTATAGAGGTGTAAGGTTTAGGTTATGAGAATGTTACTTTACGTAATTTTTTATATCTTTTTGTAAATACCTAAAGCCAATGATGGTTTTTTGGCTACACGCTTTGCTGAAAAGGCACCACCAAATCCTAAATTCATTCCAAAATTGTCTTTTAGTTCATAATTCAGTTTTAAACCAAAGGCAACATATTCTTGATTATTTACATACATATATGTCCAACGAGACTGTGCTGTTTCTTCAATATCGCCTTCATCCATAGTAATTAAACCATCTATAAAAGCTATAGCCCATACGTGTTCGTGTATTTTGTAACCGTATTCTATACCAATTTTAAATGATTGGAAATAATCATTTGTTCTTAATGCAGCTCCTGTAAACCCTTGAATATAGCTTTTATTCCATCCTTTTCCTATATTAATAGTTGGTATAAAACTATAAGCATCATAACCTGTTCTAATACCAGATTCTTTATCGTAGGTGCTGGTGTTCAAATGAACATTTAACTGCCCTGAAATTTCAACTGATTTTGAATACAATTTATGTCTTACGCCAAATTCAATATTTCCTAATGCTGTTATGGTTTCCTTTTTGGAGGAATTAATATCAATAACATTCCAATCAATATTTTCATTCAACTCACCCGTATGCATAATGCTTAATGGAACATGTCCAATAATGGTTGTTTTATCAGTAAGTCCATATTCGCCATAAAAGTTTAAACTGTGTTGTGATTGTTCTCTATGTGGGAAAAGAGATTCATCTCCCGATTCTTGAAAAACTTCATCGTAAGTAGGAATCGTATTGTATTGGAATTGCAAGTATCCTTCACTTTCTTTTTTTGTCCAAGCACTTTGTGCAATAGATTGATAAATTCCGATGATGGAAAATAATGTGATATAAATGTATTTCATAATATAGGTTTTAGTCTAAATTTTAGTCTCTAAATTTCAAGAAAATTACAAATTATCCAAAAAATAACTGGATGTTTTTAGTGATTTCTTCTATGTTGTTGTTTATTCTTAAGTTTTAATATGTTCATTAAATTAATAAAAATTAAGAATAATTAGGTTAAATAACCATATTAACCTTTAAACTTTCTTTCTATTTTGATTATACGAGGGCAAGGCTCACATTTTTTTTTAACTTCGCAAGTGTTATTCATTATTTTACTTTTTTAGAATGCAAGAATTATTTAAGAAATGGGATCGGATAATAGGTTGGGTGGTTTTTTTAATCGCCACGTTTACCTATGTTGCCACAGTTGAGCCAACGGCTAGTTTGTGGGATTGTGGAGAATATATTGCCACAGCATATAAATTAGAAATTGGACACCCACCTGGAGCACCATTATTTTTACTTATTGCAAATTTTTTCTCAAATTTTGCAGGAGGAGATGTTACAAAAGTAGCCTACTATGTAAACATCATGTCGGCACTATGTAGTTCTTTTACTATTTTATTTCTGTTTTGGACAGTGACCGCCTTTGCTAAGAAATTAGCATTAAAACGCACAAAAGAACTGACGAAAAATCATGTCATTATGATTATTGCCAGTGGAGCAGTAGGGGCATTGTGTTACACATTCTCGGATTCGTTTTGGTTCTCGGCAGTAGAAGGTGAAGTATATGCTATGTCTTCTTTCTTTACAGCTTTGGTTTTTTGGGCTATGATGAAATGGGAAGAAGGTTTTGGTGAACCAAGAAATGATAAATGGATTGTATTAATTGCCTTTTTAATGGGGTTGTCTATGGGTGTTCACATGTTGAACTTACTTACCATTCCGGCAATGACTTACATCTACTACTTTAAAACAAGAGAGAAGGTTACACCATCTGGTTTTATCATTACAGGTGTTATTTCTATTATTCTTCTTGGGTTTGTATACGGAATTTTTATTCCACAAGTTGTTAACCTTTCGGGGAAAACAGAGCTTTTGTTTGTAAACGATTTCGGATTGCCATTTAACAGTGGTATTATCTTTTTCTTTGTTGTATTAATTGGACTATTAGTTGTTGGAATTAAGCGTACAGGAAAGTCAGGGAAATATTGGTTAAATGTAATGTTGTTAAGCTTTTCTTTCTTATTGATTGGTTTTTCATTGTTTGGAGTTCTTGTTATTCGTTCGAATGCAGACACGCCTATCGATCAGAATAATCCGGAAGATGCCGTTGGTTTATACTCGTATTTAAAGCGTGAGCAATATGGTAGTACTCCAATTACATCTGGGCAATATTGGAATTCTAAAGTGATTGGAGCAGATGATTCGACACCTGTTTATAAGAAGGATAAAAAGGCTGGGAAATACGTTATTAAAGACGCTAGAAAAAGAACCATTAAAAAATATGCAAGTAAAGAAACTACATTGTTTCCACGTATGTATAATAATACACGACCAGATTATATCGAAAATTATAAGACCTGGTCGGGTTATAAAGGTTCTAAACAAGAACGAAATAATGCCATTCCTACAATGGCTCAAAACTTAAAGTTCTTTTTCGATTATCAAATTGGACATATGTACTGGCGTTATTTTATGTGGAATTTTGTTGGACGTCAAAATGATATTCAAGGTAAAGATAATGTGATTCATGGGCAATGGATATCTGGAATTGATGCTTTCGATTCTATGAGAATTGGTCCTCAAAAAAATATTACTAAACGTTTAGAAAGCAATAAGGGTAGGAACGTTTACTTTTTCTTACCATTAATTTTGGGATTAATAGGGTTGTTCTTCCACTTTAAACATGAGGAAAAAAGTGCTTGGGTTATTTTCTTATTGTTCTTCTTTACAGGAATTGCCATATTAATATACTTAAACCCTCCGGCGCATCAGCCTAGAGAAAGAGATTACGCCTTTGTAGGTTCGTTCTATGCATTTGCTATTTGGGTTGGACTAGGAACTTATGCTATATGGGATATGTTGGCTTCTAAAGTGAAATCTCCAATGTTGGCTTATGGGGTAACAACCATTACATTGTTGGCTGTACCTGCTTTAATGGCTTCAGAAAACTGGGATGATCATGATAGATCTGATCGTTATACAGCATTGGCAGCAGGGAAAAACTATTTAAATTCTTGTGAACCAAATGCGCTTATTTTTACCATGGGAGATAATGATACATTCCCATTGTGGTATCTGCAAGAAGTTGAGGGATTTAGAACCGATGTACGTGTTGTAAACTTAAGTTTATTGAATACGGATTGGTATATTAATCAGCTACAGCGTGATGCTTATGATGGTGAAGCAATTCCTGGAACTATGAAGTATGAACAATACCAAATGGGAACAAGAGATTTTGCATTATATCACGATTTAGATAAGGACACTCCAGATGGTGCAATGACCGTTCAAAACTTAAATAAAATCATTCAGTCGGATGATAGTAGAACGAAATTACCACTTCAAGATGGACGTAAGATTGATTTTTACCCAACTAAAAAATTAATCATTCCAGTAGATAAAGAAGCTGTAAAGGCATCTGGAATTGTTGAGCCAGAAGACTATGATAAAATTGTAGATCAAATGGAGTGGGACTTAGATAAAAATCAATTGGAGAAGAAACACTTGATAATGATTGATATGTTGGCGCATAATAACTGGAAACGTCCAATTCATTTTGCCATAACAATATCGCCAAGTGAATACCTTTTCTTAAATAAATATTTCCAGTTGGATGGTATGACGTATAAATTACTTCCTATAAATAAATCTACAGTAGATCGTCAGGACGGAAGTATTAATACAAATCAATTGTATGAAAACTTAATGGGGACTTATACAGAAGGTAAGTTGAAAGGTCAGCCTAAATTTGAGTGGGCAAATATGGATAATGATGATTTATATTTCGACGAGTCTACTCGTAGAATGGTAATGAATTATAGAAATATTTTCACTCGATTAGCAGTGGCCTTAGTGCAAGAAGGTAAAAACGAGAAGGCAGTTGAAGTATTAGATCGTTTATGTAAATACACCAACACTCAAAACTTAGAGCATAATTTCTATTCTCCTCCAATTGTAGAAGCTTACTATTTGGCTGGTGATAAAGTGAAAGGTAAGGCATTAGCCTTTGAAATTTTAGACGATTTTACGGCGGACTATGAATATTTAAATAGTTTCCCAGATCATTTAAAACGTGCTCATGAAAGAGAAATCAGAATTGATCAACATTTTGTACGTGGAATTAAACGTGCACTTCAAAAGTTTGATCCAGAAGCTTTAGCTGAATACGAAGCTAGATAGTTTCTTGAAATATATTTACAAAAAGATCCCATTCTAAAATCTAGAATGGGATCTTTTTTATTGGTAGACATGTCGTGTTTATTTTTAATATGATTTCGGTTTAAGTAAATAATAGATCGCGGCGTCTAACTTAATGACATTGCCAATAGAAGTAATAATAGGAGTGTTGATAGATACCGTCCAGAAAAGTGTGTCTGAAAAAAAAAGTTTTCAATGGAATTTACT
>JBMYWP010000121.1:0-3909 GCA_049607525.1 Flavobacteriales bacterium
CTATAAGTCATTAGCTATTAATTAAAAAGTGGTCAACGTTATTTAGGGATGGACAATTTAACCACTAACCACTAAACATTAAAAAGTAGGTAGAGCTCTAAAAACATGTATTAAATAATTTGTCTATTGAATAATAGGTATTTATTAATATGCTTTGAACTAGTTTTCTAATAATAAATTATTTGCTTGATAAGGTCTTAAAGACAATTTAATATCTGCTTATTAAAAATATGAGAATGTCCTGTTGCTTTCAATTAATATGAATAATCAAAATCTAAAATCATTTACACCTTCTAACGAAAAGACTAAAATTTAGTATTTATTTACCATCTATTGAGTCGTCGTTTTTCGGGTTGTTAGGATTAAATGGTATTCTACTAATCCTATTATTTTGATTATTTGTGCATAGATAGCTTTTAAAATTTGTATCATTTTAGTTTGGTAACTTGTTCTTACCTCCTTCATCAATGTGATTCTTTTTAATGTAATATTAAGTATGTGAAAATGGATTTTTTTAGGTCTTAACTGGAGAATAATACAGTTCAGAAATTTTATTTCAGGAAGATGTAAATAAAATATTACCTTAGTATGTACGTTTAAACTAAAAATGCATTCACCAATGAAATTACTTACAACGCTTATATTATTTGTATCTATGTTATTAGGAGTTCAGGCTCAAGATTGGCTTACAAATATCGATGAAGCTAAAAAAGAAGCAAAGGCTAATAATCGTAACATTATTATGGTATTCCAAGGTTCGGATTGGTGTGCACCATGTATTAAATTAGATAATAAAGTTTGGTCTACAGAAACTTTCAAAACCTATGCAAAGGACAACTTTGTAATGTTGAAGTTGGATTTTCCAAGAAAACGTTCAAATAAGTTATCTAAAGATCAAGTTGCCCATAACGGAAAATTATTTGAGCAATACAATAAACCAGGATCGTTTCCTTATGTTGCTGTAATTAATGCCGAAGGAAAATTGTTAGGAACAAGTGGGTACAAAAACATTTCTGTAGAAGATTATATTAAAGAATTAGCCTCATTTTAAAATGAAAACCAGATACTTAATTACTTTTCTTGTATTGACTTTTATTCAAACCATTCATGCTCAACAAATTTATAAGAAAGAGTTTACGTTAATGGGGTGTGACTTTGGTGTTACAATTGTAGAAAAGGATTCTGTGTTGGCTGAAAAATACATAGCATTGGCTCGAAATGAAATGGCTAGAATCGAAAAAGTCATTTCATCTTGGGATCCAAATTCCGAAACATCAAAAATAAACAACAATGCTGGTGAAAAACCAGTGGTTGTATCAGAAGAGCTATATCTGCTTATTGAAAGGTCAATTCGAATTTCTAAGTTAACAGATGGAGCTTTTGATATTTCTTTTGCCTCTATAGATAAGCTTTGGAAATTTGATGGTTCAATGACAAATGTACCTTCCAAGGAATCGATAAAGGAATCCATTAAAAATATTGATTTTAATAATATCGAATTAAATCCTGAAATAAAATCGGTCTATTTAAGGAAAAGGGGAATGAAAATAGGCTTTGGAGCCATTGGAAAAGGTTATGCTGCTGATAAGGCAAAAGCTCTTCTGATTTCCAAGGGTGTAAAAGCTGGAATAATTAATGCTTCGGGAGATTTAAATACCTGGGGAAAACAACCCGATGGAACAGATTGGGTTGTTGCTATTACGAATCCTTTAAATAAAGAAAACGCTTTTGCTATTCTACCTTTAAAAAATAATGCCGTTGTAACGTCTGGTAATTATGAAAAATTTATTGTAATAGATGGTGTGCGTTATGCACATATTATTAATCCGAAAACCGGATATCCGACTAAAGGTGTTTTGAGTGCAACTGTTTTTGCACCAACAGCTGAAATAGCAGATGCTTTGGCAACTTCTATTTTTGTTTTAGGTATTGATATTGGATTGCATAGAATAAATCAGCTTCGGAATATTGAATGTATTGTTATTGATGATAAAGGGAAAGTATTTACTTCTCAAAATATTAATATAAACTAAGTCGTATGAAAAAAATAATTGTGTTTAGCCTTATGATTTTTGCTCTTAGTTCATGTACCGTTGTACAGGATTATGAAAAAGTGAATCTCAATGATCCCGATATGGCTCTTTCGGCGGATAAAATAGATCGATTCGAAACGAATTTCCAATCCTATAGGGAAGCAGCCTCTGGAGCCAATGGTGGAAAAACGGGTGGTGGATGTGGTTGTAATTAAAAAAAGAAAGATATGAAAAAGTTATTTTTAAACCTTTTGGTTTGTGGATGTGTATCTTTCGGTTTTAGTCAACAGTCCGACTCTACACAAGTGTTCAAAAAACGTGTGCTCGAAAATATAGAAGTGGATTTTATGTCCAGTTATTATAGTCAAGATGGGAACAATGCTTCTGTTACAGGAGGTATTGGAACTGAAAAATTAACTGATGTAACTCCAAACTTTACAGTTTCGATTCCACTAAATGATGACGATGTTTTAACAATCGATGCTGGAATTTCTGCCTATAGTTCTGCATCTTCGAGTAATGTTGGTCCGTTCGATAGTAGGAAAGGAACGCAATTAAACGCATCGCCATGGGTAGAGTCTTCTGGTGAATCGAGTTCAGATGCTTGGTCGAATATTTCTGGAGTCTATAGTCACAGTTCAGACGATAGAAATACAATTTTTTCTGCCAATGTTTCTCTAGCAAGTGAATACGATTATAATTCATTTGGTTTTGGAGGTGGTATAACTAAATTGTATAATAAAAAGAATACCGAAGTAGGAGCAAAAGTGAATATCTTCATTGATTCTTGGAGTCCTGTTACACCTACAGAATTGCGTTCAAATGATGCTTTTTCAGGTTTTCCAATTTACAATGCCTATGGAAATCTAGATAATACTTGGAGTCCTCATAAAACAGAACTGGTAAGCGAAAAAGGTCGAAATACATATTCTGGATCATTTAGTTTCTCTCAAATATTGTCAAAAAATATGCAGTTGTCATTGTTTATGGATGTTATTCAGCAATCTGGATGGTTGGCAAACCCTATGCAAAGAGTGTATTTTCAAGATAAAGCGGATTATTTTGTTGGAAATCCAGATCAGATTTCAGGTTATTTATCACCTTCCAGTAGAGATGTATTTATGTTGGCCGATGATATTGAGCGTTTACCAGATACAAGATTGAAAATTCCAATCGGTGCTCGTTTAAATTATTACATCAATGAAAATTTGACATTAAGAACCTATTATCGATTTTATTCAGATGATTGGGGCGTGAGTTCAAACACAATTCAGGCTGAGTTACCAATAAAATTGGGAAATAAATTTGCTGTTATACCATCTTATAGATATAACTCCCAATCAGCAGCTGATTATTTTGCTCCTTTTAATAAACATAAATCTACTGATGAATTTTACACTTCAGATTATGACTTGTCTAAGTTTACGGCTAATCAATATGGTTTGGGTTTACGTTATACCGATGTATTAACAAATACTAAAGTTTGGAGACTTGGGTTGAAAAGTGTTAATGTGAAATACAGTTATTACGATAGATCAACTGGACTAACGGCAAGTATCATTTCTTTTGGAGTGAAATTTGTTGTAGATAAGTAATTGTTGATTCATTATAAGAATGAATAGAGATAAAGGATTTAAAGCGGAAGCTTTAAATCCTTTTTTTTGCGTATTACTTGTGGAGTCCTCCTGAAGTTTGACTTCAGGAGCAGGATAAATGAAGTTTCACTTCACGAAAGCAGACCCAAAACATGGAATCATTAGAAATAAGAATAAAGAACTGTGGTTTGTTTACCGCAAAACCTAGTGATATGATCAATACAAAAATCATATTCCGATAAAACAGGTTTAGTACTCTGACAAAACATTCCGAAACTTTG
>JBMYWP010000122.1:0-3784 GCA_049607525.1 Flavobacteriales bacterium
TCAAAAAAGAAGCGGTTATGTATTACCAAACCGCTTCTGAAAGTTATAAAAATGGAGTATTGAAGTTGGACTAAACATGGAAGTCTTCATAACCTGAGCTCGATATAAGGCTTTTATTGTTTTTCGACGCTAGCGGTCGTCTGCAAATACCACCCCGCTGGTTTTTTTTGATTTATCGGCTGTTTTTTAGTGAGGGGTTTTACTTATACTTAAAAATTGTTATCTTTGTTTTATGCCAACAATTTTAAGAGCAGATGGGTTTCGTTTTTTCTTTTATAGCAATGAACATCTACCAATCCATATACATATAGAAAAGGATAATAAAACAGCTAAATTTAATTTAGAATCTATAGAACTTGTAAAATCGAGAGGCTTTAACGCTTCGGAGTTGCAAGAAATACGTAAACTAGTAAATGAAAATGGAACCTTATTTAAACATAAATGGAATGAGTATTTTAACAGTAAATAAATCTAAATTCGCAACAAATCTGTCTTTTACAGATAGCAAAATGATTGTTGAGTTTGAAGATGGTAGAGAATTATCTATACCATTAGAGTGGTTTGTTAAATTAAGAAATGCAACAAAAATACAACTAGAAAACTGGCGCTTTATAGGCAAAGGAGAAGGTGTTCATTGGGAAGACCTAGATGAGGATATTTCTATTGAACATTTACTAGGTTAATTAATTCCTCGTTAACGCTCGTTTGTAACGCGTGCCAATAAGGCGTTGGGCAACCGCCAGGGATTGTCCCTACAAGGTTATCGTGTGGTTTTTGGCTTTTTAGTATGTTTCGACGCTAGTGCTATGATGTTCATTTCGTTATTCACTATTGTTTATTTTATTTGGGTTCATCAGTTCGTTTCACTCGGGTGTCTTGAAAAAAAGAATTATGAATCGCTCCAGCGGAACGGAATAGGCGTAGAAAAAACAAACCAAAGAAAACATCAAAACCCCAGCGAGATGATAGTTCTACGCTAGCGGTCAGGGCAAACTCACGTTTAATATGAAAATACCCGACAATCTATTAGCCGCAATATCCATTTTTTACAGCATAAACAGCCAAACCTACACGGGTTCTTACGTTTAGTTTTTCAAACAAACTGTCTCTGTAATTATCTATTGTTCGGGGGCTACAAAACATTTTTTCAGAAATTTCACGATAACTCATCTGTGTAACAGTGAGTTTTAGAAATTCTACCTCACGGTCAGACAAATCTATTGTTGTTTCTGTAGACCGCTTGTCTTCATTGAAGGAGGTGTACACTTTTTCTGTCGCCCAATCTGGAAAGTATCGTTTTTTGGACACCAATTGCTGAAGAGCAAATTCCAATTCTTTTGGATATATATTTTTCAACATATAACCGCTCACGCCATTTTTTATCATCTTAATCAAACTTTTGTCGTCATCTTGCATACTCAAGGCCATCACTAAGGTGTCGGGATAGTGGTCTCGTAGCCAAGCTGCGGTATCAAAACCATTCATCACGGGCATATTAATATCCAGCAAAACGATATCGGGCACTTGTTTTTTTATTTTGTCCTGTAAATCAACACCATGTTCGCAAATATAAATGACCTCGAAATTCGAGAAATTAGAAATAATGCCGCTTAGTGCTTTTGCTATCAAGACATGATCGTCGACAATAGCTATGGTTTTTGTATTTTTCATCCTTTATTTAATTTTATTTTCAGGCAAGTGCCTTTGCTTACTGAACTAGATAGTTTCAACTCGCCATCCAATAAGTCGATACGTTTTCTAATATTCTTGAGACCTATACCTCTTTCTTGTAATTTATTTACATCAAAGCCAATGCCATCATCTTGAAGCATGAGCAAGAACGCTCCATTATCATTTCTTATACTTATTTTTATTTCATTACATTGAGCGTGTTTGATGCTGTTTTGAGTAAATTCTTGAATAATTCTCAGGAGCACGCTTTTTTCTCTGTAGGTATCAATGCCAATGGTCGATTGGTCTTCAAACACCACCTTGCAAATTTTCAAGCCTTTGAGCTTTATACATTCTTGCTCTATCAATGTTGAAAGTGATTGATTTTCTATTCGATCATCTGTTAAATCTTTTGACAATGCCCTAAGATCATTGAGCGCTACATTAATAATTTCACCCACATGTTCAATCTGATTATGGATTTCTTTTGAGGCTTTGTTTTGAAGTATTTGTTGAATATACAAGCTTGACAATGTTAAGTTTTGACCAACATTATCATGTATTTCTCTGCCAATTTGCTCCATGGTTAGTGTCTGAATTTCAACCTGAGTTTTTAAAACTTCCTGTTGATGTACAAATTCTTTGGTTTTCAACTCATCCTCATGCGCTCTTTTTTTTATAAGATATAGCCTGATAAAAATAACAATGGCAGAAAGAAAAGCCACAAAAATAATGTTGAATAATATCAACGAGACGGTAAAGACACTTTCCCCCATATAAGTGATGCTATAAAAAGTAGATACATACTACAGTTTGACAATTTAAAATAAATAATGTACCATTTCCTAAGCTCAGGATAGTTATCTGCAAGTATATTATTAAAAGCATGCAAAGGAAAAGCACCTATATAAAACAAAATTAAGCCGATGTTTATGTAAAACATCTTATTTTCCTTGATATACAAAATATCATCGGTTTTAATTTGCCTAATAAACTCTAAAATAATGAGTGCTACTAAAGTTAATGTGCAAATTATTAAATTAAATGAATAAAATATATCTTGAGTTTGATTCAATACATGAATAGGAAAGTAAGAAGCAACTAACAAAGCTACGGATACAACAAATAACAGTTTGTTTCGCAAGGCTTTTAAGGCATATAGCCAATACAAAAATAGCCATTGTATTGGTATTCCTATAAAAGTGTAGTACGTTTGTTTGCTTAGTCCAAAAAAATCATCAAAGAAGAAAGACATAAGCTCCTGGCAACATATAAACACCAGATAGACACAAAACCACTTCCAGTAGCTATGTCTTAGTTTGTAGAAGTAAATTATTCCTATTAAAGCTGCTAAGCATTCAATGCTTAGCAGCAAAAAACTTAAATTGCGAGAAAAAGAAACATCAGCAAACATGGACATCATTAAAATGCTTCCCCAGAGGGCTTATTAGATGTAAGATCTGGCAACAAGCCTCCATGGTTTAGAGCAGCTATTTTAGCTGGAGAAGTAGATGTATGAAAATCATTTAAGGGTTGTGCATAAGTCCTAGAATCCAAAGGGTTATAATCATGGTTTAGATTATCATCACGCCTTAAGGTTGGTACCATAATTAATGTATGACGTTTTTTATTCATATTTTCATTATCGTATGCACCATAATACATCCGAAGCCCTAATTGATTTCTTTCGACACCGTTACTGTCAGCATTCATTTCCATGTGATAAATAAAGGCTAATAAAGAATCTAAAGGGAACCAAACAGAGTGTGCATCCTTAATATTCAAGTCATTATTTATTACCTTTTTTTGATTGTCACGGTAGTTATTTGCCATAGTGTCAATCAATCCAAAACTAAGCGTATTCATCGGCTTCCCTGAATAATCAACAATCAGTTGTGTTTTCGGAGGTGTAATACCTTTAATTGAATCATCTGTTTTAATAATATAAGCCAACAGAAGCATAATAATAGCTCCTAAAATTAGACTCAGTACATTGTTGTTTTTTGATTTTGCCATAACTAAACGGTTTAAAAGTTAATTTTTTGCTTTGCACAAAGTAAAGTTTTTTCTCCATTTCGACAACAAATTATAAGACCTATTTATTTAGGGTTAA
>JBMYWP010000123.1:0-3763 GCA_049607525.1 Flavobacteriales bacterium
TTAAAGAAATTAAGGGTACTCGACACAGTCAGCGTATTTTGAAATACGCCAAAGAGTCGGGTTTTGGCTGGGTGAGCGAAGACGAAACGGCTTGGTGTAGTATTTTTATGAATTGGGTGGCAAAAAAAGCAAGCCTAAAACACAGCGGAAAAGCCAACGCAAGATCGTGGCTAAATGTGGGGCAAGCTGTTAATATTCCGGAGCCTGGCGATGTGGTGGTGTATTGGCGAGAAGCGATTAACTCTTGGAAAGGCCATGTGGGAATTTTTATGGGCTTTTCGGCCAACGGCGAACGTATT
This sequence comes from Flavobacteriales bacterium, assembly GCA_049607525.1. GTDB lineage: Bacteria > Bacteroidota > Bacteroidia > Flavobacteriales > CAJXXR01 > JBMYYR01. The sequence continues at coordinate 300 of JBMYWP010000123.1, forward strand.
TATACCTTGGGTGGCAATCAAAAAGATTCGGTTTGCATTACGGCTTACTCGGCCGACAAGCTGCTGGGTTTTAGACGACTAAAGCCTAAGCGAAAATTTAGCTTGCCAAAACCTGTCTTAAAAAGAGGTTCAAAAGGCGTAGAAGTCGCTAAGTTACAAGATGTTTTAAAATTGTTAGACTTTGACGCCGGAACATCTGATGGTGATTTTGGACCAAAAACCGAACGCGCAGTCAGTTTATTGCAGTCTACAAGTTCTGCCGTAAGCCTAAATGGCAAATACGATAAGGCCACAAGCCAGCTTATTGAAGATTTGTTGGAGGATAAAGATTAGTAAGTGTTTTTTTTGACTTATGGGCCTGAATACATAGCTGTTAGGGCACGAAGTGTGTGGTGTCTTTGTGCCTTAGTGGCTTATTTTTAATCAATGATTTAACATAGAATCAAAAATTGCAAGTTGTATAAATAAAGAGTAATTTTGTTTTTATGAATGAAAATCAACTCCTCGAAATTATTACGGAATATTTTAAAGAAAAAATATTTGATAATCACAAAATCAATGCTTTAAAAAGTCATTCAAAACTAAAGTCGTATAAAATTAATCCTATCATTGTTAAGTATTTATCCAAAATATTAGAAAATGATTTTAGTCCGATAGGGATAGCAAAAGCACTCTATTTACCTCGAGTTTTGGGAACATCTATAAACACTTCTTTTGGAACAAGAATTCAAAATATGTTTGTAGAACTGCAACTCGCAAACGGTTCTTTAATAAAAGGAATGGATATAGAATTTATTGATAAAGTTGATAATCGGAAGAAATGGTGTCAATTAAAATCTGGTCCTAATACCATAAATTCTGAAGACGTAAACCCACTACTTAAAAAATTTGATACAGTGGCTAATTTGGCTCGAACGAATCAAATTAATCTAAATAATTCTGATTTAATTTTAGGAGTTCTTTATGGCAATGAAGCTCAATTGAGCCAGCATTATAAAAAAATTGACGAAAAACATCCTGTCATTATTGGTGCCGAATTTTGGCATAGACTAACGGGATTCCCAAGCTTTTACAACAAATTAGTGATTAATTTAGATACAATGATTCTTTCGCTAGACACCCAAAACTTTTTTAAAGAAGGTTATTTAGCTTTAGCTAAGGAAATTGAAGCTTCCGATTTATTTACTTTTGAATAATAGTTGTTTAGAAAATTTATGATAGAATACCCTATTTCTTGGCCTAAATGACAAGGGACGGCATTGCCTATCTGTTTATATTGTTGAGAAACCGAGCCCATAAACTTCCAATTGTCTGGAAAAGTTTGAATTCGTGCATATTCTCTAACCGTAAAAGGTCTTGTCTCTTCTGGATGACATCGCTCGGTTTGTTTTTGAGCTGGGCTACATGTTAATGTTAAACTCGGTTCGTCCCAACCAATTCTACGAGCAATCCCTGTTTTTCCTCCGCCTAAATAAAAACTTTTACCCATGTATTCTTTTTGAATCTCTAAAGGTAGATCTCTCCAGTACCCTTTTGGGGGAACTAATTTTAAAACCGCTTTTTTGTGTTCGGGATATTTAGAGCCTTCAGATTTTGGAACATCAGAGTTATATAATTCTCCTTTTTTTAATGCATCAATTAAGTTGTAAATTTTATTATGAGGCTTAGGATAGTCGTATTTTAAATCAATATCTTTTCTAATACCCACTAAAATAACGCGTTCTCGCTTTTGAGGAACTTTGTAATTAATGGCTTTTAAAACTTGAACAGGGACAACATTATAACCAATTTCATCTAAGATAGAAATCATTCCCTCTATCGTTTTCCCTTTTTCGTGCGATAGCAAGCCTTTTACGTTTTCGCCAATACAGATAAGTGGATTAACTTCTTTTACTACTCTTGCAAATTCATAAAAAAGCGTTCCTCTAGCATCGTTCAAACCTAGTTTTTTGCCAGCATAGCTAAACGCTTGACAAGGAAATCCACCTGTAACAATATCTACTTGATTGTTATATTCTGAGAAATTAAATGTTTTAATATCGCCTTCTAAAACATTCCAATTGGGTCTATTTTCTCGTAAAGTTTGGCAGGCCCATTTGTCAATTTCGTTTAAAGCAACGCATTTTATGCCCGATTTTTCTAATCCAACAGCCAAGCCTCCTGCCCCTGCAAATAATTCGATAACACTAAATTCTTTAATCGGTTCTACGGCATTGTTCACCGTGTCTTCATAATCGATAGATAATTGCTCTAATAAAGAATTTATCTGCTCTTTTTTGTAAATTCTATATTGACTAATAGGCTCTCTAACAGCAGTAAATTTACCTTCCCGATCCCAACGTCTGAGTGTTTCCTTACTTTTTCCTAAAATTTGAGAAACCTCATTTAACGAATAATACTCTTTTGTAACCATATTAAACAACCTTATACATTGGTTACAAAAGTACACTTAAAAATGAAAGTAAAAAAACGCTTGACACTAAAATATAGAGTATTTGGTTCATAATTCTTTATTGAAAACTTCTAATATATAAGTCCAAAAATAGGATAGAAGTATGGGTAAGGCTATCATAAGTGCGTCCTCACTATTTTGAACAGCAACGTAGAGAAAATAGAAAACCACAACGAGGAAGTAAATGCCTATAAGTTGTTTTGTTAAGGTGTTTAATTCATTGTCATATAAGGAGATAACAAACGCAATAATAAATGAAATAACTTGGAATATCCCTAAGAAAAACGCAAATATGTATGCAAACATGTATGCAATAGATTGGTCTTCATTTCCAAACAAACAGAATGTTAACAAGACAGAGAAAGCAATCATCATGAGTCTGTTTATCCATGTTAGTATTGATGTAGTAGTTTTCATAGTTTCAGAAGTTTTTGAAAGTTTGAGTTTAAATTTTTTTACTTTTTTATAATCTGGGTAAAATTCGACAATAGCCAGTGTTCATCAGCTCTAATGGCTTTATCTAAAATACCATTTACGGTTGTGGTTACTTTAGATAAATCGTTTAAAACTTGCTTAAATTGCTTTGCCTCATCAGAGTTATCGTCAACTTGTTGTAGTTCTTCTAACACTTTCAAAACAGGTTCAATTTCACGTTTTTTACGCTCTTTGGTGATTTGTTTAAACAGTTCCCAAATGTCTTTATCGGCAACAAAAAACTCTTTACGCTCGCCAACCACAAATTCTTTTCTCACGATTCCCCAATCAATAAGAGCGCGTACATTCATATTGACGTTCCCTCTAGAAATTTGTAAAGTTTCCATAATTTCTTCAGTAGAAAGGGGAGAAGTAGAAACTAACAACAAGGCATGTACTTGCGCCATTGTTTTATTAATACCCCAAGACGTAGCTAAACTTCCCCAGGTTTGAATGTATTTTATTTTCGCTGTTTCTAATTTCATACGGCAAACATACAACAATATTTTGAACTTTCAATAATTATTGAAAGTTAAAT
>JBMYWP010000124.1:0-3707 GCA_049607525.1 Flavobacteriales bacterium
TATAGTGTAAATATATACTTATGGAGCAGGAAACTAATAAAATTTTAAAAATAGATGAATTCTTACAGGATCGGGTTTTGGTTGATAAGGTTGACAAAAGTATTTCCAACAATGAATCAAAATTCATTATATCTGTTTTGAGTGAAATCACCTTTTTTAAAGTTACTTTAAATAAGGCAGAAATCTCCTCTACGTTAAGTCTTGTAGATTCAAACTTAGAATACGATTCTTATTCTTTTAAAAATAGTGGAATTCAGTATATTTTAAAATTAACGGAGGATGATGAAGACAGTATTCTTAAAAAAGAATTTAACAATCTTTCCTTAATTAAAGATCTGAACGTTTCTGCTAAACCATTACATTTTGAAACTTTAGATTTTGATAGAAAAATAGATGTATTAATTACTACTTTTGAACACGCCTTATGTTTTAAGGATTTATCAAAATCAGATTTAAACTTTAATATAAGAACGGTTGCAAACACCCTTTCTTTTATACATGAAAATACGGTGACCGAAGAACTAGATGAAACACAAGGTTTTAAGGAAGAGTTTTTTGCCTTAACCGATTATAAAAACAATTTGCCTGAAGACAGATACAAGGGATTATTGACAAGTCAAGATTTTATTGATCATTTGCCAGTTTTAGAGACATTAAAAAGCGCAATAAATGAAGAATTAATGAATTTGCCTAAAATACAAACGTGTTTAAATCATACCAATTTACATAAATCTAGAATCATGTATCGGGACAAATTGGTGAAATTTTTAAATTTTCAATACGCAAAGAAAATAGATTGCCTATGGGATGTTTCTTTTTGTGTGTTCTATTTGGGTTTAACCGAAAATCCAAAATTAGAAAAGGATTTTGTTACACAATATTTAAAAAGCCACGATAAATTAAATATTTCAGAATTAGAATTTTTAGAAAAATTGGAAATCTACAAAAGGACTGCGTACAAACTTATTTTAATTAAATTGTTATGTGGCTATTTTTATGAAGCGATTATTTTTGGAACAGATAGGCCATCTAAATTTGTTGATACAGTTACTATATACGAGTCTTTAAGACAAAATTTAATTTTAGATGAACAAAATTCAGGATTTGGAGTAGGTGGTGTACTAGTACGCGAAAAAGTAGACAACATCTTCAACATGTATTTTAAGTAGACTCATCTACCTCAAAGAAGAAGCTTCCTAGGTCTAAACCAGAAGATTGGTCTACAAAAGAAAACTTTTTGAAGCCGCTTTGGTTATTAACAAATTCCATAAAAGAAACAGTTTTTTGCGTTTGATTTGTTGTTCCACTAATATTAAAGATTTTATCTTCGCCCACATAAAAATCAGTATTATAAGAGCCGCTTCCCATGTAACTAAGGCTTCCTTTGATGATGTAATTTTGATCAACTTGCCAAAAAATACCTGTTTGGTTGTTTGAATCCTGAGTGATTGATTCCCCAACACCTTTACAAATATAAATAGTATTAAAGGATTGAGAGTTTTGTGAATTAACGGCTTCTTGTTCTGGTTGTTCGTATATTATACCAGTTACAGCTATTCCGCTACCATAATGATCGAAAGGAATTAAGGTTAATGCATCTGTATCAGAGGCTTCTGAAACATTAATGTATGTTTGACCTTCTGCAATAAACTCTGTTTTTATAAATTCAAGATTCCCAGAAGCGTTTGAGTTGTAAACATTAATTTTTTTCAAATCATATTTAGAGTTAGTTGGAGTATCAAAATTAACTCTAGGTGGATCAAATGCTACATTTGAAATAATTGGAGCAGTATTATTAATACTTAATTTAGCGGTATGATGCAACTTTTGATTTTTGTCCTTTAATTCGAATTTTATATTTAAATCTCTTTTTGCATTACCAAATAAATTAATATTGTCCTCGTGACTAAATCTGAATGTTGTAGTTGTGTAATTTTCTTTATACAATTCATCATTAATATAAATATCTAAACTAGGATCTACTTTAGGGTTGTGAGCCATATCTCCACCCCTCATATCTTCTAATTTTAATTTAAAAACATAATCTTTTGTTTGGGGTACGATCGAACCCTGTCCAGTTAAACCTTCAGGGGTATAAGTGTTGGAATATTCATTCTGAACATTGACCGATTTAATTAAAAAATGTTCTCTAATCTTCGCTGGTAAATTAATTCTAAAATTACTTTCTAGACTTTTGCTTGATTCTGGGTTTCTTAGAGACGTGACATTGACTGTGTAATCACCATACGTAGAAAGATTTAAAATTTCATAATCTGTTTGCGGAGGAGAACTTGTAGCATCCTTTAAAAATTCGTGTGTGGTGTATTTGCCGTTTGGATAAATCAAACTAACTCTATATTTTAATTCATTACCGCCCACTTCTCCAGTAATAGTGCCTGTGAGGTTGTAGCTACCATATTCATTTCCTGTAAGGAAGTGTGTAAAACCTGCTGGTTCTGGCGGCCTGTTGATTGTATTTGTTGGAATACCTATATTGTATTGGGTTTCAACCAAATCAAAATCTTCTTGCTCTATATAAGTGAATTTATCGATCTGATATTCAAGCGCATTGATGTTGTATTTGTTAGCTCCTTCTTCGGTTATTTTAACAACTTTAAAAAAGTTTGTGTCCCTATTTTCCAACTCTATATTAAAGAAAGTGCCTTTAATTACGCCAGTCAAATCATCATAACTTTGATCGTTTTGATCTATATAAACTCTATGGGAATTATCTCGTTCTTCAACACCTGTTATAATAAATTTGGTGATTTGCTCTTCATCTATTGAATCAACCTTATCTAATGGCACTACGCCGCTATAAATATCTTCGTTTACTCCAACTTCGGTAGTCCGATCGAATTTTATTAAATTATATAGAGCTTTAACGTCGGTTTGTTGTTTGTTATTGTAGGTATATAAGCCTCCATTTTCTCCAGTTACGATAGACCCTGTTTTGAAAGAGTTTTCTAAATCAAGGTATCCTTGGCTTGTGTTCACGCCTAGAATTTTTCCATAATTGATTTCAAAGTTTTTAATTTCGTCTTCTATTTGAATTATGTCTCCTGGGGCTAATAAAACCGCTTCTTGGCCAGCAGAAAAGGACACGGCTTCTGTTTCAAACTGATTACTAAACAGAATATATTTTGCCATTCGCCTTGCCTGAGATTTAGATGTAAGACCAAACCCTGTTTGTTTATTGACGCGCTTGCCATATTTACGCATTTTTTCTTCATCTTCCACATATTCTATTTTTACTTTATAGTTGTCGTCTTTATCCATATAAGGGACTTCAACTCTTGTGAATCTAGCAGAAGAAACTACGTCGGCATAATTAAACACCCCATCAAAAACATTTCCATTATTAAAGATTGCTTGGACGTTTTTGGGGTTATCTATTGAAAAATTAAAAAAACCTCCATTCCAGTATGTCATTGCTCTAAATAATGACGCAATTTCACCAATCACTTCGAAGGCGTTTTTTTGTTCTTGGAGTATAAAGTTGGCGGAAAATCTTGGTTCTAAACCTTGTGTAGCATCTGGTACTCCATCAAAATAACCATCATCGTCAACAGCATCGCAATACCTACCTATTTCATATAGATGGAATATGTCTATATCTTCCATGTCATCTAAATAATCTCCCAAACCGTTTGAGTGGTTTGTCATAAGATCATATAAAATCCATGCTGGGTTATCTGTCCAAGCTA
>JBMYWP010000125.1:0-3616 GCA_049607525.1 Flavobacteriales bacterium
CCACGGGAGGAGAATTGTTTTTAGTTAATTTGAAAATAACACATTATAGGGTAATGATCTGAGATATATTTTACGCCATAATTTTTATCAATAGTTTCATAATATATAGCTGTATTTTGATTATAGAATATAAAATCTATATTAGTGCTAAATATTCTTGCTAATCGTCCGTAAGAATTATATGATTTTTTTTGATCTGTTGATTTTGCAATTTCTTTTGCATTCTTAAACGAGTTATTAATGATAGGTGTAAACATTCTATTGTTTATACGTCCATTAAAATCTCCGATGATATATACGGAATCTTTGATATGAGTTATTTCATTTATTTTTTTAATAATTAGTTTTGATGATTCTATTCTAGCATTTTTGCCTTTGTGATCAAAGTGTGTATTAAAAACGAAAAATATTTGATTTGTATTGATATCCTTTAGTTTTACCCAGGTAACAATACGGTTTAAGGCAGCATCCCAACCTTTGGATGAATAATTAGGTGTTTCACTTAACCAAAATACACCCTTATCTAATAAATTATATATATCCTTTTTATAAAAGATGGCAATATGTTCACCAGATTCAACGCCATCATTTCTACCCACGCCATAATAGGAGTAATCCGATAATTTATTATCTAAGTATTTCATTTGATGTAATAAACCTTCTTGTGTACCAAAAACATCTGGTTGTTTATCGTTTATCATCTTAATACAAGATTCTCTACGTTTATTCCATTGGTGTTTTCCTTTCTTGGTGTCAAATTTCACATTGAAAGACATTATTTTAAACCAATCATTTGATTTTGGGATTGGAATTCTTATTTCTCTAGATAAACAACTGGTCAATAAAAATGTTAATATGATTATGTATTTCATCGTTTTGTGGAGTAAGTTTGGGATATTGGATACAATTTAGTGAAGAATGGTGTTTCATCGATTATCTAATCGATATATTAAATTATATTTTACGGTCTGCCATTCCGATTTTATTATTGAAAATACCACGGTATCTCTTAAATTGCCCATTTTGTCATAAGAGTGATTTCTTAATATTCCATCTTGTTTTGCGCCTAATTTGGCAATTGCATTCCTGGATGGTAAATTATGCCAGTGTGTTCTAAACTCTACAGCAATACAATTTAACTCTTCAAAGGCATAGGTTAGAAGTAGAAGTTTGGATTCTATGTTTATTCCTGTTTTTTGGTGTGATTTTGAATACCAAGTATGTCCTATTTCTAATCGTTTATTTTTGGAGTCTATATTCATAAAACGTGTGGATCCAATAATTCTACCACTTGTTGTTTCTACCACGGTAAAGGGAATTGATTTTCCATTCTTAAATTCATTTAATGCGGTTTTTATATAAGTATTGATATTGGTTTTGTCTGGTACCGATGTAAACCATAACTTCGATAAATTTCCATCATCCGAGGCTTCTAATAAATTGTTTGCGTGTTCTATTTTTAGAGGAATAAGTTTTACTTTTTCTCCTTTTAATTCAATTGTTGAGTTAAAGATAGATGCCATTTTTTGTTATTTTACTATTGTTCTGAAAGTTAAATTTATTCTTGGTTGTTGTACTTTTTTTGTTGGAGGAAGTCTATGTTGCCAGTGGGTTTGAGTTTCTCCCTGCATAATTAAAAGACTTCCATGTTCTAAAATAGTATCAATTTTTTGTTTTGATATTTTGTGTTTAAATGAAAATTTCCGGGTTGCACCGAGTGTAAGAGATGCAATGACGCCATTTTTTTTCAAATCTTTTTCTCCATCACTGTGCCAAGCCATACCTTCTTCGCCATTGTGGTATAAGTTTAAAAGACAAGAATTATAGGTTTCTTTGGTCAGATTTTCTACTATTTCTTTGAGCTCAAGTAATTCTTTGGTCCAAATTAAGGCATTTTTAGTTATTTTAGAATAGGTGTATTTAAATGGTTTATCTCCATACCAAGCAACTTTACGTTTAGTTGTAATAAGTTTTCCGAAAATAATTGCCTCGTCATGTTTCCATTCTACTGTTTCTAATAATCTAGATAAATAAATATCGGCAACTTTACCTGTTAATATTGTTTCGAAATAATAGACTTCTCCGTCGTAGGGTAAGATATTAATTTCTGAAACGGGTTTAGAATTAAATAAATCCATATTATTCACCTTTTAATTCTTTTTGAGCCGATTCCCATCCTAGAATGGCTGTTTTTCGATTTTCTCCCCACATATAGCCTCCAATCTTTCCGGATGATTGTATTACACGATGGCAAGGAATGATAAATGCAATTGGGTTTTTACCTATTGCGCTACCAACTGCTCTCGATGCCTTTGGATTTCCTATTTTATGGGCTATTTCTCCATATGTGGATACATTTCCTAGCGGAATTTTTAGTAGAGTTTCCCAAACTTTCAATTGAAAATTTGTTCCTTGTAAATGTAATTTTATTTGAGCTGGCTTTTCCCAATTTGAAGAAAATAAGTTAATGACGCTCTGGTGAAGGGTTTTATTTTTTTGAATGAAGGAAGCTTTAGGGAATCTCAACCTTATCATATTTAGTCCATCTTCTATTTGTAAACAAAATTCAATGCAACAAATCCCTTTCTCTGTCGATGCTATAATAATATTCCCAAACACACTAGATGTCATTTCATAATTTATTTTCAAATTCTTACCACCATTTTTAAATTCACCAGGTGTCATACACTCTATTCCTACAAATAAATCGTGTAGTCGACTGGTGCCAGATAAACCGCATTCATATGCCGTATCAAATAGTGTTGATTGACCTTCCTTGAGGGCTTTTTTTGCATGTTTTAAACTTAAAAACTGAATGAATTTCTTTGGACTAACTCCTGCCCATTCAGTAAAAATACGATGAAAATGAAATGAGCTCATACCAATTTCGGAGGCTATTTTGTCTAAGTTAGGCTGTTCTTTATAATGTTCTGTGATATATTTAATTGCTTTTTCAATTCGGTTGTAATTTTGTACTTTTTCTGATTCCATTTCTGTATAGTTCTGTAATGTCAAAGATAGAAAGAAAAGGAATTTGAAAAAATCTGTTTCTTGCTATACATTCAATGTAAAATTGTATATTTAAAAATACAATAAATAAAGATTTACAAAGATGAATAGAAGAGAGCAAGTTACATACTGTGGTGCATGTAAGCATAAAAAGCAAGATATTAGACAAGGTTTAATTTGCGGATTAATTAATGATATCCCGATTTTGGAAACAGAATGTGAAAAACGTGATATAGATTTAGTAGAAAAAAAAGAAATTGAGTCTAAAAGAAAAATAGCCGAGGAAATAAGGAATAAACAAGAGACTTCTGATAATCAATGGAAGATAATTGGTTCGGTCTTGTTTTTTATTGTTATGATAGGGTTTAAAGTTGTAAAATATAATAATAATACACGCTCAACACCGCCTCCTTCTCAGGAACTTGATCTTGGTTCATTTATGAAGAAACGAGCCTACCAAGATCAGCTTCAACAACTTTCTACCGAAGAAAAAAAGGACCTTGGGGTAACTACAACGACCAAAAGTCAAAAAAGAAACATTGATGATTTTTTAACAATCCCGTCCTAAACGATTTTAAATAAAATAAAAAAGAGAGAATAATTTTAA